>DATFZQ010000195.1:0-11438 GCA_035314345.1 Candidatus Acidiferrum sp.
ATTCTTTTGGGCGGCATCAGCGCGCCCATCCTGTTCATGAGCCGCTGGACTGGCGATAAGTGGCTTCCTGCGGAAGTCTTCGCGTTCCTCGCGGCAGTGGCCATCGCGGGCTACAGCTCTTCGCTCAATCCTTTGGCCGCCCTCGCCGAAAAAAAGAAGGAGAGTTTAATCGATGCCTTGTCCCGTTGAGGCCCCACGCGGCCGGGGCCAGCCTTCGAGCCGGCAGTCCTGGCTCACGTTTGCCTTCGCGGACCCAACTCCTCCGCATACTGCGCGGCAATCGCCTTCCACGAAAAATGTTTCTCTTGCGCGCGCTGGCTGCGTTTCGCAAGCGCGGCGCGATACTCGGCATCGGAAAGCACTTTCAGCAGCGCCTCTCCGAAACCGCGTTGGCGCTTGGGGTCAGCGAAAACGACTCCCGCCTCGGTGATCGGCGAAGCTGTTTCCGGACCTTCCAAGGCCACCACCGGGAGCCCGCATGCAATTCCCGCGATGGCGCTGCCGCGCCGCGAAGAAATCCCTCCGCGCACAAACAGCAAAACGTCACAAGACGCCATATGACGCACGATCTCCTCTCCGGGCAAGACTCCTAGCGCCGAGACCTCAATCGGCAGCTTGTCCATCAAATTCTTTAGCGCTTTCTCCGCCGTGTCCGAATGCCGTCCCATCACAATGAATCGCAGCTTCCCCAAGCGCTCTGCCACAATTTGCAACGCCTCGGAGATGCTCGCGATTTCCCAGATACCGCCTTGCCCGCCCGTAACTCCAAAAACGCCAATCGTCGGCAGCCTATTCGCTTCGCCACGCTGGAGTGTCCAAGCCGTTTCTGGTTCCGGCAGATTTGCCCCCACGGGAATGAAAATGGCTCGCGTGTGCTTTTTTCCGATCCATGGAATCTTGCTGATCGCCACAGGGAAGATGCCGAGATCGCAAGACCGCAGCGCCTCGCCCATCGCATGGGTCTGCGCTCGCCGCCGCAGCTTGTCAATCGTCCGGTTACCGTGGTAGGGCAGCACGTCGTGGTAGACCATCGCCACTTGTGCACCCGCTTGCCGTAGAATCCGCGGCACCCGCAGAAACCTCAAAGGAAAGCCGCGCTCCGACCACGCAAGCGCCGTGTATTGCACCAGCACCCAGCACCCGCGCCAAGCACCTGCTTGACGCTCCAGCTCGCGCATCGCCCGAGGCCAGCCATCTTCGAGCCAGGCCACCCGCACCAACTCCAATTCAAAATCGTGTGCACGTAGCGCCTCTCCCAAATACCGGCAGTACTCTTCGACGGCATCGGTCGGTTCGTCGCGGCGCCCGAGCAGCGCAATGGCGCGATGTCCGTTCACGCGGGGACCCTCATTTTTCAACACGGCCGCTGCCCATCAGGATCGAGTCCCCGCCTGGGGCAAAGAAGGCGCGGATCGCACCGGTTGGCATATCCTGGATGCCGAAAAACGCTTATGAAGCTCCAGCTCATGGGCGCAACGTCACTACCTCGGGGACCTGCCCACCTTTTTTGGTCCGATCCTAATGTAGCACCCGGACTCCCTCAAAAGCTCGTTCTTGGCCGCGCCACCGTCCGTGGATTCGTTTTGCAAAGACTATTTTTCGGGCGGATGCACTCGATTCCGCATCATCCGGCCTGATGCCTCCCCGCCGGGCAGCCGCTTCTTATTCCTCAGGAAGATTCTTGACAGCCGTGTCAGCGTTTTCTTGATCCGATGATGCGGCCGTGCCCTGGACGGCTTTCCGTGCGGCTTGAAGCCCCTCGAGTTCTTCGATCGCCCGGAAAAGGCTGCGGTTGCCCGCGCTATCACCCACGGTGTAATGATCCCGATGTACTCGCTAAGTGCTTGTCGGTGAGCTGACTCCCGATCCGCTTACCGGAGAATTGGAAACAACCTCGAGAGCAATCAGACAAATTTCTGGAAGCCTGGCCATCCAGGCGCTTCCCAAAGGTTTCAGGGCCGTGGTGTTCAAAAGGGCAGATTCTATGGCGGGGGGGTGTTTGCTGCAGCTTTGGTAAATCTCTTGTCATGAGAATCTTAGAATAGTATTAACCGATTCGGGGAGTACTTTTGCGGCTGGGATTCCCACCTTTTTCCTCGACCGTATAATTGGCGTATCGGGAGTTACCCAAACCTAATTGTTGCTCCAAACAGCTCGAACCCTTTTGGGGATTCCGGTGTTAGAAGCGGAAGAGGCGAGCGACTTTGAATTTCCGATGAGTTTCTAAAGAGTGAAAACTGGGGCTCGACAAAGTTGATTAAGGGAGGAATTTGCAATGGCTAAGCGAACGCTGATTCGAGTACTTCTTCTTGCTCTCTGCATGCCGTTAGGGCTCGCGTGCATGGCGTCTTCTGCTTTTGCGCAAATCGCGGTGGGGATCTCCATCCATGTGGCACCCCCGGCAATTCCCGTTTACGTACAACCTCCATGCCCGACCGAGGGCCATCTCTGGACGCCAGGCTATTGGGCTTATGGCGCGAGTGACTACTACTGGGTGCCTGGCGTCTGGGTGGCTCCGCCGAGCGCCGGTTTGCTGTGGACTCCGGGGTACTGGGGCTTTGAAGGTGGTGTTTATGGATTTCATGCCGGCTACTGGGGACCGCACATCGGCTTCTACGGCGGCGTAAATTACGGATTCGGTTATGGCGGAGTAGGATTCGTCGGTGGCGAATGGCGTGGCGGACACTTCGCGTATAACACCGCAGTGCTCAATGTTAACACCACGGTGATCCACAACACCTTCGTCGACAAGACGGTCGTCGTCAACGCCAGCGTGGGCGTCCGCGCGAGCTTCACCGGCCCAGGTGGAACGGTCGCGGTAGCAACGGCTGAGGAACGCGCGGCCGCGGCTGAACCGCACGTCCAACCGACGTCCGAACAGATGTCCCACGAACACACGGCCAGCCTGGACAAGTCTAATTTCGCTTCAGCGAACCACGGGCGGCCCGCGAATCCTGCAATGAGCAGAGTCGGAGAACGCGCGCACAATCAGCAGGAGCGGATCGCCAAGGGCGTCGCCAGCGGCAAAATGACGCCTGGCCAGACGGCCAAGGTGGAAAACCAAGAAGCACACATCAATCAGCAAGTTAAGGATGATCGCGCGGCCAACGGCGGCAAGCTGACTGCCGCGGAAAAGAAACAGGTGAATAAAGAGCAGAACAAGACGAGCAAGGAAATTCACAACGACAAGAACAAGAATAAGGAAAAGGAAAAAGAAAAAGATAAAACGAAATAATAGCACCTCCACTCATTCGCAACAGAATCTGCAGAGCGTGCGATAAAACAAGGCCGGGAGGCAAAGTTGCCTCTCGGTCTTTTTCTTGCTCGGGTTGTTTCTCATTGCTCCAGGACTTTCCGAAAATCAAACTGCCACTCGTTGGGTGATTGAACGTACCTTCATCGCTTAGGTGGTAAACGCCGTTACCATCCATGTGGATTATGAGTTAAGGCGAGCACGGTGCTCTGCGCGCGTTCGATAGAGCCGTTAGAACGAAGCCGCCCCTGGTTTGCGGCGGACGCGGGCCCTATGCAAATTCAATGGAGGGAAGGTGGGAACGACGGCCATCCCACCAACCATCGCCGCTTGCTGCACGTACCAGCGCTTGGGAGTGGGGCCCGACTTTACTGCAGGGTCTATCACCAAATGCTTAGGGTCGAAGGAATATGTGCCGGTCCAAATGAGAGTTTCCCGTAACTCTCTTGAATTCAATGAGCTGAGCGATCAGAACCAAAACAGGTACAGACTATACCCCCACCATTGCGCCTCAAACCACTTCGCGCCAATGTCGGCGGGCTCGGGCAAGTCCACGATCGACGAAATAGCCGAGGAGCCAGTCATGCAACGAATGACACAAAACACGACGTTTGCGTCTGATCGTTGCGACCCTTCTGGTCCTATCGTTCGACACTTTATTGAGAGAGGAGACAAGAAATGCGACCACTGAAAAGATTGAGTTTGCTGGTACCGGGCTTAGCAATGTTTGTAGTAGTGTCATCAATCGCGCGAGCCGATGACGTCACTGATTGGAATCAACACATGCTGCGCGCGGGGACGGTTGGTGGCACCTCACCGATAGTGATGACTCGCGTCGCCGCGATCGTACAGGCCTCTGTATTCGACGCTGTCAACGGCGTTGACCGAAAATACGCGCCAGTACACGTGTCGCCCGGGGCCGCTGCCGGCGCGTCGCGGCGTGCCGCGATCGTGGAAGCGGCATATACGGCCTTGGTAGCTCTGTATCCCGCTCAAAAGAGTACGTTCGACGCGCGGCTCGCTGTGTCTCTGACGGCCATCGCGAACGACCCGCATAAAACCAGTGCGGGCATCGCTAGCGGAATTGCCTGGGGCCAAACTGCCGCGAACGGCATCCTGTCCTGGCGCGCCACCGACGGCTTCACGCCAGCACCCGCTCCGTTCTTGGGTGGGACAGCGGTTGGAGAATGGCGCCCCACGCCGCCCGCATTTTTGCCGGGCGCCGCTCCTCAGTTCGCGTACATGACGCCCTGGTCGATTAGTGCGCCGTCGCAGTTCCGTCCCGATGGTCCTCCAGCCTTGACGAGCGCCCGGTATACGGCCGACTTCAATGAAACCAAGCTGATGGGCAGCATTTCGAGCTCGATCCGGACCGCGGATCAGACCATTTACGCCTGGTTCTGGAATGCCAGTACAGTGACCTACCTATGGAACCATGTTGCGGACTTGCTCATCGAACGGGGAGATCGCGACGAGGACGACGATTCCGGCCACTGGGGTGAGCGTCCCAATTCGCTGTTGGAGAATGCGCGGGTTCTGGCGCTGCTCGATCTTGCTATGGCGGACGCCGGCATCGCGTGCTGGGAAGCGAAATATCATTACGTTTCCTGGCGGCCAGTCACGGCGATCCCGCTGGCCGACACTGACGGAAATCCCGCCACAATTCCGGATCCGTCGTGGATGCCGCTCTTCGCGACGCCAAATCATCCGGAATACCCGTCGGGACACTCGACGGTCAGCGGCGCAGCGGCGGTGGTGCTTGCTAGCTTCTTTGGCGAAACGAAGCATTTCACCGTGGACAACGACCTCCTAATCGGCGTGACGCGCTCTTTCAAGGGCTTTTCGGAGGCGCTTGACGAAGTGAGGGATGCCCGAGTTTTTGCTGGCATTCACTTCCGATCTGCGTGCGACGACGGTCAGGCGAAGGGAACCCAGGTGGCAAACTGGGTGCTTGACCATTCGCTGCTTCCGGCTCGCTAGGAAGCTCACTCAAGGTTCCAACCGGTAATTCTCGCGATCGTTCTGCTGCTTCATGGCCGTGGGCACACCAGAGATGACGGCGTCATAACTAGCTTACTGATGGTGTACATGTGGGCGCATAGCTGGCATCTCAGAAGCGTGCCTATCGTGCTTTAGAAGCAGGGTTCTGGCAGGTTCGCCCGGGCGCTGGGGTGAGTCTAGTTGCTCTATGCGTACGCGTAGCAACCCGGACATCGCCTTTCTCTGCTTGTAGAGACCGACCATTCTGGACGAGTAGTCGGCGCTTCTCGGCGTAATTGTGCCGCCAGACGCCGAGAGCGCCCGCCGGTTCAACGGAGACTTTGTTCCGCGGCTGTTGCTGGCGATTGTCAATTCGAAGCCGAGTCAGGGTGCCGGCCTTCCGTCGCGCGTTACTTGGCCTTGAATTATTGCACGCCGTGTCGGTTGTAGTTTGGATATTCCGGCTTGTGCGGTTCCGGCACAGGGTGTTTCGCAAGTTCCTCCAGCGCCAGACTCACAGCTTTTTCCAGCTGCGGATCGTGCCCTTCGCTGACTGGCTTCGGTTCCATGTCCACTTCGTAATCTGGCGGCACGCCATGGTTCTCCACATCCCATTGTCCCTCGGGATTGAAGAATCCAAAGCTGGGTGATGTGACCTGGCCGCCGTCCATCAGCGCGGGGATGCCGCCAATTCCGACCAGTCCGCCCCACGTGCGTTTGCCGACCAACGGGCCCAGTTGCGCTTCGCGGAAGTACCACGGCATCGCGTCGCCGCCAGAACCGGCGAATTCGTTGATGATCATCACTTTTGGCCCCAGGATCGAGGCCTGCGGAGTCCGGTAAATCGCTCCGTAGCGCGGAGCCCACCAGCTCATCAGTGTGCGCTTCATCGCCTCGATGATGTAGTCCGCCGCCTGTCCGCCGCTGTTGAAGCGCTCGTCGATAACGGCTCCCTGCTTGTCGAGCTGCGCGAAGTAGTAGCGGTTGAAGTTCGTCAGGCCGCCCAGCGCCGTGTCCGGCAGATACACGTAGGCCAGCCTTCCGCGGCTTAGTTCCTGCACTTTGCGGCGGTTGGCCTCGATCCACGCGATGTTGCGCAAACCGAGATCATCGGCGATCGGCGTCACCGTAACATCGCGCGCATCTTTGCCGTTTATGTCCGCGGCGATCTTCAGCACCACCTGCGTTCCCGCCGTGCCCTCGAGCAATCGTTGAATGTCGTCCGAGCCGCTCAGGTCCTGGCCACCGACGGCGAGGATGAAATCTCCTTCCGCCACTTTCACTCCCGGCTCCGCTAACGGCGCATGCGCCTGCGGATTCCAATGCTCGCCCGTGTAGATCAACTTTATCCTGTACTTCCCGTTTACGATCTCGTAGTCGGCGCCCAGGAGGCCGCCTGGCACGCGATTCGGGTGCGGAATCGTTCCTCCAGAGCCGCGCAGATGGCCGATCGAAAAGTCGCCCAGCATTTCCTGGAATAGATAATTCAGATCGCTGCGGGCGCCAACCTCGTCCAGATAGGGCTTGTACTTGGCTTCTTCTCTAACGGTGTCCACGCCGTGATAGTGCGGATCGTAAAAGAAGCTGCGCTCGATTTGCCATATCTCGTGAAACATCTGCCGCCATTCGGCGCGCGGGTCCACGCGGACTTCCATTTTGGACAAGTCTAGTTTGCCTTCGCCGGGCTTGACAGGCGCGTCGGCCGGAACGATCACAAATAACGGTGCGGGACCGCCCGCCGCTTGCGGGCCTCCACCCTCGCTTCGTCCCATTTCCAGCAGCATCTTGTTCCCGTCGAAGGAAAGATCAAATCCCGCGACGTGTTCGGCGAGCTTCTCGGATTTCTTCGTCTTCAGCTCGAAGCGAATCAGCGTCTGGCCTCCGCCTACCTGGAATCTTCCTCCACCCTCAAGCAAATAAAGCGCGCCTTCCTTGCCCGCCGCCAGGCCTGTATAGCTGCTGGGAGGCAGCGGCAGCGCGACGGCGCGATCCTCGAGATGCTCGAGATCGATCTTCACCGGCTTCACCTTCTCAGGCTTTTCTGTTTTTTCCTGCGCGCCGGCATCATCCGGTTTCTTGGCAGTATCGGATTTGTCTTTATCGGCGCGCTCGTCGCCGGAGTCCTTCTTGTCCCTTGCGTCGGGTTTCTTCTCGTCTTCATTCAGCGGCGCAACAGGAGAAGCCGTATCCGCCGCCAGGGCGAGCCCGTACACGCTGCGAGTCACGTTAAAAGCGTCGCTGCTCATGTCCAGCCCGCTCGTGGACGTGCCGTAATTCGTGCTTTCCGTGAAGTAAAGATACTTCCCGCCGCGGTCAAACGCAGGGAAGCGAACATCGCTCATGCCGTCGGTGATCTGCCAGCTCTTCGCCGACGCGACGGAGTACACGAACAGCGCATGGAACCGGTTCGAGATTGTCTGTGTGTACGCGAGCCACTTTGAGTCCGGCGACCAGGATGCGTCGTAGTCTCCATCATTGACAACGGCCTTGTCGATGGCCGCGGCCTTGCCCGTGACCGTATCCAGCAGCCAGACCTCCATCTGGTTGTCGTGGAAGGCGATCAGCTTCGAATCCGGCGACCACGTCGGCCGGAAATAATAGGTCGCGTCGTTCGCCAGCGGAAACTTCTTCACTTCTCCCGCGCCGGTCTGGCCGCTGATGTGCAGGGCGTACTGGCCCGACTGGTCGGAGAAATACGCAATGCTCTGCCCGTCCGGCGACCACGCTGGTTCGCGCTCCATCACACCGGGCGTGCCTGTGATATCCCGCGTAGTGCTTTCTTTTGCGGGGACGGTGAGAATGTCGCCGTGCGCCTCAAAGACGGCGCGCACTCCGGTGGGCGAGATACCGTGGCTCTGGATATCGCGATCTGTTGGCGAAATACGCGGTCGCACCTCAGGCAAGTCCGCGCTTAGGTCCACGTTGATCTGGTGCGTCTGGCCGCTCGCCGTGTCGTACAGAAAGAGCTCGCCAAACCGGTCGTAGACGATGCCACCCGGCCCCGCGCTGGCCGAGCGAATATCCGCTCCATCATTCTTCACCGCTTGCGTCACGGATTTTGTCGCCGGGTCAAACCGAAACAGCGATACCGCTCCATTGCGGTCGGAAAGAAAATAGACCTGCTTGTCTACCCAAACTGGATTGAAGTCATTTGATTTTTCACGCGGGACCTTCACCACGTCCAGCGTCGCCATGTCGGCAATCCATACCGAGCTTGCCAGTCCGCCGCGATAGTTTCTCCACGCAACATAGTTGGAATAATTGAAGGTCGATGCGCCACCTACGGGCGAGTAGGCAAAATATTTTCCGTCCGCTGAAAACCTGCCGAAGAAGGCCATCGGCAAGGGCAGTGCCGTGGCCAGCCCGCCATTCATCGAAACCTTGAACAGTTTCGTATACCGCGGGCTTCCGCTTTCGCGGTTCGATCGGAAGATTACGTACTTTCCGTCCGGCGTCCACCCCACGGCTGAATCGGCTGCCGGATGATACGTAAGGCGCTTCGGGACTCCGCCGCCCGCCGGGACAACAAAGACATCCGTATTGCCATCGTATTCGCCGGTGAAAGCCACCATGCTGCCATCGGGCGAGAAAACCGGGTCGGTCTCGATGCCCGTCCCTGTTGTCAGGCGAGAAGCGTGGCCGCCGGCGCGGTCTACGGTCCACAAATCACCGGCGTAAGAGAAGATAATCAGATTGCCGTTGAACGTCGGCCGCTGCAACAAAGGATGCGAAGCTTGCGCCGCAAGGACAAGCGGGCAAAGCGCTGCCAAAATTATGAAAAAAAGTGGGCGAGTCGCACGCATTTTTTCTGCTCCATGGCTTATTCGCGAGCAATAATATACCACCCGGTGCAAGTTGTCGTGACGTGTAGTTGGCTGGCCAGCCGATAAGCGATACTTTTGCGCAGGGTTCGCTAGACTACTTGCAAGTCACGATCCAGGTTGGAAAGCAAGCCCAGAATCAGGACAACTGACTCAAACCGGGCTATTCCACCAGTTGGAGGTTCAAGGCGATACGCACTCCGTTGACGAGGATGATACTCTGATCGAGGAGTTGTTGGTTCGTAATCTCGGCGTTTACAAATTGTTTGAGAGCTGTCCTCGGGCAGATGAATTCAATGGCCTCTGAGGTACCCTTCGGGCCGGGAGACAGCTTGTTCAGAACGGAAAAATCGTAGAGCTGGAACTCCAGATTGGGGGAAATCCGGTCGGATAAATCTTTGAGCTGAGGCGCGAGGAACAGGTCAAAACTCTGCGCGGCGCGCTTGTAGATGGAGCCTTTCACCATGCCGAATTGGATGGAATTTCGCAGAGTCATCTGGAGCGCCATCTGATCGTGGAATACTACGAAGGTGGGCGGAGCGTAATCCACAAAATGAAATTTCGTCGCCCCCTCTTTGGCGAAGGCGGCCAGCTGCGTTTGATATTTATCGCCCAGACGATCTGCATCAGCCTGTGTAGGCGGAGGAGGGGCGGGTTGGGGATCGACAGTCTTTGCTTCCGCAACTTTGGGTGAAAGCAAAACGGAATTGCCATTTGCGGAACCGGTTTCCACCGGCGCCGTCACTTCAGGGAGTGCGGAAGGTGGGAGCGAACGATTTGCTCTGAGGAGGGAAGAGCGACCCGCCTCAATCGAAGAACGTGTCGTAGATGTGGCATCCGGTTTAGCAGGGACGGATCGAGGCAGCGCTTGAACGTTGAGCGGGTCGTGCTCTGTAAGCGAGAGGCCGAACTCTGTTCCACTGACATAAACCTTTGAACGGTTGACGATTTCCTGGCGTGCGAGATCGGTGGACGCGCGGGAAAGTGCCCAGGCATCATCGCGGTCTAACACCACAACGAGGATTTCCTTTCCTTCATAGTCATAGCCAGGATCCCGGGTGTGGATATGATGAGAAATTTCAAAACCAATGCCATCACACTGCACGTCCTGTGGTAGAACGGCAGTCACCTGTGCCAATACTGGAAGAACCACAGTACGAAATGTGGCAGCAGCGCGCTCATTCCGGTTAAGGCGGGCAGTGTCGTAGGCCGCATTGTAATTTCCAGTCACTTTCAGAATGGCACGATCTTGAAAACGGACGAATTCCAAACCGCGCGAATCGGCCTCTGCTTGCTTTGCTGGGTCGAGCCCGACATAGCGGCTCAGATAGAGGGGAAAAGGGAATTTTATTTTGGCAATAGACTGGTTAATGGTCTTCAATTGCTGGAAGTAAGACTGTTCGAGAGCCTTCAGGTCAGGATTGAGGATTTCGGACGGGCTTACCTGCGCCGATGCGCGTGACTCGGAAAAACTGATAGCTAATCCCATGATGAGGAGGAGCCAATTATGACAAGAGTGGAAATCACGCCGGCGTCCCATGGATCTAACGAGTGTACCTCACTATTTGGCAGAGTATTGCGAGCCGTGACGGCCGGGTTGCTGATAAGGGGGCTGCGCGATCGCGCGCGTGAATGCTATGACGGAGCGGATCTCGTCTGGCGCAAGCATACGTCCGTAAGGAGGCATCATCGCGGACTTGCCCATCGCGCTGCCGCCCAAGGTGATGATGTTCTGCATGAATTCGTCGCTTTCTGGGTTTAGCGTGGCACCGTCATTCAGCAAAGGAGGGGCGGGCGTCAGGTTGGAGCGGTTCGAGGGGCCTGCAGGAGTGGCGTCAGCGTGGCACCAGACGCACTGTTGGTAGAAAATGCGTTTTCCTTGCGCTTGCTGGTAACTTAGCGGAATGATGTGCTGCGCGTCGCTCCAATCGGCTTCTGTGTCGTACGCTCTAAGAAGCGGATGGGCTTTCACCGTTTCGGCACGCTTGCCGCATCCAGAGACGCTGGCGAGAATCGTTAAGAGCAAGGCGTTGGTGCGAAAATAGCGTCTCATCGGCTGGCTCCTTGGGCTGTAGCTTCGGATGGCGCGAGCTTCGCGGTCTTTTGCGGCTTGATGCTTTGCCGCAAAGTCATCAAGTACGCTGTCAGCGCCTTCACTTCATCCTCTGTAAAGCTTCGCCGCGGCTCGATCGTATCCGGAATAAGAGACTGGGGATTTTTGAGCCAAGCCTCGACCCACGCGGGCGTCAGCCAGCCGCCAGCGTTATTCAAATTGGGGCCAACATAGCCGCCCGTGCCGCCGATGGTGTGGCATGACTGGCATTGGTACTTCACTTCGTAAAGTTGTTTCCCGAGCGCCGCCATGGCTGGGGTGAACTGCTTGG
>DATFZQ010000196.1:0-19143 GCA_035314345.1 Candidatus Acidiferrum sp.
ATTATCTTACTCCGCCACCTACTTGGAGCGTTTCGCCGGTCATGTATTTGGAATCGGAAGAGGCGAGATAGACCGCGGTGGGGGAGATGTCGTCCGTTTGGCCGATGCGGCCTAGCGGGGCTGTGGACTCGATCCACTTGCGGAAATCGCTCTCGGCAAAGCCTGCGGTGTGGACGCCTTCGGTTTCGATCATGCCGGGGTTGATGGAATTGACGCGGATCTTGCGGGCGCCGAGTTCCTTGGCGAGGGAGCGGGTGATGCCGTCGACGGCGGCTTTGGTGGCTACGTAGACGGAGGCGTTGGGAGGAGCCAGTGTGCTGGCGATGGAGCCAATGTTGATGATGCTGCCGCCGTTGTCGCCGAAAAATTTGAGAGATTCGCGGGTGGTTAGGAGAAGGCCTAGCACGTTGAGGTCGAATTGGTTGTGGAAGAATTCTTCCGTGAGGCCCTCGAGCGGGGCGAAGACGTAGACGCCGGCGTTGTTCACGAGAATGTCGAGGCGGCCGTAGGCTTTCTTGGTTTCGGCGAAGAGGCGGGTGATGTCGGCTTGTTTGGAGACGTCGGCCTGAACGGCGATGGCTTTCCCGCCTTTTTTGACGATGTCGGCGACGACTTTGTCCGCGCCGGCTTTGCTGGAGGAATAGTTGACAACTACGGAGGCGCCTTCGGCGGCTAGCGCTTTGGCGATGCCTGCTCCGATGCCTTTGGAGGCGCCGGTTACTACGGCTACTTGATCTTTAAGTTTGGACATGTGAGACTCCCTTTCAGGTACGATTTCCGTACCGTTTGGTACTAAACGTGCGAGACGACTGCGCTGGTAACAGTTATTTTTGTACCAGTCGTTATGAAACGTATGATAGGATGCCGGAGTATGAGAAAGGATACAAAGAAAAAAAGGCGGGGGGCCCTCCGGATTCCCAGGCGGGCAGGCGGTCTCGCGATGGCCCGTTCAAGCGCTCGGTTACGTGTGGCGCGCCAAGGACGACCATTGGGCTTCGATCCGGAGAAGGCGCTCGAGGCAGCGCTGCGGGTGTTTTGGGAGAAGGGGTATGAAGGAACGGCGCTTTCGGATTTGACGGCGGCGATGGGAATTAATCGGCCGAGCATTTATGCCACGTTTGGGAATAAGGAAGCATTGTTTCGAAAGGCGCTGGACCGGTATTCGGAGCGAATGACGAACTACACTGCTGAGGCGCTGAAGGAGCCGACGGCGCGAGCGGTGGCGGAGCGGTTGATGGTGGGGACGGCGGATTTGCTTTCGTGCCCGGGGAATCCGAAGGGATGCTTGATGGTGCAGGGGGCGCTGGCTTGCGGAGATGAAGCGGATCCCATACGGAAAGAGTTGATTGCGCGGCGGGCTACGGGAGAGGCGGCGCTACGAGAGCGATTTGAACGCGCGAAGGTTGAGGGGGATTTGCCTGCCGCGGCTGATCCTGGGGATTTGGCGCGGTACGTTATGGCGGTGATGCATGGGATGTCGGTGCAATCGGCGGGCGGGGCTTCGCGCGAGGAGTTGCAGGGGGTTGTTGATTTGTCACTGCGAGCTTGGCCGGGGTAAGAGGTTGACCGACAGTAATATCCTTAGGGGTGCAGCAACTTCAATCATATTTTTACTTTCTTGAACTTAGGCCGTAGCCCCCTGCTACGGGAATACGAGACTTAACCGAGAGGTAAATACATGGTTCTTACGAACATAAGCCGCCTGGTAGTGCTAGCTCTCTTGACTACAGCACCGTTCCAAGCAATCGAAACAGCCGCTTTGCGAAGTAAAGATGTGCCGCAGTCCAGTGGTTCCGCTCCAGTTGCGAAAGCTGCGTGCGGACTGCAATTGCTCACCGACGATGAGGGCGTTTATTTTGATCGGTATCTTCAAGACGTGTACGTCTCCGTCAAGAAGAGTTGGTTTGCCAACATGCCGCCTTCCGTTGAGAAAGGAGAAAAGGGAGTAAGCCAGGTAGAGTTCCACGTTCTGCAGGATGGAACTGTCCCTAAAGATTCTCTGAAAATGACATCAAGCTCAAAAAAGAGTGATCTTGATGCGGCCAGCTTACAAGCCATTCGGGAAGCGGCTCCGTTTAGCCATCTACCTGAAAAGTTTTCTCAGCCCTTCATCGCGCTTCGCTTCACGTTCAGTTACAACCTTCCGATTGGGATTCCTCAAAAGCGATAATGAATGAATACAAATTCATTCAGTGCAGGTCGGATTTCCGAGCAATCGTCCAAACCGCGCTTGAATCCTCTTGCCGTCGGATACTTGATAAACGCGGAAATCGGGGACTAAACCACTGGTGCGGTTAGCGCCACCGTGGATCGCCTTCGGTGAGGGTGATGTAGCGGTTGATGGGGAGATCGGTGAAGCGTTGGACTTGGGCGCTGGGTTGGGGCCATTTGATTTCGAGGAAGTCGAGTTTTTCGTGTTTGGCGAGGCCTAGGACGATGCGCGGGTCGTGGGAGGAGAGATAGCTGCCGCCGCCTACTTTGAAACGGGTTTGCTTTAAATCGCCAGCTTGATAGGAGATGTGGGCGCCGATGGCGTCGGGATTGGATTTTTTGCCGATTAGAGTTAGGCCTAGCCAGTGATTTTTTGTTCCGGCATTGTTGCGGAGCAGGACTGGTGGGCCGTCGTTTACGGCGATCAGAACATCGACCGCGCCGTCGTTATCAAAATCACCGATGGCTAGGCCGCGGGCGTTGAGTTGGCGAGTGAAGACGGGGCCGCTCTCTGGACTGATGTTTTTTAGGCCTGTTGGGCTGTTTTGGAATAGCAGGAGGGGCTCGCTGTAGGTTACGCCGGGATTTATTTTGTCGATGACGTCGTCGGGATGGCCGTTGGCTACGAAGAGGTCGAGAAGGCCGTCGTTGTCGAAGTCGAAAAATTTGGCGCCCCAGCCGCTCATCATTTGCGTGGCACGGGCGACGCCGGTGGGGCCGGCTTTGTCTTCGAAGGATTCGTCGTGTTTGTTTTGGTAGAGGCCATAGAACTCATGGTCCAGGTTTGTGACGAAAAGATCCAGCCAGCCATCCTGATTGAAATCCGCGGAATCGACACCCATGCCGGAGCGGGCTTTGCCGCCGGGTCCATAGGCGACGCCGGCGGTGAAGCCGATTTCTTCGAATTTTTTTCCTTTGCGATTGGCGAAAAGGAAATTGGCGGTGGTGTCGTTGGCGACGAAGAGATCGAGGAAGCCGTCGTTGTTGATGTCGGTGGCGACGACGCCCCAGGATTTGCCGGGATTATCGGCGATGCCCATTTTCTGGCTGACGTCGGTGAAGGTGCCGTCGCCGTTGTTGTGGAAGAGCCAGCTGGGCATGGGGTTGAAGATGCGCGGGTAGCAATATTCGTTGATGCCGGCGAGCGCGGGGATGTTGGGGGCGTTGCAGACGTGGTGGGTGAGCTTGGTGAAATCGACGAAGCGGCAGACGAAGAGATCGAGGCGGCCGTCGTTGTCGTAGTCGAACCAGACGGCGCTGGAGGCCCAGCCGGGAGCGGCGACGCCGGCTTTTTCGGTGACGTCGGTGAAGGTTCCGTCGCCGTTGTTGCGATAGAGGATGCTGCGGCCATATTGCGTGACGTAGAGATCCGGGAAGCCGTCGGCGTTGTAGTCGCCAACGGCGACGCCCATGCCGTAGCCGCCGCCGGGGACGCCAGCTTTTTCGGTGACGTCAGTGAAGCTGCCGTCGCGATTGTTGCGGTAGAGAGCGTTGCGGAGCGGAGTGGGCGGAGTCCAGAAATCGCAAGGGCCGCTGTTGACGAGATAGATGTCCATCCAGCCGTCGTTGTCGTAGTCGAGGAAGGCGCCGCCGGGGCCGGTGGATTCGGGGAGAAATTTTTGAGGGGACTTGCCGCTGGTGTGGACGAAATTTATGCCGGAAGCGGAGGGGAGAATTTCGGAGAAAGGAAAAGGTTGGTCGGGAGCGGCCTTTGCTTGAAGAATTGTGGGAAGAGTGGCGGCTGCAGCGGAGCCCGCCAAGTAGCGGAGAAAATCGCGGCGAAGATGGAGGTCGTGGCGCATGGGGTTATTCGGGATAGGCGGAGTTGGGATGCGCGATGCGGATCCAGTGATCGGTGAAGGTGGAATGGAGATTGGGCGGCTCGACTTTGGGCATGTGGCAGGTGACGCAATTCTTTGTAGCGACGGGGCAGGCGGCGCCGGGATGATTTGCGGATTTTTTCTCGGCGGTGCTTGACGCGTGGCAGGCGAGACAATTTTGATCGTAGGAGGCGACGTCGTGTGAGAGAGGTTTGTGCGGATCGTGGCAGGCCATGCAGGTGATGCGCGCGTCGCCTTCGGCCCAGCATCGGCTGTTTTCGAGACGGTAGGGAGCGAAGCGCACGTTGAAGGTGCCGGCGCCGACCATTTGACCGGAGACGACGTCTTGCCAGGTGCGGTGGCAGGCGCCGCAAAAATCCACGGAATCCACCCGGGCGAGCTGGGCGGGATTGAACGTCAATCCGGAGCCGCGCTTTTCGGTTTTGGCTCTGGCAGCGGCGACGTGCTGGGCGCCAGGGCCGTGGCAGGCTTCGCAGGTGACACCCAGATACGCGGCTTTGGGATCGAATTGATTATTGGTGGTGGAGGCTGTGGTGTGGCAGCCGAGGCAGAGGCGAGCTTCGTTGGGAGGGATGGCGCGACCCGCGGCGTCTTCGAGAGTTGCGGGGACGGAATGGGATTGGCCCGGAGTGATGTCGAGAGATTGCGTGGCGTTGTAGAAACTGACGTGGCTTTCAAAGAACTTGGCGTTTTGCTGGTAGAGGAAAGTTTGGCCCATGTGGCCGGAGCCAAGCGCCCAGAGCAGATCGACGGAAAAAGAAGAGGTTGCGTTGCTGACAGTGAGAGAGCTTTTTTCGGGGGTGGTGAGGAGTTGATAGGTGTAAGGGCCGGTTTGAAACGGCAAGTTGCCGTGCTCGCGAAGGCTCTTGGAGTCTGGCGCGCGGACTGCAGCGTGAAGCATGGCTGTGGACTGCTGGGTATCGGCTTTCAGTTCGTGGCACTCCATGCAGGCGTCAGGCCCCGTGTATTCCGTGTGAGCGGGCGTGCCTTTTGTGGGCCACCAGCCCGGTCCGCGAACGCGCATTTCCGTGGCGAGGGAGATGCTGCTCGATTGCGGAGATTGCGCGCGACTTGCGAAAGAGGACGCCAGGAAGAAGAGTACGGAAACCGAGAGGAAAAGTCCGGCGACGGAAGGAAAGATGAGGAAAGCGGTTTTCACTGCGGAGGCTTTTGATGCTCGAGGCCCTCTGCGACGCGGCGCTTGAGCTGTTCGAGAGACTTGGCGGTGTCGCGCTGGAGGGCGGCTTCGCGATTGGCGTCTTCTTTGCGTCCCACGCCGTTGTAGGCGAGCGCTAATTGATAGTGTCCGGTGGGGCTATCGGGGGCCATTTTTTCGTAGGTTTGGAGTGGAAGGATGGCCTCGGCAAACTGCTTGCGCTCGACGAGCGCGGAACCCAGCCCAAGATAGGCTTCCGCAAAACCAGCGTCGATTTTTGTGGCGCGAGAATAGTGGGCGATAGCGGCGGACAAATCGCCGTCGCCTTTTGCGAGTTCACCCAAGACATACTCCGCAGTGGCGTTGTTTGGATCGATTTCCAGCTCATCTTCGAAGGCCTTCTTCGCTTTTGCTACAGCCTCGGGAGTCGGTTGCGGGGCGGATAGAAGAACGCGACCCAGGCGGCCATGGATGCCTCGCAGCGTGGGATCGATATCGATGATTTTCTGGTATTCGGCGGCAGCTTCTTGCCACCGGCCCTGGGTTTCGAGAGCTTCAGCGTTGAGCTCATGGACCTGATAGGAAAAAGGGGCTTCACGAACGAGGTCCTGGGAAGCACGAAGAGAGAGATCGGAGAAAGCGTGGGCGGCGGCGTAGAGAACATCAGGATCGCGGGGGAAGTCGCGATTGAGGACAATGAGGAAATCAAGAGAATCGTACGGGGCATTGTGGGTCATGGCGCAATTCAAGCCGAGGAGGCCGATGCGCTTTTTGAGTTCGCGATCAGTTACTTGATGGATGGATTTTTTCAGTAATGGAAGCGCTTCGGCGCAGTGGCCGGATTCCGCGAGAGACATGGCGTGCTGTGGATTCTGCTGCTGAGCTGCGGGAGCAGGAGCCTTGGTAGGCGCCTGAGCATTCGCGGGAGAAAAGAAGAGGAACGAAACCGTAGAGCTCGCGCAAAGATGAAAGAATCGATTCATGATTCGATTGTACATCCAACTCTCGCCAGACAAAGCAGCCCAGAAAAGGAACGGCAGGCGCCGAAGCGCCTGCCATCCCATGGGGTGTTGAGGTGAAAACTAGAATAGGAACTTCAGAGCGATTTGGAGCTGTCGTGCGCCTTGTGAGCCGGTGATTTGTCCGAGCGATGCGCTGCTCGAATCAAACGAGCCACCGGCGGGTCCGCCGCTGAAGGTCCAGATAGGTGTGTTGAAAGCGTTGAAGGCGTCCAGCCGAAGCTGCAGAGTTCTGCGCTCGCCGAGGCTGAATTCCTTTTGCAGGCTGGCGTCTAGAGTTTTGGTCCAGGGACCGCGAATGTTGCCAACAGAACAAGTTCCGAAGGAACCGCCACCGGTAGCGATGGCGCCAACAGGTGCACCAGCAACTGGATTCGCTACGGTGCCTGTGTTCGTATACGTTGTCAGCACGTTTGCGTTGGGTATGGCCGAAATGTTGTTAGTGGCAAACCACTGGATGTGCGCGGGTACACCGGCGCTGAAGGGCACGAATTTGTTTTCGATGCTGATGGGCCCGTTGCAATTCGGCAGGGCGGACAGTGTGTAGGGCTCAATGGAGTTGGTGCCGGAGTGGTCGCCGTAAGCGCTCCAGCCTCCGAAGTCATTCAGAGTGAGAGCAAATCCGCTGTGCATCGTCAGGATGCCGCTGATTTGCCAGTTGCCGATCAAAGCGTTGACAACCTTGTTGGCGTCACTGCCGAACTGTTTGCCCTTGCCGAATGGCAATTGGTATGAGTAGTAGCCGGTGAAGACGTGGGTGTCGTCGTAGTAGCACGGTCCCCAGTCAGCGTTCGGTTCGTAGATGTTCTCCCATCCTGGCTGGCCGCCGGAGCTCTGCGCTGCGGTGCTGCCCCAACCGGTGCCGAAGTATCCGGGCGAGTTGCTGAGGCACTTGGAGTACGTGTAGGCAAGCTGACCGTCGAGGCCATGGAAGCCGCGCTCCTTCAAAACGGCCTGGAGTCCGTCGTAGCGCTGGTTGGAGTTCGACATGTTTGCTCCCGCCAAGGCGCCGAACGCACTGAAGCCGTTGCCACCAGAGTCGGCGTTATAGAGAGAACCGGGAGTTCCACAGTTCCACGTTCCCGCGTAAGTAACACTGCCGGCGGTGGGGGTTCCGAAAACGGAGCCCTTGGGATTAAATGTGCAGGGGCCGCCAAGGCCACCGAGGAAGGGTCCCGCAGCCTCGGCAACAATTGGCTGTCCGGCGAGGGCGGGCGTTCCCGCAGCGTTTAGGCCTTCGCGCTGTGCGACGTCTTCAAAATTCAGCAGGTGACTTCCCTTCTGACCGACATAGCCGATCTGGAAGGTGAGGTTGTTGCTGAACTGCTGCTCGATGGTGAAATTCCATTGCTGGATTAGAGCAGGGCGGAAGTTCTGGTCAAAGATGCGAATTCTGCTGCCAGCGTAACAGCTAAATTGCGGTGCGGGACAAGGCGGAGCACTTTGCCAAGGCTGTCCGAGTGAGCCTATCCCGTTGGGATACGTGGATTCAAAGTTTCCGTAAGGAAGATTGAGCGAGAGCTCTTCGTTGCTTCCGCCTCCTTCGATATAGGAGGAAGTGCCGTAGGCCGCGCGGACCACGGTTTTGCCGTGCATGAAACGCGGGGACCAGGCGATGCCCAAGCGAGGGTTCCAATCGCCGAGGCCCGTGTAGTTGTTGTACAGGGCTCGATCGCTGTAACCGGTTGCGCCGGGGACCACGGTTTCGATGTTGCCGGATTGCAGGCCGAAGTTGACGACGCGGTTGTTTACTTCGTACTGCGGCGTGTGGTCTTCGAAACGAATGCCGAGGTTCAGCGTGATGGTTGGTTTCAGTTTCCAGTCGTCCTGGAAATAGCCGGCAAAAATGCTGCCCCGGAGTTGTTCAAGAGTGGCCGAACCGCTGTCGCGTTGACCACCAGAGGCGGTAATTCCGGCCCAGAAGTCGGCAACTCCGGTTTCGCAGCCACCACCGCAGGCACCAGGAGCGTTTGGCAGAATGAGGCTGGCCCCGTTTACACCCGTTAAGGAGTTGATGGCGATGTTGCCTAAGACTCCTTCATTGCCGGGATAGACATAGTTGTTGCGTTCGCGAATGAATTGGAAGCCGGTCTTAAAGGTGTGACGACCGTGCGAGATGATCACGTTATCTTCGACTTGAATCTCGGTGTCGCGGAAGATCTGCCACAAGTTGATGAGTCCCAGGTTTGCGTTTGCGCCCGCCCCCGTTGGAATGCTGATTTGAACTAACCCGGGAGCCTGGGCGTTCGCCCCGGCGATCCCTAGTTGTTCGCTGATGTTGCCAAGCCCCGTCGTGGGCGTTTGATCCTGGTTAAACCGGAAGACGTTTGTGCCAACGCGGACCTCGTTGAGGATCGTGGGAGTGAGAGTGTGGGTCCAGTTGATCGAGCCGCTCCAGCCAGGCTCGTCGGTGCCTTCCGCTGCGCCGACATTGGAGAAGGGGAGGCCGGTGAAAACACCCTGACTCGTGTCGAATTTGGAATAGCGTCCGAAGATGCTGTCCTTGTCCTCAGGCTTGTAGTCAATCCGGAGGTCGCCCTGATCGCTATTGAAGTGGTTGCCGGCCGTGAAGGAATAATTGTTGCCATAGGCGAGGTCGGAGGTTGGCAGAGGATAGTTCTTGGTGTCGGCAAATAAATTCGAAGCAAAAGTACTCTCCGTGAGAGTGGAGTTGGACATTTTGTTGAAAGGAATCGGGGCGTTGTGGTTATTGGGATCCACGAGCTGCCCGGCAGGATTGCTGCAAATGCCAGAGGCGTTGAACGCGCCCGGGCCGCCTTTGGCCGGCAATTGCGTGCAGAGCTGACCAAAGTCTCCGCTGCGCTCGCTCTGCGTGAAGAGCTGAGCCTGTTGGGTAGAACTCGAGGGAATGCGCATGCCTTGGTAGTCGCCAAAGAAAAATAATTTGTCCTTGATGATCGGACCGCCGAAGGTGCCGCCGAACATATTGTAGCGGAGTGTGGGTGTGGGCGTGGGTGTACCGGTCGCCCAGGCCGCGGTCTTGGAATTGGAATTCATGTAATTATTGCGGAGAAATTCAAAAGCATCGCCGTGGTAAGAATTCGTGCCGGACTTAATGCCGACGCTAATGACGCCACCGGCGTAATTGCCAAAATCCGCGCCGGGGTTCTGGGTGACGATGTTGAACTCCTCGATCGCGTCCACGTTGGGCGTGTAGGCGACTTCGTTGTTTTTGGCTTCCTGATTGACGATGCCATCGAGGAGGAACCCAACGGCCTGCTCGCGATTGCCGTTGATGTCTGGGCGGCCGGAACCGGTCATTAGCTGGGGCTGCGAGAGGCTCTCAGGGTTAACGGTGGTGGCGCCGGGAGAAAGCAACGATAACTGAACGTAATTGCGGGCGGCGAGGGGCAAATTCGTGATGGTATGAGCGTCGACGATGCTGCTGACTGCGGCGCTCTCTGTCTGCAACAACGGAGTTTCGCCGGTGACTTCCACCGTGGCGGTGACAGAGCCAACCTTCATGACCACGTCAATGCGCGCGGTCTGGTTGAGGACCAGAGTGAAAGGCGCATGAACGGCGGTCTCGAAGCCTTTCGTTTCCACTTTGAGATCGTAGGTTCCGACGGGGATACGAATTATGTTGTAGATGCCGTCCTGATTGGTGACGGATGACCAGTTTGTGCCACGATCCGTATCGTGGGCGGTCACGGTGGCGCCGACGATAGGCGCGCCGCTTGGATCGGTGATGGTTCCAGTAATTGTTGCGGTGACATCCTGAGCCCAAGCCGCATTCGCGCCGCACAGTAGCGCGAGGAGCGTCACATACAAAAGTATCAGCCCCAAAGACTGCAGTTTTTTCATGTTAATTCCTCCGAGGCGAGGCCCCCGACAGCCGTTCCACCTCTCCTCCACTTTCAAAATGTTCTGCATAGCAACGAGCACCCCTGCACCGCTATATGGCCGAATGGTGGATAGCTATATAGCACGATTTTAGGCTTGTCAAGCGAAAAGTAATGATTTATAAGGATTGTGGATGTGAGGACGTATAGCACCGGAGAGGGGTGATGTATAGCAGAGGAGGCTTGCGCTCTATATCACTGAGGCACCGCCGGCAGCAGCGCGGCCAACGCTCCGCCGGGCTGGTCGGTGCACGACCTCCGCGCTCGCGATGGGGTTGGAAATGGGCAAATCGGGGCGAAGCGTGAATACGGAAATCCAACGGAGGACAAGGGTTGCTGTTTTTCTTCAAATTCAAGAGGCTGCGGGAACGCGCCAATTCGTTATAGGCTGTCTGTAAATGCCGGGAGCGAGAATGCCTGCTAAGAGTCGAAGCAATGGGTTGCCTGCTTATCAGAGAATCCAAGGCAGTCTTCGGAAGCGGATTGACGCTGGAGACTTGCGCACGGGGGATGCTGTGCCATCGGAGCGCGACTTGGCGAAGATTCATTCGGTAAGTCTGATGACCGCGCGGCACGCGCTGGCCTCGCTGGAGCGGGAAGGCGTGGTGGAGCGGCGGCGGGGGATCGGCACGTTTGTCTCAGCGCCGAAAATTCATTTCAACAAGCTGATGAGTTACACGGAACAGATGGCCAGCCGGAGCATGACGGCGGTTTCGAAAGTGCTGTTCGCAAAGATTATTGATGACGAGCAGGAAGCGAATGCACGACTTTCGCTTTCGCCGAAGAGCGGTGTGATTAAGTTGGAGCGTTTGCGGCATGCGGCGGGAGAGCCCTTTGCTCTGGAAACCTGCTACCTTTCGGCGGCGCAGTTTCCTGGATTGCTTTCTGCTCCGCTACAGAGAGAATCGCTCTTCGGCATTCTAGAACGCGATTACAAAGTGGAAATCGGATATTCGGACGAAGAAGTGGACGCGACCGCGTCGGATCCGCGTACGGCGGATCTTTTGGATGTGCCGAGGCGCGAGCCGGTGTTGCGAATCCGGCAGGTGATTTTTTCCACCAACGGAAAAGCAGTTTTGTACGTTTTGGGATTCTACCGGTCCGACCGGCACAACCTAGTGATACGGCGATTCCGGTGAAACGAAATTTCGGGTGATGCAGGGGCATGAGGCGGTGTGATAGGCTGCTACCAATTAAGTTAAGTAAAAACTGAGTTTTACCTAACGGCCACCCAGCCGGCACTCTTAGGATTTGGTGGCTGCGCGAGGGACGAAGTGATTCTCGCCGGAGACATTGGCGGCACCAAATGCAATTTGGCCGTGTTTGAAGAGCACGGCTCTTCCTTACTGCTTATTTTTAAGCGCCGCTATGCCACGAATGAATTTACCAGCCTCGAGAAGTTGATCGAACGGTTTTTCTGTGAATGCGCGGCGGAGACGGGCACTATTCCCCGGGGCAAGATTGCCGCCGCGGGCTTCGGTGTCGCCGGAGCGGTCGTGGACGGCCGCCTGGTGGCGAACAATATTCCGTGGGAGCTTACGGCTTCCGCGCTGGCACACAATCTTAATCTCGATATCGAACAGCTAGCTTTGATCAACGATCTGGTGGCCACAGCGTATGGACTGGTTCACCTGACGCAGCAAGATTTTCTAGTCTTGAATGCGGGCACTCCGCAGATCAACGGAAACCAGGCTTTGATTGCGGCGGGGACCGGGCTCGGCGAGGCCATGATTATTTGGGACGGCAGCCAACATCGCGCTTCTCCGTCAGAGGGCGGCGCGGCTGACTTTGCGCCGCGAACGGAGCGCGAAATTCAGCTGCTGCACTTTCTGAAGGAACGACTTCCCCGGGTTTCCTGCGAAGAAATATTCTCGGGCCGGGGTTTCCGGAAGCTGCATGAGTTTCTTGACCCTGCCGTGGTTCATCCGACGTTTGGCGACGCGGAAAGCGCTTCGGCCAGCGAGATTACGCAGAACGCACTGGCGGGGACGTGCCCGGTGTGTGTCGAAGTGCTGGATTGGTGGATCGACGCGTTTGGCGCCGAGGCCGGAAATCTGGCACTGCGTGTTCTTGCGTATGGCGGCGTATACTTTGCGGGCGGAATCGTTTTGAAAATACTTTCGAAATTGGGGCAGAGCAGCTTTTGCCGGTCGTTCGCGGACAAGGGGCGGCTGAGTTCGGTACTGTCCAAGATTCCGATTTCCGTGGTCTTGAATGAGGACGCGCCGCTTTTGGGGGCCGCGCATCAGGCGCTGGGCACGGCGGCTGCTTCGAGACGTGAGCGGCACGAAATTTTGTTTGAGCTTCAGCCCGAGCGCGAAGGACAGCCGCGGTAAAAGAAGTTTTATCCAATCCTTTCAAAACAAACCTGGGTCAGGGAGTGCTTTTGGCGGCAACGCGTGATGTTGCCATTTGTGCTCGCGTGTGTTTTACGATCGCCAGAAATTTCCTGGCGTTTTCCGAGATGATTTCCGGCTTCTTTGCTTTCAGGGCGTCGGCTTGCACTAATTCTCCGCCAATGCCCAGCGCAACGCAGCCCGCTTCGAGAAATTCGGCAGCGGTGTTTAGATTGACGCCGCCTGTTGGAATGAATGGAATTTGCGGGAACGGACCTTTCAGCGCCCTGACATATCTCGCGCCCCCCATCTGGCCACACGGAAAAACCTTAATGAAGTCGGCACCGGCATCCCATGCGGCCATGACTTCCGTGGGAGTCAAGGCGCCGGCCATGATGAGCTTTCTTTCCCTCACCGCCAGATCGACTGTTTGAAGGTTGAGGCCCGGACTGACGAGGAACTGCGCGCCTGCGTCGAGGCAATTTTGTGCTGCCTGCGCATTCAAGACCGTACCGGCGCCGATAAGAACATCGGAGCCGCAGTTCTTGACCAACTCTCGGATGACGTCCAGAGCGCCAGGGACGGTCATCGTGATTTCGACGATGGGAATGCCACCCTGACAAACAGCTTCCGCAGCGAGGCAGGCTTCCGCGGAGGACGAGGCACGAACGACCGGGACGATTCCAATTTCGATGATGCGTTCGCGAACTCTTTGTTTATCCATGGGCGGTCACCTTTTGTCGGACGATTCTTCAGCGCGCGATGCGGGCTCCGACTCCTTTCATCACTTGGGTGACTTCCTGGAGGGTGGCCATGGAAGTGTCTCCCGGGGTGGTCATGGCAAGCGCACCATGCGCGGCACCGCACTCGACAGCCCATTGCGGGTCGTGTCCCGCCAGGAATCCATAAATCAGGCCGGAAGCGAAGGAATCGCCGCCTCCGACACGATCGAAGATTTCAAGATTCTCTCGGTTTCTTGCCTGGTAGAACTTGCCATCGCAATAGCAGACGGCGCCCCAATCATTTTGCGTTGCGGTTCTTGCCTTGCGTAGCGTGGTGGCGACAACCTGGAAGGGATATTCCTTCACAACCGTGGCGATCATCTGTTTGAAACCTTCGACTTCGAACGTCGAGTGATGCTCGTCCATGCCGGGGACTTCGAATCCGAGGGCCGCGGAAAAATCCTCTTCATTGCCGAGCATGACATTCACTTGAGGGGCGATGCGGCGGTTTACTTCCTGTGCGGCTTTCTTTCCCCCGTGGGATTTCCAGAGAGAAGCGCGGTAATTCAGGTCGTAGGAAACGGTCGTGCCGTGGCGTTTCGCAGACCGCATCGCTTCGAGAGCGACTTTCGGAGTTGTCGCGGAGAGCGCACAGAAAATGCCGCCAGTGTGAAACCAGCGCGCGCCGTGCTTGCCAAAGATATCGTCCCAATCGATGTCGCCCGGCTTTAATTGAGAGACAGCGGTGTGGCCGCGATCGTAACTTCCGAGTGCTGCGCGCACGCCGAAGCCGCGTTCGGTAAAATTGAGGCCGTTGCGCGCGGCCTGGCCTACACCGTCGTGTTCGATCCAGCGAATGAGCGACTGGTCCACGCCGCCCTGATAGATAAAGTCCTGAAGAAGGCGGCCGACGGGATCATCGGCAAACGCGGTGACGACGGCGGCATCCAAGCCGAAGCAGCGCATCAATCCCCGCGCGACATTGTATTCGCCGCCGCCTTCGCAGACTTCGAAGGAACGCGCTGTGGCGATGCGCCTGTCGCCTGGATCGAAGCGGAGCATGACTTCGCCCAAACTGACGATGTCCCAGCGGCAATCTTTCTTCGGTTTGATCGTCAAACCCATGTGCTCACCTCAGCTTGCCATTTCATTGGCATTGCATGCTCTCATTCTTCCCTTCATCATTTCATTCTTCAAGCTGGCGGCTTCTCGATGATTCTAGCAGCTGCCAGACTGGGAGCCAGAAGATGAATAGCGGCGAGCGCCAGTAAATAGGCCGCGCTGGCGATGAGGAAAGGAACTCTGTAGCTTCCCGTCCACTGAAGTACGTGGCCGACCAAGGACGCGACGAAGATGCCCCCGATTGCGCCAGCCATGCCGCCGATTCCGTTCACCGAGCCTACTGCTTGAACGGGAAACATGTCCGAAGATAGAGTATAAAGATTGGCGGAAAATCCCTGATGGCAGGCCGCAGCCAGCCCGATTAGAAAAACCGCGGACCACGTGCTTTCTACGCGGTAGGCGAAGACAACCGGCATCACGCCGATGGCACAGATCAGCATGGCGGTCTTGCGCGCGGCGTTGACGCTGTACCCACGCTTGATCAGAGAGGAGGAAAGCCATCCGCCTCCGACGCTTCCGACGTCCGAAATTACATATATCACCAGTATCGGAAATCCAAGTCCTGTCAGGGGCAAACCATGTTTGCTTTGCAAGAAGCCAGGTACCCAGAAAAGATAAAACCACCAGACGGGATCGGTCAGGAATTTTCCGGCGACGAAGGCCCACGTTTGCCGCAGCGGAATCAGGCGCGCCCAACTGATTTTTCCGGTCTGCGTTGGCAGGTCGCTGCAGATGTATTGCAATTCCCCTTTGGAAACTCTTGGATGTTCGCTGGGCTTACGATAAATCAAAAGCCAAAATGCAAGCCAAACGAAGCCGAGTGCGCCGATAGCGATAAATGCTGCTCTCCAGCCCCAGTGCACCACGATCCAGGGGACGAGAAGCGCCGCCAGGATAGCGCCGGCGTTCGTTCCGGCGTTGAAAATGCCGGTGGCCAGCGCTCGTTCTCTCTTTGGAAACCACTCCGCCACGGCTTTGATACTGGCAGGAAACACGGCGGCTTCGCCAAATCCCAGAGCGTACCGGGAGATTGCGAAGCCGGTGAGAGAATTTGCGAACGCGGTTCCCATGGACGCGAGGCTCCAGAAAACCATCGCCAGTGCGTAACCCAGGCGCGTGCCGAGCCGATCAATCAGTCTACCCATCAATAACATTCCCATGGCATACGCAATCTGGAAGGCGGAGACCAGATTGCCGTAATCGATTTCGGTCCAGCCGAAGTCATGCTGAAGCGTGGTTTTGAGAACTCCCAGGACTTGCCGGTCCATGTAGTTCTTCGTGGTTCCCAAGAGAAGCAGGGCGCAGATAACCCAGCGAAAATGGCCAGCCCGAGAAGAAACCGAGGGCGGCACCTGCTCATTAAGAGTGGCTGCTTGGTCCATGGTGTGAAGGGAAAGCTACTAGTTTTTGCGGCCTTGTTCCAGTGCGGAAGTTTCTTTGGTCTGATCCGCGGAAAGTGGCCCACCGGAGATAGTCTCCGCCAAGGTTTTATGACTGCTGAGAATCCGAGTCAACGTAAGCGTGATAAACGATTCCTTTAGTAAGTCTCAACAGCCGAATTTCCGGTCTTGGCTTATGATTTGGCAGCGAGTTGTCTTGGGGGGAGCATCTGAACATGCGCATTCCTATTGCTGGTGCATCTTTTATACTCGTCGTCGTGGCCATGTTTCTGACATCTTTGGTTTCCGCTGCGCGCGACCGCGTCTCCGTCGTTGTCAACGAGGAAGCACGCCGGGTTGACATCGCGATCGATGGAAAACCTTTTACGTCCTATATCTGGCCGACTTCGCTGAAAAAGCCTGTGCTTTATCCGCTGCGCACGGCTAAAGGCACGATCGTCACGCGCGGCTATCCGCTCGAGCAGCGGCCCGGCGAACGCGTTGATCATCCGCATCATGCGGGGCTTTGGTTCAACTACGAGAACGTCAATGGGCTGGATTTCTGGAATAATTCCGACGCGATCAAAGCGGAGAATGCGCCGAAGATGGGGACCATCGTTCAGCGCTCAATCGTCTCGGCAAAGAGCGGTACGCAGCAGGGCGAGCTGGATGTTGAAACGGAGTGGATTACGTTCGAGAAGAAAGTTTTGTTGAACGAACACACGCACTTCGTGTTTCGCGGTGGGGCGGACTTCCGCAGCGTTGACCGCATCACCACTTTGCGGGCACTCGATGACAAAGTCTCTTTCCCGGACGAAAAAGACGGCATGCTGGGCCTACGCGTGATTCGCGCGCTGGAAATTCCATCGGATAAGCCCGAGGTTTACACGGATGCCAGCGGCCGCGCCACGACCGTGGCAAAGTTGGACAACACGGGGGTCAACGGGACTTATCTTACGAGCGAAGGCAAAGAAGGCGATGCTGCCTGGGGCACACGCGGGCGCTGGTGCAATCTGAGCGGTCTC
This sequence comes from Candidatus Acidiferrum sp., assembly GCA_035314345.1. Classification (GTDB taxonomy): domain Bacteria; phylum Acidobacteriota; class Terriglobia; order Acidiferrales; family UBA7541; genus Acidiferrum. The sequence goes on from DATFZQ010000196.1 coordinate 16,675, forward strand.
GTCGGCGACGAAGCTGTCACGATCACGATTCTCGATCACCCGGAGAATCCAGGATTTCCTACGTATTGGCACGCGCGCGGCTACGGACTCTTCGCCGCCAATCCGCTCGGCCAGAAAGTCTTCAGCAATGGAAAGGAGGAGCTGAATTTTTCTCTGGCTCCGCATTCGAGCGCAACTTTTCGTTATCGCATTTTGATCTCGTCGGCGATCTTAACGCCTGAAGCCACGGAAGCCGCTTACAAGGACTTCGTCGCGGCGTATCATTGATTCGCTGAACCATCCACTGAAACGCATGACCATCCACATCGGCCTAATCGGCGGCGGCAACATCACGGAAACTCATGCACGCGCGGCGCGGGCCATTCCCGGTGTCGAAATCGCCGCGATCTGCGGGACCAACGCCGACAAAACCGCCCGTCTTTGCCTGGAACACGGTGGCATGGCCTACCAAAACATTCACGCCTTCCTTAAACACCGCCCGATGGAGCTGGTGATTATTGGCAGTCCTTCCGGAGTGCACTCTGAGCAAGGCATCGCGGCTACGAGGAACGGACTTCACGTCCTCACGGAAAAACCGATTGAGATCAGCACCTTGCGCGCCGATGCGCTTATCGAAGCGGCAAAACAATCGGGCGTTCAGCTCGGCGTCATTTTTCAGGACCGCATGAAGCCGCACATTCGGCAGCTGAAAAGCTGGATTGACCAAGGCTTGCTCGGCAGGCCGCTATTCGTAGACGCTCGCGTGAAGTGGTATCGCCCTCCCGAGTACTACGCTAGTTCACGCTGGCGCGGCACTCTCGCGCTTGATGGCGGTGGTGCTTTGATCAATCAAGGCGTTCATACCATCGATTTACTGCTTTGGCTGCTTGGTGATGTCGTTCGCGTACAAGCGCGCACGGCAACACTTCTGCATAAGATCGAAGCCGAAGACACTGCGGTCGCGATCCTTGAATTTGCCAGCGGCGCCTTGGGTATTTTTCACGCCACGACCGCTGCTTATCCGGGATATCCGCGTCGCGTCGAAATCTCCGGCACCACAGGCACGGTTATTCTTGAACACGATCGCATTATCGCCGCGGACCTCCGCAATGCTTCAGCCGCCGTCAAAGAATCCTCCATACCGGATGAAAACAAGAGCGCCTCGTCCGCCGCTGTAAGCGATTTTCGCGGCCACCAGGCTGTCCTCGAAGATTTTCTTGCTGCCATACAAGAGAAACGCGCTTGTGCCTGTGACGGCATCCAGGGCCGACGCAGCATCGCCCTGGTCGAAGCTATCTACCGTGCCGCAAGAACTCCCGATCGAATCGTCACCGTCTGAACCGCGGAAAACCGTCTGCCAAACTCTTCCTGCTTCGTTCATCAGGCGCTCGGCTGTACCATATCGATTTGTTTCAGACTTATCGTACTGACATTTCGCAGAATTCAACCAGAGGTGCTTTTCTATGCGGCGTCAAAACGGGTATGGGCTTGCTGTCGTTCTGTTTCTATTGCTAGGCGGCCCAGCATTCGCAGCGGAAAAATCGACGGCCACACAGCTCATTGAGCTTGCCAAATCGAATAGCCCTGCGCTGAAAGATGCGATCACCAACACGCTCGACGCCAAGGAACTAAAAGCGGGAACGGCTTGGGTTGCGCGCGGGGCGGATTTTTTCTTTGCGATCGAAGCGGCTTCTTCACCTGCGCTTGTGATCGATGGGGCTTCCGGGCCACAGATGAAGAACTTATCCGGCTCCGATCTCTGGTACGCCGCCGCGCACATCCAGCCTGTAGGTAGGCTCCATTCTTTCAACTACCTCATGAATGGGGCGAGGTTCGGAGGCCGGCTGGACTTGCCTGCGTTTGGTCCTTTGTCCTATCAGCAAACGGGAGTTCCAGCGGGCACGCTTTCGCCGAAGCTTTTTCACACAAGCAAAATCTACGATGGAATGAAGAGCGAGTATTGGGTTTATGTGCCTGTACAGTACGATTCGCACACGCCTGCCGCGCTTATGGTGTTTCAGGATGGCGAGTGGTACCTCGACCGGAATGGGAACAACCCAGCGCTCAACGTCATCGACAACTTGATTGCGCAGAAGAAAATTCCGGTGATGATTTGCGTATTCATCAACCCGGGCGACATCGAGAACGCGCCCGGCACGCCGACCTACAATTTGGTGAAAAAATATTCGGACGAGTGGCAGCGAACACTTAAGGATTCCATGCGCAGCACTCTCTATGACACCGTGAGCGATCGCTATGTGCGGTTTCTGCATGGCGAAGTGCTTGCGGAGGTCGAAGCCAAATACAACATTCGCAAGGATGCTTACAGCCGGGCGATCACGGGCCTCTCGTCGGGCGGGATTTGCTCCTTCAATGCGGCGTGGCAGATGCCTGATCAGTTCAGCCGAGTCATTTCTTGGATCGGCAGTTTTACGAGCCTCCAGTGGAAGGAAGATCCTGCGGTTCCAGACGGCGGTCAGGATTATCCCG
>DATFZQ010000197.1:0-75122 GCA_035314345.1 Candidatus Acidiferrum sp.
GTTGCGCGACGATCACTGTGCACACCGCTGCCACCACCAGCAGCACGAGTCCCGTCATCACCAGCGTGAGTTTTGTTCGCAGCCGTAGCTGCATCGCGGGTTCCTACTCTGCCTCGGCGCGTTCGCCGCCGTATTCTTTCAGCTTATTGTGGAGCGTTTTGAGGCTGATGGCCAGCAGTTCGGCCGCGCGCGTCTTGTTGTTTCCCGTGGCGTTCAGCGTCTGCAAGATGAGTTCGCGCTCCATCGCGTCGACCGTTGTCCCAACCGGGAACTTGATCGACGAAAGGTCACCGGGGCTCTTCGGCGACGTTTTGCCAAACTCTCCGGGCAGGCAGGCCCGCGTGATCAGCTCTTTCTCGCACATGATCGACGCGCGCTCCAGAATGTTTCGCAGTTCTCGAATATTCCCGGGCCACGTGTGGCTCATGAAAATATCCAGCACTTCCGCGCCAATGCCTCGCACGTGCTTCCCGTGTTTGGCGTTAACGTCGCGCAAAATGTGTTCCACCAGGAGAGGAATATCATCTTTGTGCTCGCGAAGGGGAGGCAGATTGATGTGAAAGACGTTTAACCGAAAATACAGGTCCTGCCGCAGCTCCCCGCTGGATACGGCTTTTTCCGGATCTTTGTTTGTCGCTGCGAGGACGCGCACATCCACGGGCGTCTCGCTCTTGCTTCCCAGGCGGCGCACTTTGCGGTCTTCAAGGACGCGCAGGAGTTTCGCTTGTGTTGGAGCGGGCATCTCGCCGATTTCGTCGAGCAGCAGCGTGCCAGCATCAGCAAGTTCGAAGCAGCCGATGCGGCGCTCGGCCGCACCGGTGAACGCGCCGCGTTCGTGGCCGAAAATCTCGCTTTCCATCAGTGATTCGGGAATTGCGGAGCAGTTGATGGGCACAAAAGGCCCGTTCGCTCGCGGGGATAGTTTGTGGATGGTCCGCGCGACAATCTCTTTTCCAGAACCGGTCTCTCCGGTGATCAGCACGGATGCCGAACTCGGCGCAGCCATTTCCACGATGCGCATCACTTCCTGCATCGGCTTTGACGCGCCCACCAGTTCGCCGAGCCGCCCCGCTTCGCGCAACTGGCGCTGTAGCACAACGAGCTGGCGCGCGTCGCGTGCCTTGCTTAAAGCACGGTCAAGCAATGCTCTCAGCACTGGGCCCTTGAGCGGCTTCTCGATGTACCAGAACGCTCCGGACTCGATGGCCGCCACGGCGCGCTCTTCGCTTCCTTTTCCTGTGATGATTACGGCGGGAACATCCAGCAACTCAGGCCCGAGCTGTTTGAGCAAGTCCAGCCCATTCATTCCGGGCAGCTCGACGTCCGCGATTAATGTATCGGGCTGATAGCTGACGAATTTCGCCAGCGCCTCTTCCGCGGTCGCCACGCCAAGCACATCGAAGCCCCATCTTTGCAAAAGCTGTTCGTAGCCTTTGCGCGCGTTGTCCTCGTCCTCGACAATCAGCACGCGGTCCTTGCGCTCGAGCGGCTCCATCGCGCGCACCACACTTCTCGACTCATCCCCCATGCAGTCACGCCTCTCCCACGCGGAACGTCTTATTTTCGCAGATTCTGGTGCAGGCTGGACATCTCGACTGTAACAAGCTCACGCCACGCTTGCCAAGCCTATGCTGTTGTCACGCCGGAGCTGGAGGGCATCAAATCTTCAAGAAAGATCGCAATAGGAAAACGTAGAGCCGGCGCAGCCTCCGCGCTGCGCCGGTTCATCCCCGGCGTCGACAAATCCATGATTTAGTTCTAGCTCGAATTTCAGCTTTGTCCTTCTGTCACCCCGCGCTTAGGTTTTCACCATCGGCGCCCGCCTGCCTCTACTCTTTAACCAAGTACAGCGCCCGTTCCAATTCCAATTCCAGCTTAACGCCCTTTGGCAGTTCCAATTCGCGACCTCGCCCTGACTCTACGAGATATGCTGTGATTGCGCCCAACGCCGCACCCTCCGCGGCTTCCTTTTTGTCCTTGTCTTTGACGCCTTTCACCGCGCCGAGCGCCGCGCCTGCCGCTGCTGCTTGCGCTGCATCTTCCTGCGTGCTGCTTCTTCCCTCGATCAAGCCTTCCTGGCCGGGCTTGTTCTTCACGCTATGCTCGCCGGGAACGCTCACGACTTCTGCAACGATAGGCAAACGCCCGAACTTGGTGTGAATTTCATCAAAGGTCAGCCATATTCTCGCGCGCCCCGTCGTGCCCGCTGATTCCACATGGCTCACGTGGCCCTCGATTTCCGCGCCGGATGGCAAGTAAATCCCGCTGCCTGCTTCGAGCGGTTCCAGCGTTTTCACTTTGAATTTTGCTCTTTCCGCAGTGCCTTTGGTGCCCAGATCATCTTCCAGCGAAACCAGAAATTTTGTACCGGGCGCGACGCCATAAGTCTCGAGCGGCAATCCATGGCGCTTGCCGTCCGCAGCTTTCGCCGCCTGGTCCTCGGGCGCTCCGACCTTGTCGGCAGAAACGATTGGTCTTTCTTGTGACGGCTGCGGAACTAGATCCCGCGAAGTTTCCTGTGCCGCGCATGCCATGCCGAACCCTAGAGCCACTGTCAGCGCGGCCGCCGATGATGCGTATCGTCTCCAATTTATTGCCCGCATGATTGCCTCCAAGCTTTAACATCTGCCAATCCAAAATGCATGTTGTTCGCCATTTCCATTTTCCACTGCACCAGTAAGTGGCTGAAAAAACAGCCAGTTGAAAGTCATGCCGGCCAGACATTGCCCGGGAATCGGAAGCCTGTCAGGAATTTGCGTCACCGCACTGCCTGCTAACGCCGACAGTGCAGGGGTAAGCATTGGCACGGCAGAAGCGGTCATTGGGAAGCTTATTTGGAGAGGAACCGGCGAATCCGCCGCAACACTTGCGAGTACATGGCAGGCGTCACTCGCCCAGTCTGGGTGTTTTGCTGGCTCGGGTGGTACACCCCGAAAAGCCGTGGGCCTCCGCCCGGGAGCTCCGTTTCAGCGCCGTGCGCGAAGTGGAATGCTGCTCTTGATGAAATGAGGCCGCGCTGCTTCAAAATTTCGAGGTACGCATCCCACGCGATTTTTCCGAGGGCCAGTACCGCACGGGGCTGTAAGATTTCCAGCTCGCGAACCAAGTAGCTTCGGCAATTTATGATTTCCGATGGAAGAGGCTTGTTTGCTGGGGGCGCGCAACGTATTGTCGCCGCGATGTAAGTATTTTTGAGGCGCAGCCCGTCGTCGCGCCGTAGCGAAATTGGTTGATTGGCAAAGCCGGCTTTGTAGAGCGCCGCGTAAAGAAATTCTCCCGAGCGATCTCCCGTAAATACGCGCCCCGTCCGATTAGCACCGTGGGCCGCAGGCGCTAGCCCTAGAATCAACAACGCCGCATTTGGATCGCCGAATCCCGGGACAGGTTTGCCCCAGTACGTCCACTCGCGAAACGCCCGTCGCTTTTCTCGCGCTACTTTCTCGCGGTATTCGACCAGGCGCTGGCACTTCCTACACGAAATGATTTCTTGGTTGAGAACGCTCAGAAGTAGTTTTTTCTCAGCCATAGAGGAAGTAAACGTATCAGGAGAGCCGCCGCACCATCATCTGATTCAGTTCGGCGTAGGGTATAGTCACCTGATGGAGCGAATCATAGGACCCGTGCGCCAGCCAATCCTTCGCGACTCGTTGAAACGCACCCATCGCCGCTCGCATCGCCGACGATCCGGCGCTTACCCTAGCCACTCCTATTTTTTCAAGTTCGTCGAGCGATGGGCAGCCCGGCGATGCCAGGATATTTAGCGGCGCGTCGAGAGCCTTCACCAGTTTTGCAATGATTTCGCGATCGCACAGGCCTGGCACGAACAAGCAATCCGCCCCCGCGTTACGGTAGGCGCGCAACCGCTCGACGGTCCTCTCAAATCGTGTGGCTTCCGGACCAATCGGCATTAGATAAACATCTGTCCGCGCGTTGATCACGATTGGCACGCCCATCGCCGCCGCCGTCTCTCGAATCGCGTGAATTTTCTTCACCTGCAACTCCAACTCCACATGCGTGCTTTCGTCATCGCCTGTCACGTCCTCGAAATTGAGGCCCACCGCTCCCGACGCCACCATTGCTTTCGTGAAATCAGCAATCTCTTCTGGCGTTTTACCGTAACCAGACTCAAGGTCGGCAGTGACAGGAACCCGCACCGCCCGCGAAATCCTCGCAACAGCATCCAACATTTCGCGACCGGAAATGCGCTGCCCATCGGGGTACCCGAGCGAAAACGCTACAGCCGCGCTGCTCGTGGCAATCGCCGGATGGCCGACTTCCTCCAGAATTCGCGCGCTGACCACGTCCCACGCATTTGGCAGCGCCAAGACTCGGGGCCCATGATGCAGCTTCCTAAGCTTCTCGGCCTTTTCAGCTTGTACTTTAATTTCCATTAGAATTCCCTCGCTTAGCCCCTCGCAAAACAATGCATGGCCTTTCTTCCGCAGCTAAGATTAGGTATTCCGTGCTTGGGACGAAACATCCAATTTGGAGAGCTATTTGCCAAGTCGAAGGATTCCGTGGCTGGCGCACCGAAAAACCTGCTTTACTTTTCATTCAGGGCATTCGCCAGCACCACGGCTTCGTTGTGCTCCTCATCCTTCGCCCCAAAGAGCAAGGTGACCGTTCCGTGCTCCTTCGCCATTTTCTTCAGTTCCGCGACCAGTTCTCTCTTTTTCGCTAGCTCACGGCGGTATTTCTTCTGGAATTCGCTCCACTTTTCCGGTTTATGCCCAAACCATTTTCGCAAAGCATCGCTCGGCGCCACATCCTTCATCCACGCGTCCAGGTGCGCGGCCTCTTTTTTCATTCCCCGCGGCCACAATCGATCCACGAGCACACGCCATCCATCTTCTTTTGCCGGTTTTTCATAAACACGCTTGATCTTGATCATCGATGGCCCCCACGTGGCCCACTGTCAGCAATCAGTTTCCTCGAAAACGCCGGATAACTCTGTCTGGCCCTCGGCCCACTGCAAGAGTGCGAGCACCTCGTCATGGATCTTCCCGTTAGTGCTCACCATATTCCCGCTGTAGATCGATCGTTTTCCGTTCACGTCCGTCGCCCGGCCGCCTGCCTCTTCCACAATCAATCCCAGCGGAGCCAAGTCCCACGCCTTCGAATGCAAATCCAGCGCCGCCTCTATCGCGCCTTCGGCTACCAGCATGTGCTGCCAGAATCCGCCGAGAGAACGCCCATGCCGCGCCGCGTCCAGGAGTCGCCGCATCTTTTCGACCTTCTCTTTATTTTTGTTCTGCCCCGTCCCGCCTGTGAACGCCATTCCGGCATTCAATCGTTCAACGTTCGAAACATGGATTCTTTTTCCATTCCGGTACGCCCCCTCGCCGCGATATGCCCACCAGCGCGCGCCCAGCGCCGGGGCGCTCGCCATTCCCGCGACAATCTCGCCATCGCGCTCGATTCCAAGCAGCGTCCCAAACGTTGCAATCCCACGCGAAAACTCTTCCGTACCGTCGATGGGATCAATGATCAATCGAGCCCGCCCCGTCGTGGACGGCCCTTTCGCATTCTCGCCGCCCATCTCTTCGCCCAAAACATCCATCACCAACCCACTTCCGGCCACTTTGGCCCGTGCCATCTCTTCCACGCCGCGGTCTGCTTGCGTCACGGCTGAGCCATCGTCCTTTCTGTCTATGCGAATCTCGTCTGCCCGGAAATATCGGATCGCGATCGCATCAGCCTCTCTCGCAAGCTCTTCCAGCAGCAAGCCATATTCTTCTCGGTATCCCATTCCCTCTCCCGTAGACCGCGATCCTCAGTCAGGCCACTTTCTCTTGGTTTTCAGCCCTCGGCCTTCCATTTTTGACTTCTTCCGCTCCCCAATTGACACTACTACCTTCCGCCTCTAGCATACAAAGCAATGACCATGAGCGCCCAAGCTGACAGTGGCACCGTCCTCGACCGCATCCTGCAGGCACGTCGTCTTGAGGTGGACCACCGCAAACGCGTTCTTCCGGAAGCGGCTCTGCGCTATGGTGTCAACGCCGCAACTCCGCTGCGCGATTTTCCCGCCGCGCTCACACAAGACTCTCTGAATATTATCGCAGAGCTGAAGCCCGCCTCCCCCTCAAAAGGAATTCTGCGCGAGCCTTTCCATCCGGTCGAGTTGGCCCAGACTTTGGAAGCGGCAGGCGCCGCTGTGCTCTCGGTGCTTACCGAAGGCGAATTCTTCGGCGGCTCGCTGAAGAATCTCCGCGACGCGCGCAATGCCGTTAAGGTCCCCGTCTTTCGCAAAGACTTCATTTTCGATACGTGGCAAGTCTGGGAAACGCGGGCCAATGACGCGGACAGTTTTTTGCTGATTGTTGCCGCTCTCGGCGATGAACTTCTTCGCGACCTCATCGCTCTCGGCCGCGAGATTGGCATGGAGCCCCTCGTCGAGGTTCACACCACCGCTGAACTCGACCGCGCTCTCGCCGCCGAAGCCCGCATCATCGGCGTCAACAATCGCGATCTGAAAACTCTGGAGCTCCGCGTCGAGACCTCCTTCGAGCTGATCGAACGCATCCCCGATGCTTGCATCGCCGTCAGCGAATCCGGCCTGCGCACTCACGAAGATCTCGCCAAACTCCGAGGCGCCGGTTTCGACGCTTTTCTCATCGGCGAAAGTCTCATGCTCTCGCCGGATCCGGCGGCCGCCCTGGGAACTTTTCTAGGCCGGTCCGCGCAGCCGGTTTAACCAAGCCATGATCCTCGTCAAGATCTGCGGCATCACCAATTGGCCGGACGCCAAAGCCGCCTGCGATGCTGGTGCCGACATGCTCGGCTTTAATTTCTACGAGAAGAGCCTTCGCCGCGTTTCCACCGTCGAAGCCGCCACCATGCGCGCGAAGCTTCCTTCGGGTGTACAGGCAGTCGGTCTCTTCGTGAACGCCAAGCCTTCGGAAATCAATTCGCTCCACGCGTTTGTCCGCTTCAACGCCGCCCAACTCCACGGCGACGAGACCCCTTCCATCATCTCCGAGGTTTCGCGCACCGTTCCCGTCATCAAAGCCTTTCGCGTGGCTGCGGATTTTCCGCTCTCGATGCTTGACAAATATCACGACGCGTTTGCTTTTTTGATCGATGGCTCTCGCGCCGGCCAATTTGGCGGCACGGGCGTCAACGCGGATTGGAACGTTGCCCGGCGAGCCGTCGCCGCCCACCGTATTATGCTAGCCGGTGGTCTCACGCCCGAAAATGTCGGTGCCGCGATTCGCACCGTGCGTCCTTACGCAGTTGACGTTGCCAGCGGCGTCGAATCCAAGCCCGGCAAAAAAGATCACGCCAGGGTGAAGGAATTTATTGACGAAGTCCGCCGCACCGAAGCGCAGCTGAACGCGCCAGAAACAGGACAACCTGCGCCATGAGCTCGACGATTCACTCCGCAACATTCGCACCTGGACGTTTCGGCCCCTACGGCGGACGCTACGTTCCCGAAACGCTGATGGTGCCGCTTTTCGAGCTCGAGCGGGCCTATGAAGCCGCGAAAACTGATGCGCGCTTCCAAGCCGAATTCGCCGATCTGCTAAAGAATTTCGCGGGCCGCCCCACGCCTCTGCAATTTGCTTCGCGCCTCACCTCGCATCTCGGAGGTCCGCGTATTTATCTCAAGCGCGAGGATTTGCTTCACACCGGCGCGCACAAAATCAACAACGCCATCGGGCAGGGCTTGCTCGCCGTAAAAATGGGCAAGCCGCGCATCATCGCGGAAACTGGCGCCGGGCAACACGGCGTCGCGTCCGCAACTGTCGCCGCGCATCTCGGCCTCGAATGTGTCGTTTATATGGGAACGGAAGACATGGCGCGCCAGGCTCTCAATGTCTCGCGCATGCGCATGCTCGGCGCGCAAGTGGTCGGTGTCGATTCCGGCAGCCGCACTTTGAAAGACGCCATCAACGAGGCCATGCGCGATTGGGTCACCAATGTGCGCAATACGCACTATCTTCTCGGCTCCGTTCTCGGCGCGCATCCCTACCCCACGATGGTCCGCGATTTTCAATCCGTCATCGGCCGCGAAGCTCGCGAACAAATTCTCGCCGCGGAGAAACGTCTTCCCACGCATCTTTTCGCGTGTGTTGGCGGCGGTTCGAACGCCATCGGCCTCTTCCATCAATTCTTGCGCGATACTTCCGTAAAAATGGTCGGCATTGAAGCCGGCGGCCGCGGCGGCCAGCTTGGCGAACACGCTGCGCGCCTGGCGGCGCATCAAGGCTTCACCGGCGCGCGCCCCGGCGTTCTGCAAGGCACTTACACTTACATTTTGCAAACCGAAGACGGCCAGATTGCCACAACGCATTCCATTTCTGCCGGCCTCGACTATCCCGCTATCGGTCCCGAACACGCCTGGCTCGCCGACGAAGGCCGCGCCGAATACGCTGCCGTCTCCGATTCGGCCGCCCTCGAAGCCGCGCGTCTCCTCTCGCGCACCGAAGGCATTATCCCCGCTCTCGAATCGGCCCACGCTATTGCCGGCCTAATCGAACGCCTGCCGCGCCTAACCGCCGACGACCTCGTCATTCTCAACCTTTCCGGCCGCGGCGACAAAGACATGGACACCTATTCCCGCCTGCTCTAATCTTTCTTGCAAAAACAATGGCCTCGGCAACCTCCAACTTGACTCGTATCTCCAAAAAATTCGCCAAACTGCGCGAATCCGGCGAGCTCGGCATCATCGCCTATATCACCGCTGGCGATCCATCGCTTGACGCCACGCACAAATTTGTCCTCGCCCTGGCTGAGGCTGGCGCTGACGTCATCGAACTTGGCATCCCCTTTAGCGATCCCCTCGCCGACGGTCCGACAATCCAGCGCGCTTCCGAGCGCGCCCTCGAATCTCACACCACGCTCGCCCAGATCATCGATCTAGTCCGCGAAATCCGTAAGTCCAGTGAAGTTCCCATCGTCCTGTTCAGCTATTACAATCCCGTCTTGCAAATGGGCTTAGAAAAATTTGCAAACGCCGCTGCATTAGCCGGCGCCGACGGCGTTCTCATCACCGATCTCACTCCCGAAGAATCGGACGACTATCGCCAAATTCTCGTCGCGCATCATCTCGACACGATTTTCCTTGGCGCTCCCACGTCCACCGACGACCGTCTTGCCAAAATCGCGGCCGTTTCCTCCGGCTTTCTCTATTTAATCTCGCGCACCGGAGTAACTGGAGCGAAAGATGCACTCCCGGATGATCTCCCGGCCCTTCTGCGACGCGCCCGTAAAGTCACGCAACTTCCCATCGCCGTGGGCTTCGGCATTTCGCTCCCCGGCCACGTCTCCGTTCTAGGCGGCCTCGCCGACGCCGCCGTCGTCGGCTCCGCGCTTGTCTCCGAAATCGAAAAAGCCACTGCCGCAAATCCTACCTCCGCCAACATCGATGCCGCGGCCGCCGCACTCAGCGCATGCATCCGATCGCTAAAAGAAGCCGCCCGGCACGGCCTTTCCCGCCGCGAGGTGGCTCCATGAACCTCAGTGACTGGCGCCGCCGCATCGACGAAATCGACAAAAAACTCGTCGAGCTCTTGAACGAGCGCTCGCACTGCGCCCTCGAAATCGGCAAGTTGAAGCAGGCAGCCAACATCCCGCTCTACCAACCGGACCGCGAGAACGAAGTCCTAGCCAACGCCGAACGTGCTAATCCCGGCCCTCTAACGGACGCCGCGATCCGCCGCCTCTTTGAGCGCATCATTGACGAAGCCCGCGCCGCCGAGCGCAACGCCATGCATCCCGACGGCAAGCAGAACAAAGGCGGGAATGAATGATCGGTTTGCTCGGTCTTAACAGGGACAGTAGTCGTAGCGCCGGGCTTCAGCCCGGCATCTTTGCTGTGTAGAATTCGCGGCAATCGAAAGGGAATCAGGACTAACCATGGTCATCGTCATGCAAGAAGGCGCCAGCGACTCGCAAATCCAGCAGGTCATCGATCGCCTCGTCGCCTCAGGCTTCAACGTTCACCGCTCCACGGGTGAATCGCACACGGTTCTCGGCGCGGTCGGCGTCCATCGCGATTTCGATCACCGCGATTTTGAGCTGCTCGAAGGCGTGCGCGAAGTCATGCGCATCACGCAGCCGTTTAAGCTAGCCAGCCGACAGTTCAAGCCTGAAGGCACGATCGTCGATCTTGGCCGAGGCGTGAAAATCGGCGGCAATGAAGTTGTCGTGGCTGCAGGCCCCTGCTCCGTCGAATCCCGCGAACAAATTCACTCCATCGCGGAAAGCGTCGCGAAGGCCGGCGCAAAAATTCTCCGCGCAGGCGCTTTCAAGCCGCGGACATCGCCCTACGCCTTCCAGGGCCTCGGCGAGGAAGGCCTCAAGCTCATGCGCGAAGCCGCCGATAAATTCGGTCTCTTCACGATCAGCGAGGTTATGGACGCTTCGCAAATCCAGATGATGCTCGGCTATGTGGACATTTTTCAGGTCGGCGCGCGCAACATGCAGAATTACTTTCTTCTCCGCGCCCTCGGCGAAGTCCGCAAACCCGTTCTTCTCAAGCGCGGTATGTCCGCCACCATGGAAGAGCTCCTCATGAGCGCCGAATACATCCTCGCCGGCGGCAATTACAACGTCATTCTCTGCGAACGCGGCATTCGCACCTTTGAGACCTACACGCGCAACACGCTCGACATTGCTGCCATCCCGGTGATCAAAAAACTTTCGCACCTGCCGATGCTTGCCGATCCCTCCCACGGCACCGGCCGCCGCGACAAAGTTCCCCCCATGGCCCGCGCCGCGGTAGCCGCAGGCGCGGACGGCCTGTTAATCGAAGTCCACAACGACCCCGATCACGCCCTCTCCGACGGCGCGCAATCGCTCCACCCAGACTCCTTTACCCAGCTCATGGCCGAGCTTCGCATCATCGCCCCAGCCATCGGCCGCCGCATGGCCTGATTCATGCCCAGCGTCCACGTCATCAATCGCGTCACTATCCTTGGCACCGGCTTAATCGGCGGCTCCTTCGCACTAGCCCTGCGGAAATACACCACCGATATTCACATCACAGGCTGGGACCGCCTGGAAGTCCTCCAAGAAGCACAATCTCGCAACGCAGTCGATGCCGCCTTCTCCGCCGACCTCGCTCCTGCCCTGGAAAGCGCGGATCTTGTTTACATTGCCCTACCCATCGGGGCCACTCTCGATCTCCTACCGGAAATCGCGCGCTTGGCCGCCCCCAACGCCCTGACCACAGACGCGTGCAGCACGAAAGTCCGCATCACCGAGGATGCCGCCGATCTTTTTCCCGACGGTTCCACAAAACTTTTCCTCGGTGGCCATCCGATGGCAGGCAGGGAACTGTCCGGCATCGCCCACGCCGACGCCGACCTCTTCCGCAACAACACTTACGCCCTAATCGGCGCTTCTTCCGATCAAACTGATCCACGCATCTCTGCGTTTGTGAAAATCCTGGAGAAAATCGGCGCTCGTCCCCTCTGGCTTGGCGCCCAACAACACGACTACGCCGTCGGCCTCGCCTCTCATCTCCCGCAATTAGCCGCCGTGGCCCTCGGCTCCTTCCTCTACGATCATCTCGACGAAAACGGCCTGCCTATCACGCTAGCCGGCCCCGGTCTCCGTGACTCCCTCCGCCTAGCCGGCAGCCCTTATTCCACTTGGCGAGACATCGTCCTTACCAACAAAGAAGTCCTCTCCGCCGCCCTCGACCTCTTCGCTCGCCGCCTAGACGACCTCCGCGAACGCCTGGCCTCCCGCGACCTCGAAGCCGACTTCGACGCCGCCAACGAACTCTACAAACTCCTGCGCAGCTTGTAGCGGCTCGACACGTTTACCCTGCTTGTCCCGAGGAACGAAGGGGGCTTCGAAGGGCCGTGCCCGCTGTGCCCGCCCCGCAGACCGCAGCCTCCGCCGCGCCGCTTTAACTTCCGTCTACCAAGCCCCTTCCTTCCGCCCCACCCACCAAACAATCCCGACGCCGAGAGTCTGCTGTTCCTTGCTAAGCACGCCCGTCTTATCCGTGAAAAAGGACGGCTGGTTCGAGAAATCCCTCCGCCACTCGTATCGCATCAAAAATCCATCGGAAAGCTTGTAATCGAAACTCAAAGTAGTTTCTTTCAAAGCCTGCGTAATCCCGCTGAAAAGCCCGCCACGATCCGACAAGTACTCCGCCCGCCCCGCCACGGCAAACTTTGGCGAGAATTGGTACTTCGCGTAGCCTGCACCTCCAATGACGTGCGAAGGCGCTGACGACTGCCCCAGAGCTGTAACCGTGTTCTGCCACTCTCTCTCGATCACGTAATCGCCCTCCAGCGCAAACGTCAGCTTCGGCGCCGCCTGCCAGTTCACGTAGCTGTCAAAAATGTGCAGCTTGCCGTTTGGCGCAGGCGTAATCGCCTGAAACGTGAGCCCCGGCTGCACAGGTATCGGCCCGCTCGACGACACTACAACTCGGTCGGGATGCTCCTGTCCAATGTAGTAGTTCACATTCCACGTAATTTTCTTGTTCGGCGTGGCCGTGAACCCGAACAATTCATCCTTATACCCGTTGGTGGCTTCCGCCTGGTTCGTGCCATTGACCAGCCAATAGTTCAATGTCAGCTTATCGTCTACTTTAAAGGTGGCCCGCAAGCCCATGTGGTAGAACGGCAGATAATCGAACCAGTAAGAACGCGAATAACTCATCTGGTCTTTGGTGTAGTTTCCTTCGATTCCGATCGAGCTTCCAAATTTTCCGACATCCACGGTCAGCCCATTGCCGATGGGCAGCACGTACGTCCCGTAAGCCTGATATATATTTTGGTAGATTGTCGGCCTTGGTTCGTTCGTGGGATTTCCTTGCAAAGTGTCGGTGGCCTGGCCGTATTGCAGGTCCAGGCGGAGTCCGAACGGCCGCCCCGCGTCAACATCCGGAGCGCGTTCGAACACCAAATCTGCCTGATTCAAACTGATGTTGTTGCTGAGAACGTCGTACGCCCGCAGCGCGTTCACGCGCCCCACGGGGTCGTTAAAGTTGTACTCATAATACTCATCCACGGCGAAATTCAGCGTAGCGCCGTGCAGATAGTCGAGAATCCCTCGATCCACAGCGTTTATCTGTTCCTTGGGTACCTCCTGAACAGCGCTTTGCGCAGGCGCAATTGCCACTGAAGTTGTTGCTGTCCCCGCGCGGGTGATGGACGCGGTTGCCGGCGAAGCTGTTGCCGCGTATCCGCTAGCCGCTGGCACAGCGCCGGCAACGAACGCGTTTCTCTCGACTCTTTCGGGGGATGCAGGCTGTCGTTGTTTCAGCGCGCTTTCTAATTCCGTCACGCGCGCGACCAAGCTCTTCACTGCCTCGCGCAACTCTTTGACCTCCTCGGCCGATGCAGGCGCCGCATTGGTCTCCTGCGCACGCCCCGCAGGACACCACGCCAGCAGCGCGGCACAAATCACTATCGCGTAGGGCCGCGAAGCATTGCCAATCAAGATTGTCCAAATTGAGTTGCTTGAAAGCAGCGCTTTACCGCTGCCTGAGGCATTCACGCACATGGGAGGCTCTTTCCCGGTTGGCAAACACTGATTCCAACCGCGTTGTTGCCTCCGGGTTTTAGCATGAATCGCCTTAGTTTTTCGTAAGAGCGGGAGCCGTCCGCGCACACCACGGCCCAGCTACTCCCTTCATTTCAATTTTTCTTTACTGTTTCAGGTCGGCCTTCGCACTCAGGGGCAGCAGCTGCGACGATCCGCCCACCATAAACGTGTAGCCGCCAGGCACCAATTTCCACCCGCCGGCGGACTCATCGTAAATCGACAAGTACTTCGTATCGACGCTCACGCTCACGTCTTTGCTCTCGCCCGCCTTCAGCCACACTTTGCTCCATCCCACCAATCGTTTCGGCGGCTCGTCCGCGCTGGCAGGCAGCGCTGCATACACTTCTGCAATCTCCGCTCCGTCACGTTTTCCCGTGTTCTTCAAAGTGAAGCTCACAGCCGTCTCTTTTCCCACCGTAACTTTCAACCCGGAATAAGCAAAGGTTGTGTACGACAACCCATGTCCGAATGGAAACAGCACCGCCTTCTTCTCCGCGTCATACCACTTGTAACCAACCTTCAACCCCTCGTCATAGTGCACGGTAAACGTCGGCTTCGCCTCGCCCGTCTTCATCACCGCTTCTTCACCTGTCTGCCCCGGCCCAGGCTGCGTCAGCTTCGGGTGCGGCAAATCCGCCTCGCTCTTGGGAAACGTCATCGGCAGCTTCGCGCTCGGATTCACGTCGCCGCTCAAAATGTTCACGACGGCATCCGCGCCCCTGCTGCCCGCATACCACGCTTCCAAAACTGCCCCCACTTTGTCTACCCACGGCATCGTCACTGCTGTTCCCGTCTCCAGCACCACGATCGTTTTAGGATTCGCCGCCGCTACGGCGTCGATGATTTCGTCCTGCTTCACGGGCAGCGACAGATTCGGTAAGTCCATTCCTTCGCTTTCCCACTGATACGCGAACACGATCGCAACCTCCGAATTCTTCGCCAGTGCAGCTGCGCTCGCCGGATTCGCGCCCGAGTCAAACTGCACCTTCGCCCCCGGGAATTTGGCTTGCAACACCTTTATAGGCGATGGCGGAAACCACACTTGCGCCTGCCATCCCGCTGACGGCCTCCCCGGAGCGTCCACCTGCGCGGACCCGCCGCCCGACATCATGCCCTCATTTGCGTGAGGCCCAATGACCGCTATCGAGCGCACAGCTCCCGCACTGAGTGGCAAGAGCCCGTTGTTCTTCAGCAGCACGGCGCTTTGTTCCTCAACCTTTTGCGCCGTCGCCAGGTTACCCTCAACATCCACTACGCTCTTTTGCGTCGGAAAATCCACAATCCCGCTCGCGAACTCAGACCGCAGCACGCGTCGCACGTGGTCGTCGAGCTCTGCCATCGAGACTTTGCCCGCCTCTACCGCCGCCTTCAGCTTCGCCCCAAAAAACTCATCGAGCGGTTCTTCATTGTCCAAGCCTGCTGCGGAAGCCTTAACCGTGCTATGCGTTCCGCCCCAATCCGAAACCACGAATCCTTTGAATCCCCACTCTTTCTTCAAGACATCCGTCAGCAAATACTTATTCTCGCAAGCAAAATCCTCGTTCACGGCGTTGTACGAGCACATCACCGCGCCGGGGTCCGCAATCCCCACGCCAATCTCAAACGCCAGCAAATCGCTTTCCCGCATCGCGCGCTTGCTGATAATCGCGTCCACTTCATTCCGCCCGCTTTCCTGATCGTTCACCGCGTAGTGTTTGATGTCGCCAATCACATGCTGCGCCTGCTCGCACTTCATCAAATTTCCGACCAGTGTTCCCGCTAGGATGGGATCCTCGCCCAAATATTCAAACGTTCTGCCGTTCCTCGGTTCGCGCGTGATATTTACGCCGCCGCCCAGCGTCATGTTGTATCCCTGCCCGCGCAGTTCCTTTCCGATCACGATTCCGTACGCGCACGCCGCCTCGGTATCCCAGCTTGCTGCTGCACCGAGGTTCGAAGGCATCGCCGTCGAATACCGCCCATTCTCCGCGCTGCTCCGCACGCCGTACGCCGCATCGCTCACCTGAATAAACGGAATCCCCAGCCGAGGCACGCCAAGCACAAATCCCGCGCCGCCATTTCCCAGTTCTGGCTCCGGATTCTGCACCTCGCGAGGCCATCCCGGCATGCCCATTCCGTGCAGTAGATCGATTTTCTCATCGAGCGTCATTTCCTTCAGCACCATGCTCGCCCGCTCGTCCGGCGAAAGGCTGGCATTCATCCACGGATGGTTCCGATCCTCTTTTACTGGCTGTCCGTGCATCCGGTGTTGGGCATAGACAGTTGTGGCCAATCCCAGAACTGCCGCCACACACGCGGCGAGCGCACCCAATCCAATCGTCGCGGAAGCTCTGCTTCCTAAACGCCATAACTCATTCATTTTCATCAGGACCATCCTCGACCATGAATTAAATCCCACTATAATATCGATATTTCTGATTAAAGCTACAACCAAACCACTCCCCCACTCCCCCGTCCCATCCCGACCCGGCTTCGACTACCCTCGGCTGTGTGGCTGTGTGTCCTATGCCTTGACAAGAAACTCCTAGGTGCTATCCTAATTTCAGGGAATTTTGCGATTTGACTCATGCGGCGGCATACTAGCCGCCATTTTCATTTTGGTCAGACGCCTGGACCTATAGAAAAACTAAGTCCTTTAGATGCAACGTTTACAAAAAAACCGGGGGAGGGGACCCAGCTCTTGTTACCGAGCCTCTAAAATGTGATCGTGCCTCCACGATTCGTTACGTTGCTACTTCTTTACGTCGTTAGTTCCATCTTGCAGTACACTGCCGAGTTCGCCGAGGAGCACTCTTGGACAAGCGCATCTCATCTGATGACGCCGCCATCGAAAAGCTGGGCGATGGCGCCACCATCCTCATGGGTGGCTTCGGCCTCTGCGGCATCCCCGAAAACCTGATCGCCGCCGTCCGCCGCAAAGGCACAAAGAATCTGACCATCGTCAGCAACAACGCCGGCATCGACGACTTCGGCATCGGCGTCCTCCTGCAAAATCGCCAAGTCAAAAAAATGATCTCCACCTACGTCGGCGAAAACAAGCTCTTCGAGCAACTCGTCCTTAGCGGCGAACTGCAAGTCGAGCTGAATCCGCAAGGCACCCTGGCTGAACGTCTCCGCGCTGGCGGCGCAGGCATCCCCGCGTTCTACACCCCAACAGGTGTCGGCACCATGGTTGCCGAAGGCAAAGAAACCCGCGATTTTGACGGCCGCCAGTTCGTCCTCGAGCACGCCATTCGCGGCAACTTTGCCTTCATCAAAGCCTGGAAGGGTGATCGCTGGGGCAATCTCGTCTATCGCAAAACCGCGCGCAACTTCAATCCCATGATGGCCACCGCCGCAGATTACGTAATCGCCGAAGTCGAACAGCTAGTTGAGCTTGGCCAGCTCCCGCCAGATCAGGTTCACACCCCAGGCATCTTCGTAGACGCCATCCTGAAAGGCGCCGCATACGAAAAACGCATCGAGCGCCGCACCACAAGGAAATCATGACACCGCGCTGTACTTTCGCGCTGCTTATTTCAACCACCCTCTTGCTCGTGCTGATGCCGCAACTTCGTGCTGAATCACCGGCAGAATTCGATGGTGCACGCGCCTACGAGCATGTCCGCCATCTCGTGGAAATCGGGTCAAGGCCGCCCGCATCCGACGGAATTCACCGCGCGCAGGCTTACATCATCGGCCAGCTAAAGAGCTACGGGTGCCCCGTAGATGAGCATGACTTCCACGGATCGAGCGTACTTGGCAATCTTGCGATGAAAAATATTCTTGTCAAGCTTCCCGGCGCCAATCCCGGCATCGTTCTCTACACCACGCACTACGACACAGTGCGTATTCCCAACTTTGTCGGCGCCGACGATGGCGGCTCCGGCACGGGAACTATGCTCGAGCTCGCGCGTTTGTTCTGCTCACGAAAAAATTCGCTCAACGTCTGGATAGTCTTTTTCGACGGTGAAGAGGCACAAGGCAATTGGACCGATAAGGCCAGCATTCAATGGAAGGATAACAACAATACCTACGGCAGCCGCGAATTGGCCGCGCAAATGGCACTTTCCGGCGAACTCAAGCGCACCAAAGCCATGATCCTGGCCGACATGATTGGCCCCGCAAAAGTCAGAATCACGCGCGACACGGGTTCCACTCGGTGGCTCACGGATTTCATCTGGGACACCGCCGCGCAACTTGGCTACAAAAACAATTTCGTCAACGAAGACTATGCCGTTGGCGGTGACGACCACTTTTCGTTCATTCGCAGGGGCGTCGCCGGCTGCGACCTCATCGACTTTTCCGTCCGAGACACCTACTGGCATACGCCGCAAGACACGCTCGACAAGGTGGATGCGCGTAGCCTTGCCATCGTCGGCCAGGTACTGGCCGCGACATTGCCAAGGTTCGAGAAGAAATTTCGGTAAGCCCTTGTAGATGCCGGGCTTTAGCCCGGCGCATTTATTTTGAGTTTTGGCCTTTAACTATAAACTGTCGACTGTGAACTTCCGATGCCTCTAACCGACGAACAAAAACGCGAACGCATCGCGCGCCGCATCGCTCGCGAACTGCGCGACGGCTATTACGTCAATCTCGGCATTGGCATGCCGACGCAAGTCGCCAACTATGTTCCGAGAGGCATGGACGTGATTCTTCAATCGGAAAATGGCATGTTAGGTGTCGGCCCGTATCCGCTCGATTCCGAAGTCGACCCCGACCTTATCAACGCCGGCAAAGAAACCGTCACCGAACTTCCCGGCACATCTTATTTTTCTTCCGCAGATTCCTTCGCCATGATTCGTGGCGGCCACGTTGATCTCACTGTACTCGGCGCGCTGCAAGTTGACGAAAAGGGAACTCTGGCGAATTGGGCCATTCCCGGCAAAATGCTCAAAGGCATGGGTGGCGCCATGGATCTCGTTGCCGGCGCCAAACGCGTCTTTATCGCCATGGAGCACGCTACGCGCGACAACAAACCGAAAATCCTGAAAAAGTGTACCCTCCCACTCACCGGCGTGGAAGTCGTCGATCACATCGTCACCGAGCTCGCCTTCATCGACGTCACTCCCGAAGGCCTCGTCCTCCGCGAGCTAGCCCCAGACGCCACCCTAAAACAGGTTCAATCTCTGACCGAGCCTAAATTGTGGATTCCTGCAGCCGGTCCTAGACCAATGCCGGTTTGATCGAAAGCAGACGTTCTTCTCTGTGCCCTCTGTGTTCTCTACGAACTCCGTGTAAATGTTTTTTCTTACGAAGAAGAACTGCTGAGATGCCGCGCCGTGCTGAAGGAATAATGAAGCGCGGAAAAGATGCTGAAAAAAGTCACGCCATAAACAAGCAGATGGATGATCTTTCTGAGATGGAAGTCAGGATAAGCAGCGGAAAAAACGACGGTGAAAACGAGAATGATCTGAAAAGCCGTGGTCATTTTGCCGTAGATGCTGGGCGGAAATGGCCGGTAACCGGAAATGAGCAGAATCACCACGGCCACGACAAGAATCAGTATGTCGCGGCTGAAAACGATGATTGTAAGCCACCACGCGATCTGCTTCTTAAACGCCAGAATGATGAACGAAGACGATAGCAGCAGCTTGTCGGCGATCGGATCGAGATAAGCGCCGAGAGACGACCGCTGATTCAGGCTGCGCGCGAGCAACCCGTCGATGCCGTCCGACAGCCCCGCGATAACAAGCACCAGTAAAGCCCATTTATAACGCTCATAGGAAATGAGAATAAGAAAGAACGGCAGGAAGCCGAGTCGAAGCAAAGTGATTTGGTTGGGAACCGTCCAGATGCGGCCTTTCATTACAATTCAGGATAGCGCAGTTCCGGCGGCCCTTGTCATGCAATTTATGTCATCCAAATGTTGTCGTGGAAATCGAGTCACGCGAATTGCGAGAGGTATTCGGTAAGCGAGCGGCCGATCTTGCGCGCGAAAAGCTCATTCATTGAAGGAATGGAGCCGCTCGGCTCATCGAGCGACACGCGTTCGACCCGGTTCATAGGAAAGAAAATCGTCGGAAACCCGATACGTTCGCCGTCGGGCTCGTTAATCTGGCGGATAAAATGGTCGAACGAATTCAGATCGATACCTCGAAGCGTCACGCCGGAAGGATTAATATCCAGCAGCTCGCCCCAAACCTTCTCTTTGGGTGTGTGCAAACTTACGACGATGATGGAATGCGGATTCATAAGCTGGGTGTGAACTCTGTTCTTTTACAGAGTACAGGAATTGCCTCCCGGCGTGGGATGAGTTGCCGAAACAGCCGATACGCACCTGCCAACTTCCAGGGAAGAACCCTGCTGCGAAAACGGAGTGGGATCGCGGTAGTGCACAATCATCAATACAAAGCTCGCGACAATCACGAGCCCCGCAAGCCATCCTAAAATGTGGGCTCTCCGGCGTTCACCAGCATTCATGGGCTGCCTGTCTGCGAACATCTTCCCCAAAATGAACCCAGCTGCCAGGCCGCCACCATGCGCCCAATTGTCCATGGCCATGAAACCAGAAAAGCCCAGTACGAACAGAATGACAACCGAGCTAATCAGCCGCGAACGCAAATCGCGCATGTAGGCGCCCCCTCGCTTTGACGTGACCGCGAGCATGACTCCTACAAGGCCTAACAATGCGCCGCTTGCGCCCAACGAGAAGTGCCCGGTAAACGCGCTCAACAGGAATCCAAACGCCCCCGTGAACACATAGATAAACAAGTACCGCGCGGAGCCGTACAGTTCTTCAATGGTCGGACCAAATTGCATCAACGCCATCATGTTGAAGCCGATGTGAATCAGTCCGCCGTGGAGAAACATCGCGGTGACCAGTCTCCACCATTCGTTCAAGAAAAAAATCGCCGGGCCGTAACTCGCACCGAGGCGGTATTGGGGCTCACCGGACAGTCCCCACAAAATGGTGAGGCCTCCTCCCCGGCCAACGGCAGCGTATGCAAGCCAACTGACACCGAGCATCACAAAGTTTGCGATCAAAAGTGCAGAGGTCACGGGCGCTTCGTGCTCGCCGAAGATTCCCGAAAACTTCTTGCTGAGAGCGGCGAGAGAAAAGCGCAGACTCGTGCCGCAAACGTGGCATCTCGTCGCGGTGATGCCCACCAGCGACCCGCAGGCAGGGCAAATCTGCGGCCTGGGCTGCTGTTCGCCGCCGCCCCCAAAAAATCCCCGCACGAAACTCTTCCAGCGCTCCAAACGTCGCTGCCACACATACGAAAGCGCCAATTCTCCTCCTTGCGAGCCACGCACCGCGTTCCTATAATACAGAATTCGCAGCTTTTTACCGTGAACGAGGAGCCGTGACCATTACCATGGACAAATTCGAGGAATTCGGCCGCCGCATCGACGAAGAACTAACGCGCCTTCGCAACTATATCGATAAAGAAGTTGCACCCGAAACGGAAAAGCGCACGGCCACATTTCTGCGCGAAGTGTCAGAAAAATTCTCGCAATTCGCTACCAAGCTCGAATCGCGCACAGCGGCCCGTGCCGAACGGGATGCACAGAAACCGCCATCGCAGCCATGATGCGAGCCAACTTGTGACTTGCTCCAAGGGCACGCGCCGCCGATCGAGCTTTCTCCATCCGCTGAACTTTCCCTTCAGCGTTCTATCACACCTCGCTTGCTTTTTCCTGCTTGCCATTATTGGGGGATGCGCCTCGCGCCATGTCACAGCGGGTGGGCAGCCTGCTCCTTCGCCACCGTCAACCGCATCGCCGGACACGATTGAATCCACCAAACGCTCCACAGATGCTGAACCGTCGACAACACCTGCGACGCCTCCGGGCGCCCGTGCGCCGAAACGGGGAAAGCCGTCGCAGAGCCCCGCGCCAGCAGGTTACTTCGAAGAAGGCAATGCTTCCTGGTACGGGGTGCCATTCAACGGGCGGCGCGCCTCGAATGGCGAGATCTACGATATGTACAAGCTGACGGCGGCACACCGAACGCTGCCGTTTGAAACCGTGGTGCGCGTGACGAATCTTCACAACGGCAAATCCACGACGGTTCGCATCACCGATCGCGGGCCGTTTGTCGACAATCGTATCATCGATCTTTCGCTCGCCGCGGCGCGCGAGATTGAATCGATCGGCCCGGGCGTCGTGCCCGTGCGCGTGGAAGTTCTCACGCAGGGTATCGATCCCACCGGCGGATTCTTTACGGTGCAAATCGGCGCGTTTCGCGATCAGGGCAACGCGCAGAGATTGCGCGACCGTTTGAATCTCTCGTATTCGCCGATTTTCATTCAGCAGTACGATTCGCCTGACGGCACCTTCTACCGCGTTCGAGTCGGCAAAGTGTCCGGCGAAGACGCCGCACGCCAATTCGGAGAGCAGCTGCGCAACCGCGAGGGAGTTACACCAATCGTTGTGCGTCTGGATGAAGCGACACCTTCGGGAGGGAACTGATGAGCGCTGACTGCCTGTTCTGTAAAATCGCCGCGAAGAAAATTCCGTCCAAGATTGTTTACGAAGATCCCGATATTTTTGCGTTTGAGGACATCAGCCCGCAGGCTCCCACGCACATCCTGCTTGTGCCGCGAAAACATTTTGTTTCGCTTGACGACGCCACGCACGAAGATCAAGCGGTGATCGGCAAATTGCACCTGGTCGCCGCGCAGCTCGCTCGAGAGCGCAATCTGCTTGATGGTTACCGCACGGTCTTCAACAATGGCACTGGCGCCGGCCAGTCCGTGTTTCACCTGCATCTGCACTTGCTCGGCGGCCGCCAATTCCGCTGGCCGCCGGGGTAGCGCCCGTCACACCAGCTCGACGACTTCACGTTCGAGGTTCGTTTCGCGCAGCAAGGTTATAATGGCCCGATCCATTGTCGCGAGCTTCCCCTGCTTATGCATCGCAAGTCCCAACAAATAGGCATCGGTCACTTGCTGATGGCCCGCCAGCCGCGCGGTGAGTCGTTCAAGTGCTTGGGTGAAGCTGATCTCATCCGCCCAGAACTTGTGCGCGGGATGGGCAAGGTTCGCCTTCAGAAGCACAAGAGCATCGCTCGGGCTGAGCGCGTTTTGAGAGAAAGAGGGATTAGAGAGTATCCGCACGAAGGCTGTCTGCGTCAGGGGGCAGGTTGCCCACCCCTCATACGCATGCTGCGAGAGCCACGCTTGGACCTTTTCGTGCGCCACATGGTGCGGCCAAGCCATTGCGACAAGAACATTCACGTCTAGCAGAAAAGCAGCGTTCAAGATATCTCGTCCTCAAGCCTCTTGATGTCCTCAGCGGTTACCCGCTCTGAACAGGGGGGCAAGTCTGCGACGTGAAAGCCGTTGACAATACGGGTCCGCAAAGGTGCGTGCAATCCCCGGCGCACCAGGTCTGAAACGGCCTTGCCGATGGCAACATCCCGGCTCTTGGCGTATGCCCTCACTTCCTGAAGAACATCATCGTCCAAGGAGAGCGTGGTTCTCATTTTCTAATGATGCCATGAAGGACAGATGATGTCAATACGACAAAAGACGCATCATCCAAGAGCATCGATGCCGGACTCGACCTTACGTGACCGCCAACAGAATGCTTGCAGGGTCGCTTGCCTGCCAATGCTTATTCGTAACGGAGAGCGACTAGCGGATCCACTTTCGTCGCGCGGTGGGCGGGGATCCAGCACGCGAATAGTGCGACGGCAGAAATAACGACTACTGCCGTAGCGTAAGTAACTGGGTCTGATCCACTGACGCCGATTAACAGCTTGGCCATTGCGCGAGTGAGGGCCCATGAGGAGGCTACGCCAAGAATAACTCCCGCGCTTATCAGCGCGAGTCCCGTGCCAAGAGCGAGCTTCAGAATGTCGTTGCGGTCGGCACCAAGTGCCACGCGAATGCCCATTTCTCGCGTACGCTGGACAATTCCAAACGAAACGATTCCGTAAACGCCGATGACGGCGAGCGTAAGACCCAGGAATCCCAAGGCCGCAGCCAGAGAAGCGGCTAGACGAAAGACGAACAACCCGCCGAGTCCGCGCACAGTTTGTTGCATGGTGCGGAGGTCAATGATGGGCAAATCCGGCGCAAGGGCGCGGACCTGCTCTTGTACAGCGACCCCGAGCGATTCAGGTGGGATAGAAGACCGAATCTGAAGCGACAGCCGCGAGCTGAAATTTTGCGCGAGGGGAAGATAAAAGTAGGGCTGAGAATCCGGTGAAAGAAAGAAGTATTGCCCGTCCTGCACGACGCCAATCACTTCGACATAAGGCCCGCTTTCACCAGCCCATCGGAAACGCTTGCCAACCGGATCTTC
The DNA here is from genome assembly GCA_035314345.1 of Candidatus Acidiferrum sp. Lineage (GTDB taxonomy): Bacteria > Acidobacteriota > Terriglobia > Acidiferrales > UBA7541 > Acidiferrum. The sequence continues at coordinate 23,749 of DATFZQ010000197.1, forward strand.
GTTTGGCCATAGTTTCTTGGCCATAGTCCGATTCACGATGGCGACTTGCGGCGCTGCTTCGTTGTCTGAATCGGCGAAAGCGCGGCCACGCAGAATGGGAATGCGCATCGTTGCAAAGTAAGCGGGATCAATACTATTGAAAGAAGTCTCTGGCGGCTGCTGGCCGGCAACCAGCGGATGACCTTCCACAGAAACGAATCCCACACGGCCAGGAATTCCGAGAGGCACAGCAAAAGAAAGACTGGCCGATTCGACTCCGGACATTGCGCTGGCCCTGCTTTCAAGTTCGCGATAAAACGCTTCTGCATGGATTTCGTCGTAACCGATTTGTTGCGGATCCAACATCACGTTCAAAACGTGATCAGGATCGAATCCGAGGTACATCCGCTCGGTCTGCCGGAGGCTACGAACAAAAAGTCCCGCGACAATCAGGAGGATGAGCGACCCCGCTACCTGCGCAACCACCAGGGCGCTGCGTATGCGAGAGCCACCCCGCACGGACGAGTCGCCTCGCCCGCCTCCTTGCAGAATGTCATTCACCTCGGCGCGACTGGCGCGACGCGCCGATAAGAGGCCGACCAGAACGCCGGTTAGAATCGCCGCCGAGAGTGTGTAGGAAAAAACGCGCCAATCCAGGCTGCAATCCATTTTGTAAGCAAAATTTGTGGTGGTGGTCACCGAATGAAGAGCCGAGCCGCTCGCTTTGATCGCCCATTTGCCGAAAAGCACGCCCAGGATCCCGCCGAGCAAGGAGAGAAGAAGGCTCTCGGTGAGCATTTGACGCAAGAGGCGGCTGCGGCCCGCGCCCAAAGCGGAACGAATGGCCATCTCACGCTGGCGCGCGGCCGCTCGCGCCAAAAGAATATTCGCAACGTTCATACACGCCAGCAACAAAACGAAACCCGCAAGAACAAAAAAGAGACCGGCAATGAAGGGAACGAAGCTCGAGACAAAGACGGCCGGTCGAGCAAGTCGCTCGGGGATAACACGAATCGTGACATCTTTGTTTGTCGACGGATATTGAGCCGCCAGACGCTGGGCGGTGATGTCTGATGACATTGTGGCTTGAGAGGCGGAGAGGTTTGGTTTCAGCCTTCCGAGAACGATCAAGCGCCGGTCGCGCCGGTCCGTCCAGAATTGGCTGGACTCTTTCGCCATGGCCATGGCGTTCAAAGTCAGGTAGCCATCCATTTCTATCGCAAATAGAGTTCCGTGAAAATCCTTGGGGGCAACGCCAATGATCGTTGCCGGCCGACCATTCACCAGAACCTGTATGTCCACGACGCCTGGATCGCTGCCAAAATTCTTTTGCCAATAGGAGTTCCCAAGAACGATGAGAAGAGGAGCGCCCGGCGTCTCACCTTCGTCCGGCAGGAAAAACCTGCCAAGCGCTGGCGTGACCCCCAAGGCCGAAAAATAATTTCCTGTGACACTGCTGTAACCAAATTCGCGCGGTGTTCCGTTGGCGCTGAGCCCGGCGACAGATAATCCATAAGCGAAAAGATCGGAGAACACTTCCGACTGTTTCCGAAAATCGAGAAGATCAGGGTAAGAGAAATTGGAGCCGTTGTGATCTTGTGAGAAAGCCAAAACGTGGATTTGCTCCGGCGCTCGCACCGGCAGAGGACGAAAGAGCCATCCATTGAGCACGCTAAAAATCGCGGTGTTGACGCCCATGCCCAGCGCAAGTGTGATTACGACGATGATCGTCAGTGACGGGGACTTCTTGAGCATGCGCACGCCATAGGCGAGGTCTTGAAAGAGGGTTTCAAGGAAATTGCCACGGCGGGATTCGCGGGTTTGCTGCTTAATGGATTCGAGGCCGCCGAAATCGAGGTGGGCGCGGCGGCGGGCTTCTTCGGGAGACATGCCTGCGGCGATGTAGTCTGAGATTTGGCGTTCGAGATGGTCGCGGAGCTCGGCGTCGAGTTGCTTTTCGGATTGCTCTTTGCGGAAAAGACGGCGGAGCCAGTGCACGGAAGCACCTCCTATTCTGCGGTTCGCAGGATCAGGGCTACAGCATCGGAGAGCCGCTCCCAATACACGAGTTCGGTTTCCAACTGCCGACGGCCTTTTCGCGTAAGCGTATAAAATTTTGCGTCGCGTCCGGTTTCCGATTCGCGCCAGTCGGCCGTGAGCCAGCCGCGGTCCTCGAGGCGGTGCAGGGCAGGGTAGAGCGATCCCTGCGGAACTTGAAAGAAATCCTTGGAGATTTGCTGGATGCGTTGGGAGATGGCATAGCCGTGAATGGGGCCGAGCGCGACGATTTTGAGGATTAACATGTCGAGAGTTCCTTTGAGGAACTCCGATTTTTCTTGAGCCATGTGGACACCTAGAAGTTCTACTGTTTAAGCCTAGAAGTTCTACCTATAAGCAAAAAAGGCTAGGCTGTCAAGAGGTGGGATTTGGCCGGAAACCGGCGACAGGAAACCGGCCCGCGTTGACGCGCCGAGCGGCGCGGCGTAGGATTCGCGGCAATCTTCTCTTGACGAAAGGTACCCATGACTCAAGGACCGACACGCCGTGAGTTTCTCGGCTCGATGGCAGGATTTACCTTGTTGCCGCTGGAGCAGGAAAAGCCCGAACTTATTCTGCATAACGGAAACATCTGGACGGTGAACGCGGCCGAACCGCGCGCGGAAGCCGTCGCGATTTCGCGTGGCAGGTTTCTCGCAGTGGGAAGTAACAGCGAAGTTTTGAATCTAGCAGGAGCGGGAGTGCGAAAGATCGATCTTGGAGGAAAAACGGTTCTGCCGGGATTTATTGATGCGCATTCGCATCCCGCGGATGCCGGCAGGCTGCATTTGCGCATGGAGGACTGCGACCTGCGCTCGATTCAAGCGATTCTTGCCGCGCTACGTGAGCGCGCGGCAAAGACGCCGGCGGGAGAATGGGTGCTGGGATTTAAGTACGACGACACGAAGACGGAGGAAGGCCGAGCTTTGACGATGGCCGACTTGGATGCGGCCGTGCCGGACCATCCCGTTCACATCCAGCATCGTGGCGGACACACTGCATATGCCAATTCGCTGGCATTTTGCAAGGCAGGGATCGATGAGAAGACGCCCGATCCGCCGGGTGGACAGATTAGCCATGATCCCACGACAGGAAAATTAAGCGGACGCGTTGCTGAGAGCGCGAACGATTACTTCGACAAAGTCATTCCGTTGAATTTCACACGAGACGATTGCCGCGAGGGAGTGAAACTCATTTCCAAGATGCTCGCGCGCACCGGGATCACCTCGTCGACGGAAGCGCAAGGCACGCCACTGGACCTGCGCGCATATCAAGACGCGCACGAAGCAGGCGACTTGCTCTATCGCGCGTACTGCTTCATCAACTATCACCATCTGGATGAGATGATCGCGGCCGGCGTGCGAACCGGACTTGGAGATGAATGGGTGCGCGTTGGTGCGATAAAGCTGGTTTGCGACGGATCGATTTCCGAACGAACTGCACGGCTTTCCGCGCCGTATGAAGGCCGGCCGAACGATTACGGCATCTTGGTAATGACCGAAGAAGAGATGTACACGCATGGCCGCAAAGCGCACCTTGCGGGGTGGCAGATTGGGACGCACGCGAATGGCGACGTTGGAGTCGATACGACGCTGCGCGTCTACGAACGGCTGCAACGAGAATCGCCGCGGCGTGATCCACGCTTCCGCCTGGAGCACTGCACCGTGGTGAATGACGAGTTGATCGCGCGCATGAAAACGCTCGGTGCGATACCAACACCGTTTTCGACATACGTCTATTATCACGGCGAAAAAATGCGCTACTACGGGGCAGAACGGCTGAACCACATGTTCGCTTTGCGCAGTTTCATCGACGCGGGGATTCGGCCGACGCAAGCCTCCGATTATCCGCCCGGCCCATTTGAACCGATGATGGCTTTGCAATCCGAGGTGACGCGTATCGACACGAAAGGAAACGTTTGGGGACCAAAGCAACGCATCACGATTGAAGAGGCCATTCGCGTAGGCACTTTGAATGGCGCGTACGCTTCCTACGAAGAGAAACTCAAAGGATCGATCGAAGCAGGGAAGCTTGGGGATCTTGTCGTGCTGGGACGCGACCCATTACGAGAAAGTTCGTCAACCCTAATCACGATTCCCATCGAGCGGACGATGGTTGGCGGCCGCTGGTCTTTCGAGGCGTAAGACTTTCTTCCTGTCCTTCTTGAGCCAACCACTCCGAAGCCGCGTCGACAATGCACTAGGTCGCGGTGCCAATGGGCACAAGGTTGCCCACTCGAATGGCTCGCACGTAATATGCGGCAAGTAATAGACTTAACGAGTTCTTATAGGAGAATAACAGGATTTGACAAGGAACATGTAATGTTGTAAATTCTCCGGATAGATGATATCTAGTTCGGAGAGAGGAATACATGGGCGCATCAATTCTCCAGCAAGTCAAAGTTGCCGATGAAGTTTGGATTGCCACCGCTCTTCTCCACCGCGAATGTCCCGCTGCCACCGACTTTTCCATCGAGGAAATTGTAGAGCGCGTGCGACAGGTGGGCTTGCATAGGCCGCTGCGCCCCGGAGTCTACGTTCACATCGTTCAGCACTGTGTTGCCAACCGCCCGCCGAATCCGGGCCGTTACCGGATACTCTATGAGACCTCCGAGGGCCGCCGCCGACTCTACCGCGAGAGCGACACCTACCATCCCGATAGAGAAGGAGGAAAAAACATGCCCGATCCCGCGGATCTACCTTCTGGATATGTTGAGCTTCTGGAGTGGTATCGGGATTGGTCCAGGGAGGCGGCTCGCCATCTTGCCGAAAGCGATCTGCTACTCAACTCGCGTGGATCAGGGAAAAAACTGTGGGCCGACGAACCGGTTGATGACTATGTACGGCGGCTTCGTGAGGGATGGGAATGAGCCGCGTTTTTTGGGACACGAATCTCTTCATTTATCTTTTCGAAGGCACCGGAACTCTTGCCAATGAGGTCGCAGCACTTAGAAGCCGCATGTTAGCCCGGCGTGACCAATTGCTGACCTCGGCGATCACGCTGGGTGAAATACTCGTTAAGCCGTTGGAGAAAGGAGACATGGCAGCTGCTTCGAACTACCAGAAGTTGATCTCGACAACAGCAGTCGTGATTCCGTTCGAAGAAAAGGCCGCCCTCGTTTACGCGCGGCTTCGCGGGGATCGCTCGCTGCGCCCTCCTGACGCCATTCAGCTGGCTTGCGCAGCCTGCGCTCGTGTAGATTTGTTTGTGACCAACGACGCAAGGCTCCAATCCAAACAGGTGGACGGGGTTCAGTTCATCGTGCCGCTCGACCGGTTACCTCTCTGATTCCTTCGTCCTATTTTTTGCCAATCAAGTATTGAGGCGTGGTTCTGCATTTCAAACGAGTTCTGCGATCAATTCAATTTCGACGCAGGACCCGAGTGGGATTTGAGCGACGCCAAAGGCGCTTCTCGCATGTTTGCCGCGCTCTCCGAAGATTTCGCCGAAGAGCTCGGAAGCGCCATTGGCCACGAGATGCTGTTCGGTGAAAGACGGAACGCTATTCACCAACACCATCAGTTTCACGATTCGAGCGATCTTGTTTAGGTCCCCGGTTGCTGCGTGGAGTGTTCCCATCAATTGGATGGCGATATCCCTTGCCGCCTCTTTCCCCTGAGAGGTGGTGAGATCGGCGCCGAGCTTTCCCGTCCAGGGCTGCCCGTCTTTCCTGGCGATGTGCCCTGAGACGAAGATCAAATTGCCCGTACGCACGAACGGCAAGAACGCTGCGGCTGGGGGCGCGACTGAAGGCAGAGAGATTCCTAGGGCATTTAATTTGTCGTAGACAGACATTTTCAGTCTCCAGTGTTGGATTGCGGAACCGCTTTGCTGGAAGAGTGTGATGTGTGGTCTTCAGATTTGGCGCCACTTGTCCGAGAGAAATCGACGACGGCCGTGTTTCCACCGCAGACGAGGATGCCTACGCGTTCGCCAGGCTGAGGTATGTAGCGGCCGGATAGGATCGCTGCGAATGCAGCGGCACCACCAGGTTCCGCAACGATGCGCAGGACCTTCCAGAGTGCTTGCTGGGCTTGTTGGATCGCTTCATCGGGAACGAGAATTGCGTCGCTGACAAATTTTTGCGCGATCGGAAACATCAGCTCGCCGACCCGCTTTGGAGCCAGTGAATCGGCGGCGATGCCTCCTGCCGGACTATCAACCGGATGACCGGCTTGCAACGCCTTATGCAACGTCGGCGCGGCTTCGGGCTCGACACTTACTATTTTGGTGCGATTCGCATACCAGGACGCGACGCCGCCGACCAGTCCGCCACCTCCGACAGCGACGAGGAGCGAGTCTAGATTGGGGGCCTGCTGCTCGAACTCGAGACCGACGGAGCCTTGGCCGAGCAGCGTCTCCGGCTGATTGTAGGCGTGCACCGTGAGCGCGCCCGACTGAGCGGCCCAGTGCTCGCTGGGGGCCAGAGCATCTTCGTAGCGTTCGCCGGTCACGACGAGATCCGCGCCGTAGCCCCGAATGCGCTCGATTTTTTCCGGCGAAGCGACGGTGGGCACATAAATCTTTGCGGGAATGCCTAGTTTCATCGCGGCGAAGGCAACGGCTGCGCCGTGGTTTCCGCCTGAAGCCGCAACCACTCCCGCCGAAGGAATTTTTCGCAGCAGCAAGTTCGCGAAGGCGCCGCGAGCCTTGAAGGAGCCGGAATGCTGAAGCAATTCGAGTTTGAAAATAAGCGGGAAGGAATCGAGACCGAAATCGCGGCCGTTCGCTTCGATGACGGGCGTCCGGCGAATGTGCGGGCGGATGACTTTTTCCGCCGCCGTGATTTGGTCGCGATCGATCTGCGTATCGGGCATGGAGTCATTTTCCGAGATTTAGGGCGCGGCAGGCGCGGTTGCCAGAATCACCAGTCGGGAGAAAGATGTGCTTTCCTGGCTTCATTCCGCATGCTAGTATACTTAGGGAGTTGGCTAATTGTCTATATGAATCTCGAACCTGCACTCGCCGCACTTTCCAGCGCAAGACGCCGGCAAATTCTCTCCTGGCTAAAGAATCCGCGGGGGCACTTCCCGCCCCAGGTTTACGGCGATCTGGTCAAGGACGGGGTGTGCGGCGTGTTTATTGCCAGGAAGATGAGGGTCAGCCAGCCCACCGCAAGCGAACATTTGAAGGTTTTGCAGCGCGCGGGGCTGGTGCGCGCCAAGCGCATCAAACAGTGGACGTTCTATAGGCGAGACGAAGCGCGCATCAAGGGAATCAAGAGAATAATCACCGCCACCATCTAGTACGGAGCGCAGAACATCAGGGCGCGACGACATCCTTCAGCTTGGGCTTGACCTGGACTGCGGCAAGACTCGACGCATCCCAACCACCTCCCAGCGCTTTAACTAGAAGCACGCTGGTCACCAGCCGCTGGCCTTGAATCACGGCGGCTTCCTGCTCGTTATTCAGCAGGTTCTGCTGAGCGGTGACGACGTCCAGGTAACTCACTAGCCCGCCTTTGTAGCGGTCCTCGGAAAGATCCAGTGAGCGGCGCGCAGCATCCACAGCGAGCTGCTGCGTATCGCGTGCCTGTTCGAGAACTGTTAGCCCTGTAACATCGTCTTGCACTTCCTGGAAGCCAGTCAGGACAGACTGGCGGTAATTTGCGATTGTGATGTCATACCCGGATTTCGCAAACTGCACCTGAGCGCGGCGCGCTCCCCCAGTGAAAATACTTTCGGCCACATTTGCCCCCAGCGCCCAGAAAATGCTGGAAACGTTGGCCAGTTTTGCGACGTCGGCTGCTTGCCACCCGCCATTTCCAAACAAATTCAAAGACGGATAGTAAGCCGCCTTGGCAACTCCGATTTGTGCATTGGCGGCAGCCATCTGGCGCTCGGCTTGGGCAATGTCAGGGCGTCTCTCGAGCAAGTCGGAAGGGAGACCCAGGTCAATAGGCGGCGGTTCTGCCTTCAGTTCTCTGACCGGAATGTGAAAGTCCGGCGCAGGTTTGCCGACGAGGACGGCAATCGCATCTTCAAACTGCTTTCGCTGTTGCAACAAGAGCGTGGCTTGCGTGCGCGTTGTCTGAAGGAGTGTTTCTTCTTGAGCGACGTCCAGTCCAGAAGCAACGCCGCCCTTGTGGCGCGATTCCACGAGCTCCAAGCCGCGCCGCAACGCGTCCACGGTGCGGTTCAGAATTCCCAACTCGGAATCAAGCTGCCGAAGGCTGAAGTAATCGCCCGCGAGCTCCGCGGTGATGACGAGCCGGACATTTCCGAGGTTTGCCGCGCTGGCTTGATACGACGCTTCCGCGGATTCGATCGTCCTGCGCCGCTGGCCGAACAAATCCACTTCGTAGCCCACCGTGAACGGCAGCGTAAACGAGTTTTGCGTAACTGGCTGTAGCGGGGGAACCGCACCGCTTGGCGGCCGGTTGCCGGAAATCCGTTGCCGGTAGGCGCTAGGGGCGACACCAAACGTGGGGAAAAGCGTTGCGACCTGAATGGCGGCTGCGGCGCGCGCCTGATTATAGTTTCCAATCGCTGCTTGCAGCGTCTGATTTGCTGCAAGCGAGTCCTTTTCCAGGCCGTTCAGCTCATCGTCGTGAAAAACTTCCCACCATTCGCCTTTGGGGACGGCGTCCTTTGGATCGCTCACTCGCCAAGGCTCTGAAACGTCCCACTTAGCCGTAGTGGGCGCGCTGGCGCGCTCGTACTTGGGCCCAACCGTGCAGCCGGCAAGAAGCAACACGCAGCCGGCGGAGCATAGAAAAGGCAGGAAGAGTTTTCTTCGGGGTATTGCCATTACCGCTTAGCTCCAGACGCTCCATTCGTGTTCGGAGCTTTGGACGGAGGCGCTTGCGCCGGTGGTGCTGCTGTGGCGTCCGGTTGCGCGATTTGCTTGACGCGTACCTCTTGGCCTTCGTCGAGCGAGTCCGCGGGATTCAAGACGATCCAGTCGGTAGCTTCGAGGCCTTGTAAAACTTCAAGCGTTGTTCCGTAGTCCCGCCCGATAGTCAATTGGCGGAGGTGCGTTTTGTTATTTGCATCTACAACAACGGCGCGCAAACCCTCCGCCCGGAAGAGCAGGGCGTTAACCGGCACTTGCACGCGCGAAGCCGCTATTTTTACTTGTAAGTGGACTTGAGCGTAACCACCTGGAAAGAGCTGCGCGGTCTTGTTCGGCACGTCTACTTCCGTCAAAAGTGTTCTTGAATTGGGATCGATGGCTTCCGCGGTGCGCACTACTTTTCCCTCAAAGCGCTGCCCGGGAAATTGCGTTAATTCGAGAAAGGCTCCGAGTCCGTTGCGGACCGCCGAGGAGTACATCTCCGGCACGCTGACGTAAACTCGAATAGGATCCGTCTGCGCCAGGGTAAAAAGCTCCTGCTGGGCGCCGCCATTGCCGGCGTTGATCAGCGTTCCAGTATCTATGTTGCGCCGTATGATGACGCCGCTGAATGGCGCGTAAACGTGTTTAAAGGATTCCAGTTCCTCGAGGCGCCGCACATTCGCCGCAAAAGATTGGACGGTCGCCGCTTTCGCCGCATAGTCGCCGACGGCATTATCGACTTCCTGTTTGGACACTCCGTCCGTTTTGATTAGTTCCTGATAACGAGACGAAGTGATTTTGGAAAGATTTGCATTGGCTTGGGCCGTGTTCAGGTCGGCGCGCGCCTGCAAAAGTTGTTGATCGACTTCGGGCGTGTCGATATCCGCCAATAGCTCGCCCTTCGGCACGCGCGTACCGATATCGTGGTACCACTTTTGCAAGTAGCCGCTGGTGCGGGCATAGATAGGCGATTCCACATAGGCCTGAAGCGTGCCCGGCAGCACGAGGTCTTCCTGGGCGACCTCCGATGTGGGATGAGTGACCGCTACGGTAGGAATGGCAAGAGCTTCCGTGTTTTCGGCCAGAGCATGGTATTGCGCTCGCCGCTGAAACAAGGTGAACGCGCCCAAGATCACAAGGACAATCACGCCCAAAATTAGATAGGTGAACAGCCGCGTCCCTTTCTGGGGCCGATGCCCTCCGTGTTCGGATTCCATCTGTGATCCGCCTTCTTTCATTGTCCGGTACTCCGCGTTCTCCGCTCGCTCTTTTCCACTTAGGCTACCGCAGAGGATGGTGATTGGCTACGCTGCTTTCTCCGTTCGCGCCGGCCATGAATCATCGAGAAAACGCAAGGAACAAAAAACAGCGTCGCAAAGGTTGCGAAAAGGAGCCCGCCAATCACGGCGCGGCCCAGCGGGGCGTTCTGTTCGCCACCCTCTCCAAGACCGATGGCCATCGGAATCATGCCGATAATCATGGCGAGCGCGGTCATGAGCACCGGGCGAACTCGCACAAAGCCCGCTTGCAAGGCGGCTTCGCGCGCGGATTTTCCTTCGCTCATCTGTTCGCGCGCAAACGAAACCATCAAGATGCTGTTGGCCGTGGCCACGCCCATGCACATGATCGCGCCCGTAAGCGATGGCACGCTGAGAGTTGTATGCGTCAGAAGTAAAATCCAGCAAATCCCAGCGAGAGCGCCCGGCAGCGCGGTGATGATGATGAAAGGATCCAGCCAGGACTGGAAGTTCACCACGATCAACAAGTACGCCAGAATAATCGCACCAATTAAGCCGATACCGAGTCCTCTGAACGAGGTGCGCATCGTTTGGACCTGGCCGCGCACTTCGATGTGGCTGCCGCGCGGCAACTCGTTCTTAACTTCGGCAACACGCTTCAGGACTTCATCGGAAACGCCGCCGAGGTCACGGCCATCCACTGCGGCGTAAACATTGATCATGGGCTGCACGTTGTAATGAGAAATTTCCGCTTGCCGCGCCGTGGTGTTGATGTTCACCAGGTTTCCGATGATCTGTGGCGGAGTGCCGGGCGTGGTGCCGGTCACAGGTGTATTCTGCAGAGCCTGATAGCTGTCTACGCGATATTGCGGCGATTGCACGGCGACGTTATAGGCGACACCGTTCTTGGGATCCAGCCAGAATGCCGGCGCCGTCTGAAAGCTGGAGCTCAAGGAGACAAGAAGGTTTTGCGCGACGTCTTTGGCCTGCAAGCCTACGGATTGCGCGCGAGTGCGATCCACATCCATGTGGAGAGTCGGCTCATCGAAGGCTTGCTGAACGTGCACGTCGACTGCTCCTGGGATATGGCGAATTTCTTTTGCGAGCTTTTCCGCCACTAAATAGTTACCACGCTGATTTGCTCCCGTTACCGCGACATCGATGGGAGCCGGGGTTCCGAAATTCAAGATTTGTGTCACGATATCCGCAGGCTGGAAAAAGAACTGAGTTCCGGGAAATCTTTGCGGCAGTTTTTCGCGTAGCTCGTTGATGTATGCGCTCGTCGGCTTGCCGCGCTCTTCCTTCAGTTGCACGAGGATTTCAGCGTCGGAAGTGCCGAAGGTTCCGGAGTTGCTGTAACTGAGGTTGATGCCGCTGTAGGGGACGCCAATGTTGTCGAGAACGGTTTGCAATTCTTTTGGAGGAATGGTCTCGCGGATCACCGCGTCAACCTGATCGGCCAGGCGCGCGGTTTCCTCAATGCGAAGACCCGTGCGTGCGCGGAAGTGCAAACGAATCTGCCCGGCGTCAACTTTGGGAAAAAAATCCCTGCCGAGAAAGAAGACGAGGCCGACGGACAGGACGCAAAATACCAGGAAACAGGCGCCAAACAATTTCGGCCATTCCAAAGCTGAATTCAGTCCATGGCGGTAGCCCTCGCGAAACCTCTCAAAGCCATGCTCGAATTTTTGCTGGTAGCGGCGGAAAAAGCCCTGTTTTTCACCGACATGTTCTTCGGGTTTGTATTCGTCCGCGCTACTCAGGAGATACATCGCCATCGTTGGGACGATGGTTCTGGACCATCCGTAGGACGCGAGCATAGCGAAGCTAACCGCTTCGGCCAGCGGTACGAAGAGGAATTTCGCCACGCCCGAAAGGAAAAACATGGGAAGGAAAACGATGCAAATGCAGAGCGTGGAAACGAACGCAGGCACAGCAATTTGCTGAGCTCCATCGAGAATGGCCTGGACAGTTTCCTTGCCCATGGCCAGGTTGCGATTGATGTTCTCGATTTCCACGGTGGCGTCGTCCACCAGGATGCCGACAGCCAGCGCCAGTCCGCCCAGAGTCATGATGTTGATGGTTTCCCCGAGAGCACTGAGCATCAGAATGCTGACGAGAATCGAGAGCGGAATGGAAACCGCAATGATGAGCGTGCTCTTCCAGTTCCCGAGGAAGATCAAAATCATCACTGCCGTCAGGCACGCGGCGATCAGGGCTTCGCGCAGGACCCCCTGGATGGATGCGCGCACGAAAAGAGACTGGTCAAAGAAAGTCGAGACGTGGAGGCTCTCCGGCAATGAGGAAGCATAGTTCCGCAAGACCTGCTTGACGCGGTCCACGATATCGAGGGTCGAAGCACCACCAGTTTTGTATGTGGCCATGAGCACGCCGCGTTGCCCGTTCACGCGGACGACATTGGTCTGCGGGCTGAATCCGTCGCGAACATGGGCGACGTCTTTCATGTAAATCGTTGCGCCGTTCACGGTTTTGACCGGCAAATCGTTCAGCCCTTCCATAGTCAGCGGACTGCCATTCATCTCGACGAGATACTCAAGGGAGCCAAGCTTCACTGTTCCCGTCGGCAAAATGAGGTTTTGCGCGTTGATGGCGTTTACGATGTCCACCGGGGATAACCCCTTGGACTGGAGGGCCGCGGAATCGATATCCACGGAAACGAGGCGCTGTTTTCCGCCATAAGGGAAGGGAAGCGCCGCGCCTTGAACGGTGGCAAGCTGCGTGCGAATGAAATTGTTCCCGAAGTCGAAGAGTTGTTGCTCGCTCAAGCTGTCGCTCGTTAATCCAATTTGAATGACGGGAACGGTTGACGCCGAAAAGATGGCCACCAGAGGAGGTGTGGTGCCCGGCGGCAGGCTTTTCAAGATGGTTTGCGCGATCGCGGTAGTTTGAGCCAGCGCAACTTGCACATTGGCGGTCGGCTGGAAGTAAATCTTGACGACGGAGATGCCGTTAAGAGATTGCGACTCGATGTGCTCGACGTCATTCACCAGCGTTGTGACGGAGCGCTCCGAATTGCTCGTGATGCGCTGTTCCATCTCCTGCGGCTCAAGCCCTGTGTAGTTCCAGACCAGGGTGATCACGGGGATGTTGATTTCAGGAAAAATGTCCGTCGGCGTGCGCAGAAGAACTACTGGAGTTAGCAGGACGATGACGAGAGCGAGAACCACAAAGGTGTAAGGTCTCGCGAGCGCTAATCGAACAATCCACATAAAATTTCGAAGGTACCTCTAAAGGGCTATTTGCCCAGCCACACAAATTGGAGCGGTTCTTCCGTCGGGTGCTCTCTACTTAGATTCCTGAACTCATTTGTTTGGGTACGCCCTAACAGCCTGATACGATATATCGTCCGCACAAATAGTCAGCATAGAAATCGTTTATGAGCCGAGCATTCCTGCCTACTTCACGAGCCATTCGATTCGAGGGCAAGCCGTCGCTGCACGGCAGCCAAACCTTTACAGGTCAATCTGTTAGCGGACAGGTCGGGCCGCCCGGGTCCTATCTTACTCCGTTTTGGATGTTCCTGATTTGAGGTCAGTCACATTCAGTTTTTCGGCCAATTTGGACGGCAACTTTCTCTCTTTCCAAACTTTCCGAATGCATGCGTCTTTCGGGTATAGTCCTTCGTCATTAGATTTGCCGCGTCTAACCAATCGCGAGAACTTTTTTCACGGGATGTTTAGAAAAGGAGTCTAGCCTGTGCTTTCCATTCGCAACCTTGCCAAAACCTATTCCGGCGGCGTCCGCGCGTTACGCGGCGTCTCGCTCGAGATTTCTCCGGGGATGTTCGGATTGCTGGGGCCAAACGGGGCTGGCAAGTCCACCTTGATGAAAATTCTCGCCACGCTTCTCGATCCAGATACGGGAACAGCAACTCTAGACGGGCTCGACTTGGTGGCGAACAAGGATGCCACACGCCGGCTTCTCGGCTACCTGCCGCAGGAGTTTGGCGTGTATCCGAAGATGTCTGCCGTGGACATGCTCAATCACCTGGCGATGATGAAAGGGATTACAAAGAGCGGAGAGCGAAAAGAAACTGTCGAGGGATTGCTTCAACAAACGAATTTGTGGGATGTGCGAAAAAAAGCGCTGGGCGGATATTCGGGCGGAATGAAGCAGCGTTTCGGAATCGCTCAAGCGCTTTTGGCAAATCCAAAGCTGATCATCGTCGATGAGCCGACCGCGGGTCTTGATCCCGCGGAGCGAAACCGCTTCTTGAATTTGCTAAGCTCGATCGGGCGCAATGTAGTGGTGATTTTGTCCACGCACATTGTGGAAGACGTGCGCGAGCTTTGTTCCAAGATGGCGATCATCAGCAGCGGCGAACTGATTCTCGAGGGCGTCCCAACGCAAACGATCGAAGTGCTGAAAGGACGCGTGTGGAGCAAGGTAGTTTCAACGGATGCCGAAAGAGAGGCCATCGAGAAAGCCTATCCGCTGATTTCGATGCACCGTGTGGGTGGACTTAACGAGGTTCGCGTGTATTCGGAGGCGCCGCTCAGCGATGGTTTCCATCCCGCTGAAGCGGATCTGGAAGACGTTTATTTTCGCCAGTTGTCGCAGCACCGGCCGAATTGAACGGGAGAACACGATATGTTCATGGACTTCTTTCTATTCGAACTGAAGCTACGGTTTAAGAGCATCTCCACTTATATTTTTTTTCTACTGGCTTCTTTCCTGCCATTCTTCTCCGTCGCCGCGCGGGATTTCGGGCCCATCGGAAGCGGCAAGGTGTTTTTGAATAGCCCCTTCGCGGTTCTTCTTATCACTACACAGGTCCTCGCGTTCGGCTCAATACTGATCGCCGCGATTTTTGGGCCAGCGGTCCTGCGGGATTTTAACGGTGACACTTATCAATTGATATTTACAAAGCCGATCTCCAAATTCGGCTATCTGATGGGACGATGGGCGGGTTCCATTGTCACCGCCATCTTTGTTTTCTCGGGAATCGTCTTCGGAATCGCCCTGGGCACGCTGATGCCCTGGGCAGACAAGCTGCGCATCGCGCCGAACGATTTCGGGATGTACTTCCGTATCTACGCTTCTATTGGAATCGTCCAGATTTTTTTCCTCGGAAGCCTGTTTTTTTGTATCGCTGCACTCACCCGGAATATCGTCGTGGTTTACTTGCAAGGTGTGGCGCTCTTTGCCTTTTATCTCATCGAATTGATCGTGATTGTGACCTCCAACAAGCTGGAGCGCACGTGGGCGTCCATCGTTGATCCGTTTGGGCTGATTCTGGTCCAGAGCCTGACACGTTATTGGACGGTGGTGGAGAGAAACGCGCTCGTTCCGCATTGGACAGGCGTGTTTCTCTATAACCGGTTAGCTTGGCTTGGCGTCGGTGCGTTTGCTCTGATTGCCGCATACGCGCTTTTTCCCATGTCCGCCGAAGTTTTGGGCTCTAAGCGCTCCACCAAGAAGGCCGAAGAAGCAAAAGCCGACGAGGACAGTGCGAAGAAGGAACCCCGGCACGTTACCGCTAGGCTCCCGCAAGTGACGCAGATTTTTGGCAGCGCCACCACGTGGAAACAACTGATTTCCATGACGCGGATACGATTCTTCAATATCGTGCACGAGATTCCATTTTGGGCAATCACACTGATCATGCTCGTATTTGTGTTGATCAGCGGGCATTTCGCGGGGAACAACAACGGCGTTGAGGTGTGGCCGGTAACGTTTCTCATGGTGTCCGTGGTTTCAGGGCAGTCTGGATTGTTCCTCTACATTGTCGGCGCGTTATATGCGGGCGAGGTCATTTGGCGGGAGCGGGACGTGCGGTTCGAGCAGATCCATGACTCCTTGCCCTTGCGGGACTGGACCGACTTTGTCAGCAAGTTTTTGGCGCTGGCGATGGTCGAGGCGGTGTTGGCGTCAGTAGTGCTGGTATGCGGCGTGCTTTCGCAGGCTTTGAGCGGATACTTCAGGTTTGAGCTAGGCCACTATTCGAAAGAGATTTACCTGATCTATTTGCCACAACTCCTCATGGTCATTCTGCTCGCCTTGTTTCTGCAGACAGTCTTGGGAAACAAGTTTGTGGCGCATGCTATGGTGGTCGGTTTGTTCGTCTTGATTCCGATTCTATATGCGTGGGGAATAGAGAATCGCCTGTACATGTTTGGCGAGATCACGCCCTATACGTACTCGGACATGAACGGCTACGGACACTTCGTCAAAGCGCTATTCTGGGTTACTGCGTACTGGCTTTGCATTGGAGGCCTGCTGGGAGTGCTTGCGATTGCATTTGCGCGACGCGGTACTGAACAGTCATTTAGGGCGCGCTGGAAAATGGCGGGTCCACGGATGCGGCGCTTAGTCCCCGCGGTGGCCGCATTTCTGCTCCTGGCGGGAACGTGTGGGGCAGCGTTCTTCTACAACACCCATGTGCTGAATCAATTCCGCACGGCGAAGCAGAACCGGCATCGCGCTGCAGCGTACGAACAGTTGTACAAGAAGTATGAGCGGCTGCCGCAGCCCAAAGTGACCGATGTGGACGTCGCGGTAGACATTTTCCCCGAACAGCGGTCTTTCGCGGGTACGGGCCACTACATGCTTGTCAATCACACCGACAAACCGATCGACGAAGTGCACATCACGGATACCCGCGAATCCGTTCAGGAGGTGAAGTTCGACCGCGAGTTTAAACAAACGCTCGCCGATAAAGACCATTTCTATTCGATCTACAAGCTGGAAAAGCCTCTAGAACCAAACGAAACAATGAAGATGGATTTCCGCGTGGGCTATACTTCGCGTGGATTCAAGGACGGTAACGAGCGCGCGGAGTTCGCTTATAACGGAACTTTCTTTGACCGCGACTATTTTCCAACCATAGGCTACAGCCAAAATATCGAAATCGACGATCCGGTCCGACGGCGGGAAGAGAAGTTGCCACCTCTCGAAGAGATGGCGCCTCCCGGCGATCCCTACTATTCGAACATAAATTTGTTTACGACCAACTCCGAGTGGGTAACCTTTCACGCTGTCGTCAGTACCTCACCAGATCAAATTGCTATTGCGCCGGGCTATCTGACGCGCGAATGGACCGAAAACGGCCGCCGCTATTTCGACTACAGCATGGGCGGCACGCGCATCAACGATTTTTACTCGTTTCTTTCCGGCCGCTTCAGCGTCAAAAAAGATCAGTGGAAAAACGTGAAGCTTGAAATTTATTATCAGCCCGGCCACGAGTTCAACCTGGACAAGATGATGGATTCCAGCAAAACCGGTCTGGAATATTACGAGAAGAACTTTGGCCCTTATCAGTTCAATCAGTTTCGCGTCCTGGAATTTCCTCGATACCGGCAGTTCGCCCAATCTTTTCCCAATACCGTACCCTATTCTGAGGACATCGGATTTATCGAGCGCATGAAGAAGCCCGACGATATCGATCTCTTATATTTCGTCACCGCGCACGAACTCGCGCACCAGTGGTGGGGCCATCAGCTGATCGGCAGCCAGACGCAAGGCTCCAACATGATGAGCGAATCGCTGGCGGAATACTCGGCGCTCACCGTGATGTCCAAGAAGTACGGCGAAGACATGCTACGGAAGGATCTTCGTTACGAACTCGACCGATACTTGCGTGGGCGCGCGGGCGAGACGCGGCACGAACCGCCGCTTGTTCTGGTGCAACGCGAACCGTACGTCTGGTACCAGAAAGGGGCGTTGGTGATGTTCGCGCTAGCGGATTATATCGGCGAGGACAAAGTGAATCTCGCTCTGCGCAATTTTCTCGAGAAAAACCGCTATGCCAAAGGGCCGTTCCCCGATACACGCGGATTCGTCGCCGCGCTTCGCGAGCAGACGCCGCCGGAATTGCAATACGTCATCACTGACATGTTCGAATCTATCGTTCTCTACGAGAACAAGGCCGTGTCGGCGACTTACGTGGAAACGCCTGATAAGAAATACAAGGTAACGCTGAAAGTGAGCGCCCAGAAGAAAAAGTCGGACGGCTCCGGAAATGAGACACCGATGACGATTCACGACCTGATCGACGTGGGGGTGTTCAGCGGAACGAAAGAACATTTGAAGCGGCTAGACCTGCACAAAGAGTGGATCACACAAGAAAAGGGAACCTTCGAGTTTGTGGTGGACGAAAAACCGACGTTCGCCGGGATCGATCCCTACAACAAATTGATCGACCGCGACCCAGCGGATAATTTGATCGAAGTCGAGAAGCAGTAACGCGCGGGGCAGCCAGCTTAAGCGGCTATTTGTGGGTCATGACGAAAACGCCGTCCCAGTCCGAGGTCGGTTCAGCGGCGATATATTCCCTGCAGCGTTCCACGTAGACATGCGAAGGGCCGTCCTTCGGCCACTTGTCGAGTAACTCCTGGAAAGCTGTTTGCGCGGCATCCCACTGGCGTTTGCGATAGAGTTCGCGGGCCCGATCAAACATTTCCACATGCAGGCGTACGGTTTCCGCCGAGCCATCCGCGTCAAAATCCGCTTGCCGCCCCATCAGCTGGTAGATCGTGACAGGCTGTAATTTCCCTTTCACGCGCATCAAATCCAGCTCGCGAAAAACAAAGCCGTCGTCCTTGGCGGCTTGATATGTCGTTTCGTTCACGATGATGTGCGTGCCATAGTCTTTATTCAGGCTTTCCAGCCGCGAAGAAAGATTTACGGCATCTCCGAGCGCAGTGTAGCCGTATCGCAACGCGGAGCCCATGTTGCCCACGCTAGCGACGCCCGTATTTAGCCCGATGCCGATCTCCAGACTCGGCTTGCCCTGCGCCTCCCACTGCTTTTGCAGTTCCCGCACGCGCTTCATCATTTCTAGCGCTGCGTTGCACCCCCGCGCCGCATGGCCCTCCTCTTCGAAGGGCGCGCCCCAGAAAGCCATAACCGCGTCACCAATGTATTTGTCGAGCGTTCCGTGATAGCTGAAGACGATACGCGTCATGTCCGAAAGATATTGATTGAGAAAGAGCGCAAGCTCCTGCGCGTCGAGTTTCTCAGAGATGGAGGTGAAGCCACGAATGTCACTAAACATCACGGTAATGTCGGTTTTCTTAGGCTCCACGAGCCGCGGATTAACGAGCAGCCGCCGAATGACTTCTGGGCTGAGGTATTGTCCAAACGCCGTGCGTACCTTGCGTTTTTCTTTTTCCTCAACGAGCGCGCGATACAACGAAACGAGCAGCACGTTGCCGGTGAGCGTCATCGCAGGGATTGTAAAGTTCAGCCACCATCCCCACAAAAAAGCCCCATAGTCAACGGCCACAAGAGGAATGAGCAGCGCCGCACCGAACCACATCCATCGCGGCTGTACCAAAGCCATCCAGATGCCCAACGGAATGCCAAACGTAAAGATGAGTAGCGCGTCGATTAAAGCTGACCTTGCGTCGCGCTTGAGGAAACGGTTGTTCAGGATGTTGTCTATGGTGTTGGCGTGAATTTCCACGCCGGGATAGTTCGTGCCCCCAAAAGGGGTAGCCCGCAAGTCGCCGATCCCGGTGGCGGTTGCCCCGATGAGCACCAGCTTTCCCTTGAAGGTCCCGGGTGCGAAGCCTTTCTGAAGAACATCCGCAATCGAGTGGTGAGGAAAGGTTCCCCAAGGTCCTTGGTAGTTGATCAACATTTGCCCAAGTGTGTCGGTACGAAGCGATAGCCTGTCGCCAAAATTAATTCGCACAACCCCAACAGGACCATAGAAAAGATTTGTATCTTGAGCTTGCGGCCCCATCAAAGCGCGGGCCGCCATGATGTCGAGCGACGGATAGAGATCCCACTCGGCTGGATTCTCAGAGCGTCCATACGGCAACAGAAGGGTTGCTCGGCGCACAACACCGTCGGTGTCCGGCGGGACGTTGAAGAAACCGGTCCACGAACTGTCGCCGGAGAGCGCCGAAGTCAGGCTTTCGAGGTTAGCTTCTGCTCCTCGTGGCATGAGTCGTGCTCCGGCGAAAATCTCCATCAGGTGGAGTTTGTCCTCTTTGTTGAACTGAGCGCGAAGGGGATGTGCTGGCGGATACGCAAAAAAAGCGATTTGATCCGCGTAGGTTTGCAAGGTTTTGTCAGAAACACCTTCGAGGTCGGCCCGCGTAAAAAGAAAATAGTTTCCAAGGATTACAGGACCAAAGCGTTTGATAGCCTTTGCAAACTGAGAATCCGTATCATATCTCAAGGCAAGTTGGTGGACTTCGGCGGTCAGCTTCGGATCGACGGATTCTCCTGCTGCTTCGCGTTTCTCGAGCTCTTCGGCCAATGCGCGCACCGGGGCCGCCGTTTGATCCGGCTTGCTGAAGGTGATGTCGAACGCCGCGACTTCCGCTCCGTCTTCGTGAAGCACGTCCAGCAGTTTTGCAAAATAGGAACGCGAAAACGGCCAACGCCCCAGAACTTCTTGTGCTTTCTGATCGATATCCACGATGACGATGTGGGAATCAGGAGACGAAAAGCGTTGCGGTCTATATCGAAAGCGGGTATCCAAAGTGTCGAGCTCGAGCCGTTCGGCTAGTTCTGAAATAGGGGTTCGCTTTTCCTGCAAAAACACAAGGTAGTAGACAGATAGAGACGCAATCGTAATGCACAGACTAAGAATGAAGGAGACGCGGTGTCTCCACCACGACTGGAGAAGTTCGTAAAGGCCAAACAGGCCCCGCCTCTGCCACCATCCGCCTGACGGAGCTGCCATCTCGATTCGCGCGCTATTCGCGGAAGACGAAGTTCATGCGCACACCGCTGACTTCGATGACGTCGCCATCGTTCAGTCGCACAGGTCCAGTGATGGGCGCGCCATTCACCGTGGGCATTTTGTCGCCGGGGCCGATGTAATACCCGTCATCTCGCTGGTTGATCTGCGCGGCCATCGGTGGTTTGAACCAGCCTTTGACTTTTACCGTAGCCATCGCCGACTTCCCAATCACCGTCAGCTTATTCGTGAGCATGTACTCTTTCTGATCGGTGCGCCCGCCAATCACGATCAGCGTGGGAACTTTCAGGCGTCCTGCAGCAAATTGTACGCGCTCGCCGGTGGCCGCGGCTTGTTGCAGCATGTCGCGCCGCGCCTTGGTGTCTAGAACCATGGTTTCGTTGATGCGCGGAGCGCTGGCTTTGCGCCCGGTATCCCACGGTACGGGAGCGTCGCCGGAAGCATCGACCTTGATGTGATGTTTGCCAATCCAGATGGAGTCGCCATCGTGCAGCGTGGCGCGCTCGACGCGTAGGTCGTTCACGAAAGTCCCATTGAGGCTATCGAGGTCTTCCACTACGAGCCGCCCGCCCTCAAAATACACGCGTGCGTGATAATTCGAGACCGCCAGATTGTCCACAGGCAGGTCATTGTCCGGAGAGCGTCCAATGCTCACGGCCCGGCTTCCCACCGGCACTTCCTTGACCGTCTTTTCTTCAAACATCAGGCTGAGCTTCGCCATCTCACATTCCTCCTGCGGCGCCGTTTCTGGCCCCTTTATTTCGCGCTCCACCAAACAGCCAAGAAAACCACCCTCGGGATTCCGCGCCCACGCGCACGACAATGACGGTGATGTTGTCCACACCGCCGCGCTCGTTCGCCAGGGCGATAAGCTTTTCCGCGGCCCTCGTCGGATCCGTTTCCGCTTGTAAGGTGCCCGCAATTTCCGGTTCCGTGACCATGCGCGTCAGCCCATCGCAGCAGAGCATCAAAATATCCCGCGCGAACAAAATGTGCTCGTCGGTGTCCACTTCAATGTCCGGCAAAGCTCCCAACGCGCGAAGAAGGACGCTCTGCATTTCGCTTTCTTCCGCTTCCGCTGCCGTCAAGATGCCCCGCCGCACTTGCTCGGCCACCAGTGAGTGATCGCTGGTCAGCTGTTGCAAATTACCGCTTCTCAGCAAATAGGCCCGCGAATCTCCCACGTGCGCGATGCTTAATTTCGATCCATCGATCCACGCGGCCGTCACTGTTGCGCCCATTCCGTGCTGTTCCGGATGCGCTTCCGCGGAATCATAAATATTCTTGTTCGCCAGATGCACGGCGCTCGTCAGCCGTTTAGCTTTCTCGCTCCAGGTTGGCTCCGGATTGCCAAGCATCGTGGCCGCGAAATCGGTCTGCGCGGCCATGCAATGCTTGACGATGGTTTCCACGGCCATCGCGCTGGCCACTTCGCCATGCGCCTCGCCGCCCATCCCGTCGGAGAGCACAAAGAGATTCAGCGATTCGACAATGCGGAAACAATCCTCGTTATTCGTGCGCACACGCCCCAAATCGGTGACGCCGCCGCTTACGATCCGCACAAATTCTCCCGTTGCTGCTCGCTCTCTGAACCCGTGCCCACACTCGTACCCGGCAGTCCTGTTCTCACGCTAGCAGACCCTTTCCGGCGGCGAAAGGCTGTGACGCTTACTGATTACTTGTTTTTACGCCCCATTTGCCGCCCCGGCACTCCCCGAGGGTACAACTAAATTGGCCAGTTTGTGCTCCTGTTTCTGCTGGTTTCTGGTGGTTTCTGCTGGCCGTAACTCCCAGCGTGCCTCGCCCGGATGCTTCCGTTAAAATCTGTCCCACACCAGTCGGCTTTGCGGGTAAAGTCGGCTTAGCGTCCCTCATCATGGCCAAGGCGAAAAAAAGGTTGCGTAAGCCAGTGGCTGCTTCGCGGCGCACTGGATTGTCCGCCGCACAGGCGGGGCGCGAACTCGAAGAACTGAACCGCGTCGGCATCGCGCTATCCGAAACCCATGACGTCGAGCGCTTACTCACCCTGATCCTTTCGAAGGCTCGTGAGATCACCGGCGCTGACGCGGGATCTCTCTATCTAGCAGAGCAAGCCAGCGGCATCGCGAACGCTTCTGCGCCGAACGCTGTAAACAGTGCGGTAAAGACGCGGCAGCTCCGCTTTCGGCTGACGCAAAACGACAGTGTGCAGTTTCCCTACACCGAACACACGCTTCCGCTTACGGAATCCTCGATGGCAGGCTACTGCGCGCTCCACGGCGAAGTCATCGAGCTGGCGGACGCCTGCCGTATTCCCAAATCGCGGCCCTTCCAATTCAATTCTTCTTTCGACGAGCAAGCTGGATACCGCACACGCTCTTTGATCACACTCCCCATGAAAAACGGCAAGGGCGAGGTCCTCGGCGTGCTCCAGTTGATCAACTGCAAGCGCAACCCCAAAGCGCGGCTGACAAATGCGAGTGCCGTCCATCGCCATGTCCATCCCTTCCCCGAGCGCGCCGTGCGTCTCGGCCTGTCTCTTGCTTCGCAAGCCGCTGTGGCGTTCGAGAACTCGCAGCTCTATCGCGACATCGAAAATCTGTTTGACGGTTTCGTGAACGCCGCTGTGAAAGCCATCGAGCAGCGCGACCCAACTACCTCTGGTCACTCTCAGCGCGTTTGCAAAATGACCATGGCGCTTGCAGAAGCCGTGGATCGCGAGCCTCAGGGACCCTACGCCGATTTGCGTTTTTCGCGCGAACAGATGAAGGAGCTTCGCTATGCCACACTACTCCACGATTTCGGCAAAGTAGGAGTCCGCGAAGAAGTTCTCGTTAAAGCCAAAAAACTTTACCCGCTTCAGTATTCCCGCTTGTTGGATCGCTTTGACTACATCCGGCGGGACATCGAAGCGCGCGTCGCCGAACAAAAGGTTGAGCTTCTGCTCGGGCATTTTCGCAGGGAGGCGGAAGCGCGTGTACGTATGAAGCTGCTCGACGGCCAGGCCAGCCGTCTGCTTGCTGAATTGGACCATTATGTGGAATTCATCGCACGGGCGAACGAGCCGACGATCTTGCCATCAAGCGAGTTCGAATTGCTCGCGGTGATATCCCAGAAAACCTACCGCGACCCGCGCGGCGCCGAACGCCCGTACCTCACTTCCGAGGAGGTCCGATATCTCTCGATACCTCGCGGCAGCCTCGATACGACCGAGCGGCGCCAAATCGAATCGCATGTCACGCACAGTTTCAATTTCCTGGCGCAGATTCCCTGGACACCCGAATACCGCGGCATTCCCGAAATTGCGCGCGCCCACCACGAAAAACTCAACGGCAAAGGTTATCCGAATTGCCTTACAGCAGCCGAGATTCCCGTCCAAGCCAAGATGATGACTATCTGCGACATTTTCGATGCGCTCTCCGCGTCCGACCGTCCTTATAAAAGAGCTGTTCCTACGGATCGCGCGCTGGAGATCCTCAAGCTGTGCGTCCGCGACGAGGAGATCGACCCCGAGCTGTTCCGTCTTTTCCTCGATGCCCAGGTTTACCGTCTCGTCTCAAAGGCCGCGCAGTAGTCGTTGGACGTCACCGTCACGATTACCGATTGGCATGTCTGGCCGGGTTAAATTTTTCAGAATGCTGTTGGCTCTTCTAAAATGAATGCCGGGCAGGATATGTGGATCTATCTTCTTGGGCCGTTTCTTGCGCTGCTTCCCCTGCGTTGGCGCAAGGCGCTGACATTCTTCCAGGCTGTGCATTGGCACTCCGCCTCCATCCTCAGCGGACTGGCCGAATCTGTCATCGCCCTTATTGCGCTCTTATACTGGTATTCGTACTCCGTGGTGACCTGGGTTTCTCACGGGCTGGATAACGCGCTCGGCAAAAGTGCACCAACCGGAATTACCGATCACGACGTTGGGTTTGCCGCGCTCGTGATTTGGGCCACTCACCCGCTGACCTGGCTCATCGCGTTTATTGGTATCGAGGGCATGGCGCGCATGTGCGCTGCATTTACGGACAGCGTTCTTGGGATTTTTCCCCTCTATTTGGTAGAGAAAATCTACTCAAAGATTTTTCGCAGCGGAGCGCCTGAGCCCGCGGGAGCTGTAAAGTTTTCGCAGAGCCACGTCTCCTCCTACGTGGGTTCCATGAAGGAAAAAGTCTTAGCGGCCAGGCTATCGCAGGTTCCCGATGAGCTCTGCGTTGCAAAAGAAGCTGAGGAAGAAATTCTTGAAATTCGCGCTTGGCGTGCCAAACCGGACTGGACTCCTCCCCGCGTGGTTCGCTATGAAGACCGTTACTACCGGCTGGAAGATTCCGCTCGAATTTCTGGGCCGCGTCCGTTCGTTTACAAATTGCGGCGATTGGCCGCAGGCGTTCCCGGGCGCACCGTTCTCATTTATTCTCCGGAAGAGGCTCCCATCCTGGCCAACCGCTGAGCCAACGAGCCCCGTGCTAGCCGCTCGCTCCGTAGATGAACGTTCCCCGACTTTCTCAACGCAACGGCTCTCGACTACAATCACACCATGCCTCTTCGCCGTCTGCCGCCTCTGCTCGTTCTGCGAAGCCTTTGCCTTGCGGGGGCGTTCCTTGCTCTTCTTTTATCGGCGTCCGCACAAAAATCCCCGCCCTCGTCAGCCGGACGCATTCTGCTGCTGCCACGGACCATCATCTCGGGAGAGCGAGCAACCCTCGCAGTGCTTGACGCGAACGGTCGCCTGACTCCCCGCGCCGCAGTTGTCTTTTCCAATGGCGATCGTCTGATCACGGATGCAACGGGGCGAGCGCTTTTTGTCGCTCCTCTCAACCCTGGCATCATTCGCGGCTCAATCGCCGGCCGCGAAGGGCACATTCCCGTGACGATTTTGTCTCAGGAAGAAACCGCAGCGACCGCTATTCAAGTCACGTCGGTGCCCAAAATCGCGTCACTCGCCGACCGATTCGAGATCACCGGCCACGGTTTTTGCGGAGACGCCGACGCGAACCAGATCACCGTCTCGGGCGACCCTGCCTTCATACTTGCATCCTCGCCAACTTCGCTGGTCGTGCTGCCCCCGGCGGATTTGCAGCCCGGCCGCGCGTCCGTCGACATTTCCTGTGCAAAACGGAACGGGCCGCCTCTCGAAATTGTCTTCGTGGCGCTCACTCTGGAGGCCGATTCTTCGCCACTCGCGCCGGGTGTACGCCGCCAACTCACCGTCCGCGTCCGCGGCACAAGAGACAAAGTCACCCTTGAGGCCAAGAATCTGGCCCCAGACATCGCCGAACTCCAAGGCGGCAATCCTCTGCAGTCTTCCAGCTCTGGCGGCTGGGAAAACTTGGCCCACTTCGAAATCGTCGGCCGCAAACGCGGCAGCTTTCAGATTTCCATCCGCTTGTTGAATTCCACCCCGCGCCCGCACCACTGAGTCCCGCATAATATTGCGAAGAAGCGATTTGCAGTGCGGCAGCCCTGCTGTCGCTTTTGTCAGCCCCTGGCTCGGCCCTATATTTGGAGAGGATCGATAGATCTCAGTCGCAAAGTTAGCCCGCAATTCCCAGCGCTTTGATTCTCAATGTAATGGTAAGCGGCTACGCCTTGCTTTTCGCGCTGGTCTCCACGGAAAGCGCCACAGTCCCCTGTCCATTATCCAGAACCGCATCCGGCGGGCCATTCCCGATCAAAGAATCCATCGTGCCCTGCGTTTTTTCCAGCTTCTTGTCCGCGTCGTTATAGGTCTGTTGCGCGTTCTTCAAATGCGTCCCGAGCTTTTCAAACACCTCAGTGAAAGACGCGATGTTCTTCTGAATCCCCGAGAGCCCGGCAGAAATGCGCATGGCGTTCTCTTCGATCTGCATTCCCCGCAAACCCAGATGAATCACGCACAGATGTGCGTACAGCGTGTTCGGCGAGACGGCAACAATGCACTTCCCTCGGCAGTAAGAGTCCAAGGCCTCGCCCTTGCTGTCTTGCGTCATGAGCATCTCGTAATACACGTTTTCCGACGGCACAAACATCAGCGCAAGGTCCAATGTGCCTTCGTTCGGCACAATGTATTTCCTCGCGATGGAATCCGCGTGCCCTTTGACGGCCGTCGCAAAAGCCCTCTTTGCCTCTGCGCCCTCCGCTTCGATTCGTCGAAATGCATCCAGAGGAAATTTCGAATCGACAGCCACAAGTTTCCTGTCCCGCAAAAAAATGACCGCGTCCGCGCACTCGCCGCTCGAGAAACGATACTGCATCGCGTACTGCGAGGGCGGCAACGAGTCTTCCAGCAAGCGCTCCAGCGTCACTTCCCCAAGCAGCCCGCGAGTCTTCGCCCCGCCAAGGATTCCCTCCAGCGATTTTGTCGCGGACGAAATCCCGCGTCCTAACTCTTGGAATTCGCCCAATTGCTTCTGTATGTGGCCAATCTGTTTTCGCGTATTTTTTAGTTCGTTAGCAATCGCCGTTTGTCCCTGCGTGGCAATCTGCGCGGAGTTGGAAACGCCGTCCTGCAGAGCCTTGGTCACGCTTTCGAGCCGCTGCGAAACACTCTGACCAATCGTGGCCATCTGTCCCGTACTCTGCGCCTGGGCCGTCCCAATCGTTTGCAAATCCCGCCGCAGTTCGTTCAGCTGGCCTTCCAGCAGCGCGCTTTTCTTCTGTTCCTGGGAAGTTTGCAGCACCAGCCAAAGCACCAGCCCAGCGACCACGATCACAACCCCGATGAGTACTACGTTCATTCTTTCTCCAGTTCATCTTCGGGAAACGGTCTCCTTACTTTACCCGGAGTTGTGTGCGGCGGAAAGCTCCTGCCAAAAACAAAAGGGCCTCGCCTCGCGAAGCCCTTCTGGCAGTTGGTTCTTAATCCGCGTGACTATGCCACCGTGCGGCGTCTCTCCTACCAGCTCATCTTCAACGCAAATTGCAGCTGCCGCGCCGAGTAGGCCGCCGACGGCTGCCCCGCGCTGCACGTCGAGCCTGCGGACGGGTCGCAAAGCTGGTTCACAGCCGTAATATTAGTGCGGTTAAAAAGGTTGAAGACCTCGGCGATCAAGTTGAGCTTGATTCTCTCGCCCACCGGTATGAGCTTGGCCACGCGCATGTCCCACGTGAAGAAGCCCGGCATGTTAAACGCATCCCTGCCCAGACTGCCTATGCACCCCGCGCCCGCAGTGGTAAACCCAGGCACCGTGAACTGCTGAGCGCTGTCCGTCAAACAAACATTGGCAAGAGCAAACGTGACGCCGGGGATGTAAGGCGACGTTGTGCCGCCGGTCGTCGCGCTTCCCCTCGAGGGACGCGCCTGCGAAGCTCCCAGGTCCAGCCGCGTGTCTTGCCCTGTGATGACGTTGAACGGCCTGCCCGAGGAAACTTCAACGATAGGCGAAATGGTGATGTCCCCATAGAGCCGCTTCAAAAAGCTCTGCCCCTGCGCGCCTGCGGGACTCTGAAATACAGCGCTGGTCACCCAGCGGTTAGGCTGGTTGTTGACGGAATTAGCCCGCTCGAATTGTGGAAAACGGCTGTCTTGCGGCTCAAGTGTGGACTGCAAGTCCGTACTATCGTCAATCGAATGCGACCACGTGTAGCTGGATAGCATCTCGAAACCCTTCGAGAAACGTTTCGTAACGTTTACCGTCAGCGCGTTATACCAGGAGTTGCCATTTGAGGCCTGCGCGTCCACGCTGTTGAACGGCACTGGCACTCCAAAGCCTTTAGGGTAACCGGCCAGCGCCGCCAACCCTACTTGGCCTGCGTACCCGACGCTCAGCGGTTGGCCCGGTGCGACGAGTGCTGCGAACGAAGGGTTCGGTCCCGATGGCCGGAAAAAATTAAAAAATGCCGGCGAGCTTACATATTGCCCATTGAGGCTAGCAAGCGGCGCCGGACATCCGTTCAGTACTCCCAACACGCTCGTGGCGATCACGGTGACTCCGCAAGTCCCCGGCGTGGCCGGAATATTTGATGCGGGCGCCACGACCGTCAGCGGATTGCTCACCGATATGCCAGAAGCCGCCGCGTTGAACGCGTTTTGGTCCAGCAGTTGTGGGTTCGTCGAATTGACGTCGATTGGCCGGTAAAGGTGTATCCCGCGCGTCCATTGATAGCCCACGCTGATTTTCCACGATGGAGAGAGTTCGCGCTCCACGGTCAGATTCGCTTGCTGCGCATAAGCGTAGGTGAAATTCTTCGTCACCGGCAGCGTGAACGGCAGAATCGACAGCGGGAAACCATTTTGCAGGTAAGCTTGGTTCGCGAAGAGCGATCCCGCTGCGAATGGATCAAAACGCTGTTGTTGCGGCAAGTATCCCAGCGTGAGTGAGGTGGGAAACGCTGCGTAGATCGAGTTTGCATTCAGCACACCCTGGAAGATGGAAGACCCGTTCAGATTTGTGGGGCTGTCCAGGTTTGAGCCGCAGAATCCAGGCGGCGTTGGCGAGCCTTGCGGCAGCGGCAGCAATCCGCAAGCGGAGGCAGTCCCTCCCGCAGACAATAGCTGCACCGACCGGCCGCCATCGGCAGTCGTCGAGTCGAACGCAATCGCCAGAAGCGGGTGATCGAAGAAGAGCCCGTAGCCTCCGCGGACGACAGTTTTGCCACTGCCCGTCGGATCCCACGCGATTCCGAAACGCGGCGCAATGTTTTTGTAGTCTCGCGGAACGCCTTCCTGCACTCCCAAGGCCTGTTCAGCCGCCGCGTTGACGGCCGTTGCCGGCGCAAATAGGGGACTGATTTCCAGGTCGTACCGTAGCCCATAATTTAGTGTCAGCTTGCGGCTTGCTTTCCAACTGTCCTGAATAAAATATCCCATGGGCACATTGTCGAACGGTGAGCTTGAGTTCCCAATCCCTTGAATGTAAGACGTAGGAATCCCCAATCCATACGCCTGCAAACCAGTTGCGCCCGGTAGCGCGATACCACCGCTACAGGAAGCTCCTGTACCGCCGATGCAGTTGGGGAAGCCGAAAGACTGGGCCGGAATGCCTCCGAAGTTGACGTCGCCGCCAAAGTCCAGCTCGAAAATCTGCGGTTTGCCCGATCGCAGTTGTATCAGGGCGTAATCCCCTCCCATTTTGAACGTATGGTTGCCGCGGATCAGTGTGACGTTGTCGGTCCATTCGAATCGCCGTTCGATGCGGTCCACGGTCGAATACGGCTCGCGCCCAAAGTAGGCATAGCCCGGGATATTCACTCCGATGTCCGACCCGCCAGGAAGATCCGAATAGCCGTAGTGCAAGCCGCGGCGTGCGCCCTGGAAGCGAAATTCATTGAAGGCCGTATCGCTGAGTATCGTGTCGTGCTGGAATATGACGGTGATATCGCGGTATTGATTGATGCCGGCGCGGGTCCCGGCATTCTGGCCAAACACTTGGTTTTGTGAAGTCGATTCGACGCCGGTGACCGTGGAGGGCGAGACGGACACACGCACGAAGGACATGTTGTGGTTGTTCCAACGCTGATCGATTCGTCCCGACCATAGGCTGGTCTTTTCCGATGCGGGAAAGTTTCCTCGAAGGCTGTTCAAGTCCGCATAGGACGCAGGCAGTTGCGCCACGCCAAAAGAATAGCCCGCTCCCGGCGCCACGGGAATCGAGGAACACGTCACCGTGCCGATGGTGGCCCCAACAGGGCACGTCACTGGAATTGGGAATTGTGCGCCCGGCCCGGGATTCACCAAGCCGCCTGTGAGTCCTGGAGCAACCAGCCCGTAATCAACCTTGTTCAGCGCAACGCTGGAAGCCGAGCCCATGAAAACGGCGTACTCCTGGGCTAATGCCAGCTGGCCCGCACCTTCCAGCTGTTGGACCGCGGTGGCTTGCGAGGGCGTTAATTGTACGGTCAGGGGCCCCAGGCTAACTGGCACCATGCCGAAGGGGCCGGTCCCGGGCGATGCCGTTCCTATGCTTGAGAAATCCGTCTCTTCGTGTTGCGTGTATTCGTAGGAAAAAAAGTAAAAAGTCTTGTCCTTTTTCAGCGCGCCGCCAAACGTCAAGCCTGCCTGAACTCGTGTATAGGGTTGCTTGACGGGATCAAGCAACCCGGTAGCCGGGTCCACTATGCCGGAAAACGGATCCCTCGCTTGAAACGCCTTGTTTCGCAGATAGCCGTAGACGTCTCCGTGCATTTCATTCCCGCCGCTTTTTGTAACAATGTTGATGACGCCACCCGTTGCCCGTCCGTACTCTGCGTTGTAGTTGCTCAAAATCAGCTGAAACTCTTGCACCGCTTCCTGCGACACCGTTGAGCGAATTCCATCCGTCGAGTTATCTCCCGCGTCTGCTCCATCCACGCTCACCATGTTTGACCGCGCCCGCGCGCCATCGACATTCAAACCGCTGTTCGGCGCCGGTCCGATAGTCGGAGAGACGTCGCGCGTCGTTTGTGAGTTTATAAGCGTAAAGTTGATGTAGTTGCGGCCGTTGGTGGGCAGGTTCTCGATGCTGCGTTGGTCGATCGTCTGGGAAACTTCCGTCTTCGTGGGCTCAATGAGGGCGGTTTGCGCGGTCACCGTAATCGTTTGCTCCGTGCCTTTCAACGCAAGCTGCGGATCGAAGCCGGCGTCTGCCCCTACCGTCACGACGACAGAATCGCTCTCGTACAGCGCAAAACTCGGTCCGCCGTCGACACTTACCTTGTATCTTCCCGGAGGCAACCCGACCACTTTGTACCGCCCCGCATCGTCAGACACCACGGTGCGTTCCGCGCCGGTCCCCGCGTTGGTGATCGTCAGCTTCGCGCCGCGCACCGCGAGTCCTTGCGGGTCGCTCACCGTCCCCGAAAGCGTCGCTGTATCGACTTGCGCTCTCGTCGTCGCAGTGCTTCCCAGCACCAACAGGCACAGCGTGATCCACGCAAACACACGATGACGTTGCCGCATCTGATCCCTCCAAGTGGAAACCGCTCAATCTTCCGCTACCCCTAGCGGCGGCGGGGTGTCCCGCCGAATGAATGCTACCCGATTGAATACTCAGCTTTTACTTCAACGTTCCGCGCACTTCAATCAAAACTTCTCCGCCAAGTTCCTGAGCCTAACCCGCATCTCACCCCGTGAGCCCGTGTTGGGGCGCAATATATTGCGCTCCATCCGCCAACAGCCATCCTCTCTTTGTCATTCCGAGCGTAGCGAGAAATCTGCTTTTTCTTCTTCCGCACTCGCTGGTGTGCTCGGCGATTGGGTTGGCCGCCGGCGCGTGCTCTGCCTCGCTTTTCGCAATCTCCGTCTCCAATCACCGTCGTCATCCTGAACGTAGCGAAGGATCCCGGCTTGATCCCGCCGAACCACTCAACGACCTGCAACAACGCCGAGAACGCCCCCACCCCAACCCTACCGATAAATGTGAACCTTTCCATCCACGACTACCGCAATGTACTTCCCATGCTCCAAAAACTGCATGACCTGTCCG
Organism: Candidatus Acidiferrum sp.; assembly: GCA_035314345.1. Classification (GTDB taxonomy): domain Bacteria; phylum Acidobacteriota; class Terriglobia; order Acidiferrales; family UBA7541; genus Acidiferrum. The sequence goes on from DATFZQ010000197.1 coordinate 55,806, forward strand.
CCCTCCCTAGCCATCTTCGCCCATCGAGATTTGGTGTTCGGATTCTGCTCCAAGCCGCGCAATTCTCGATCTTCAAAATGGAAATCCACCTGTTTCAATTTGCTCTTGGCAGTTTGTCGGACGGTGTAAGTCTCGCCGTCAACCTCCACGGTTTTCTTCTTGTCGATTAACGCCTGCTTCCAGGCGGAGAGAAGCGTGGATTCCAAATCGGCGGACATAAAGCGAGCATAACCCAACTCCAGCTCCGCGACTCCGGTGTCAAGAGCGAGGGAATCTCTTTGATGGTTAAGAGGGCCAACAGGAAGCGCTAGGCGTCCAGTTTGCATTTGAGGATTTGTTGATTGGTGCGACGGCACTGCATCTCGGCTACGAAGTCGCGACGTTGAACCTCCGCGACTTTCAGAGAATTCCCGGTCTTTCCGTAATTCAGCTCTGAACGATTACCCGCTCACCCAAAGGACAGAAGTGTCAAGCATCGCCAACTTCCCATGAATTCTAGTCCGAGGATTACTTACGGTTTGCCGACGATCCGCCCAGAAGGCTTTTTGCCTCCACTTCTGCCACACGCAGGAGCCAAAGCGAATCGCGGTTGAGCACACGGGTCAAAACTTACACACCACGTGCTATAAAAGACCAATGCGCCTGCACGATTACGCACCCCGGCCTGCGCACATGAAATGGCTCCTTGATTCGGACCCGGCCATCCGTTGGCAGGTCATGAAGGACCTTACCGGTGAAGCCCCCGAGGCGATTGCCGCCGAGCGGTCGCGCGTCGCCACCGAAGGCTGGGGAGCTCAACTTCTCGCCCGGCAAACTCCTGCCGGCCACTGGGGCGGCGGGCCGAAGTGGGACCTTATAGCCCTCTTCAGTCTCGTCGTCTTGAAGGACCTCGGCCTCGACCCCGCCAGCAAGCAGGCTCGCAAAATGTTCGACCGCGTCGACAAGCGGCTGGTGTTTAAGCCGCCCAACAACCGGCCTTTCCTTCACGGCGAAACGGAGCCCTGCATCAACGGCAGAATCCTTGGCATCGGTGCGTATTTCAAGGAGCCGAACGACGCACTGGCCAAGCAACTTCTGGGCGAGCAGCTCGAAGATGGCGGCTGGAACTGCGAAGCATGGCCCTTCTTGTCGCCGAAACGCCCCCCGAGCCGGCGCTCTTCGTTCCATACCACCATCTGCGTGCTCGAAGGACTGCTCGAATACGAACGAGCAGGGCACAAATCGGCGGCCGTCACTAAGGCCCGCAAGCGGGCCGAAGACTATCTGCTCGAGCGCCGCATGTTCCGCTCGCTTCGCACTGGTAAAGTCATTGACAAACGCTGGCTGCGCTTCTCGTTCCCGACGTTTTGGCACTACGACGTCTTGCGCGGACTCGAGTATCTGCGAAATGCAGCAATCAAGCCTGACAGCCGCGTCCGTGATGCCATCAAAATCGTGATCGAGCGCCGCCACCAGAACGGGCGCTGGCCGCTGAACCTCCTGCATCCCGAACATATTCCACTGGAGATGGAGACCGCTGTCGGCAGTGCAAGCCGCTGGAACACACTGCGCGCTCTCCGAGTCCTGCGTTGGTACAACAACTCAACGCGTTAGCTGTGACTTGGGCGTGCTCGCAGTGGGTGCAGGCGCTCAAATTAGGAGTAGATGCCGTGACCGATGAAACCAGACAGTCGACGCCACGTCCCACCCTCAGCTCTATCTCGGCACAACTCTTCGTTGCGAACGTCAAGAATTCCTGTGATTTCTATACAAGCAAGCTCGGCTTCGCGGTCGAATTCATCTATGGCGATCCGCCATTCTACGGGCAGGTCATCCGCGACAATGCACGACTCGCGTTGAGGCTGGTCCTCGAACCTGTGTTCGCTGGCGATGTTCGCAAGCGCGAACATCTGCTCTCCGCTTCCATTACGGTTGCCACGGCGAACGAAATCAAACAGCTGTTTCTGAGTTATCAGGCTGCGGGAGTCTCCTTCCACCAGGCACTCAAGAAGGAGCCATGGGGCGCCAGAACCTTCATAGTCTCGGATCCAGATGAGAATCTCATCCTCTTTGCTGGCCCGGCAGCTGACTGAACTTTCCCAAAAGTCATCGAAGATCGCTAACCAATTACTTCACTCCGCGACGCATTTGAAAGTACAACGAATTCCAGGGGACCTACACCGGCAGGGCCTCGATGATACTCGACTCGGACGAAGTCACTATCGCCTCATTCATCCGGAAACCTGCGCGGGCTAGAAGCCGACGGTATTCTTCCGCCGTACGTTCTTTCCCGCCGGTCATCACCAGCATCACCACATCGAACAACTTGCCCGCTGAGTGGACATTCCCTTCTTGTAGCGTCCATTCCACAAGCAAAAGTGCTCCGTCCGCGGGAACCACCCTCCGGCAGTTGGCAAGAATTTCTACCGCCTGTTCATCATCCCAGTCGTGGATCACGTTTTTCATCACGTACGCCCTGCAGCCCGAAGGCACTTCGCGGAAGAAATCGCAGGGCTGCATCGCGCTTCGCGCCTGCAACTCACCACCGAGGAAGCCACGTTGCTGTGCTCGTTCAAGTACATGCGGGAGGTCTGCCAGAACACCACGCACTTTGGGATGCTTCTTGAGGATGGATGCGAGCAGAATGCCATTGCCGCCTCCAACATCCATGATGCTTCCCCAACGCCCGAAGTCGTATGCCGCGGCCACCATTGGCCCAATGATCGCGGACATATCCGTCATGGCATCATCAAACATGCGCGCCTGTTCGGGATGCTGCTTCAGGTATTCCCAGCCATCCATCCCGAATACTTCTGTTCTCGCCGACTTACCCGTGCGAACGCTGTAAAGAATTTCCGCAAAAGGTCCGAAGAACAATTCACTTCCTCTGAAAATGAGAATGGAACGGACGGAACCAGGCACGCCCGAGCGCAGGAATTGGGAAAGTTTGGTGTTTGCGAATGTTCGAGGAGAAGTCTCCTCGAACACGCTTTGACTGGCCAAGAGGCGCAGGACACGGTACAGAGCCGACTCGTTCACTTTGAGGTCACGCGCCAGTTCCGAGCAGCTCTGCGGGCCATCTTTCAGTAGATCGGCGACTCCCAGCTTTGCGGCGGAATACAATGCCTGTTGGATGATCACGCCGTGACTCATGCTCAACAACTGCATAGGCGTTCCGGTCGACGAGGTATCCATTGGCATGATCCACTCTTGCTTGAGCAACACGAACGATAATCCGGACGACGCAATTCGCTACTTTTGCGTAGCGTCAGACAAAAACCCCACGCGATACCGGTATGGCCCGAGCATCAGGATCAGTATCGCTGCAAGGACGGCCGCGCAGAAGAATCCGCTCAGGGGCACAACGTAAGATCCGGTTTTATCAAACCCAAAGCCCATAAGGTAAGCTCCAAGTCCGCCAGACACTCCAAAGACCGCCCAGATCAACCCGAAAATCGCTCCATACGAACGCAGCCCAAAATAGCGGCTCGTCAGGTACGCGACAAGGTCTACCTCCGCTCCCAGGCCTAGCCCCACAAGAGGGGCCGCAATTAGCGCAGTCGAGATCGCATGGCCTAAGGCGAGGAATGCAATTCCGACGGCAACCGCGGACAAGAGCAATGCGGCGACACGGGGTGCGAAGAACTTGTCCAGCAAGTAACCACAGCCGACTCGTCCGACGAACAATCCAACACCCAGGAGTGAGCTGGCGAAAGCTGCCAGTTGAGCCGTGCTTCCACGGTCGGTTAGGAGCGCAGGCAAATGAATGAAACACGCATGCACGCTGGCTGTGACTAGAAACAGGACGCTCACGATAATCCAGAAGGCCGGCGTGTTGACGGCTTCGCGTAGTGTTAGCCCGATTTCGTTCACTGCGATCGGCGCTGAAATGGGGCTTTCCGCGGCCCCATCTGGCAGAAGGCCCATATTTTCTGGCCGCTCCTTCAGGAATACGGCAAGCAACGGTAAGGGGATCAGCAAAACCGTCAATCCGAAGATACAGTACGAGAGTCGCCAGCCGAAGGTCGCCACCAACTGCTGCGCCACGGATGGCATGACTATCGCACCCAACCCCATCCCGAGCATCATGACGCTGAGAGCCAGTCCTCGATGTCGGTCAAACCAATGCGAGATCACGTTGGTGTAAGACATTGCCCCGGCCCCGCCAGAAACCAGACCCAAGGCAAAATAAAACACATACAGCTGCCATATTGCGTCGGACAAGATTTTGCTGGAAACCAGAATCAAACCAAAAAGGGCCGTGAATGGAAGTAGCACTCGTCGCGGTCCGTAGCGGTCAACCAATCGCCCGGCCAGAGGGACGAATAGCGCTGCCGTTAAATTGTGAATTGTGAATGCCAGTGAAATCTTGGCCCGTCCGGAATGAAATTCCTGGCCCATCGCCTTCGCAAAGACGCCGAAAGAAAAAACGATAATGGTCCCGGTATTCAGGAAGAGCCCGAGAGCCGCTACCAAAGCGACCCACCAGCCGTAAAACACCTTGGCTCTTGTGCTTGCCATTTCGGATGTCCGAAGAGACGAGGGATTGTAGGTTAGGTCTCAACTGGGAAACAATCGGTTAATTCATAGCTCGTGAATAATTGAAGAGCGTTCGATTTCGCAGCAACCGGCCCACAAAAGCCTCTATGGCACCATCGGCGAGGTTCCGGCTGAGTAGTCCGCTAATGCTTCGAATCGTCCCGGGCTCGATATCGGGGAAGAGAGTGCGCCCAAGTCGCGGGCCAACCGGAAACTCACCCACTACCCATTTTCTTCTTGACGAACTATTACTCATGGCATATAGTAGCTCTTGGATACTAATGCGCTTTATTGCCGTAACGCCAGCAACCTGCTGGCGTTTTTGCTTTTCGGCATCCGCCAATCGACCTAAGCCTTTTGCTCGCAACACTTACGAGATTTGCACAATGTTAGTGCAAATTGTGGCAATCAAGTCCCTTAGAATGAACACTTGCGTAAATCTATAAAAATAAGTGACTTTAAGCGTCTTTAAAATGAATGCTTACGAAAAAAGGGGGAGGCGGCCCGGCCGCACACGCACACACCATACAACGCATACACAAGCCAGAAGCAAGCACGAGAAATCTTTGGGAGGAGGAGCAAGCTTAGAACTGCAAGTGGCGTTGCACCAACTTGCGAAGCTTCTCCCGGTCTTCGTCCTTCATGTGCACGAATTCCACGCCGCTGCCGTCCGGACCGAGATTACGCACAACCGCGGTGAAGTGAATCTTGCGAAGTCCCGAACGAACCTCCAGCTTGATCGAGTCTCCCACGCTGAGTTTCTTCGGAGATTCCAAATACGCCCCGCCCAGGCTGATGGTCTTCACGCGCGCAAGGCCTGCTTGCGAACCATCAATCTGCGCACGCAAAGGTGATTCCAGAGGAACTCGTACGTACCTTCGTGGAACAACGTAGCTGGTATTGGTCTGCGGAACTGATTCAAACGCCGCACGCGCCCGCGCCGAAGACGGTCGGTTTTCAATCATTGCCAGCGCATCTTCCGCCGCCGCACGCAATCCGGACGGTTCGGCAAACGCAAGCCCTTCGCGGCCTTCCGCTAGCATCCGCAACAATTCCGCCGCTTCACTTGCGTGCATGCGCCCGATCGCTTCGATCGCCTTGATGCGCACAAAGAGGTCGCGCAAGACTTCATGCTCGCCCGCGGCAATCTCCATCAATTGCGGAACGGCAGTAGTTTCCTGTGCCAATCCGATTTGATCGATCATCATCGGAACGACCAGCGGATGCGCGTCCGCCAGAACGGCGGAGAAAACAAAAGCTGCGCTATGCGACGAAACTGCGTTCGCAGGCCGCGAGAGTTCGCTCACTGCCAGGTCCTGCAAATTCCACTCCCAGCTAGCCAGAGCCCGCGCAAGGCCGCGCAGCAGGCGTTCCGGGTCGGTGGCGGCCAGCAGCTTGATTGCTGCGCTCACGCGCTGTCTGCGTGCTTCGTACAGCCGTGTTTCAAGAAGGTTTAGCGCCGGCACGCCGATCGTTCGCAGCAACCGCGCCATTGCGGGTACCATCTCCGGCCCGCGTGGCTCGGTCAAAAGCAGCGTCAAGCGGTCGAGCAGCCTCTCCGGGTCGCGCTGCAAGAGCCGCGGCAAAACTGGATCCAGCGGCCGGTTGGCCAGCGCCGCATCCACCAGAAGCAGCCAGCGGTCCTGCGCCACTAGCCGGTGCGCTAGCGCCGACATGTGGTCGTGTTCTTTATCCTTCGGCACACGTTCCAGGCCGATCAAAATATTTTCGAAGCCCGCGTAATCCGCGCGAATCACAGCCACGCGTCCCAGCGTCTCCAGGAAAGCCGCAAGCAGCGCCGCGGTCTCCGGAATGGTTTCCTTCTCCAGGGCCTTCATGGTTCCGCGGCTCAAATCCTCTGGCAATTGATTGGGCCAGAGCGATTCCATGATCGGCGTCATTTCGTTCAATCCCGCCGCCACTGCCCGCCGCGCGTTGACGTTCTCATTTTCCACGCGCCGCGAGTAGTTCAGCAGAATGTTTCGCGCCTCGCGCCGCGGAGCGTCCGCTCCCGCTTCAGCCAATTGCCCGAGCGTTCGCTTCAACGCCACAACGGGGACACTCCACACTTCTGGTCCGCGCAGCACTGCGGACTTCTCTCGTGGCGGAAGCTCCAACCAGAACTTTTCGACAATCTGTTCCCTGTGCGTGTCGCTGGCCCAGGTCGTCGCCAGCAGCGTCAAGTGTTGCGAAGAATGCGGGCCTGTATATCCGCCCGAAGCGACCAGCACGTCGCTCAGTTTATGAAACGTCTGGCGCACAGCAGCAGGCGCAAGTGTTCCGGCGGCAAATTCCGCTCCGAGGAACTCGAGAATCAAACTCACCGAAAGGCGCAGCAAGTATGGCTGCGGGCGTTCGCCCTCGCGCGGAGCATACTGCGAAATCGAACTAAGCAGCATGCGCACCGTCTCGCGGCTCGCATCTTCCATGGCGCCGTGAATCGCTCGCGCCGCTTCTTCCGGCGCAAGCCCGCGCGCCGCCTCAAGCGGCGGCGTCAGCCGCCCGATCAAACGCAAGGCGCCTATAAGATCGTCGATTTCCGGCGGCAAAATGGGAGTCTCGTTGACTTCGCGGGGCGAGTTTCCGCCGTAGGCCACCAGCGCGCCCATCAGGCTGGCGAGCACCGTATCCACTTTGCGTTCCGTTTGCGTGTTTATGGAAATCCCTTCCACGCGATTCTCCAGGAATCGTGCGGCCCACCAGCTGCTACCACCGCGCTTTATAGACTCCTCTGATCTTAGCAATGATGCTTTGAAGAGTTGCGCGAGCGTGTCCAGTTCGCCTACATGAAATTGTCTTGCGAATACCAGGGATTGAATTCCCGCGCGCTGTAAATCTTGCGCCAGAGACTGCATCTCGCCCCGCACATCCGGAAGGTGCGCATCGCTAAGCTTGGGTGCTACCAGTCCGCTGCGCTCAATGTGGATTTCGATGCCGTTCAGCGCGCCGGCGAGATCGTGCAATGTTTCGTACGAGGCGTCCAAACTTTGCAGCCGGCGAGGGTGGTTTCTGTCGTAGAGGCGCTCCGAGCGGAACAGCAAATGCAAGCATCGCAGGGAATGAATGAGGCCCGCCGTCCGCGCATCCGGAGTAGGAGAGTTCGCGCTGGGCGCTGCGCCAGAAGATGGCCGCGACGCGTTCCGTGCCTGCGGCTCGGCGTGCGGGTGCGACTCAGCGTCGTAACGCTGTTCCTCCACCGGCATAATGGCCCGAAGTACCAAGGTTTTCCCCTCTTGCTTCCGTCGCCCACGTCTGGCCGACGCCAGCATTTAACCGACGTCTGTATTCAACCGATCGGTTGAATAAGGAACTCTGCCTTGCCTACCCCCAAAGGGAAGGGTTCGCGAGGGCAGGGTAGCCTTATCTATAAAGCAAGCACGCTGCCTGCCCCCTCATTTAGTAACTAAGTTGCTTGTTTTGAATAGGTTGATTTGGTGGTTCTGGAGCCCGAGTCAGGCGACGGTTACAAAAAGTTACGTTCTTAGTAGAGGGGAACCTAGCTTGACTGGCGCTGTACGACCGCTCTCTAACTAGATAGCCAAGCGCGTTGGGCGCTGATTCGCCTTACTTAGGCTGTAGTGTTACATCGGTGATATGGACCGTACTGCCTTCGACGGCCTGGAAGGTTCTCCTCACCTGTACGTAGCCGGCAAGCCGGACAGTCACCGTGTGGAGGCCGGCGGGCACTTGTACGCGGGCTGGGGTCGTTTGTCCTGTTGTTTGCCCGTCCACAAAGATCTCTGCGCCTTTGGGAGTCGTTTCTACATCAGCCCACGCCACCTTAACGTTGGATTTTTCCTTTAGTGGCACGTCAAGCTGTGTCTGAATATTGTCTTTCACTTGCACGCTTCCGGCATAAGCGTCGTAGCCCGGCATACGCAGCACTAGGTTGTACGAGCCCGGCGCAAGTGGCAGCGTCACTGGCGTCTGGCCAGATTGCTTCGCCCCGTTGATGAAGACATCCGCCCCTGCCGGTTTACTGGTTAGGAGCAACCCCTTTGCGAGGGACTCGAGCGTCACCTTCTGGTCGACGACACTGCCCGCCTTCACTTGAAGCGCGGTCTGCATCGGCTGGTAGCCCTCTTTTTGCACTTCCAGGCTGTACTGTGCGGGCCCAAGCTCATTGAAGCTGCATGGCGTTTGGCACTGATTCACGACACGGCCAGCCGGGCCGCGCAGAATTGCCGTCGCACCAACCAGATCCGTGACCACGTGAATCGCGCCGCGTCCCCCCGTCGGAACAGGGTGTCCTCCATCCGCGTCATGTGCATTGTCAGCCATGGGCGCATCTTCATACTCGATGTGGTCAACCACCCGGACGCTCGCGGGAGCGTCGCGCAAGAATTTTAGCAGCGCCCCGTGTTCCGCGGGACGCAGCTTCCCCGCCAAGATCAGTGTGCTTCCAATCGCCTGCACCTTGGCCCGCCCAGTCAAACCCTTTTCCGAGATAGCTTCTTCAATTTGCCCTTTGTACTCCGCTGCCTGCGCACTCACAACCGGTTCGGTCTTCTTCGGTGTGGGTTTTTCTACAGGAGTTTCTGCCGGCTTCTTTTCCGCCGCGGCTACGTCGGGGCCCGTTGCTGCTGGCGTGTCATTTCCCGTTGGAACCGCAGGAGTAGTATTCGTTCCTCCATCTGTCGACGCCGGAGCCGTAGGGGAATCGTGGTCGGCGCGTTTTTGTGCGGCGTTAATCTGCCGGGCATCTTCAATCACCGGCCGCAGCTTTTGCACTCCATACGCGATTACGCCGATCAGAACCAGCGCGATGAAAATGCTCCCGATGAGGCTCTTCTTCTTGGGCTCCTCGGCCGCAACGAGCGTGGTTATGGGCCCCGTGCGCCGCACGGCGGGCGTCTGCGTGGGGCTGGACGCTCGCGCATTTAGAGACCGAGTCGTTGCCACGGTCATGGGATCTTCAGGATGGAAGCTTCGGCCGCCCTGCGCTCCCACGCCTGTTCCACTGAGAGGAAGCGTCGCGTTCGGCGCGCCCGGTCCACCTGGAACGCCCGATACCATGGTCTTATCCGGGCTTCCTCCTGGCGCGATGCTGCGGTAATTCCGCAAATCCTCGAGCATTTCCCGGCAGCTCTGGTAGCGCGTTTCCGGCTCTTTGGCCAGCGCCTTCATCACCACCGCGCTGATCCCCGGATGAATCGACGGGTCAATCTGCCGCGGCGGAACCGGCTCTTCGTTCACAATCTTGTAGATGACCGTGGTTATGTTCTGTCCGGGAAACGGCTTCTCGCCTGTGACCATCTCATAGAGCAGCACGCCCAACGAAAAGATATCGCTCCGTCCGTCAACCGCGCGACCCTTCACCTGTTCTGGTGACATGTAGCTCGGCGTGCCCATAACATGGGCAGTCTGCTGCATCGTGCCGAACTGCAAAATTTTGGCTGTGCCGAAGTCGGTGACCTTCACCGTGTCGTCACCTGTGAGCATAATGTTCGCCGGCTTGATGTCGCGATGGACGACGTTTCGCTCATGCGCAAACTGCAGCGCGCTGCAGGTTTGCTCCATGATGCGCAGAACGCGTGGCAGCGCAAAAGCTACCCCGCCATCGAGATGCGCCTGCAAGCTCTTGCCTTCCACCAGCTCCATCGTGATGTAGTACAGGCCGTCTTCTTCGCCTGCATCGAATACCACTACGATGTTGGGGTGGGTCAGCAAACCAGCCGCGCGCGCCTCCGTTTGGAACCGCGTTAGCAGTTCGGGGCGCGACAGCCCAGTGCCTTCTTCGCTCAATTTGATGGTTTTGACCGCGACCGTGCGTCCGATGACCGGGTCCGTCGCCTTATAGACCACACCCATGGCGCCGCGGCCCAGCTCACCCACAATTTCGTAACGTCCGGCTTTTAAACCTGTTGTCATCGTCTTGTTATTTGGTCATCCGAGCACGCCACTTGGACCTCGTCCGCCCACATCTCGGCTAGCTGTTCTCGAATCTCAAGTTGGCGGTCCATCGAGGACACCTTTGCTGACACCCGGGCGCCCTATCATGCACAGTACCCACTAAATTTTCAGTTGGTCAACGCTACCGGGGTACTAGTGTTTCGCACTCGACACGTGCTCCACCCAGGCTGGAACGGTACCGGCTCGGGCGTCCATCCGTGAGCCATTCTTCTGGGAACCTTTATATATATGGCTATATATATGGCAGACGAGCGGTTACGGCCGCGGTAGCCCTTCGCCGGGCGACCTACTGCGCTCCGGCATAGGCACGTTGGTCTCCCGGATGGGCCTGTCGACTTCGCCGGGCCGGGACGGCGCTTCCAGCCCGTCCGTCAGCAAGTAGCCCTGCAAGGCCAGGCCGTTGGTCCACACGCCTTCCAGCGCCGCAATGTACTCAATCTGCAGTTCGTAGAGTTTGCGCTTTGCGTCCAAAACCCTGGGATAAGACGCCAGCATCAGCCCATACTTATCTACCAGCAAGCTGTAGGCTTTTTTCGCATGCGGCAGAATTTCTTCGCGGTACACCACGGCCATTAGCTTCGCGTTTGCATACTCGTCGACCACGGTGGCAGCGCGTTCGCGGAGCGTAAGCGCCACGCGGGTTTTTTCCTGCTCAGCGCGGTCCATATCGGCGAGAGCCACCACGATGTTGCCCTGATTGCGGTTGAAAATCGGGATCTGCACGCTGGCCTCCGCTAATCCCTCCCAGCCTTTGGCCCACGGCACGCTTCCCAATGTTTCGTGGTTATATTCCATTCCGGCGCGGATCAATATGTCGGGAATGGGCTCGCGCTGGGCGCGCGTCAGGACGGCTTGTGCGCGATGCGTCGCAGTTTCCGCAATCTGCACGGCAGGGCTTTGTTTCGCGATGGTCTCGACGGCTTCTTCTTCATTTAGTTCCGGCCAGCCACTTTCCAGATCACCCATCACTGTTGCGAGCGGCAAATCTGGCTGTCCTATCACCGCCGCCAGCGAACGCCACTCTTCGCGCAGGGCGTTTTCCTGCATCCGCGCCGCCATGCGCATGCGTTGCGCATCGACCTCCGCTTCCAGCACTTCGGATTCGTCCGCCTGGCCGGTGTTTATCAATTCTCTTTGCGTCTGCGCGGCATCTTCTGCAATTTTTGCCAAATCGCGCCGCGCCTCCAGCCATTCTTGCGTCGCAAGCACGCGCAAGAACGCCATCTTCACCGCAGTTGTGACGCGCATGCGTTGTTCCCGCGCTTCGATCTCCGCCAACTTGGACTCCGAGCCCAAGACCTCGCGGCTCTTGCCAAGTTTTCCGGCTGTCACGATCGTCTGCTGCACAAAAAACCCCTGCTTGCCTCCGCCGACCGAGCCGCCTCGGATCTCATCTCCGGTATAACCGACGGAAGGGTTTGGGTAGAGGCCCACTTGCTGCTGTCGTGCCTTTGCCGCGCGAATCTCCGCTTCCGCTTGCCGCAGAGTAGGATTCGTCTCGCCAGCCATCTTTTCCACCTGCTCCAGCGTGACAGCGTTTGCCCCCGCGCGCTCCTGCGCCCGCCCCAATCGCGGATACTCCGGCTTCACCAGCGCCACGTTTGCGTGCTGATGCGTCATCTGTTCTTGCATCGACATTTTCGGCGCAGCCTGTGCATCTTGTTGCTTAGTTTTTTCCTGCGCCTGACACATAGCGCCAAGCGTCATCGCAACCGCCAAAAGTATCGCGACATAGTTCGGAGTCACTCTCATATCCGCCCTGCCCTTTTTCCTTCTTCTGTGTGTCCTCTGTGAACGCTGCGTTGAAATCCTCGTCCAACCCATCTCACGGTTCATGCCGGTGCTCCGATTGCTTGTTCGGATTTTGTGACTTAATCCGCGCCATCATTTCTTCGTATTCCTTATCCGGAAGGACGCGCACCAAAGTCATCATGCCCATCATTCCGGCGCTCCAATTCGGCGACAGGCCGTGCGTTTCCGGTTTCGCGACAGCTTCATCCATTCCCATTTCCATGAAGGCATCCTGGGGAAACCCCAGCACGGTGTTAGCATTCGCCGCGATCGGAGAGTGATGGACGTGTTCGAACGGCACGCTTTTGGCGAGCGTCTCCATTTGGCTCAGCGCTTTCGCGTCGTTCGTGTTGGCCGTCTCGATCGCGCGGTCCTTCAGAAGGTCCATCATGCTGTTCATCATGTGGTGCGGCAGATGGCAATGCACCATCCACGTTCCCGGATACTTCGCTTCGAACTCGACGACGCGCGCTTGCGCCACGCCTACAAGCACTGTATTCATGGGATACCACGTTGATTCCGGGGCGCGCCCGCCTTCTGTTCCTGTTACGACAAATTGGTTCCCGTGCAAATGAATCGGGTGGTGATCCATCCCCATGTTTACGATGCGCAACCGCACGCGGCTCCCCAGGCGAGCGATCATGGGCGTAATCGCAGGTGCCGAAACTCCGTTGAACGTCAACCAGTTGAATTCCATCGCTGCCGTATTCGGGACGCTGTTGTTTGGCAAGACGGCCCACTCTTGAAGAATCACGCCAAAATCATGATCCGCCCGCGGCTTGTAACTCTTTTCCGGATGGGCCACAAAAAATCCAATCATCCCCATCATTTCCTGCATCGCTCCGTGCGAGTGGTAAAAGAACGTCCCCTCCTGATGCACCGTGAATTCGTAAACGTATTTTTCTCCCGGCGCGATAGGTTTCTGGCTGATCCATGGCACGCCGTCCTGCTCGATGGGAACTTCGAGGCCATGCCAGTGAATCGAAGTCGATTCCGGTAATCTATTTTCGAAAATAATGCGCACGCGGTCGCCCTGCTGTACTTGAATCGCCGGCCCGGGACAGCTTCCGTTGTAGCCCCACGCATCGATGGTCTTAAACGGCGCGATTTTCCGCTTCACCGGCTCGGCTACAAGCCTGAAAACTTTCACACTGCCATCCATTTCGTGCGGCAGATCCGCCAAGTCAGGCGTAACCATCGGCAAAAAGGGATCGGGCCCAGCCGGCGCCGCTTCCTTTTTCTTATGGTTGCCATACGGACTGTAGTGGCGTCCTTGCTCAATGGCCCGCGCCGCTTGTGGGTCGGCCACCTGCGTGTCCCCGCGCAGTGCCTCCGACAATCCCAAGAAACCGGCCCCAAAAAACGCCGCGTCCTGAAAAAAATTTCTTCTCGTGCCACTCATTCTTGCCTCCCTGATTGCCTTTCCCACTGTTTGCGATTTGGATTGGTCCACTATTCCCGACGAATCTGCCCTTCTTCGAGCACAGGCAGGTCTCACATTCCGAGGCGGGCCATTGTTCTCAGCGCGTGGCGATAGCGCGATGCTCACGCTCCAGATGAATGAACTTCGTTTGATGGATAGATTCGGAGGAAGAACTTCAGATGCGAAGAATCGTGGTCAAGAAAAGAGAATTCGCTGACTTTATTGGAACTCGATGTATGTCCCAACGCTCTGGACTTACATGCAGGCTAGCAAGGCTCTGCCCGGCCGATCCATTGATAAGCGCTCGTGCGGGATCGTTCCGTAATTCCTGCGAAAGTAAAGATTGCCCGCCGGCCTTGACGAGCACCGCGAAAAACTCAGAAGCGCCGCAAGCCTTGCTCGGCGCAACAAGCCGTTCGCTCCCGTTGGAGCCCATACTTGCCATCTCGTGGCATTGCGCTTGACCCGTGCCGGGAGAACAAATTTTCGCAGCGCAAAGTGGTGCGCATACAGGGGCGATCGCCAAAGCAAGCACTGTTAGGATCGCAAGCAGTGCTACGTTAGCCGGCCGGGAACGAACTGGGATCGTTTGGTTCACTCTTTCATCTTTACGTCAGGCGGTTGCTTTCAAGCTATCAACTCTCCATACGGTGGCGTGCCAAACTGAAAAGCAGTTCTCGCCATTAATGGGGAGCATCGTTGTGTTCGCCGAAAAGCCACCGTCGCACACCTTTTGGCAATTTTGAAAATCGGCCTAGGCCAGCCGCGGCAGCTACAGAGGATGCAGCCCAAAGCAATCGATAGGCGACCAAACCCAATACGAGAAGAACCGTAAGTAATGTGGCTATCAAGGTTGACTTGTCCATAGCGCACCTCCGGACATTATATCACTGCTGGTATTGCACGCTGATAGCGGTGCCATTCTCCCGTTTTCGTTGTGGACTACGGCAAAGTTTCGAGACTTTGCGCGCTGATTATTTTTGATCAGTCTGATCAGGAATAAGCTGGTGGGGCTGGGGAGATTCGAACTCCCGACAAACGGTTTAGGAAACCGTTGCTCTATCCATCTGAGCTACAGCCCCGCTCTTCCACATTATTATATTACGTTGCGCGCCCCAAGCGCCGCAGCCCTTTGTCTTGAAGTCACGATACATTCGGCGGGCCGCCTGACGCCGTTGGCTGCGTCGTATCGGGCTGCAATCCCGGAGCGACCTTGCCGATGCGCAATCTCTTGAAAATCGTCGGCCAGTATTCCTTCAAAAGGTTGTTCGCCGCGCTGAATCCGATGCGAACCCCGTAACGCTCAAACGTATTTCCCGCTGTTCTTTGCGCATCAGGAAGATACGTATTCGCCAGTCCTTCTGCGGCCAGGGGCCCCAAGGTTCCCGCCCAATTAAATGTTTCGTTTCCCGCATCCGTGCGAGTCACCAGTGCCCGGCGCAGCGCGTATGCGGCTCGCGCCTTAAATCCGCCGTTCAACTTCACGAAGAATCGCGGATCTTCATGCAGCACCGATGGCAGGAGAAACGACCCAAAAAAATGGCTGGAGGCGCCCGTAGCCATCGAGGAACCAAATCGCTTGCCGAATCCCGTGCCTCCCTGTCCGTAGCCGGGCAGCGTGTTTCGTGCCTGGCTGATTCCAGCAAAGGCTAAAGAACCCAGAAATTGCGGCGGGGATACGCTTTTGTCGAGAAAGAGCTCAAATTTCTGCAGAGAGCTCAGCGGTCCTGGCGTGGTCGCCAGTTCGGGATAAACGTAGGACCTTCTTGTGATCAGCCCCAATGGAGTCGCCAGAAAGTTCTTCTGCTGATCCTGGTTTACCCCATTGGGATTCTGTTGCGGTTTCGGAGAATCCGGAAGATTGGACTTGTCGGGAGTTTGCTGTGCATTCGCAGCACAGCTTGTAAAGAGAATGGCTGCGCCTGCCAGGAGTAGGTGGGCCTTTAGCGTCACGCCGGGTAGTTTAGCACGCGTCCGTTGTTGGTTGTCTCTACTGCGTTTGGCGTGCTTTTCCGCAGTCGCGATCGCGTCGTATCCTCTCTCAGAATCTTGGGCGCTTGGCTAGCGACGCTCCACCATCTCGCGCATCACTTCAGGGTCTACTGATTGGATTTCTGCTCGCCGGAAGCAGTTTCTTCCTGAGGCTCCGCCTTTTGCCACTTGGAATCGAGGTTGTATTCCTTCATGGATTTGGCGAGCACCTCGGTCTTCTTGCCGAGATCCCTCTGAAACACTTCGCCATTCTCGTTCACGATGAATGTCATCACGCCGGACGAACCGTATTCCGCCGGATACGCCACAAAAGCGAATCCTCCATTCATTTTGCCGTCAGAGATGTAGTCTTTCGCTCCGCCCGGGCTATTTTTCCCCTGACGCGTCAGGATGTGGAAAAAGTAGCCGCGAAAAGGAGCCTGAGCGCCGTCCCGGCCTTTGCCTTCGCCATCAACCACGGCCGAGGCCAACAGCGGGCCGATAGGGCTGGGAGGTTCGCCTTCACCGGTTTTCCAATAAAGGCCATTGTGCTTGCCTTCATCACTATAAATTTTGTAGGTGTACTCGTTGTGCTGCGAGGAATGATATTCTTTTTCGGCTGCCGCAAGTTCCTCGCAAACGCGGATGGTTGACATCTCATTCTCGCCAATTCGCCGGAAGAGGATTTCCTGCTTGCCGGCGTCGGTGTCGAAGTACCAGGCGTTGCCGTTGTTCACGAGCGGAATCGGCGTAGGCCAATTCTCTGCGCCGATATAGAGGGTAGTGGTTGCGTTCGGTTCATCCACGAAACGGTGCATTTGCTGAAATCTCCGCACGAAATTGGCGCGGCTCTCGGCGTCTTCGGCTTCGTCTCCCGACGAAACGATTTGCTTTCCGTCGCGTCCGAGGATCTCGAGCAGCGCTTTTT
Organism: Candidatus Acidiferrum sp.; assembly: GCA_035314345.1. GTDB lineage: Bacteria > Acidobacteriota > Terriglobia > Acidiferrales > UBA7541 > Acidiferrum. Next base: position 72,350 of record DATFZQ010000197.1, read on the forward strand.
CGTCGTTAGCCCGGAGCGCCGCGACCAGCGCGTGGCTCGCGGCTTCCGCCGTTGGGAATGTCTTCTGGCCATGCTGCTGCGCCGTGGCGCGCGCGGCAAAGCAGGCTGACAAGAGGATGGCAACCGCGGCCAACTTTGCAAGGTTGGCCAAGAGAGATTTGTTCAAGCTCAGCTGCGTACGCAACATATCGTTTTTCTCCATTTATAATTTTTACGGGCTACGAGGAACCCATCGAGAGTTCGATTAATGAGGCCTGCCTCCGCCACCGTGAGGTGCTCCTCCTCCATGAGAACCGCCGCTGTAGCTGGAGCTGCCCCGTGATGAATAGCTTCTTGCTTGGCCACCACGGTCGTAGCCGCTGAACGCGCTGGAGCGGGTCCCGCCCTGCGCGTGCGGTGCCGCGTAACCTCGAGCGGCCTGGTTGTTTCCGTTGAACGGCCTTGTGGTTGCGCCGGGGCGATTGTAGACGCCGCCGCGAGCGCCCCCTCCTCGGTAGTAACTGTTGCGGTTGTAGAATGTGGCGCTCCGGGAGTAATAGCGGTTGTGGTTGTAGATCGCGTAATGGTTATGCCAATTAAATCCCCAATTGTTCCAGCCCCACCCGAATCCGCCGTAGAAACCGACTCCAAAACCGAGTCCGAACGAAAGATAAGGACCGCCATACCAGATGCCGGGGTAGGGATACCAGCCAGGCCACGGCCCTATGGGACCTCCATAAACTATCCACGGATTGTAGGCGGGGACGTAGACGACATTGGGGTCAGCAGGTTGAATGACAACTGTCGAGTCTTGCGTAGAAACGGTTTGCTGCGGCGTGCTCTTAAGATTGCCTGCTTGCTGGGCTCGCTGGCGCATCACCTGTACGGCATCCATTACATCCTGTTGCTGGTTGTAGTAGGCATCGCCCAATGAGGACGTCCAGGTGAGATTCTTGTCCATATTTCCAAGCACGGACGGAAATGCGGCAAGCGCTTTGACGCTGGGGTCCCAAGGTTGTTGATCCACCGCTTGGCCAAGAGCTTCGCCTTTCAGGTCGGGATGCGCTTGCACCCATCTGTCGGCCTCGACGACTTGCTCGGGAAACGTGGACGCGGCCAGGATTTGCGCCACCAGCGAATCCGGATAAAGCGCAATCGGCGCTACCAACTGTTGCAATTGTTCGGGAGTCTGAGGCGCATGTTGCGGCCTCTGCTGCCCGTCCGGCGGTTCGTCTTGACTCTGCACTGGGGCTTGCGTGTCTTGTTGGGCGGCCAGGTTTTGAGCCCCGCTCGCGTACACCACACCTAGCGCCAATCCGGAAACCAAAATCCGCTTGGCCAAACGAGGTTTGAACAGCCCCTCGGCACACCTCAAAATGTTCATGTTCTTGAACCTCCTAAGCACGTTCATTGCTCAAGTTCTCTCACATAATTAGATGAGCGAGACCCGGCCAAAGATATCCAAAAAATGCTTCCGGTCATCCTGCCCCCCTGTATCCCAATTTGTTAATTGGATTGAGATAGGCCGGAGCCTCTCGAACTGCCGGCGCCCTGTTTGCAAACGTCTGATCTTTTGCTTCTTCAGATGGACATTGACATCGTTGACATCGTTGGCGATTTTCGCTCGCTCTCTGGCTGGCGTGTGCCGTGCACGCAGACAAGCATAAGCATCATCGCTGCAAGTAGCCTAACAATTGCGTCCGACGGCCGGCTGTGCAAAAAGGAACGGTACTGGAAAGCGCTGCCCCGAAAGGAGTCCAAGCGCTTTGTTTCCAGCGGTGTCACCCGTCGCCGCTCCGTGCTACTATCTCCCACCGCTCCCTATCCGTCACCAGCCCTGCCGCATTGGAGATAGTCATGAAACGCACCCTTCGCATCGTTGCTATCGTGGTTGTTGTTTTGCTCCTTATTGTGGTTATCGTTCCGTTTCTGATTCCCGTGGACAAATTCCGCCCCACCATTGAAGAAAAAGCTTCGCAAGCGCTTGGCCGCCAGGTGCAGCTTGGCGGGCTCAGTCTTTCCCTGCTTACCGGATCGCTCTCCGCAGAAAATCTTTCCGTGGGCGACGATCCCAAGTTCAGCACGTCGCCGTTCCTCACCGCCAAGTCGGTCAAAGTCGGCGTCGAAATAATGCCGCTCATCTTCAGCAAGACCCTCAACGTGACCGGCATCACTATCGAGAATCCCGAAGTGAATCTTCTGCACAATCCCGCGGGCCAGTGGAACTATTCCACGCTCGGCGGGGCTGCCGCCAAGTCGGCTCAGAAGCCCGCAGCGTCGTCTTCCACTGCGCCCAGCGATTTCTCCGTCCAGAAATTCACGCTCAATGATGGCCGCATCACCGTAGGTTCCACTGCCAGCCAAAAGCGCAGCGCTTACGATCACGTGAACATCGTCGCGTCCAACTTTTCCATGACTTCCAAATTTCCCGTCACCGTAACAGCCGATCTTCCTTCCGGCGGAAAATTCAAGCTCGACGGAACCGCCGGGCCCATCGACCAGACGGACGCTTCGCTCACTCCCATCGACGCCAAGCTCGATGTGAACTCGCTCGATCTCGGTTCCACCGGCTTCGTCGATGCGAGAGCTGGTCTTGGGGGCATTCTCGATCTCACGGCTAATCTCTCTTCGCAAAATGGTGAAGCGGAGACCAAGGGCAACATAAAAATCTCCAAGGCGCTCTTTGTCTCGGGTGGCTCTCCCGCAGGCGTTCCCGTCACGGTCGATTTCGATACGAAATATGACCTACGGAAAAGTAGCGGCGTGCTGAATCCGTCGACGGTAAAGATTGGCA
>DATFZQ010000198.1:0-41699 GCA_035314345.1 Candidatus Acidiferrum sp.
CTATGCAGGAGTGCGATAACAACTTCGCTGCGGCGGAGGGGAGTTGGCGACTCCAGCTGATGCAGCATCCCGCAGGCCATAGGCTTGTGGAGTACCCCTCGGGAGGATGGAATGGATTTCGAGAAGGACAACTTCGAAGACAACAACGAGCTGTCACGGCTGGACGAGGAAGACGAACTGGCCGGCGGCGAAGAGATCGTGGAGACCGAGGAGGAAGAGATCCTCATCACCGAGGAAGAGCCTGTCGCGGCGGCGCCGGCGGCCAAAGTTGCCTCCAAACCCGCGCCTAAACCGGCCAAGAAGGCGGCTCCCAAGAAGAAGGCCAAGCCTAAGGCTAAAAAGGCCAAAGCAAAGGCTAAGGCAAAGGCTAAAGCCAAGCCCAAAGCTAAAGCGAAAAAGAAGGCTAAGAAAGCCGCCAAGAAGAAAAAGCGCTAAGAGTACGCGCCGGTTTGAATTTAGGGAATCGCGAAAAGGCTTGGGCAATCGTCCAGGCCTTTTCTTTTTGAAAAAAAGGTTCACTCTGGTACGCGAAACACTGGGCGCGCTCCCATTTAACCACCTCACCCTCTCGAATCGGGAATCCCTGGAATTTACGAACAGTTATATCAACGAAATAAGTAACTTCCCCTAGCATGGCGGCCGTATGTTACATGCGCTGGAACAGATACGCCGAATGCGCGGCGGGGCAGTCTCATCTGATGCGCTGTTCGGACGGGAACTACTACGTAGTTGAATTCCAAAATAATCGCCGCGAAGTCTTCGTTCAAGACGGAATTTGCCGCCATCACCGACATCGAGCTTAGCGAACAGAATGACCGCGACCGTTTCGTCGACCGCACCCTCCGCGACGCCGGCATCGAACCGGTTCCTCTCAGTCATTTCGCAGTGTGGGTAGCAAAACTGATCCAGTGACAGTGACGGTCTCAGCCTGCCCGGTGAGCTGTGCAGGGCGCGGAGAGCAGCTTGGCTGCCGGTACGCGATTCCTATTCAGAGACCGCCACAATGAGCAGCGTCGCGTCGTCATGCCAGTGGCCCTGGCTGAATTCGCCGACAACGGCCAGGATTTTCTCCTGCAAAGCAGAAGCGGTCGCCAAGCGGTGTTCTTGGAGCATATGAAGCAAACGCGCATCGCCGAACTCTTCGCCCGCCGCGTTGCAAGCTTCCGTCACCCCGTCCGTAAAGAAAATGACGCGATCGCCGGGTGCAAGCTGCGCGGCACCTGAGGCAAATGTCTGATGCGGAAAGACGCCGAGCACACCGCCGCCAGCCTCCAGCCGCTCATGCGCTCCATTGCGGTGCACGAGGATGGGCGCATTGTGCCCCGCATTGGTATACTTCAGAAGCCGCGCCGGTCCGTCGAGCTGTGCGTAGAAAAATGTAATGAAGCGGTCGTTGCCGGTGTTGTGGCAAACCAGCGAATTCAACCGCGCGCACAAACCGTCGGGAGACAGCGAAGTCGAGGCCAGTCCCCGCACCGCCGCCTGCAAGTTGGACATCAACAGCGCCGCCGGCAATCCTTTTCCCGCCACGTCGGCGATGCAAAGACCCAGGCTGCCCTCATCAAACTCCAGGACGTCGTAGTAGTCTCCACCGACGCTTTGCGCCGGCTGCCATGCGCCCGCGATCTCGTATCCCGCCTGTTGTGGAATGCTCTTGGGCAGCAGCCCTTGCTGAATTGACCGCGCCTCGGCAACCTCCCGCTCCTGCAGGTGAAATTGCAGCGCGATCTCTCTGTGGTCCTGATTCTCCTGTACTGCGCGTCGCCGAGACGCGCGTCGCTCGCGCCCCAGGGCAATCTGCTTTTGCAGAATTTCCAACAGCCGCGTGTTGGTCCAGGGTTTCTCAACGAAATCGGCCACGCCGTACTGCATGGCCTCCACGGCAAGTCCCACCGTCGCCCACCCCGTCATCACCACGATCACCGGTGCGTCCTCGTTTTCCTTTAAGTGGCTCAGCAGGTCCAGCCCTTCCCGGCCCGAGGTCGTGTCCCGCGCATAGTTCAGATCCATCAGCAGAAGGTCAAACTCACGTGCCTCCATCGCCCGCAGCAACTCCGCCGGCGATGCCACTCCTTCGGTTTCGTAACCCTGCCCTTTCAGCAGCAAGCGCAGCGCGTTCAGCACATCGGGCTGGTCGTCGGCAATCAGGATTCGCGCGGTTGGCATAGCCATCTCAAAGTCAGAGGATGTCGCTGGGAGTAAGTGGCAGGCGGGCTTCCATCTTAAATCAGATGTAACGCCTTTGTTTTGGATACTCCGAAAAAGAGAGGAAGCAGGGCGCTTCAGTCCTGCGACCGCTTGCGGGACTCAACGTCCCACATCCGGACAAGTGTCCGAATCCAGAACAAGCAGAGAAGCAATCTTCGAGGTAAAATTAGAAGAGCGTAAGCGTCGCGGGGCGCAAATCGGGCCCCGTGCATTAACAGGACCTTCCTATCCTAGAGGACCGGTTCCGACCAATTCTCCAGTGTCTCCTTCACCTTATGCAGGAACTGGTGCGCGATCGCTCCATCGACCACCCTGTGATCGTAGCTCAGGGTGACGTAACACATCGAGCGAATGGCGATCGAGTCGTTGATCACCACGGGGCGCTTCTCGATCATGCCGAGGCCCAGGATGCCCACATTTGGCTGGCTGATCACCGGCAGGCCGAACAACCCGCCGAAGACGCCCGGATTAGTGATGGAGAAAGTGCCTTCCTGCACCTCTTCGGGCTTCAGTTTCTTCGAGCGGGCCCGCTCCGCCAGGTCGTTCAACGTGCGCTGGATGCCCAGCACATTCTTCTCGTCCGCGCCCTTCACTACTGGCACGATCAAGCCCCAGTCAAGCGCCACAGCGATGCCGATGTTGATCTCTTTGTGCAGGATTACGTTTGTTCCGTCCAGCGAAGCGTTCATCGTCGGGAAGGCCCGCAGCCCGGCCACGGCGGCCTTCACGAAGAACGGCATGAACGTCAGCTTGGTCTCGTAGCGCTTTTCGAACTCGTCCTTGGACTTGGCGCGCAGCGCAGCCACCTTGGTCATGTCGATCTCGTCCACTGAGTAAACGTGCGGAGAAACTCGTTTCGAGGCCACCATGTGCTCTGCAATGCGTTGCCGCATGTTGCTCATGGGCTCGACCGTGTAGTTGCCGAAATACATCTTCTCGCGCGGAACCGCCGATTCGAACGCCACGTGGATTTGTCCGCCGGAAACAGCCGGAAGAGCTGGTGCTGCCGCCGGAGCCGGAGGTGGTGGCGTGAGACGCGCGGCCGGCACTGCTGCCGGAGTGCTTGGCGGTGCCGCCGCCGGCGTTCCACCGGCCGCGATGACCGCTTCAATGTCCTGTTTGCTGATTCGTCCTCCTGCGCCTGTTCCGGGAATCGTCGTCAGATCAATACCGTGCTCCGCAGCCATGCGGCGTACAAGCGGCGAACTATGAATCCGCTCTCCGCCAGAGCGTGGAGGCGCCGCGGCAGGCGCCACTTGCGTTAGAGTAGCCGCAACTGGTGCAGGTGCCGCTGGCCTCGGTGCAGGTGGAGGCGTCGGCGCAGCCGCCGATGGCGCTGCGGCCTTTGCAGGAGCAGGGGCAGGAGTTAGCGAGGCTGGCGCCGAGCCTGCGCCGTCTATCACCGCGACGACCGTCTGAATCGGCACGGTCTGCCCTTCGTTGACCTTGATCTCCTTCAGCACCCCGGCCGAAGGCGACGGAATCTCCGCGTCCACCTTGTCCGTAGAAATCTCAAACAAAGGCTCGTCCCGCTCGACCTTGTCGCCAGGCTTCTTGAGCCACTTGGTGATCGTCCCTTCAAAAATGCTTTCGCCCATCTGTGGCATAACGACGTCAGTGGCCATTTGCGTTCTCCTGTCCGGCTTCAATTCCTATATAGGGGCACGGCAAGCCGTGTCCTCCCAAGTGCGCTCTAATACCGTGCCAGTTCCTTAGCAGCGTCAAACACTTTCTTCGCATTCGGCAAAAAATACTCTTCGAGAGGCGGCGAATACGGCACCGGGGTATCCAGCGCCGTCACGCGCATTAGCGGTCCGTCCAGATCGCCAAACGCTCTCTCACACAGAATCGCCGCAATCTCCCCCGCGATTCCGCCCGTCTTCGTGTCCTCGTGCACCACCAAACATCGGTTGGTTTTCTTCACCGACTGCAAGATTGTTTCTTCATCGAGCGGAAGCAGAGTCCTCAAGTCGATCACTTCGGCTTCGATGCCTTCTTTTGCGAGTGCGTCCGCGGCTTCGAGCGACGTATGCATCATCGCCGCGTAGGAAATAATCGTCAGGTGCTTGCCTTCGCGCCGCACGACGGCCTTGCCAATCGGCACCGTGTAATCCTCGGTCGGGACCTGTCCCTTGATCCGCCGGTAAAGAAATTTGTGCTCGAAGAAAAGCACTGGGTTGTTGTCGCGCACGGCCGCCTTCAGCAAGCCCTTCGCATCATAAGGCGTCGAAGGATAAATCACCTTCAGACCCGGCGTGTGCACGAAATACATTTCGGGATTCGCCGAATGAAAAGGTCCGCCGTGCACGCCCCCGCCGGACGGCCCGCGCATGACTATCGGTGCCGGCGCATTCCACAAATAGTGTCCCTTGGCCACAAAATTCGTAATCTGGTTGAATGCGCACACGATAAAGTCGATGAATTGCAGCTCCGCGATCGGCCGCAGCCCTGCGTAACTCATCCCGCAAGCCGCCCCGATGATCGCGCTCTCGCTGATCGGCGTATCGATCACGCGCTCCCAACCGAACCTCTCCAACAAACCTTCGCTCGTCTTGAAGGCCCCGCCATACACGCCGACGTCTTCGCCAAGCAGCACCACCGCGGGGTCGCGTTCCATCTCTTCGAACATCGCCTGCTTAATGGCTTCGAGAAAGGTGATTTGCGTTCCATTGGTTTCCGCCATGGTTACCTTTTCACCTTTCGAGAGGCCCCGGAAGTCGCCGCCGTTTTGGCCGATTTTTTCGCCGCAGGCTTTGCCCCATTCTTTCCCGAAGCCTTACCATCCCTCGACGGAATCTCGATGGTATTTTCCGTGTCTCCGAAATGAATCGGTGCGTTCGCGCCCCCCGAACTCTTGCCGGACCCAAATCCTGCCACCGTCCAAACCGCTTTAACGCTCGATTTCGGCGGCGTCACCTCGGCAATGGGCCGCTCCCACTTCGGCTCGATCTTGTGGCAATCGTCGCCGGTGCAGTACACGCCCGTCGCAGCAAATTCCGGCGGTGGCATCGGCGAATTCTCCGCAAACTCCCGCTCCGCCGCGAGCAGCGTGTCGATCTTCTCTTCCATTTCCTTCTTGCTCTTTGCGTCGAGCACCTTCTCGCCGATCAGAAACTTTTCGTACAGCGCGATGGGATCGCGGCCTTCCCAGTAAGCTCGCATCTCTTTCGGCACATATTCGGCCGGGTCATGTTGCGCGTGGCCCAATCGGCGAAATGTCTTCGCCTCAATCAGTATCGGTCCCTCGCCGGCCCGCGCCCGTTCCACCGCTTCCCGCGTCGTCGAATACACGGCAACCACGTCATTGCCATCCACGATGTAGCTCGAAATTCCATAAGCTTTCGCGCGGTCCGCCAGATTCTCCAGCGGCACCTGCCGCTTCACCGGGGTCGAATAAGCCCACAAATTGTTTTCCAGGATCAACACGAAGGGCGCTTTCTGTGTAGCCGCAAAATTCAGCCCTTCATGGAACACGCCAGTCGAGCTTCCGCCATCGCCGATCCACGTCATGGTTACGATTTTCTGCCCGAGGTACCGCCCGGCCATGGCTACGCCTGTCATCACCGGAATCAAATCGCCCAGCATCGAAATCGGCGAAACGATATGCAAATTCTCCAAATCGCCGAAGTGGCTCGTGCCGTCCTTGCCTTTCGTCGGCGAATCGTACTTCGCCATGTGCTGCATGAAAACGTCGCGCGGCGGCACGCCCTTCACCAAGAGCGCTCCAATATTCCGAATCATCGGCGCCAGCCAATCCTTCTTCTCCAGCGCGTAAGCCGTCCCTACGGAAACTGCTTCCTGCCCCAAACTCGAGTACAGCCCACCGACAATTTTATTTTGCCGGAAGAGCTTCACCATTGTGTCTTCCACGGCGCGGTTCAGCCGCATGTAGTAGTACAAGTCCAAATACTGCTGCCGCGTCAGTTCCTTCTTCATTCCCGCTCCAGTAGCACAGGCTTCAGCCTGTGCCCCAAGTCAACCACGGCACCTTGCCCACCATGAGCGAATGTGTTCACGAAACAGCGACCTCAATAACCTGCTCGGCATGCTCCAGACTCGCAATCAATTCTTCCCGCGATCCCGCCCTCATCTCCAACCCGAACACATCCCCAAAATGCCGCGCCATCTTCGGCGCAACTTCAGTCACGTTCACTCTACGACCCAGCAATTTCTCCAGAGAGGTCGCCTTCCGCCCCGCAATCCCACAAGGCACAATCAAATCAAAATTCCGCAAATCCGTCGCCACGTTATAAGCAAATCCATGCGAAGTTACCCACCGGCTGATATGCACCCCAATCGCCCCCAACTTCTCCGGTCCCGTTTCTTCCCTCTGTGAACTCTGCATCCTCAGCGCACTCTGTGTAAATTCTTCTTCCTCGGCCGCAACCCAAATCCCAGTCTTTCCCTCTTCGCGCCGCGCACAAATCCCAAACTCCGACGAAGTCCGTATCATCACCTCTTCCAGCATGCGCACATACCAAACCACATCCTTCCGAATCGCCCCAAGCTGCAATATCGGATAACCCACCAGCTGCCCCGGCCCGTGGTACGTTACATCTCCCCCGCGACTAGACTCGTAAAACTCCACGTTCCGCTGCCGCAGCACATTCTCTGAAACCAAAAGATGCTCGTGCTTCCCGTTCCGCCCCTGCGTGATCACCGGCCTATGCTCCGAAAGCAAAAGCACATCACCAATCGCATCCGCCTTGCGTGCAGCTACAATACGCTTCTGCAACACATACGCTTCCGCGTATCCAATCAATCCAAGCTCGACAATTTGGCAGTTTTTCACCGGTCACCAGTCACGAATCACCAGTCACTAAACGTTTATCTGCAATCCCCTCACACTAGCAAACGCATCCCCCATCCCCTCCCAAACCGTGGGATGCGCGTGAATCATGTTCATCATGTCGTCGATGGTGCCCTCAAGGTTCAACGTCGCCGCCGCTTCCGCCAAAATCTCCGTCGCCAACGGCCCGATGATGTGAATCCCCAAAACCTCACCATACTTCTCATCCGAAACCACCTTGATGAACCCGCCGTGATTGCCCAAAATTGTCGCCTTGCTGTTCCCCACGAACGGAAACTTGCCAATCTTCACCGCATACCCCGCGTCGCGCGCCTGCTTTTCCGTCAACCCAATTGACCCAATCTGCGGCTCGCAATAAGTCGCATTGGGAATCCGCGTCTTCAAAATCGGCTGGGTCTTTTTTCCCGCAATGTGCGTTACGGCAACGATACCTTCCATCATCGCCGCATGCGCCAATTGCGGCATCCCCGCAACGATGTCTCCGATCGCGTACAATCCTTTCTCATCCGTCTCCATCTGCGGCCCGGTCAGCACAAAGCCGCGCTCCAGCTTCGCTTTTGATTTCTCCAGCCCGCAATTCTCCGTCATCGGTTTGCGGCCCACCGCCAACAAAAGCTTCTCCGCCTGCAAGGTCTGCGCCTTCCCATCCTTATCCTTGAACGAAACCGTCACGCCCTTGGCGTCCTTCTTTACAGACTCCACCTTGCTGCTCGTGAAAATCTGTATACCCTTTTTCTTGAAATCCTTCTCCAACTCCGCGGAGACGTCTTCATCTTCTACCGGCACCACGCGCGGCAAAGCCTCCAGAATCGTCACCTGTGTCCCAAACGTGTTGTAAATGGATGCAAACTCCACTCCCACCGCTCCTGCCCCCACGATGATCAGTGTTTTCGGAATTTCCGGCAGCTCCAAAATCGACCGGTTCGTCAAAATCGTCTTGTGGTCCGGCTCGATCCCCGGCAAAGCCCTCGCCTCGGATCCGCTCACCAACAAAACATTCGCCGCCTCGATTTCGCTTTTCTTTCCACTATTATCGACACTAACGCGCCCCGGCCCCGCGTACCGTCCCCAGCCCTGTACCCACTCCACCTTATTTTTCTTGAAAAGAAATTCGATGCCCTTGGCGTGCTTCTTCACGATCTTGTCTTTCCGCGCCAGTATATTCGCCCAATTGATCTTCAATCCGCTGACTTCAAACCCCAGCTCCGCGCCATTCTTGAAGTGATCGTAGACATCCGCGTGGTGCAATAAAACTTTTGTCGGAATACATCCTACATGCAGACAAGTCCCGCCAAGAAACGGGTCCTTCTCCACAACAATCGTCTTCAATCCAAGCTCGCCGGCCCGGATCGCCGCCACATACCCGCCCGGACCGCTCCCGATAATCGCCACATCATACTTTGCCACTCGTAATCTCCCTTCCGCAGAGTCTAGCGCTAGTCAGCCGAGCTTCTTACGCCCGCCGCTTCCACCGGTTTCTCCGCGGTTGCACATTCTTTGGACGGCTTTGCGGTTCCTCGAATGATCAGCCTGGATGCAAACGCCAACAGATTCTGTGGGATACCCAACCGGCAAATAGCAGGTAACCTTCAGCACGAACGCCGGCAACCCGGCAAATCAGAAATTTTAGCAGCCGCTCGCGGCCCCCGCAACCTAACCGCAAATCATGCCCCTGACGACCGCACACTACCCGATCGCCAAGTTCTCACCGCCAGTGGCGAAACAAAAGCGCAAGAAGGCAGCGTTTCGCACTCCCGCCTTAGCTCGCCAGCTCTCTAGCGGTGCTCTTTCTGCTTGGAAGGCTCTACCTTTCATCCTCTGGTCGCGCAGGCTTTGGTAGTCCTCGCAGCGGCATTCAGTATCACCCTGGCGTCCACCCTGCATTATTTCCTTTTCAAGCCCCGCCACGGGCAGCGGCCGCGAACCACTCGCTTCAGGCGCGCGGGATAGCCGAAAAGTATCGCTCCTCGAGAATCTGCCGGTGGTGCAACTCGTGCCCCGCCGTGATGAACGCCAGCGCCCGCACGCTCACCTCGTTCTTATTGGCCGTACCGCGCCGCATCCACGCGTCTTTCCCGAGCGACCGAAACAGCGCCAGGCTCGCGCTCCGCACGTACGCGAATTCCTCGACCAGACTCGCCAGCGGCCGATCGTTGAATCCGCCGCTGCGCACATAGTCGTCTTGTTCGAATCCCTCCATGGGCGTCTGGTCGCCCCGCGCAATCCGCAGCGCCCGGTACGTGAAGATTCGCTCCGAATCGCTGACGTGCCCCAGCACTTCTTTCACCGTCCACTTATCCGCCGCGTAGCGAAAATTTCCGTCCCGCTCGCTGCGTCCCGCAAAGAGCTGCATCGTCTGCACACGCTGCGCCTCCAGCGCGCTCGCTACGTCTGCTCCATGAACCAACGAAATATACTTCTCGTAGTAAGCCGCGTACTCCCCAGTCTCCGGCTTGGCTAATTTCATTTTCCTTCTCCCTCGGCGCAGTATACCTCGCCTGCCCACCGCGCAAACGTGCTTCTGCGATGTCCCACTTTCGAATGCGCAGCCAATGTGGATTGGTCCCGCCGCCACCAGGACATTGCAGAATACGGCGCACTCTGCGCCCGCACAGAGGAGTGCTATCATCCTTAAAATGCGCGTTGCCTTTCAAGGCGAGCCCGGCGCCTTCAGCGAAGAAGCCGCCGTCCAACTCCTCGGCGAAGGAATCACTACGGTCCCGCGCGCTACCTTTGACGCCGCCTTCCGCGCCATCAGCGGTGGCCTCGCGGACGCTCTCCTGGCCCCCGTCGAAAACACCCTGGCTGGCCCGGTCGTCCGCGTTTACGATCTCCTCCTAGAAAGCGCCCTCACCATCACCGCCGAAACCATCCTCCCCATCGAACATCACCTAATCGGCTGCTCCGGCTCCACGCTCGATTCCATCCGCTCCGTAGCCTCCCATCCCATGGCTCTCGCCCAATGCGAACGATTCTTCGTCGCTCGTCCCGGCCTCAAGCGCATTCCCGCCGAAGACACCGCCGGCAGCGTCCGCGAAGCCCTCGCGCGTGGCGACAAAACCGCCGCAGCCATCGCCGGCCGCCGGGCCGCCGAACACTACAATGGCGTCATCCTAGCCTCCGACATCCAGGACAACGCAGAAAATTTCACCCGCTTCGTCCTGCTACGTCCCGCCGCCGAAGCCACACCTCCCCCTCCCGACGCTCACAAAATGTCTATCGCCATGCGTCTGGCCCACCGTCCCGGCACGCTCCTTGCCTCTCTCGAACCATTCGCAAAACACGGCGTCAACCTGCAAAAAATCGAAAGCCGCCCCATCCACGGCCGCCCTTGGGAATACCAATTCTTCCTCGACGTCGAAGCCGACTCCTCCTCGCAACTCGAATCCGCCCTAGCCGAAGTCCGCCAAGCCACCAGCGACCTCCGCGTCCTTGGCCTCTATGTCGCCGCCCGCAACTCCGCCCCAACTCCCGAAGCTCCAGCAAAAGCTAAGCCCTAGAAACCAAACCAATGCCAGAATTCAGCATACTTCGTTCACCTGTAGATTTTCTGCGGAGCCGGCTTCAAGATATCCCCCACCGCGATCTGCTCGAAGCCGAAGAAGTCTGGTGGACGCACGAAGGCGATGCCATTTCAGACGCCGTCGATCGCGCCGGAACGCCGTGGTTGAGGATGTTCAATCGTCTCGGAAAACGTGTCGATGAAATTCTCTATCCTCGCGAATATCAAACGATTTTACGTCGAGGCTATCGCTCCGGAGTCGTCTGGCGCGTCCTCGAAGAAAAATCTCTGATCCCCCCGTATCTGCTGATGTACGCCATTTCCTTCCACGATCCCGGCATTTGTTGCCCTTATACCGTTTCACTCGGAACAGCCGTGCCTCTTGCCAAATATGGCAGCGTCGAATTGCAAGCTCGCTTTCTGCCACAACTTTCGCGCAAAGACGATTCCGTCTGGCAAGGTGCCACGTGGATGACGGAAATCACAGGCGGCTCGGATTTAGGAGCCGCGGTCCAGACCATGGCCCGGCCTGCTGGCGATGCCTGGCGGTTGACTGGTGACAAATATTTCACGAGCAACGCCAATGCGGAGTTGGCCGTCGTAGCTGCACGTCCAGAAGATGCTGCGGAGGGTGTGCGCGGGCTGGCCTTGTTCCTCGTGCCGCGATACCGTCAAAACGGTGAGCTCAACTATTTCATCCGCCGCCTCAAAGACAAAATCGCCACCCGCTCCGTTCCCACCGGCGAAGTAGAGTTACGAGAGAGCGAAGGTTTCCTGTTAGGCTCGGCTGATGCTGGAATCTATCTAATCCTCGAAGTCTTGAACCTCTCGCGCGTAGCGAACAGCGTGGTCAGCGTCGCGCTGGCACAGCGCGCCATGGCAGACGCGCTTTCCTACGCCGAACATCGCGCCGCGTTCGGCAAACCGATTCTCAATCATCCTCTGCTCCATCATCAATTTGAAAGCCGGCTGAACGCGCTTCGATCCGCCTTTGCGTTGGCGTGGGAATCGGTTCAACTCTTGAACAATGTCTGGATGGAGCGTCCGCCCTACTCCGATCGCTTTCATCTCTTCCGCCTGGTGGCCCATCTCTCGAAATATTGGACCGCCGAGTTCGCCGTCGACACCGCAAAATGGGCCATGGAAGTCCACGGCGGCCTAGGAGTCCTCGCCGAACACAACGTCGAACGCTGGCTCCGCGAAGCCATGATCCTAGCCATCTGGGAAGGCACCTCCCATCGTCAAATCCTGGATGGCATCGAAGTCATAGAACGAAAACGCGCCCACAAACTGCTCTTCCAGCGCCTAGCAGAAATCGCCCCCTCCAAAGAACTTCAGGAAATGGAATCCGAAGTCGAGCAACACTTGAGACTCCCAGCCCAAGAAAGGGAAGCCCTCGCCGAACCGCTCTTCAGAAAACTCGCAGTTTTCACAGCCAAAGCGCTCACCGGCAAATAGAATCGGGTGCCCGCCTCGCGTCGAACTGCCTCCCATCTCCTCATTTTTCTTCTATTTTTCTCTTGACATACGAATTAATTAGTACTACAAAACAGATACAAATGAGACCCAAACACACTACTCTCACCCCGCAGGAACTGGAAATCATGAAGCTCGTCTGGCAGCGCGAACCCGCCACCGTCCGCGACATTTATGAAGCGCTCCTCGAGCACCGCAAAATCGCCTATACCACCGTTATGACCATGATGAAGATCCTCGAAACCAAGGGCTATTTGAAAAAACGCCGCCAGGATCGCGCCTTTGTCTACCGTCCCACGCACACCAAAAACCAGGTCATCGGCGGTATGCTCCGTGAATTCATAGACCGTGTTTTCAACGGTTCTGCGGAACCGCTCCTCGTCCATCTCGTCAAAACGCGCCACATCCGCGAAAAAGAACTGCAAAAAATGGCGCGTCTGATCGAGGAAATAAAATGAGCGTTCCTGAAAAGGATGGAATTAATCGGAGTCGCCGATGAATATGCCGCTGTGGTTTTCGAATCTCGTTTTTTGGAGCGCCCAGGTCGCTCTGCTCGTGCTGGTCGCCGGTTTTCTGCCGCGTCTTCTCCAAATTTGCCAGCCCCGCGTACTTCTCGTGTATTGGCGCGTGCTCCTTGCCATCAGCCTGCTGCTCCCAATGATCCAGCCCTGGCACCGCCTGCCGATCGTCGGTGTGTTTTCGATCGCGCCGGACATCACAGGCGTCCCCGTAAACTCGGCATCCAGCCCCACCATCCCGCACTGGCATTTCCCTAGCCTTCAGCTCACCGCCCAGATTCTCGGCGTCGTAATTGTCGTGGGAATCGGCGCTCGATTCGCAATCCTGGCGATGGGACTTCTGAGACTTCGCCAACTCCGCCAGGCATCTTCTCCAATTTCCCTGTTCCCCGAATGTGTTGCCGTTCTCGAAGAGATGCGCACCCGCGTGAACGCCAGCGCCGAGTTTCGCCTTTCCCCCAGTGTAGATTCGCCTGTCACCTTTGGCCTCGCCGTCCCGGTAGTTCTTCTGCCCGAACGGTTTCCGTCCATGAAAGCACCATTCCAAGCCACAATTGCCTGTCACGAACTGCTGCATGTTCGACGGCGCGATTGGGCGCATCACCTGGCTGAAGAAATTCTTCGCGGCGCGCTCTGGTTTCATCCCGCTATCGCCTGGCTCATCGCGCGCGTCCGCCTGGCGCGCGAGCAGGTCGTGGATCTCGAAGTCATAAAACTCACGCAGGAGCGCAAGCCTTACCTAGAAGCCCTGCTTGAATTTGCAACCGGCCGCCGGACCGCGCCCATTCCTGCGCCACCATTTCTCGTCGAGCGTCAACTCCACGAGCGAGTCGCTCTCATGCTAAAGGAGGTTCGTATGTCTAGAACAAGACTGATTGCCTCATTGACGGCCACCACCTGCTGTATCGCGTTAGCCATAATCCTTGCTGTATGGGTTTTTCCTCTCAAAGCCGCGCCGAAAGCCGTACAGAATGCTCCACACGGCGGCGTAGCGGGAAGCGTTGCAAACGGCGTTGCCGGTGGTGTAGCCAACGGCGTCGCACAAGGAGTCTTAGGCGGCGTTATCGATGGAGTTAGCGGCGGCGTCTCGGGCGGAGTCAGCGGCAGCTCGTCCCTCGACATACCCACGGTAGACAACACCACCATCTGGACCGACACCGTAAAGCGAGGTCCCATGCTCCGCCAGGTCCGTGGACTTGGAACGCTCGTCCGTGCCGAAGATTCCGCCAGCTTAGTCGCGCGCGTAGCTCTCCCGATCGTGATGACCGCCGACGTGCGCCCGAATCAAACCGCGACGATAGACACGCGCAAAGGCCTAGTGAAAGGTCACGTCACCGGCATAAACGCATCATCCTCGGACGGAAGAACCCGCACCGTGTACGTCTCCCTCGATGGCCCGCTACCCGAAGGAGCCGGCATCGATCTCCCGATCGACGCCACCATCGACATAGAAAAACTGGACAACATTCTTTACATCGGACGCCCAGTGCACGCCGCAGCAAATTCCACGATCTCGCTATTTAAGATCGTCAAGGACGGCTCAGAAGCGGAGCGCGTCAGCGTCAAGCTTGGCCGTTCGTCCGTCAACGCAATCGAAGTCCTCGAGGGACTCACAGAAGGCGACAAGGTCATCCTCTCCGACATGTCCAACTACGAAAACGCTGACCGCATCCGGATAAAGTGAAGAACGCTCCCTCCGCCAAAGGAGGGACTAGCCGCTCTGCCGAGAACTGGCACTTTCCGCAAAACGAAAAAGGCCGGCATAGGCCGGCCTCTTTCGTAGCACCTCGCTGTTTCTTTACTTCCTTTTATTTTTACGCCTTCACGTCGGTCGTTCAGCAATAGCTGCATTCGGCGTCGCCTATCCCGCCGCCCGTCATGTCGTCCTTAATTCGACGCAGGCGCTGCCCAAGCCGCTCGGCGAGTTGATGCCGCGCTCGCCACAACCGAGCCTTCAAGGTGTTCTCGGTCACTCCGAGTTTCTTTGCCGCCTCGCCTGTCGAGTAACCCTCGACTTCGCGCAGCACAAACGCTGTGCGGAGCAAAGGTGATAGTTCATCGAGGTTCTCGCTGATCATCTCCCGCAGCTCCGTTCCCGCAAACACCTGCTCCGGGTTCGGGCCATCCGCTGCGAATCGCTCCGAGATCGGCAGCTCATCTTCACGCGGAGGTTCATCCAGCGAAACCGCCGGCCGGGCCCTCGCGCTGCGCCGCCTCATCAGCGCCGCATTAATCACGATACGCGTCAGCCACGTGGAAAACTGCGACCGTCCCTCGAACCGCTTCATGTTGCGATACGCGGAAAGCAGCCCGTCTTGCAAGGCATCTTCAGCATCTTCCGTATTGCCGAGGACGCGCAACGCCGTCTGAAATAGCGGCCTTTGGTAACGGCGGAACAGCGTTTCCACCGCCTGCGAGTCGCCTCTCTGTCCGGCGCGAATCAGCTTGTCTTCATTGAACTGCGTAGGCACTACAGTTTGTGTTGTCACTGCCGCTTGAGTTGCCATTGTTCCCCCCAATTACAACAAAAAATCACTGCTTCCAGTCACCAAAAAATCGTTTCAATAAGCTCGTTGAACGCATGCACGGACACTTATGTGTCTCAGTGAACCGGAACACCTCCGGCTGGCACTCTCGGTTTCCTCATCATCAACAAGACTGGGATGACTGCCAGGAACACCACGCCTAACATCTTGAAGTTGTCGATGAACGCCAGCATCGCCGACTGACGCTGCACCAGGTTGTAGACCATGCCCTTCGCTTGCATTGCTGCATGCGAAGCACTCGACCCATAAGAGATTAGACGCGCTGTGTTTCCGTTCGTCATCTTCAGCAGCGCCGGATTCAAACTGTTCACGCTCTCGACCAAATGCGACTGATGGAACTGCGCCCGCCGCTCTAGCATCGTCGTAACGGTCGCAATTCCCACGCTCGCCCCGATGTTTCGCGCCAGATTGATGATTCCCGTCCCCATGTTGGTCATTTCTTTCGGCACGTACGCAAACGCCGCAACGTTGATCGGAATGAACAAAAACGCCAGTCCGAAACTCTGCAACATGCGCGCTCGCACCGCGTGGCTGTAATCGAGTCCCAAATCCCACCCCGCCATCCAGAACAGCGCAATCGCCGACACCGTGCAGCCAAACGTAATCAGAATCCGTGTATCCACTCTCGACACCAGAAATCCGACGACCGGCATCATCAGCATGATCACCAAGCCGCCCGGCGAAAGCGCCTTTCCCGCAAGCTCCGCGGTGTAACCCAGCAGCTCTTGCAGAAACTGCGGAATCAAAACCGTGCTTGAATACAGCACGAAACCCAGGAAAAACATGGCCACCGTTGAGATCGCAAAGTTCCGGTCCTTCAGCATCTTCAAATCGACGACCGGATCCTTATGCCTCCACTCCCAGACGATCCCGGCGATAATCCCGATCAGCATTAGGGCAAAGAAAACGCGGATAAATCCAGACGCAAACCAGTCGTCGCGCTGTCCCTTGTCCAAAATAATCTGCATGCTTCCAAGTCCAAGGCTAATCAACCCAATCCCGATGTAGTCGATCCGGAATCCGCTCTTGACGCTCGCCTTTTTCATATACGGCGGGTCCGAAATCAAGAACGAAGTCAGCAGCAGCGAAATGATTCCCACCGGGACGTTGATATAGAAAATCCATCTCCACGAAAAATTGTCCGTAATCCAGCCGCCCAGCCAGGGCCCAATTGTCGGCGCCACGACCACCGCAATCCCGTAAACCGCAAACGCCATTCCGCGCTTCGCCAGCGGAAACGTGTCATTCAAAATTGCTTGCTCGCTCGGCTGCAATCCTCCACCGCCCACGCCCTGCAAAATCCGGAAAAACACCAGCACACCGAGGCTTGGCGCAAGCCCGCACAAGAACGAACTCACCGTAAACAGCGCCACGCACGACATGTAAAACCGCTTCCGCCCGATCAACCCGGAGAGCCAACCCGAAAGCGGCAACACGATTGCGTTGGAAACCAGGTACGACGTCAGCACCCACGTCGATTCATCCGCGCCCGCCGACAAATTTCCGGATATGTGGGGCAGCGCCACGTTCGCGATCGACGTGTCCAGCACTTCCATGAATGTAGCCAGCGTCACCGTAACGGCGATCACCCACGGGTTGATCGACCCGTCCGGCATCCTCAGTTTGGCTAGTATTCTGTTTCGCATGGCTCGTTCAATTTCGCTCGCTGGCGTTCTATTTGGCTCCCAAATGCTCTACTTATTCATACGTACAAACGCTTCCCGGACTTTCTTTAGTCCACGCGCTACTTGGTGATGACTGTCGCGTCCACATTCATCCCCGGCCGTAGCACGGCCGAGCCCAGCGAATCCCTGTCCAGCACGATCTTCACTGGAATTCTCTGAACCACCTTCACGTAATTCCCCGTCGCGTTTTCCGGCGGCAGCAAGCTCAGCACTCCGCCCGTTGCCCCCGCGATCGAATCCACATGCCCGCTAAATGTTTTTCCATACGTATCCACTTTCACTTCCGCTTTCTGCCCGGCGTGCATATTTCTAAGCTGGGTCTCTTTGAAATTCGCCGTCACCCACACATCCTGCAGAGGTACAACCACCAGCAATCCCTGCCCTGCCTGCACGATCTGCCCCATCTCCACTTGTTTGTGCGTCGCCACACCATCCACCGGCGCAACGACGTTCGTGTAACTCAAATTCAGAAGTGCTGCATCGAGCGCGGCGCGTGCTTGCGCCACTTTCGCCACTTTTGCTTGTGCATCTGCAGTGCGCATCCCCACCTGCTTCGTGTTTGCCAACGCCCCTACCACTCCAGCGCGCGCCTCCAAGACCCGTGCCTTCGCCGCGTCCAGCTGTGCCTTCGTCACTTCTACGTTGCGCTGCGCTTGCGCCAGTTTTTCCTGGTCGGCCTTGAGCGCACTCGCGGTCGCATCCGCATTTGCTTTTGCTGCGTCATACTGCTGCTTCGAAATTTCGTCCCTTTCCATCAAAGGCTTGTAGCGCGCCAAATCCGCTTGTGCGAGCGCCGCGTTCGCCGTGCTCTTGTCCACATTCGCTTGCGCCCACGCCAGATCCGCCGTCTGCGCTTGTTCGTACGTCGCTTGCGCCTTCGCTACGTCCGCCTGCGCTCCAAGCAATTGCGCGTCCGCGCTGGACGTCCCGCTGGCCACGTTTTCCGCCGTCCTCGGTACGTCGACTCCCGCTGACCGCGCCTCGCCTTCCGCCAAGTCCAGCGCCGCCTTTGCCTGATCCACGGCCGCCTGATAATCGCGCGGATCGATCTTCACCAGTGTCTGGCCCGCTTTCACCGCTTGGTTGTCATCCACCAAAACGTTCGCCACTTTCCCGTAGATCTTTGAAGCGATCGGCGTAATATGGCCGTCAATCTGCGCGTCATCGGTGCTTTCGCGGTTGTGGTAGTAGAGAAACAGCCCGACGATCGCGGCGATCAGCACAACGCCACCAAGAATCGCCAACCGCTGCACTTTCGGATTTGCCAGCCCTGTCGGCGTTTCTTTTTCCAGCGGCACTTCTTCGGTCATCGGCCTCGCTTTTGTCGCGTTTTCGAGCCCTACTTCGATCTCAATGCTCATCGTCCCCGTCCCCTCACTTCGAGTAAACCTTTTCCATCTGCCCGATCGAACGCGCAAAGTCCGCGCGCGCCTGATTGAAACGGTAAAGCGCCGCGATCTGGTTGTCGTTCGCACGCGCCAGCGAATCCTGCGCCTGAATCACTTCAATATTGTTCGCCACACCGGCCTTGAAGCGGTCCCGCGCCTGATCCACTTCCTCTTTCGAGAGCTGCACACCCAAATTCGCCACGCCCACCTGGTTCCGCGCCGAATCCAAATTGATCAGCGCGGTCTTTACGTCCAGCGCGATCTGATTTCGCAGGTCGTCTTCCTGCTGCTGCAATTTCTGAATTTCCAAGTCCGCTCGAACGATTTCCGCGTGAATCCGTCCCCCCGTAAAGAGCGGCACGCTTACCGCCGCTTCATAGTTGTATGTCGGGATGCCCGTTGTCGACGATCCTCCCAGGTAAGCCCAGTTACCGGTAAAGTCCACTTTCGGCAGCCGCGATTCCGCCGAGGCCTTTTTTTGTAACCCTGCCGCTTTAAGCTGTTGCTCGAGCGCCTTCCACTCCTGCCGCTCCGCAAGCGCGGAGTCGATGCTCGCCGCTACTTCCGGCTGTGGCGTGTCGAAGAAGCTCAACGAATCTCCCAATTCGATCGTCTGCCGCGGGTCCAGATTCAACAACCGGCTCAGCCCGAAAAGCGATGTTTCCCGATCTGCTTCTGCTTCGAGCAGCCGCTGCTTCTCGTTTTGCAGTTCCACGTTCGCGCGCAGCGTGTCGATCCCCGTGCCAACGCCTTCTTTCTGAACGTCCGCCGCCTGGTCGTAAAGCGCCTGCGCCAATTCGACTCGCGACTGCGACGCTTGTACGTTCGCCACGGCGCGCAGCGTGCCGATGTATTGCGACACCACCAGCAAAATCACTTGTTCGCGCGTGGAAAGACTGTCTGACCTGCTAGCATTCGCGGTTTCCCGCGCCGCCTGATAGCGGCGGAACAGCGTCAAATCAAACACCGGAGCGCTAAATGTCGGCCCGGCCGAGAAAATCTGGAAAGGACCGGCATGCTCAGGAATTCCCGGGAACTTCTTGCCGAAAAATGCTTCCACGTTTATGCGCTCGACCGTATCCGTCACGCTCAAGTTCGCCTGTGGCAGCAAGGCCGCCCGCGCCACATTCTTGTCCTGCACGCTTTCCGCGGCCGTTATGATTGCGATCTGCGCTGTCGGATTCTGCTTCAGCGCCAGACTCACCGCCTGATCCAACGTCAGCCGCATAACCCCGGTCGGCGCAGTCCCCGGCAGCGCATTCTGCTTCCCGTTCCCTTGCCCGCGCGCAACCACCGGCGTCACTATTAAGCTGAAAAACGCCACATAGAAAATAATGTGCGAACCTTTTTTCCGGCCCCAGCACCCGGTCTTCCCGGTCCGGTCGCGCCCTTCAATTTCCTCGACGATCGACTGGTTTAGGCACCCCTCCGCGATGAGCTTCCCGCCCTGCTGGTGGATCTCCTTCAGAAGCACCTTTCCAGCCGCATCGATGAAGCTGACGCCGCACAAATCCACGCTAAACTTTTCCTCTGGCGCCCGTTCCCGCCAGCATTGCTCGAGCGTCCCTACCCATGCTCCCGCCAAGCGCCCTTCGACGCTCAGGACTGTCCTACCGCGCTTTCTTTCTGTCGTAATCCTCAACATTGTTACCGTCCTTCGGGACGCTTATAGATGCATTAGCACCTCCATCGGATGTTAAATCTCATCCATGATTAAAATATTCATTATAAATGGCTTACATGAGTGATGAGCGGCAGAGGTTTTAGAGAATAGACCTTATATGGTCAATTGCCGTTAATTTGTCTTAATTTTAATGACGATATTCGGGCATTTCAACAACGACTGGCTTGTCCCTTTGACGATACAGGCAGCCATTTTGTTCCTTAGCCCTGGATTTCCACGAACGAATCCGCAGCCAACATGAGTGGCCGCCGCCAAGCCTCAGCCAGCTCAGGAGTGAGATAACAATTCCGTCCGGCATTATACCGAAGCCGAACCTCTGACTCGGACCGTTCCTTCAAGCTGGTCAAGACGCTGATTCGTACAGTTAGCAGGTCAGTGGCGAACGGCGATCGCCTGCAATTCGAAATGTCCTCCGCGCAGAAGCGCAGCCGCACCAATGAATTCCCGCGCGGGGAAGTCCTTTGTCTTGAAGTAGCTCGTATAGATGGGATTGAATTTGTCGAAGAGCGACAAATCCGTGCAGGCAATCTGCACGTACACCAGGTCGTCGAAGGTCATTCCGGCCTGCGTCAAAGTTCCCTTCAAACTATCGAGCATGAGCTTGATTTCATCTTCAATTTCCGCCGGCGGCTTTCCTGTCTTCGGGTCCAAGCCAATCCGCCCGGCCAAATACAGGGTGTTGCCAGCAAGTATCCCGTCGCTGAAAGGAGCCTGAACGGTTTTCTCCGGCGCGTTGAACACCTTGCGGGTAGTCTGCGGCGTGGGCTGCGAAAACGCCCCGTTAACGCTGAGAATTCCTGCACCAACTAGGGCCACCACTAAGAAACCAAATCGGCGATTCACGCGTTGCCTCCATTCGAAGCTCTTTTGAGAATTAACTCCAGGATTTGTGGCGAGAGTGTAGCCCGCAATTCGCTCCATCGCAACCTGCCAGTAGCACAGACTGCAGTCTGTGCAAGCCTTAACACGTGTCTCGCGAAAAGAGGGGACGCAAGCGAAGGTTACCAATGCTAAGATGCCGCTTCCTTTTCGAGGTGACTCAATGCGTTTTGCAATCGGAACAGGCATGTTTTCTCTCGCCACCGCACTCTGCATCTCCGCGCCACTCTTCGCTCAAAACGATCTGGACCAGCACATCAACAAAGAAGCCGACTCGCTCTTGGCAGCCTACAAACATCTCCACGAAAATCCCGAACTTTCCACGCAAGAAAAAGAAACTTCCGCCCTCATCGCCGCAGACCTCAGAAAATCCGGCTACGAAGTCACCGATCATTTCGGCCAGTACGCTGATTCCGGTCTGACCGCCTATGGCATCGTCGCTGTCCTGAAAAACGGCCCCGGCCCCGTTGTGTACGTTCGAACCGACATGGATGCACTTCCGATCATCGAAAATACCGGCCTCCCGTACGCCAGCCACGTAAAAGTGGCGCGAGCGGGCGGCGGAGAAGTCGGGGTAATGCACGCTTGCGGCCACGACCTGCACATGACGGTATTTCTCGGCACCGCGCGCATGCTCGCCCAACTAAAGGATCGCTGGAGCGGCACCGTCGTCTTGATTGGCCAGCCTGCCGAGGAAACTGTCGGCGGCGCTCAGGCAATGCTTCGCGCCGGGCTCTACACCAAATTCCCCAAGCCGGATTTCGTCCTGGCGCTCCATGATTCATCTGCAATTCCGGCGGGAAAAGTTTCCTGGCACGCCGGTCCTCTGCTCGCGGGCGCCGACTCCGTCGACATTACGGTGCGCGGCTATGGCGGCCACGGGGCCGCGCCGCAAGCGGGAAAAGATCCCATCGTCATCGCTTCGGAAATCGTCGTCGCGCTGCAAACCATTGTGAGCCGTGAAATGGATCCCCAGCTTCCGACGGTAGTGACAGTCGGCTCGTTCCACGCCGGGACAAAACACAACATCATTCCCGACGAAGCGCACCTGCAGCTCACCGTTCGAACCATGAATCCCGAGCAGCGCGAAAAAGTGTTGGCCGCAATCACGAGAATCACGAACGGCATTGCGGCCGCAGCAGGCGTTCCCGCCGAACGCGCACCGATTGTCGTCGTTGCGGAAGATCACGTACCCGCCACAATCAATAATCCGGAACTGACGCGCCGCGTCGGCGCATCGCTCGAACGAGCGCTCGGAAAAGAAAATGTGCTCGCGGGCGAACCCATCATGGCCAGCGAAGACTTCAGTCTTTTCGCGCTCGAAGATCCGAAGCCGCCCATCAGCATGTTCTGGCTCGGCGCCGCCGACCCCGTCAAGCTAAGGGATGCGATGGAAAAAGGTACCCGCCTGCCGGGCCCGCACTCCAGCGAATTCGCTCCAGTGCCGGATCCCGCCATTCGAACCGGTGTCAAAGCCATGACTTCCGTCGTGATGGATCTCCTGAAAAAATAAATCATCGAGATCGTTGTAAGATTTTCCGAAAGCCAAGGCTATTTGCTCACTCGCGCTCGGTTCGAAGAAGTTCGTGAGAAGATGCGTACTCTGATTACAACGCAATCCAGCCAATTCGAATGAAGTAGAGCGAAGTGATCCCCACCACTGCCCAGAGCAGCACACCCTGCAGCAGAGGCCGCCAGCCCACTTCTTTTAGTGTGGCGCGCGAAATGCCCGTGCCGATGAGGAAGAGAGTGGCTGTGAGACCGAGACGGCCAAGCGTAAAGAGCGAGTGAGAGAGAGAAGAGATTGCCAGAAAGTAAGTATTGAAAATGGCAGCGAGGCAAAAAAACAAAATGAACCACGGAAACTGAATTTTTGACTTGCCGATAATCTCTGCATCAGCTTGACTTTTGGATTTGCGGCGCATGAAGGTGGCAGTGCCGAAAGCTAGCGGAACGATCCAGAGAGCCCGGGCCAGTTTTACCGTCGTGCCGATGACCAGCGCTTGCGGGCCGTATTTCGCGGCGGCGCCCACTACAGAACTTGTGTCATGAATCGCGAGAGCGGCCCAAAGGCCGAATTGCGATTGCGAAAGATGAAGTGCGCCGCCAATCGGGGGAAAAATCAGAAGTGCGACGGAATTTAATATAAAAACTGTGCCGAGCGAAACGCCCATCTCTTCGTCGTCGGCATGAAGAATCGGACCGATAGCGGCGATGGCGCTGCCGCCGCAAATCGCTGTTCCCGCCGTAATCAGAAATGAGGAATTCCCGCGAACTTGCAGCATTCTGCCAAGCGCAAGGCCAGCCAGAAGCGCAAACGAAATTCCCAGCGCGGTGTAAACGAAGCCGCTGCGGCCGGCTTTCAGCACTTCGTGCAGATTCATTCCAAAGCCGAGCGCAACAACGCAGACCTGTAGAAGAATTCTTGCGGATGTCCGAGTGGCTCCCGGGTAAGGATGCGTGAAGCACAAACCGAACAAGATCCCGAGGCTAAGAGCTATGGGCGGAGACAGAAGTCCTGTGAACGAAAGGACCAGTGCTAGAAAGAAAAGAGTTTTTGCGAGCGCAGGCATCGACGGCAAAAGAGTAACAGGGCCAGCGCCGAAGCGGGTAACCGCGACGGAACAGAGTTATGCGAAATTCACCCGCATTTTTGTAGGGTATTCATGACCGAGATTATTTTCGTTTCTATCGTTGCGGAGGCGTGGGCGGTCTCACCGACGAGAGGGATGGTGTCGAAGGAGACGGCTTCTCGACAGGCGCCATAGGAAGTGCAGGAGCGTTTGGCGCGGCGGGACTAACTGGAGTCTTTGAATCAGAGGAGACTTCGGCGATGATTTTTTCCGTAGCAGCTTTGCTGACGGCGCAGGCGGAATCCCAGATGCGGCATTGGGCGAGAGTGAATTTGCAGCCGCAGGTGCAAGTGTCGGCATTAAACCGGTGAAGGACGACCTTTTTTTGCTCAGGCGTAAGTTTGGAAAGGTCGACGCCGGGAAGTTCGGTGGCGCGATCGGCGTGCGACAGGAAAACTTCGCCTTTGTCCACGAACGTCTCGACTTTTGCCATGATGGGCATGCCGAGCAGGGCGCGAATTTCGGTTTCGTAAACGGCGGGATTCCAGAGGCCAACATGCTTTTGGACGACGCGGCCTTCAGTGTCCAAAACGAAAGACGTCGGCAGAGCGGGGATGCCGCCGAATTGTATGCGGACATCGTTGGCAGTCATCGCGACGGGATAGTTGATTCCGGTTTCCTCGACGTACTGCTTAATATCGGCTTCTTCGTCATCGACATTGAGTCCGATGATTTGGAGGCGGCCTTTGTAGCGTTCCTGCAGAGCGACGAGGTCAGGAATTTCAGCGCGGCAAGGTCCGCACCAGGTGGCCCAGAAATTCAATAAGACAACTTTGCCTTGGAGGGCGGCGAGTGTGAGGGGCTTGCCGTCGAGCGCGGTGAGTTTGAAATCGGGCGCGGGATCGGGGTTGCGGACAAAGCGGATGACCGGCTCGTTGTCCTGATCTTGTTGCCCGGAACCAAGCGCAGGGAAAAACAGAAAAAGTAACGAGGGAATGACCCAACGGAGCACGGGCCGTTGACGGAGAGATATGGGTCGGGTTCGTCGCATGGCGTCCTTAATAGGAGAGCATATTGAGGGGCGCACGCCAAGTGGTGGATAGGAGAGCGCCTTTACCTATGGGGTGTCAGTTGCTTTTTCGCAGCCGAGGAGGAGCGCTCGGAGCGGCGTTCTTGTTCCACGTGCACAGTGCAATCGGCGATTTCGTCGTCAATCTTTTTAATTTCCAGAGCGAGGTGAAAATCCTCAGGGTGCTTCGTATACTTTTCGAAGAGCGAGTTCCGTTTTGATTTCAAGTCGTCGCGCTTTTTCTTCCAGACTCCTGCCACTGCCAACATGTGATTGCCCTCGCAAGTAGTGTGCGCTCTTTTTTCGTTTATCGATACAGCGGAAAGACGATTTGCTTAGATTTATACGCTGACGTTTTTGCGGATGCGGTAGAACCAATACTGGCTAATGCGGGGGAAATGTTGTATTTCCATTGGGCTTGAGGGTGTGCGGAGGCGCGATGAGCAAACTTTTGGTGAAGAGTGGTGCGCTGCTGTTTTGTGCGGTATTGCTGGCAATGGATACGTCCTCATCGTTCCCGGCGGATGACGACGCGAAGGTGGATGGTTATGTCCGTGGCGAGATGCAGCGCGAGAGGATTCCCGGCCTTGCCTTGGGCGTGTATCGAGACGGCAAGATCGTCAAAGCGGAAGGCTACGGCATAGCTAACTTAGAATGGGATGTGCCGGTGAAGGCGGATACGATTTTTCAATCAGGGTCGGTGGGCAAGCAATTTGCAGCAACCGCTGTAATGATGCTGGTGGAGGAAAGAAAAGTCGGGGTTGACGACCCCATTCAGAAATATTTTCCAGACGCACCTGAAACATGGAATGGCATCAAGATTCGAAATCTGCTGAGCCATACTTCCGGGCTTGGAGAATACGAGAACGGGCCGCGCACCAAGCCGGACGGGCTCTTCTACCTGCGGCTGGATATGACGGAAGACGAGCTCTACAAAAGAATTGCGGCCATGCCGATGGACTTCAAGCCCGGTGAAGATTGGAGCTACCGCAATACGAATTATGTGCTTCTGGGAATCCTGATTCACCGAGTAACAGGAAAATTCTACGGCGATTATTTGCAGGAGCGGATCTTCAAGCCATTGGGAATGACTTCGACGCGAATCATCAGCGATAGGGACATAATTCCGCACCGCGCCGCAGGCTACGAGCTTGTCAAGGGGGAGCTGAAAAATCAGGAGTGGGTCTCACCGACGTTTAATTCGACGGCCGATGGGACACTCTACTTTACTGTCCTGGATCTGGAGAAATGGGACTCGGCGCTGTACACCGAAAGACTGTTGAAACGGTCGAGCCTCGACCAGATGTGGACCGTGATGAAGCTTAATAACGGGCAGCCCAATAAAGCGAACTACGGATTTGCATGGGAGATCAAGCAGATAAACGAGCACAGGGTGATCGAGCACGGAGGAGCCTGGCAGGGTTTTACCTGCGATATTTCCAGATACGTGGACGACAAACTGACGGTCGTGGTTCTGACGAATCTCGACGCGGGCCATGCGCAACCGGGCAAAATCGCGCACACCGTGGCGGGCCTTTACGTTCCGGCGCTGATGCCGGCAGAGATCAAGCCGATTGAGGACAAAGAACCCCAAACAGCAATGTTGGTGCGAAATCTGCTGCAGGAGATTGCTGCGGGAAAAGCTGATCAGGATCGATTTACTCCCGAGCTGCGAGCGAAGCTCTTCCCTGAAGCGATTGAGAGAATAAGTGACTATTTAAAGGAGCTCGGTCCTTTAAAATCATTGGACCTCATCAAGCGAGGGGAGGAAGGAGAGCGGCGCAGCTATCAATACCGCGCGAACTACGAAACTATGGAGCTTTTCTTGTCGCTTCAGTTGACTAAAGACAACAAGATCGCCGCGTTGGATTTTTCTTAGGACTGAACTTTGTACAGGTTGGTGTCGGATTGCAAGCAAACCTGGGATTCCATGTATGCAGATGGGTGGACAACAACCGCCAGCTTGAATGGTCGAGAGCAAAATTGCGATAGACTACGAGAAACGAGGGGCCTAAACCGATGAACGGACTACCGCAACTCCTGCCAACCAGCGCCGAATCTGAAACGTTTGGCGGCGTAACCTACCACATTGACGGCGAGCTCGTTCCCATGCTCACGATCGACGTTTCAGCAAGGTCCGTCTACTTTGAGCATCACATTTTGTTGTGGAAGCACCCGACCGTAAAAATCAGTTTGAAGCTCATGAAAGGGGCGCTGAAGCGGATGATGGCGGGGATGCAGGTGTTTGTCACCGAGGCACGCGGAGCGGGGATGATCGCCTTCAGTCGGGATGGCGCCGGGCACATTGTTCCGATTCATCTGCCGCAGGGACAGGAACTGCACGTGTGGGAGCACCAATTCCTGGCGGCGAGCGACAGCATCGACTACACCTTTGAACGAGTGAAGGGCGCGGCGAACATGCTCTTCGGCGGAACCGGCTTTTTTATCGACAAGTTTCACAGTCACGCGGGCGACGGTATCTTGTGGCTGCATGGCTATGGAAACGTCTTTGAAAAAGTATTGGGACCGAGCGAGATCATTGATATCGAACCCGGCGGATGGCTTTATAAAGATCCCAGAGTGCGCATGGAAACGGTGGTGGACCGGCTGACTAGCGGCTTATTTGGCGGATTTAATTTGATCGTCAACCGATTCACGGGGCCGGGCCGTGTTGGAATTCAGTCGATGTATATGCACTACGCGAGTGAGGAATAGTCGCGGGCTGCAGCGCGTTGGAGTTTTGCCGAATTGTTGATAGAAGAAAGGAGGCGGCTATGCGGCGAGTATTTGTCTTAGCGGCATGCCTGGTTGCGGGAGTCCTCGCCGCAAGTTGGCAAATGGAAACTGGGGCGGCTGACTCCGGCGATTCTAGGTCCAAAACGGTTTCTCCGGTTCAACCTGAAACCCGCGTGGCGAACTCGTGGGATCAGAAGGCTGCGGCGGCTTACCTCGATCAAAGGGCCGGTTGGTGGATGGGCTGGCAACGGGCGGCGCGGGATCACGACACTTTTTGTGTGTCGTGCCATACGGCGGTGCCCTACGCGATGTCGCGGCCGGCGCTTCGCACGGCGCTTGGGGAACAGGGGCTTTCCGCAAACGAACGAAAACTGCTGGACAATGTGACGAAGCGCGTGCGGCTCTGGAAGGAAGTGGCGCCGTTTTACACGGATGCGGATCGCGGCGCGTATAAAAGTGTCGAATCACGCGGGACGGAATCGGTTTTGAACGCGCTGATATTGGCGAGCCATGATGCAAGCAATGGTGGAAGCATTTACGCGCAGAACTGGCATCTGAGCGTCGACACACGCGCGGCGTTTGAAAACCTGTGGGCCGAACAACAGACCACGGGCGAGCAAAAAGGCGCGTGGCTGTGGCTGAGGTTCAAGAACGAACCGTGGGAAGCGGACGACTCGGATTTTTATGGAGCGGCTCTAGCGGCGATTGCGGTGGGAACAGCTCCGGAAAACTACCGCGCGAAACCCGAAATCCAAAACAATATGAAGATGTTGAGCGAATACTTGAACCGCACCTACGCAGCGCAGACTTTGAGCAATCGCGCCGTGTTGTTGTGGGCTTCGGCGAAGCTGCCTGGGCTAATTGAGCCCGAACGGCAGAAGGCAATCATCAGCGAGTTGCTCAGCAAGCAGCAGCCGGACGGAGGTTGGAGCCTAACTGCGATGGCGGGCGACTGGAAGCGGCATGATGGAACGCCGCAGGAAGCGCTGAGCGATGGGTATGCGACGGGGCTGATTACCTTCGCGCTGCAACAGGCGGGGATATCCCGCGAGAATACGCAATTGCAGCGTGGACTCGCGTGGCTCACGGCTAACCAGAACCACCCGGAGGGTTTCTGGCTGGCCTACTCCTTAAACAACAACGAAGAACATCACATCAGTCCGGACACCGCGCGCTTCATGAAAGATGCGGCTACGGCCTACGCCGTGCTCGCGCTGAGCGAATCCAAAACTCGCTAAGCTTCAAAACCAAGGATGCCCGATGGCAAGCGACTGTCTAGCTATTGCCAGCCGATGCGGATGAGCGAAAGACCCTGGCGTGGTAACGTAAATCGCAGGTGCGCCGTGCCACGCTCGATCGCTAGAAACGAAAGCGACTCCAGAAGCTGCAATTGCCCGGCACGCTCAAGTTGCTCGTATTGGTGATCAGAAGGTGTTTGCGTCGATCCCATTTCCTTCCACACCGTGAACCCATTGCTGTGATCAGAATCGATCCGAAAGTGTTCGAGCAGCGCTCGGCTGACGTTTCCAGGCAGACCCTCGGCGGACAGTTCGATCTTCGCGTCGTCAACGCTCAAGTCGGCGTCGTGATAATTCCAAATCAAAATTTCGATTTCGTGATCCTTGCGCGTGGCGATGACGTTGATGTCTGGCGGGCCTCGGACTCCGGCGCGCAGCACTTCCTCGGCGGGAAGCGCCGCGGAACTCGCAGACTTCACGCGTTCCGTGCCCAGCAGTCCAAACATTCGAAACGCATTTAGCACCGGCTTGTCCAGGCCGTTGGTGGCCAGTTCGCGAAACCCTTCAAAAAATGGCTGGCCTTCGAATTCGAAGGACCACGTGACCGCGCCGGCGAAGTTGATTTGTTCGCGCCGAGACAATTCGTAGATCGTATTCAACACCTCCGCTGTATAGGAAGCGTATTGCGCGCCGTTGCGATACGCATTCTGTGGATGGGTCCGCGCTGTACAGGCAGCGCAGCCTTCAGGGTCAGATTCTCCAAGAATTACGCGTGTGTTTTGCCATTCAGGAAAAGACGCCACGATCTTGAAACCTTGTTCGATGGAAGCCAACTGCCGCGCGACGCCCATTTGTACATGACCCTCGCGCCACTCGGTGACTCCTTTCGGATGAAAGCTGATGAAAGCCAGAGGCGAGCCGATTTTGTCCGTGGCGAAATTTTGCTCGTGCGCGCAGTGCTCGAGAAATCTGCGCAAGAACTCCGCGGCTTTGGGAGAAGCGGGACCTGTCGTGTCTGGCCCACCTACAGAAGCACCCGGCAAGGCCCAGAGAATCGCGGCGGCGGCAAAATCGTAGAGCTTGAAATATTCTTCGGGAGTTCCTTTCCAATAATCGATGTCAGGCTCATTCCAGATTTCCCAAAGCCACGTTTTTGTCTCGGCCTCGCCATATCGGTCGCGCAGGTGAGAGGCAAAATGAAACACGACGTCCGCCCACTTCCGATAGTCCTTCGGCGGATAGGCCCAGCCGGTGAAGATCGTGCCTTGAGGAAAGTTGTGGCGATACGGCTGTGGGTGCGTTGAGAGCGCTTCGGGCATGAAGCCGACTTGCACGAGCGGCTTGACGCCCAGCGCGAGGTAGGTGTCAAAGATGCGGTCAAGAATCGTCCAGTTGTAGACCGGATTTCCTTGGGCGTCCTCGGTGTAAACATTTGTAGAGCCCCACTTGAGCGAAGCCGAGCCGTCGCCACTAGTCAGCAGGTTGTGGACACGAATGTGGACGGGGACAGGACTCAGCGCCGCAAGTTCGCCAAGCAGCTTCTTGCCGTTTGGCGCGTAAGTGTAATTCGGCTCGTCGTAACCGAAATAAGTCCAAATGGGCGGAAGAGAGCCGTCGGATTGATCGGCATAAACTTGGATATTAACGTTGGGCGCGATTTGCTGTCCGACGCACAACACGGCGCCGAAAAACAGAAACGCAAAAATGAGAACAGCCTTGAGCATGAATTGGATTCTAACCGAAGAGCCGGGCTAAAGCCCGGCCCCCTACAAGAGACAAATCTCTATGGGCTATTTGACCAGGGTGGGACGACGCCGCTCATACGCGCGTAGGCGATAAGCTGGCCCATGTGCTCGTTGGCGTGCACGATGATGCGCAAGTACATTCCGTCGACAGTGGCGTCTCGATCCGCGATGTGAACCTTGCGTTCGAGATCTTTCGGCGTTACTGCGAGATGGGCTTGCTTCACGGCCTCCAGCGAACGCTTGAGCCAGCTAATGACTTCGGCCTTTGCAGTAACCGATTTCTCCATCCCCTCTTTCATGTCCGCGGGCATCTTGGGGCCGGTCACACTGAGCAAGTAAAAATTGGCGAGGGCGATGTGCATGTACACCTCGCTGGTGGAGCGCACACCCGGCGCGGGACGCCAGGAGAATTTCTCCGCTGGAGTGGCTTCGGCAAGGGCGACAAGTTGCTGCGAGACATGCAGCCATTCGCCGTCATAACCCTCCCAGATGCCTTCGGGAAGTTTTTGATTCTGCGCGAGCGCCAGCGTGGGACGGACACTGATTAAAAGAAGCAAAAGAAGAGCTTTTTTCATGATTTGTCTCCTCGCGGGAGTCTTTTCACGAAGCAGTGCGGTAAAGGCCAGCCTATTCTATACGTGCCGCCCAATTAGACGGACGTTTTTTGAAAAGGCTTCTGAACTCCCCCTCTCGGCCCGATCGATGGGTGTGGGCAGGCGGCAGATAGGCCCGAAGACCATGAATACAAATGAGGGGTTGGGGAATCTAATTAGCTATGCGAATACGATCAGGATTGCTCGGTTTTATTGCGGTGATTCAGACGGTTCTTTTTTTGACGCATTTTCTGCTCTATGAGACCTGGACGATATCGGCCGGGAAAGGCGGAGCGGGCGGACCGTTGTGGCTCAAAATTCTAATGGGCGTTTTGTCCGTCAGTTTTCTTGCGGCTTCGCTTTTTGCTTTTCGGTATACAGGTGCGGCTTTGCGCGTGTTTTACCGCGCGGCGGCGATTTGGCTGGGCATGCTGAGTTTTCTCTTTCTTGCGGCCGTTTCCTCGTGGGTTGTTTTCGGAGTTACGCGGGCGGCCGGGTTGCACGCGAATTTCCACTTGATCGTGGAAATGCTGTCCGGAGCGGCGGTTGCCGCCGGATTCTACGGAGTTTTCAACGCGAGCTGGACGCGCATCACGCGAATTACGGTTCGGTTGGCGAACTTACCGGAGGCCTGGCGTGGGCGAAAAGCTGCGCTGATCAGCGATTTGCACTTGGGTCACGTGCGCAACGGCAGCTTTCTGCGTCGCATGGTAGCGAAAATTCTGAAGGAGGAGCCTGACGCGATTTTTATTGCCGGCGATCTATACGATGGAACGGCGATTGATGCAAAACGGGCAGCCGCTCCCTTGAGCAAGTTAACGGCGACGCATGGTGTGTACTTTGTGGCAGGAAACCACGAGCAATTTGGCGACGACAGCAAATACTTGCGGGCCGTTGAGGCCGCTGGAGTGCGCGTGCTCAGCAACGAGAAAGTGGAAGCGGACGGCTTGCAGATTATTGGCGTGCCTTACCGTCACGCCACGCATGACGCACATTTTGCGTCCGTGCTGGAGGGCGTCGGCGTGGATCGCGAACGCGCCAGCATTCTCTTGACGCATGCACCCGACCATCCACATATTGCCGAGGCTGCAGGCGTTTCCCTGCAACTTTCCGGGCATACACACGTCGGTCAATTTATTCCGTGGAGCTGGATGGCACGGCGGATTTACCGGCAATTTGTCTACGGCTTGAGCCGGATCGGCGAGATGCAAGTATTTACGTCGAGCGGAGCCGGAACGTGGGGACCGCCGCTGCGGCTTGGTTCGAACCCCGAGATCGTTGTGCTTCAGTTCGAATGAAGCAAACGAGAATCCGCTATGGTCCGTAGGGACTCGGTATGTTTACCCTGATCCTCGAAGGGCCGTGCCCGCGCGATGTAAAAAGAAACCGTGCCGCCTGCCCAGTTCAAACGTTAAAGAGATAGTAGAAATGTAAGCAAAGCTTTCTTTTCTGCAGGCCCCAACTTTTCGAATTCATCTGTGACGTGCGCAGCTTCGCCGCGGTGGCGCCGAATGGCGTCAGAGAACGTGGTCGAGGCTCCGTCGTGCATCAGGCGCGAATGGAGTCGAACGCCCCACAGCGGCGCGGTGCGGACCTTGTTGGCGGTGCTCTGGAATTTGGGGAATGTTGAGCTCATCAAGTCGGGATGCGCGGCAATTCTTTTGCCGTAGTGCTCGGGAATGGCCTGAACGATGCCGTCGCCGGTACCGACGTTATGCAGAAGGAAGTCCCCGTAAGGATGAAACGTTTTATCGCCGAGCGCAGCTGGAATCGTAAAGTTGCCGCCGTTAATGGGAGTTCCGGCGGCAGCAGTCGTAAGCGTTACCACATGGCATGTGGCGCAGCCGATTTTTTCGAAGACTGCTTCGCCATTTTTGGCTTCAGGCGTTTGGGAAAGCGTCACGTCGCGAGCGGGAGCTTCCGAGGCACGCATGAATCGCGCGAAATGATCGATATCGGAGAGGCCGTCGGCGCCGGGCGTATCGTTGGGTTCGGTGGCCGTGTTGCAAAGATTGGTGACTTCATCAGGCTGCAGGCGATTGGTTATTCCCATCTCGTTGAGATACGCGTCAGCTGAAAAAGACAAAAGACTGGCGTGCTGATCTTTCCAGCCGAAGCGGCCGACAGCGGTCTTGCCTGGGACCTCCACGATGGGGACGTAAAGTGCCTGACCGCAAATCTTGCCGCGGCTCTTTTTGCACTGGTCTTTGGCGAGGTCGAGCAGGGTTTGGTCCGAGAGCGCTTCGACGAAGCCATCGCCGAGAACGTTTAGAGAAATGCGGAACGTTCGAATCTTCTCGGTGTCGGGAACATGCTCCTGAATTTCGGTGCTGGGGAAAGCACCGCTTGGGCAGATGGCCCGGTCGTTGATCAAAGAGCGGCCTTTGATGATTTCTGCGCCGTGATTGATGGGAACTTCCGGATTTTGAAACACACCCTGAGCATTATTGTGGCCGACGCGCAATTCGCTGACCTGACTGGAGCCGCCAGACGTGGGATTCTGATGGCACTCGCGGCAAGACTGCGCGTTGTAAAGCGGCCCGAGGCCGTCGGTGAGTGCCTCGACTTCTTCGAATTTGGCCTGGTCGGCGGTATGGGTGGCATCGTCGACAAAACCATTGCTCTTGTTATCGAAGCCGGTGGGAGCTTCAGAAACGGGCGGCGCAAAGGAGAGAAGACCTAACGAAAAGAAAACGAGAACACCGGCAAGCAGTTTCATGGGGACCTCGCAGGTGGCTGGTTGAAAAGGAATCTACTCCTCGCATGGCAGAAAGCCAAGTGAAAAAACCGATAAGGAGTGGCGGGAATTATGCGCCGGAGAAGCGTTAGACCGGGCGGCGAATGCCGAGTTTGCGCATGCGTGCCTGGAGGGTGGTGCGCTTCATGCCAAGGAGAACGGCGGCGCCCTTCGAACCAGCGATGCGCCACTCGGTTTGCCGCAGTGCGCGGAGAATGTGCTGGCGCTCGGCGTCTTCGAGAGTGGAAATCGAGGAGGTAGACGAAGGAGAGGAAGTTAATGAACTAGAGGATGAAGAAGAGTCAATGCCTGCGGCGGAACTTCCCGCAACGATTGCAACGTCACTAGATTTTAGTTCGCCTACGGGAACTCGGAGCTCTTTGCCCGGGGAAAGAAGAACGGCGCGCTCGATAAAATTCTCGAGCTCGCGAATATTGCCGGGCCAGGAGTAGCCCGCAAGAGCGTCCATGGCGTCAGCTGGAACGTAGGCGACAGATTTGTTGAGGCGGCGGCTGAATTTCTGCACGAAATAGCGGACGAGCAGAGGGACATCTTCCGGGCGCTCGCGGAGCCCCGGTATGTGAATGGGAAAAACGTTTAGGCGGTAGTAGAGATCGCTCCGGAAAGTGCGCTCGGCAACGAGCTTTGCGAGATCGCCGTTAGTGGCGGCAACGATGCGGACGTCGACGCGCTGAGTCTGATTGCTGCCGAGACGCTCGAACTCCTGTTCTTGGAGAACTCGGAGTAGTTTGGGTTGCAGCTCAAGCGGCAGGTCCGCAACTTCATCGAGAAAAAGGGTGCCGCGGTCTGCGAGTTCGAAGCGCCCGATTTTTTGCGCAAGAGCACCGGTAAAAGCGCCCCGTTCGTGGCCGAAAAGCTCGGATTCGAGCAGTCCGCTGGGGATAGCGGCGCAATTGATTTTGACGAACGTGCGCTCGCGGCGCGGGCTGAGGTTGTGGATGGCGCGGGCGATGAGCTCCTTGCCGGTGCCGGTTTCGCCAGTGATGAGGACAGCGGTGCCGGCGGGAGCGACTACCTCTACCTGGGCCAGGGCGCGCTTTAGCGCGGGACTGTCACCGATGATTTCTTCGAAATTGAATTCACTGCGAATTTCTTCCTCAAGATAAAGCTTTTCTTCGGCAAGTTTGTCCTTCAGTGCGTCAATTTGTTTGAAGGCCAGAGCGTTTTCCACCGCGATGGCAATTTGCGCGGCGACTTGCAGCAGAAGCTCGACGTCCTGGTGAGGGAACGCGTCTTCGCGGCGGCTGGCGAGATTGAGTGTGCCGAAAGTGCGGCCCTGCGTGATCAGCGGAACGCAGCAGATCGTTTGCACGCCTTCCGCCCGGAGCCTGCGAATGATTTCATTCGGAAACCTATCGATTTCGGCGCCGCGGGCGAGGAGCGGCTGAGCAGTAGTGAAGCAAATGCCGGAGGGCGAGGTGTCGAGAGGGACAGTGATTTCCAGGTCGAAGAGGGCGGGGCTGCTGGAGAAATCGAGCGCGTGAATTTTCAGCAGCCCTGAGGCGGAATCGCGAAGTGCGAGACTGGTGTAATCATGATGAATCACTTTTTCGAGAGAGCTGACAATGCCGCGAAAAAGTTCGCGGAGTTCGCGCGTCGAGACGAGAACGTTGTTGACGTCTAGAAGAACCTGCAGGCGATCTCGTTCGCGGGCAAGCTGGATTTGGTAGGCCTGGGAAGTTTGGAAATTGAGCGCGTTATCAACGGCCACGGCAACCTGGCTGCCAACGCGCTGCATGAATTGCAGTTCCGTATCCGTGATGACTTGCGGCACAAGCCTGCCGAAACCCATGGCGCCGAGGCGGTGCTGTGCGGTGGTAAGAGGAACCATGGCCAAAGAGCGCACGCCCACTTCGCGCAGCCGATGCAGGAAATCAGGGAAGCGGTGATCCTCTTCCGTATCGGTCACGACGAAGGGCTGCTGCGATTGCCAGACCCAGCCCGAAGGATGACCATCCACTGGCGATTCGCTGCCGGTCTTCACCGGCGTCGGCAGGCGTGTTTCTAGAATGTGGAGGCGCATGACATTTCGATCGGGGTCGTGTAGGACCAGCGTGAGGAAATCAAAATCAACGACGCAATGCAGGCGCTCCGCGAGATCGTGAAAAAGAGCGGCAAGATCGCGATGCTGCGCAATCGATTCGGCCACTTCGAGCAAGGCTTCGAGCTGGCGCCGGGAATGTTCGAGCGGCGCTGCAGGAGTTAGTTCGGGCGGGGAGATAGCGGGATCCGCCATAGAAAGCAGAATAGCACCCGTCTTGGCAGAGGCTCAACCAACGGACTGGATAGGTGGTGAGTCGGTTTCCGATTACACGTCTTAGGCTTTAGGCCATGCGCTAAAGCAAATCGGTCTGACTGTTGCTTCCAACTCCCCGGCAACTCGCCGGCATATTCGGAAACGTTGCTATCACGCACACTCTTAGTCTATGCTGCGACATTGGCGTGACCATCGGTGTCGTTTCTTGGCCGCCTGTCATTGGAATGCGAAGGTCCGGAGAAAACTCCCAATCCTAACTCACG
The DNA here is from genome assembly GCA_035314345.1 of Candidatus Acidiferrum sp. Taxonomy (GTDB): domain Bacteria; phylum Acidobacteriota; class Terriglobia; order Acidiferrales; family UBA7541; genus Acidiferrum. Next base: position 35,929 of record DATFZQ010000198.1, read on the forward strand.
CCTACTCCGTCCGGCTTGGCTCTACGTCGCATCTCTATCTGAGCGTTGGATCGACACTTCCTCCAAAACCGAAGTGGATCGAACAGTACCGGCGAAAGAAGCTGTGTGGCATGCTGCTCGCTGCCAGCGCTTCCACCGGTTTCTTCTGTTCCAGTGTACGCGCAGAGCAGACCGATCCGGCGAAGCCTGTTGTGGTGCAGCCGGGCGCGCCGGGTAAGCCGAGCAAGACGCTGCCGCCTTCAACGAAGGCCACGCTGCCTCCACGCTCGCAAGCCGACGTCGAGTTCATGCAGGGCATGATCATGCATCACGCGCAAGCGGTGGAAATGACGGCGCTGATTGCCTCGCATACGGAGAACAAAGAGCTGCGCTTGCTTGGGGCGCGCATCAGCAGCTCGCAGTCGGACGAAATCAGCTTTATGAAGCGATGGCTGGCCGCCCGCGGAGAATCACTTTCCATGCCGATGCCAGAAATGCCCGGCATGGATATGTCGCATCAAGTGATGCCTCTTATGCCGGGTATGCTTACGCCGGAGCAGATGGAAGCCCTGCGGAAGGCAAAAGGTGCGGAGTTCGACCGCTTATTTTTGACAGGAATGATTCAGCACCATAACGGCGCGCTCGCCATGGTGAAGGATCTGTTCGACACAGCGGGCGCGGGGCAGGATGCTGATCTGTTCAACTTCGCGACGGATGTGGACAACGGGCAACGGGCCGAAATCAGGATTATGCAGACTATGTGGGAGAAAAAATCGTCAGAGGAGAAATGATGAACCGAGTGTCCAGTCTTGCCATTCGTGTAGCGGCAGCCGCGATCTTCTTGTGGTTCGGCGTGGGGCGAACTCACGCGCAGACGCCTGCAACTCCGCCACCTGCACAGGCTCAGAAGCCCGAAGCCGCGCCGCCCTCGCAGAAACCCGCGGAAGGAGACGCGGAAGAAGAAGAGAATCCGTTTGCTCCGCAACCGGCGCCAACGCTGCCGCCAGGGATGACGGGATCGGATGCGAACGATCCGCGCGCCAAGCTGAAACCCGGGTTGTACGACGCGGGCGAAGCGTCGCTGGGCATCAAGCACTTGCTGCTGCTCAAGAAGCCGGACGCGTTTCAACTGGGCTCCTCGGATCCCGACGATCCGAAGGTGCAGAAGGTTTTTGGCCAGCTCGGCATAGGCAACAGCTCGAAGATCCCGAAGCCGCTGCAGTTGGTGATCGCTCAGCTTGCTTTCTCGAACTCGGACCTGGCGTTTCAGGGCAACCACCTGTTTCAGGGAAATTTTTATGGCGTGAATATCTTTGACATCTCTCATCCGGCGAACGCGACTTTGCTGACTTCTCTGGTGTGCCCGGGCGGGCAGGGCGATGTGTCGGCGTATAAAAACCTGCTGTTCATGTCCGTGGAGATGCCGAATGGACGGCTGGATTGCGGCGCGCAGGGATTTCCTCCGGGGCCGCCGCCGACTCCAGAGCAGGAAAAAGAAAAAAAGCGTCGCTTGCCCGCAGCGCAAAAAGACCGTTTCCGCGGCGTGAGAATCTTCGATATTTCCGACATCAAAAATCCAAAGCAGGTCGCGGCGGTGCAAACGTGCCGCGGCTCCCATACGCATACGCTGGTGACGGATCCGAACGACAAAGACAACGTTTATATCTACGTCTCGGGCACATCGTTCGTGCGTCAGACGGAAGAGCTGGCTGGGTGCTCTGGTGAAGAGCCGGACAAAGACCCGAATACGGCGCTGTTTCGTATAGACGTGATCAAAGTTCCGGTGGCTGCGCCGCAAGATGCGAAGGTGGTCTCCAGCCCTCGGGTATTCATCGATCCGCGAACCGGCGCGCTGAATGGCCTGAACAACGGCGGCACTCACGGCAAGAAGGGCAGCGAGAAGCCTGCGGACACGAACCAGTGCCACGACATCACGGTGTACTCGGCGATTGGGCTGGCCGCCGGCGCATGCTCCGGAAATGGACTTCTGCTCGACATCAAGGACCCGGTACATCCGAAGCGCCTGGATGCGGTCAACGATCCGAACTATTCCTACTGGCACTCGGCTTCGTTCTCAAACGATGGGAGCAAAGTCGTGTTTACCGACGAATGGGGCGGCGGACTGGGAGCGCGGTGCCGTGCGAACGACCCGAACAAGTGGGGCGCGGATGCGATCTTCGGTCTAAAGGACAACAAGCTGACCTTCGCGAACTATTACAAATTGCCGGCTGCGCAGGGCGACTCTGAGAACTGCGTGGCGCATAACGGCTCGCTGATTCCGGTGCCCGGCCGCGATATCGAAGTGCAGGCTTGGTACCAAGGCGGGATCTCCGTTGTGGACTTCACCGACGCGGCGCATCCTTTCGAGATTGCCTACTTCGACCGCGGACCGATTGATCCGAATGTCCTGGTACTGGGCGGCGATTGGTCAGCGTATTGGTACAACGGCTACATTTACGGTTCGGAGATTGCCCGCGGCCTGGACGTCTTTGAACTGACGCCGACCAAGTCTCTGACGCAGAACGAAATCGACGCAGCGAAGACGGTTCAGGTATCTGAGCTGAATGTGCAGAACCAGCAAAAAATCGAGTGGCCTGCAAAGTTGGTTGTGGCGAAGGCCTACCTCGACCAGTTGTCCCGCTCGCAAGCTTTGCCGGCAGACCAAATCGCGTCTCTGCAAAAGGCCATCCAAAGCGCCGAGACTTCGCACATGAGCAAGAGCAAGCTAGCGAAGTTGAAGAGCATGGCGCCGTCCTTGGAAAAGAGCGCCGCTACGGCGAAAACTCCAGCGGACTCGGCAAGGTTGCATGCTCTGGCAGAAATCCTGAAGCATCCGTCAAGCCTGACCACATCGTGAATCCGGCGGGTTTTCCGTTTAGCCCGAATAGTCAAAGATTCGCCAAAGGAATCAGAATAACGCCCGGCCTGGCAGAGGCTTAACCAACGGCGCCAAAACTCGGACATCCTCAGGCGCTGGGATACGAAATGACGACCGGTGTCGGCGGCACCGGCATAGTCGCCGTGCTCCGCAACGGAAGGGGCAAGACCGTACTCTTCCGCACGGATATGGATGCACTTCCAATTGAGGAGGCAACAGGTCTTCCTTACGCCAGCCACGCCGTCGTAAAAAGTGATTCCGGAACATCCATACCTGTCATGCATGCCTGCGGTCACGACATTCACATGTCCAGTTGGATCGGTACAGACAAACTCATGGCCACTAATCGAGATCGCTAGCACGGCACCTTAATTTTCATCGGTCAGCCAGCGGAAGAAACCGGCGAAGGCGCCCCCGCCATGATCTCAGTCCGGGGGAACCGGGACTCGGGCTGCGTTGCGGAGCAATCATTCATCCGGTTGACGTGTTGTGCATCGACGCGAGTCGCAGGGGCATTTTGCGGCATTAGGGAATGTCAAAATCAGAATAGGGGCACGCAGGAGGCAGGCATGATCCCTCTAGTTTCCAGAATGATGGACGCCGCAGCGGACAACCATTTCATGAAAGACAGGACCGGGCGGTTGGTTTTCGTTCCGACCAGCCTCAGGCGGAGGTGCTACTTTGTGGATTCGAAAGCGGATGAAGAAAAGATCAGAGCGCTGGTGAGGATGTTTAGGAGCGCGATTGCGGTGATTCCTCTCGTGACCTATCCGATCATGGCGGTTCCCGGTTTGATCCTGGAGAACTACGGGGGGCTGAGTCCCCGGGGACACCGGTTGACGATTGCTCTTGGTATCCCTTTGTTCTTGTGGCTAGTCCTAACCGGGTTCATCTGGATGCTTTGGAGCCTATACAAAGGAGTGATTCCGGGCTTAACTGCTTCATTGAGGGAAGTAGGACCCGACGTTATGGGTGAGCTTCGCGAATTCTCTCGACGGGTTCAGCACCCCATCCTCCTGGTCGTCTGCGGTTTGCTCATGCTCGGCTTAACTCTTTTTGCTTTCCTGGCCGCGTACCATTTTCGCAGGTGAACGGGCCATGTGCCTTCCATGAGTTGACCGGCCAATGTGCGCTCATTTTTCGGTGGGATTAATTTTCTTATCGCACAATTCGCGGAGCAGTGCAACCCAACTTTCACCTGGGATGACGGGCCCCTCTGGAAGGAGTCGATCTTGCCAGGACTTGCGGCCAGAAGAGGGTCTTCCACCTTCTATCAAGGAGCTCAACTGAAGGAGGAGCAACTCAGCTTTCTTTACGTCTCGGTCCCTCAGATCGGCCGGTTAACCATGAGAAGGCTGGTATGAGTCAGTTGTCAGATTTTCATATGTATCCAGGATATTGGCGCCATTTTTATGGCGGACGTCTCGCAAAAAGTTCTGAACCGATTGAGAGTGTGTCGGCATCTGATGAAGATGTCGAATTCCGAAACACAAAAGCTCTTAGCTGCTTTGGCAGCGAACTGGCAAGCGGAAATGGAGGGATTCAATACCTACACCGCGCTCGCGAAGGAAGGGACGGATCCCCACAGGCGGAACGCATTACGAGGCTTGGCAGCAGCAGAAAAACAGCATGCCGATTTATGGGCTGGTCGTATTCGTGAGCTTGGAGGCCCAGAACCCTCTTACACCGGAGATTTGTCAGGTAAAGCTGATTCGTTGGCGAATCGAATCGGCGGGGCTGACCTCGCACTTCGCCGTCTGGAAATTGATGAAGCTCGGGACATCGCCAAGTACGGCAAACAGCTCAAACTGCTGGGTGACCAATCCAGTGTTGCCATCTTGCAGGAAGTCATTGCCGATGAACGCGAGCATTACCTGACGTTGGGAAACCTAATTCGTTCACGTGGGGCTCTCCCAGCTCTTCCCCCTGAGCAGGTTCAGGCGGCAATCGATGAATTGGTTGCAGCACGTGACAAGGGGCACTCACATGCAGCGGGCTGGGTGGGAGATGCGATCTATGGCGTGAACGATGGCCTTGGTTCCATCTTCGGCATCGTGTCGGGCGTCTCCGGGGCCACGCTGGGTAACAGCCATTTCGTGCTCATCGCTGGTCTCGCGGGCATGGTTGCGAGTGCTCTTTCGATGGGGTCTGGCGCCTATCTTGCTGCGAAGAGTCAGCGAGAGATTTACGAAGCGGAGTTCGCTAGAGAAAGAGAGGCCGTAGAAGATAACGAAGCTGAGGCCCGAGAACTGCTATCTCTCAGTTACCAAGTTCGCGGCCTACCGGAAGCTGATGCAGTCCAGTTCGTCGAGCACCTTGCGAAAAACAAAAACCAACTCATCAGGGGGCTCGCACGAGAGCGACTAAATACTAGCGAAGAGGGGCTGAGTAAGCCGTTGGTCTCCGCGGTCTCCGGAGCGCTCTCGACGGCAGTAGGGGCATTCATCCCAATTATCCCGTTTTTCTTCATGACGGGAATTCCGGCAGTCGTTGTGGCGGCGATTGTTTCGTTGTTAGCGCACTTCGCTGTTGGCGCTGCGAAATCTCTGATCACCATTCGGTCATGGTGGGGGAGTGGATTCGAGATGACTTGGATCGGCGCATTAGAAGGAATCGTTACTTATATCATCGGTATGGGTCTAGGGCGAATCGGTGGAGGACAATAGCGCATCGGAGCAGTCCCTCTTGCAGGCCCAGGATGATGTCTTGATCATGGCGCACCCGGAAAATAATCCACTTGATGGACGATTAACGTTTATCGGTACGAATCCTCCAAGGTTCTCAACAATGTGATGCGCGATTACCAACCCATTTGGCGCATCCGCTCTAGGATGAGTCCGCTATAGTGATTCATGTGATCGGGCCGTCGCTTCAGGGGCAACGGCAGAATTGCGGCGAGTTGGGCCGCTTGTTG
>DATFZQ010000199.1:0-52315 GCA_035314345.1 Candidatus Acidiferrum sp.
AATTGGTGAAAGGAACGATGCAGCTCTTGACCATGCATTTCTCGACCATGATGGCGGCGATTTTTTTCCAGCTTTCCGGCGCGGGGAGCCTCCTCTCCAACCCGCTGGTGATGATGATCGTGGTGATGGGCATCTTCTACGTGATGCTAATTCTGCCGCAGCAGCGCCAGCGCAAAAAGTTGCAGGCCATGCTCGCGGCGATCAAGTCCGGCGACAAAGTCATCACCAACAGCGGCATTTACGGCACCATCAATGGTATTGACGGCGATACGGTCATCCTCAAGGTCGCTGACCAGGTAAAAATCCGCATCGCGCGTTCGGCGATTGCGCAGGTGGAGGCATCGGAAGATGCGAATTAACCCCGCCCGCGGCCAGAGCGCGCGCTCAACTCTCTGACCATGAACCCCAATCTGAAGTGGAAAATTGTTTTCATCGTTCTTGTCGTTCTAGGCTGCATCTACGGCCTCGTGGGACTGCCCACGTTTCCCACGTCCGTGGCGCAGTTGAAGGATAACTTCTCTCATCAGATCAAGCTCGGTCTCGATCTGCAGGGTGGCACGCACCTCGTTCTGCAAGTGCAAGTGCAGGAAGCCGTCGCGCAAGAAACCGACCAGATGGTCGAGCGCATCACGACATGGCTGCGCAGCAAAAACATTCGCTACGATGAAGTGCGCCGCGTGGACGACACGCATATCCTGGTGCGCAACGTGGATTCAGCGAGGCTCGCGGAATTTCGCGACTACGTGAATCAGCAATTTGCGAATTTTTGGGACATGTCCCCGGCGGCTGGCGATCCTTCCGGTTACACACTCACGCTGCGCGGCGCTGCCATCGCACAGATTCAAGAAACGACGATGACTCAGACGCTTGAAACCATCGAGCGACGCATCAATGCTCTCGGTCTGACTGAGCCCACGATTCAGCTTCGCGGCGGCCAAAACAGCAATGAGATTCTTGTGCAGCTCCCTGGTGAAGGCGACCCGTCGCGTGCGAAGCAGGTCATTCAAGCCGGCGGCCAGCTTGAGCTGAAACTAGCGGAAGATCCCGTTGTCTATAGTTCGGAAGTTGAGGCGCTTAGTAAGCACGGCGGCCTTTTGCCCGCTGGCACGGAACTTGTGCCCGGTCGTCCTGATACGCGCACGGCTACGGGGGCTCCGCCAGCTGGCGAAGGGTGGTACATCCTGACCCGCGCGGCCGTGGTCACGGGCCGCGACCTCCGCAGCGCCACGGAAAATCGCAACTCCAACAATCCTGGCCAATGGGTGGTGGACTTTACACTTTCTGCCGATGCGGCCCGTCGTTTTGGCCCCTTCACCCAGCAGAATCTTGGGCGGCAGATGGCTATCGTGCTCGATCATCGAGTCTATTCCGCTCCGACCATCAATGGACGTATCGATGACTCGGGCCTGATCGAAGGCAATTTCAGCCAGGATTCCGCGCACGATCTGGCGTTGGTGCTGCGCGCTGGGGCGCTCCCGGCATCGATTAAGTATCTCGAGGAGCGCACCGTTGGTCCATCCCTCGGAGCGGATTCCATTCGCCATGGGGTGCAAGCTTCCGTTCTGAGCTTGCTCGTCGTGATGATTTTCATGCTGTTCTACTACCGGCTTTCAGGCGGCAACGCGGTTCTCGCGCTTATCCTGAATTTGGTGATCCTGCTCGCGGCGCTGGCTTTCTTTGGCGCTGTCCTGACCCTGCCCGGCATCGCTGGCGTGATCCTGACCATCGGCATGGGTGTCGATTCCAACGTCCTTGTCTTCGAGCGCATTCGCGAGGAATTGCGCAACGGCAAGTCTCCGGCTTCAGCAGTTCAGGCGGGTTTCGACAAAGCCTTCCTCACCATTATCGATACGCACGTTACGACCGTGGTGTCCGCTTTCTTTCTGTTTCTGTTCGGGACGGGGCCGATTAAGGGGTTTGCCATTACCCTGACGATCGGTTTGATCGCCAATGTGTTCACGGCTATCTACGTATCCAAGACGATTTTTCAGTATCACCTGGCCAAGATGGATCGCCAGAGCGAATTGAGCATTTAGGCCGTACCAGGACGTATAGGGCCAAAGACTTGTTGAAACGAAACGACAGAGTGATACCAATCTCCGGTAACCTCCCCCAAGCTGGGTAGGGAGGCGGTGGGAACTATTCCACCCACGCTGGAGTCTAAAGAAGGGAAGTAAAAGCCGCATGATCGAGTTATTCAAAGAGCCCAACATCGACTGGATGGGCAAAGCCAAGTATTTCTATGCGCTTAGCGGCATTTTGCTCATTGCCGGCTGGACTTCCATCTTTCTGCACGGCGGCCTTCGCTACAGCATCGATTTCAAAGGCGGCACAAACGTGGATGTGCGCTTCGCTCAGCCTCCGAATATCGACAAGATCCGTGGGGGCTTAACCGCGCAAGGCCTCGGCAATACCGAAATCCAGTCCGTGAGCGACATCGCCAGCCCCAATTCGAATGAAGTGCTCATCTTCGTCGAGCAGAAGAACCAGGGAGACGAAGCCGGTGACGCCAGCAAGACCCAGGTCATCAATGCGCTGAATGCGATCTACGGAGCAAGCAATTCTTCCAAGCCCGATTTTAATTCCGCCACACTTTCCTCGCTGACCGCTTTCCTGACGCAGCGCGATCCGTTGCTGCTCTCGACCAACGCCGGCGACCGCTATCAGCAACTTGCAAAAAGGATTCTCGACTATCGCGACAAGAACAGCCAAGGCGTGCTCACTAGTTTTGATGGCCTCTCGAAGGCCGATGGCGTTACGCCGGCGGTTCTTTCCGCCTTGAAGGATAACTACACATTGGGATCTTTCGCGATTCGCGGCGTGGAGATCGTCGGCCCCAAAGTTGGCGGCGAGCTTCGACGCCAGGCAATCATCGTTACCCTCTATGCTTTAGGGGGCATGCTGGTATATATTGCCTTTCGATTCGAGTTGGTCTACGGGGCAGCCGCGGTCCTTGCTGTGTTTCACGACGTTTTGATCACGCTGGGCTTTTTTTCGCTGCTACATTTCGAGATTTCGCTGACGGTTATCGCGGCGCTTCTCACATTGGTTGGATATTCGATGAACGATACTATCGTCATCTTCGACCGCATCCGGGAGAACAATCGTTTGCTGCGCCGCGAGCCTTTTCCGGACGTCGTGAACAAGTCCATCAACCAGACTCTTTCCCGGACGATACTAACTAGTGGATTGACCTTCCTCACCGTGCTCGTTCTGTTCCTGATGGGCGGCCAGGTGCTTCGTGCATTCTCCTTTGCTCTGGTGGTGGGGATTGTGGTAGGAACGTACTCCAGTTTTGGTATTGCTGCACCGCTTGTGGTCGCCTGGAATCACTGGCGCGGCCAGCAAGGCGTCGCAGTTGGCACCGGACCCGCAGCCGGAAACAAAACCCGCGGAAGCGAAGGCGTCGCAGGACGTCTTGCTCCTTCGGGGAGGAGGTAGGATTTATGTTTGAAGATATGGTGCTTTCAGGCGATACGAAGCGGACGAACAAGCCATGGACGGTCGTGCTGTCGATGGTTGTGCAAGCCGTTCTCGTGGGCATCCTGATCCTCATTCCGCTGATCTACACAGAAGCGCTGCCGAAGACGATGATGGCGACCATGCTGACCGCTCCGCCACCACCGCCTCCGCCGCCGCCACCGCCGCCTCCTGCCGCGGTTGTACACATCAAGCCGCAAGTCCATTTGATGGACGCGGGCAAATTAGTGCAGCCGAAAGCTATTCCGAAGGATGTAAAGATTATTAAAGAAGACGCGCCCGATATGGATGCCGGCGTTCAAGGTGGCGTTCCGGGCGGCGTGCCTGGCGGTTCGATGGGCGGCGTGATTGGCGGCGTCATCGGCGGCATGGGCGGAGCTCCTCCACCGCCGAAGCCGACGCAGACGCGCATTAAGCAGGGCGGCCAAGTGCAGGCTGCCATGATCATCAACAGAGTCCAGCCCGTGTATCCTCCGCTGGCTCGGCAGACGCGCATCTCGGGAACCGTGCGCCTGCACGCGATTATCGGCAAGGATGGCTCGGTGCAGCAACTCGAAGTTCTGTCCGGGCATCCACTGCTGGTACAATCTGCGCTCGATGCGGTGCGGCAGTGGCGCTATCGGCCGACGCTCCTCAATGGCGAGCCGGTCGAAGTCGACACCACGATCGACGTGATTTTCTCTCTGAACCAGTAAGCGGTCTGGCGTGCCGGTCGTGGGACAGGTGCGCTGGTCCGGGCGGCAAAGCTTGGCAAACTCTCGCGTTGGCCTCGGGAGACCCGGGGCCATCAGAACTAAGGAGCAAAACGAATGGTAGCGACCCTGTTTATGCACGCGGACCTGTTCCTGCAATCTCAGGCTACCTCCTGGGATCTCATGAGCATGTGGCATTCAATGAGCACCCTTCCCCGGATCGTTGTCGTGATCCTTTTCATTCTTTCGATCTATTCCTTTGGCGTGATGATTGACCGCGCCCTGATGTACAGCGCGGCCCGTAAACAGTCGCGCGTTTTCGTACAGCAGGTTGCCGGCGCTCTCAAGGAAGGCAAGCTGGACGAAGCGATTGCCATCGCCGAGAGGAACAAGAAGAGCCATATCGCCAAAGTCGTGGCGACGGGCCTTTCCGAATTCCAATCCGCTTCGCAGCAAGTCACCGATGCGGACGTAATTGAAGCGGCCAAGCGCGGCCTCGAGCGCTCCGTCGCCATCGTTCACGCGGAAATGAAGCGCGGTCTTTCGGCGCTGGCCACCATCGGCTCGACGGCTCCGTTCGTCGGACTGTTTGGCACCGTCGTTGGCATCTTGAACGCGTTTAAGGGAATTGAAACCAGTAAAGCGACCGGTCTGTCGGCAGTCGCCGGCGGTATCGCGGAAGCTCTCGTCACCACGGCTCTCGGTTTGCTCGTCGCCGTCCCGGCCGTGTGGGCCTACAACTACTTCACCAACAAAGTCGAAGCCTTCGACGTGGAAATGGACAATTCGTCGATGGAGTTGATCAACTATTTCATCTTGCGTCGTGGCGCGAAGAAATAAGGTAACCTATGCCCTACAAGCCAAAAGTCGGCGCCCAGATGGCGGCGCCAAACGTCATCCCGATGGCTGATATCATGCTCGTCCTGTTGATCATCTTTATGGTGGTCACGCCGATGTTGCAGAAGAGCCTGCCAGTGGATATGGCCAGGGTCAACAACGCAAAGGAAATGCAGGACGCCGATAAGGATGACGCAATTATCGTAGCGGTTACTCGAGATGGGTCGATCTACCTTAAGAATACAAAGATCACCAAGGATGACATCACCGGGCAGGTTAAAGATATGCTGTCCGCCCGTCTCGATAAAACTGTGTACGTGAAGAGCGACGCTCGGGCCAAGTATGGCGACGTGGTTGCGGTTGTGGACGAGATCCGATCCGCGGGCGTTGACCAACTTGGTCTTTTGACGGAACAGAATCAAGAACGCAGAACGCCGCCTCCGCCTCCGAATGCAGCTGCTCCGTCGGCTGATTGAAGCCGCTGGAGAGACGTTCGGCTGAGGTGTGTGAAGTGTTTGTACCATTCGTTTGCTGAGTCAGAATGGCCGCGCCTGATCCCACCTGGCGCGGCTTGATGGCCTGCAAAGCTCGTGAACGCAGGCTGACAGGAGATTCGCAATGGGAATGTCTGTTGGAGAAAATAAAGGCGGTGCGATGGCGGAAATGAACGTCGTTCCGCTCATCGACATTTTGCTCGTGCTGCTCATCATTTTCATGGTCATCACTCCGCTCACTCCCCACGGCTTGGACGCGCTTGTGCCACAGCCCAATCCGAACCAAAAGCAAGATGTGGAGTTGGAGAACAAGACCGTGGTGGTCCAAGTGCTTATGAATAACAAGCTGAAGATCAACAACGAAGACACGACTTGGGATGGCCTGGGTCCGCGTCTCGAAACGATCTTCAAAGAACGCGCCGAGAAAATTGCTTTCGTCAAGGGCGACAACGATGTACTGTTCATGGAAGTTGCCCGCGCGATTGACATCATGCGCGGCGCGGGAATCGACAGAGTCGGCTTGATCACGGCAAAGCTCGAGGCCGGGCAGTAAGTAGCAAAGACATCATTTTCACATCGGCCGCATTTCGGCCGGCGCAGGGTGTGAGAGTCCTCCTCGCGGGGCAATTGACTTCATGCGAGGTGACTCATGGGAATCTCACTTAGCGGTGAAAAGCACGGAACAATGGCGGAGATGAACGTCGTTCCGCTGATTGATATTCTGCTGGTGCTTCTGGTCATCTTTATGATAATCCGTCCCCAGACGCAGTTTGGTCTGCCGGCGGATTTGCCCCAGCCAGCGGAATCCACGACGAAAACGCCGCCAGAAGCGATCGTTGTACAAGTTTTTGGCGATGGCACGCTGCGTATCAACCAGGACCCGGTGCGGTGGCAGGATCTCCAGGGACGGCTTGAGGAAATCTTCAAGATGCGGACAAGCCGCGTTGCTTTTGTCCGTGGAGACAGCGTCCTTGAGTTTGGCGTAATCGCCCGGGCCATTGATGTGATGCGCGGCTCGGGAATCACGACGGTGGGCCTGATGACGCCGGAACTCGAAAACGAGCACTAAATAGTGTAGATTGGCCCCTCGCAGGGCGGATCTGAATCCTAGCAGGGATGGATGCTTCGATGACTTATGCATCAGTTCGTAATGCTCGCCGGACCGCTTCTCTGGCAGCGTTGTTGATACTCACGGTTGGCGTTTCGGGCTGCAACAAGCTCAAGGCCCGAGATCTCTTGAACAAGGGTGTAAACGCCTTCAAGGCTGGCCAGTCGGACACCGCCATCGAGGACTTCAAACGCGCTACGGAACTCGATCCCAGTTTGATGATGGCCCGCGTTTACCTGGCCACTGCCTACGCGAGCTTGTATATTCCTGGCGCGCCTTCCGCGGAAAATAAGGCCCGCGGCGACCAGGCCATCAAGGAATTCAAGGACATTCTGGAAATCGATCCCAACAATCTGACTGCCATTGACGGCATCGGCTCCTTGCTCTTCCAGATGGCAGGCACGCCGCCGGTTGACGAGAAGGGCTTCGAGGAATCGAAGACCTTCCATCAGCGCCATATCCAGATCAAACCTGATGATCCGGAACCCTACTACTGGATCGGCGTGATTGACTGGACGCTGGCGTGGCGCGGGAACGCAGCAATGCGTCTGGAGTACAACAAGAACAACATCAAGAAGCAGGTGCACGATGACCAGCCACTGCCCCCTGCCGTTCGTACGGAGTACGCCACCAAATATGGTCCTCTCGTGGATGAAGGCATCGCCGACCTGCAAAAAGCTATCACGCTGAAGCCGGACTATGACGACGCTATGGCGTATCTCGGCCTCCTCTACCGCCGCAAGGCGGACATGGTGGAGAGCGCGGATGAGCGCGCTGCTCTCGAGAAGCAAGCGGACGACCTCCTCGAAAAGATCAAGGAGATTAAGCAGAAACGCTTGGACCAGCAGCAACAAATGCCCTGAGCAGGCCTGCTGAATCTATCGTAGTAAATCGATTTTCTAGCGAAAGGACGCCCTGTGAGGGCGTCCTTTTCTTTTCACTGGCGTTGTCCGCGTCCGCAGTGCCTGTCCGTACGAGTCCGTACGCCGTACGACCCGCGGCTCGCGCGCTGCGCGTTTCAGGCGTATACTTGAATATGCCGTCTCCCAGTAATGTTCCTTTGAGCTTCCAGCGCGACCGCGCTGTCCGCCAGCTCGAAGCGCGCTTCGAAGAACTCCTCGAAAAACTCCGCAAAAACCGTCCCTCCGAAGATCCTTGGGTAGTCCGCCGTGCTTACGAAATTGCTTCGGAGCGTCACCGCGACCAGTTCCGCAGTTCCGGCGATCCCTATCTTTCCCATCTCCTCGAGGTGGCACACATCCTTGCGGATATGCGCATGGACGCCACCACGCTCACCGCCGCCCTGCTCCACGACGCCATCGAGGACACCGAATATCCCGTCGCGCGCATCGAGGAACGCTTCGGACCGGACGTCGCCCGCCTCGTCGAGGGCGTCACCAAGATCAGCCGCATCAACATGACCGCTCCTGAAACGCGGCAGGCAGAGAACGTTCGCAAAATGCTGCTGGCAATGGTCAACGACGTTCGCGTTGTCATGGTCAAGTTGGCCGACCGCCTGCACAACATGCGCACGCTCGAATACCTCGCGCATGAGAAACAGCAGCGCATTTCTCGCGAAACGCTGGACATCTACGCGCCGATTGCTCACCGCCTCGGCATGAGTGTCATCCGCGGCGAACTCGAGGACCTATCCTTCCGTTTTCTCGAGCCGGAAGCTTTTCTCGCTCTCCAAAAAGAAGTCACGGAAAAGAGTCCCGTTTACCAAAGGTTTTTGGAGGAAGTGCAGGGCACGATTCGCACGAAGCTCGTCGAAAGCAGCATTCCCGCGGAACTCGAAGCGCGCGTCAAAGGCCTCTATTCGCTGCACGGCAAAATCCTGCGGCAGCAGAGCAGCCTTGAGCAGGTGTATGACTTGCTCGCCGTTCGGGTGATCACGGACTCAGAGCGAAGCTGTTACGCCGCCCTCGGCGTGATGCATCATATTTGGCGGCCTGTCCCCGGCCGCTTCAAAGATTACATCGCCATGCCCCGCCCGAACTTGTACCAGTCCCTGCATACCACTGTGCTGCATGGCGGCCAGCCATTCGAGGTGCAGATACGCACGCAGGAAATGCATCGCATCGCAGAAGAAGGCGTCGCCGCCCACTGGAAATACAAGGGCGGCAAACCTGCTTCCGGAGATGACGACCAGCGCATCGCCTGGATGCGACAACTCATCGAATGGTCGCAAGAGCTGCAGGAACCCGGCGAATTTCTTTCTACTTTGAAAGTGGATTTGGCACCCGTCGAGGTTTACGCGTTCACTCCCAAAGGACGCGTTCTAGAACTGCCCCGCGGAGCGACGCCTGTAGATTTTGCCTATTCCGTGCACACCGAAGTCGGCCATCAATGCGTAGGCGCAAAAGTGAACGGCCAAATGGTTTCGCTGCGCCACGAAATTGTTAGCGGCGATGTGGTGGAAATTCTCACCAACAAAGGTCACACTCCGAGCCGGGATTGGCTTAGCTTCGTCAAGTCTTCGCACGCGCGCAGCAAAATCCGCCAGTGGATCAATCTGCATGAGCGCGAAGAAGCCACGGATATGGGAAAGAAGCTGCTGGACAAGGAGTCTCGCCACTTCGGCCGCGGCTTGAAGAAAATCCCCGAAGCGGATTGGAATAAACTCATCGCCGACTATGGCCTCTCAAAACTCGAAGACCTCTACGCCGCGGTCGGTTTTGGCAAATACTCTGCCCGGCAAGTTCTAGCGCGTGTGCTTGGCGAACCGGAAAAGGGCGCGGAGTCGGAAGCGGAAGATTCCAAGCCGACACTCGTCAAAACCGTCAAGCGCATGCTCGGTTTCGGCGAAGCTCCGTTAATCGTCAAGGGACACGACGACCTCCTCGTCTATCGCGCGAAATGCTGCAATCCGATTCCTGGCGACGACATCGTCGGCTACATCACGCGCGGCCGCGGCGTCGCGGTACACACCCGCGCCTGCCCGAATGTTCAGAACCTCATGTATCAGACCGAGCGCCGCATTGCCGTGGAGTGGGGAGGCGAAAGCGCCGCTACCTTCCCGGTTCAGCTGTCCATCCGAGCGAAGGATCGCGCCGGACTTCTGGCGGAAATCACCACGGTCATTAGCGGAGCGGGCTCAAACATTCGAAGTCTCGAGAGCCGCCCCGATCGCCAAAATGCCCGCATCGAAGCCAGCCTGGAAATTGTCGACCGCCGCCAGCTCGAAACTATTCTCGCCAACATTCGAAAAGTGTCCGGCGTCTTCGGCGTCGAACGCGTTTACCAGATCTGATTTTCCACCTTTTGGGGACCTGTCCTTCCAGCCGGGTATCACCCAAGCACACCACCTCGTTTCCTGCTTCCCGCCCCCTACAATAGAAATATGCGGTACCAACGATTGCTTCTCGGTGTGTGCGTCCTGGCAGCGGCAGGCTGCCACCAGCATCCCCTCACGGACTATCGTCCGTTGGACCACGCTGGGATGTTCTCCAGCGATATTGAACAGCTCAAAGGGCTCAATGTGTCGGACCAGGAAGTCGCTCAAGTCGTCAAGCTAAAGCACGCCGGGCTCAGCGATGACACTTGTGTGGAGTTGGTCAGCACCGCGCACGTTCACAAGCATCTCTTCATCAGCGCCGAATCCGCATCCGATTTGGCCGGCGCCAGATTCACCGAGTCTCAGATCCTCGATATCGCCCGCGCAGACCTGCTCGACGCCATCAGCATCGACGCCGTCACTCTCAAACTTATCGGTCTCTCGGATACAACTGTCCAGCTCGTCCTTCAGCGCCATTTGGATGGCAAGCCGGTCATGGCCAGCGCCGAAATTTCGCGCCTGAAGAATACTGGCTTGACGGAACGTCAGATCCTCGACCGCATCCATGCGGGAATGACCGACGAACAGGCCGAAAAAGAAATTAAAGCCCGCGAGAGCGCCCGCAATCACAAAGACACGTCCTTTGTTCGCGTCCGCGGACGCAAACCGCGCTGACGTTCTTTGATTTCACGACATCCGAACTCCCATCATCGCTTTTGCTTCTTCCGATTTCCCTCGCTACAATCGAACCGCTTTGGCTACGCACTCGCATCTCCGTTCGTTTCCATGTTTGCTTCTCGCCGTTATTTGTTCTTGGGTTTCTTCCTGCGCCGTGGCGCTGGGGCCGGGATACTCGATCGAAAAGCAGGAAATCCGCGTCCAGTTCTTGCCAGGACCTGATCCCAGAATTCGCGTCGACTCTGACTACCAGCTTCGCAACACCGGCAATCAGCCTCTTTCCTCCCTTGAATTACGTTTGCCCGGGCGTCGCAGCTTCCACTTCGCGGCAGCTCAAGCCATCTGGGATGGCGCCACTCTCGCCGAGCAAAGCTCACCGGCAAATTCCCGCGACTCCTCCTTCGCGCTTCCGCAGCGATGGATCGTCTCCCAGCGTCACACTCTTCATCTCTCCGTGGAATTTCAGAACTCCGCCGCGGGACAAGCCGGTTTTAGTTTTGCCTCCGATGCATTTTTCCTGCCTTCGGAAGGTTGGGCGCCCGAGCTGCTCCCTTCGCAGGGGTTGTTCGCAACCGGGGGAGTTCCTCCAAAGGAGTGGAAGTTGGTGGTGCGCGTGCCCGATGGATTTCTCGTGCATACCAGCGGAAGCTCCAAAAAAACGTCACGCAGCGGCCGTGAAATCACTGTGCAATCTGTTCAACATCCCGTGGATCGCTATCCGTTCGTCGTCGCCGGACTCTACAAAGAAACGGCGCTGGATGCCGGCGGCGGCAGCAAAGTCTTTCTCTGGACGCGCTCTCAAGAAGATTCTGCGCGCTTGCACCAATCCGCGGATGCGCTTGCCCGCGCCATCCAGACCTACGACGCCACCTTTGGCGCCCGCAGCAAAAAGTCGCAGCCTTTTTGGATTGTGGAATGTCCAGTGGTCGCCGGATGTTTTGCCGCCGCGCAATCTTCCTATGCAAACTTGTTGAGTGCGGAGCCTCGCGCCATTTCTTCCGAACTCGCCTCGCTCGACACATTGCTAATCGATTTTAGTGGCGGCGCCCCGAAGCTTGCCGCCGCCGCACCTGGGCTTGCCGCCAGTTGGCTGGGCTACGGACAGAACCCCGGCTTCTACGAGCAGCAACCTCCTCTTTCGGCGCTTCCTGCTTTCGCTTCCGCGTTAGGACAAGAAGCTATCGACGGGCCCTCTTCTCGCACCGAGACAATCCGCCGCGCCTTGCGTATGATTCCCAAGAGCGCCGTGGCACATGAACCGGAAGAAGAAAGCGTACAGCGCGCAAAGAGCTTTCTCTTCTTCTACGCTCTTCAGGAGCGCTATGGCCCGGATGCCTTCCGTCGCGCCATCAACCACATGCTCTCGGCTCGCCAGGGACGCGGCTTCAATCTCGACGATCTAATCGCCGCGTTCGAAGAGGAAACCCATCAGAATGTCGCGGAGTTTGTCCGTCTTTGGATGAAACGCCCCGGGGTTCCCGATGAGTTTCGCACGCGTTACGAGGATGCTTCCGCTTCTATCGCTATCACTTCCAAGGAGACCATGCCATGAGAGAAATTGTTCTGACGGATCGCGGTCCAAAACCCATCGGGCCTTATTCTCAGGCCATCAAAGTGAATGGGCTTCTCTTCGTATCCGGACAAGTGGCCATCGATCCGAAGACCAATGAGTTTGTTGCCGGAGACATCCAGCAGCAAACGGAGCGCACGCTGGAGAATGTGAAAGGCATTGTCGAATCGGCCGGAAGCCAGCTCGGCCACGTCATCAAAACGACGGTCTTCCTGAAGAATATGGGCGACTTTGGCGCGATGAACGAAATTTATGCACGTTATTTTGCCGCTACTCCACCGGCTCGCTCGACCGTGGAGGTCGCACGCCTGCCAAAGGACGCCTTAGTTGAGATGGAAGTTATCGCGACGATTTAAACTGCGGGGGAAAATGACTTAGGGGCGGTCTGGACTTTCCAGGGCCTCTTGAACGGCGAAGAAGGTCGCTATGGCCACGGCCGCGGTCGCATACCAAACAAACTTGCTTTTCGCCGCCATGAGCGGCGGCCGGCCGGATCCCTTGGAGCCCGCTCCTTGCGGCGGAGGCTGGTCTTGAGCCTCTTCCGCGGACGGGCTCAGAACAACGCGATATGAGCTGCCTTCCGGAATGACTCGCGAATCATCGCCAACCGTGATCGTTAGAGCGCCCCGCGTGCACTTCACCAATAATTGTTTCTCGCCCAGAACCGTCACTTGTCCGATCGTGGGTTCGTCGGACTTCGGCTTGATCACCGCGGTTAACGCATTAAGCGTAAATGCCCTTTCATTGGCCGTCGAGAATGTGGCCGATCCTCTCAGCAGTGTAGCTCCAGGCATGCCGCCCGCTTCGTTGACCGTTGCCACGGAAGACGCGGAAAGTAGAAACCGTGCCGCTCCGGTCCGCAACTGTACACTGCCGAGGTCGGCTGTGCTCAATTTATCGCCGTCAAAAATGGTCGTGCCAACGGCAGCCCCCGCACCGCCGATAGTCGCGTGGTCCGACGACACAACCGTCCCTAGAGCGCCAGCAGAAGCGCCCCAGACAGGAGTCATCAATAAACAAGATACTAAGCATGCAGCAACAATTTCGCGCGAGCGCGCCATTGAAGCCTCCAAGAGGGCTACTCGAAGAATACTCACAGCCTTTCCTGCCGTCAATAAAGAATCATCCCGTAGAGCAAAAATCTTTTGCCTCTAGCCGCTTGCCTCCTCTGGCTGTAGCAAGCTTCCGCTGCTACAATGCATGCCAACACATGGCTGACTGGAAACAGATCACCGCCCGGATTCGTCGGGCCCGCACTGGCAAAGATCCCGTCGGGCAACTTTCTAATTTGTATGAAAAAACCCGCGATGCCATGGTTGCGTTTGAACTGGCCCGCTATTTCGAAACCGCCGGCCAAAATCCCGAAGCCGCCAAATGGTACCTCGCCGCGGCGGACCGTTTTCGTAGAGCGGATTGGAAAACCAAGGCGCAAGAAGCGGCTGTCAGGCTCGGTGCGGAAGTTGCCGCCGTCGATCCGGCGCATTCGTCGGGCGATTTTATGTTGACGCCGCCTCCCGTTGCCGTTCCCGAGCCGGCTCTCTCGCCAGAAGAGAATTCCGCCGCGTCCGAAACTTCGGCCGCTTCTTCTGAATCCGAAACCGATGTCGAGGAGGCCTCCGCGAAACCTGTCGGAGAATCCTCCGACTCTCCAGAGAAAAAACGCCGCCGCCGCGGCCGTCGAGGTGGCCGCAACCGCCGCAAAGGCGAAGCCTCCAAGAGTCCCGTGGGTTCCGCTGCATCCCATGCCGCGGAACCATCAACTCCCGCGAAGGGCCTGCCTTCGCGAGTATTCGACGAACAAGTTGAGCCTAGGCCTTCGCGGGCTGTGGAGAGCCGCGCCATGCCTGCACTGCCGGTCGAACCGATCGGCGAACCAGGTGGCCCAGCCGTTCGCGGGCGTTCTGGGGATCCTGGCCTGTCCTCCAGATTGTCTCTTCTCGAGATGCAGCTTCGCCGCTTGTTGACCTGCCCACCTGTAAAACTCAGCGAAGCGGATCACGCACCCGTCGGTCCCGGCGTCTTTGTCCTGACCGACTCCGATCTCACCAGCTATTACTATGTAGAAGCCTGTCAGACGCTGCGCATCGCTGTAGGAAATCTTTTGCGTGGCGGCGCAAGTCGCCGCGGTGCCGATTCCCTCAAGCCACAACTCGCCGAACATCTCGGCATACCCGAATCTCGCGTTACAAAATATCTCGCCGATCACTGCGTCGTCCGCTGGTTGCAACTCGATGAAGGTGCCTCGCACTTTGCCCATTTTGTGACTGCCGTCATTCGCCCCACGCTGAACGAGTAGCACAACTAAACAGGGACCACCTTTCCGAATCGAAACACGACATTTCCCAAAAGATGCAAAGTTCTAGCCCATTCGCTCTAGAAGTAACCCCCACCCCGGCCCCTCGAGACTGCCGTTCACTGCCCCTAATTACCGTTCAACCTCCATTTTCGACCGTTCGACGTATCCTTCTGGCATCCTCCCCCCTTTACCTTCAAACTATAGGCGTACAAAGACTTATTGGACGTACCTGTGAAAATGGTACGGTATTCCGAGCCCGGGGGGCTGTTTAGGGCTCGGTTTTCATCCAATTCCGTGAGCAGTCGGGCTTCATTTTTTGAAAGCGAGGGTAGAGCTTTATGCCGAATCGTGTGGGGACGCAGATTCTGAGAACTTTTGACTGGGCGCTTTGCAAAACCGCAGCTTTTACGTTTAACAGCATTCAGTATTTCAACAAGCGCAATCCGAATCCTTCCGTCACGCCGCAGTGGTCGGATAAGCCGCTGCTCAAGTCATGGGAAAAGACCAAGCCCACGCTTGGCTTCCCGCGGCAAACCGATTCCTTGTGCCCTGCATGCGTCAAAGAGGCGCGTGAAGCGATCATCGCCGGCAAAAAAGACTGGCGCGATCTGATGCACGAGAAAGTCGGCGAAATCAAGGCGCAGATCATCGAGCGCGACAACCAGATTTGGATGGTCAAGGATTGCCCCATCCACGGCCACTACGAAGACATGATGGCCATCGATGCTAAGTTCCTCGACTGGATCGAGAAGCAGTTCCCCGGACGCGATATTCCCGCGCACAACGACGAAGACCTTCACAAGCACGGCTCTTCGACCGTTCGCTACGGCCGCGGTTCCGTTCTCACCGTTGACCTTACCAACCGCTGCAACATGATGTGCGATCCCTGTTTCATGGACGCCAACCAGGTCGGCTATGTCCACGAACTCGGCTGGGATGAAGTTAAAGAAATCTTAGACAACGCGCTCAAGATCAAGCCGCGCCGCCAAATGTCGGTGCAGTTCTCTGGCGGCGAACCGACCATGAGCCCGCTCTTCCTCGACGCCGTCGCTTACGCCCGCAAAATCGGCTACAACAGCGTGCAGGCCGCCACCAACGGCATCGAATTCGCCAAGAGCAAGGAATTCTCGAAGAAAGCCTTCGAAGCTGGTATGCGTTACGCCTACCTGCAATTCGACGGCATCGGCAACGACGCCAACAGCCATCGCCAGATCGGCAACCTCTTTGACGTGAAGCTCCGCGCCATCGAGAACATGCACGAAGCTGGCATCGAAATCGTTCTCGTCGTCACCATCGTCAACAATGTGAACAACGACCAGGTCGGCTCCGTTGTGAAATTCGCCATGGAAAATCCCAAGAAAATCGCTTTCGTCAGCTTCCAGCCGGTTTCGTTCACCGGCCGCGACGAAGACATCACTCCGGAACGCCGGCTCCGCCAGCGCTATACACTTTCGCATCTTGCGAAGGACGTCAGCGCCCAGGTTGGCAAGGTTGAACCCACGCGCGACTGGTTCCCCATCTCGTTCATCAGCACCTTCGCCGGGTTCGCGGACATGGTCAAGGGCAACGAATCCCAGTGGGGTTCCCTAAGCTGCGGCTGCCACCCGAACTGCGGCGTCGGCACAGCGATGATGATCAACAAAGACACCAAGGAATGGGCTCCCGTTCCGCGCTTTCTCGATGCCGTCCAACTCACCAAGGACGTCACCGCCATCACCGACGCGGCTCGCGGTAAGAAATTCTCCAACTTCATGATGGCCATGGCTCTCCTCAAGAACTATCACCCGTTCCGCGGCCCCAAGGGCTTGACGCTCAGCGCTCTCTTCAAGAAGTTTGACAAGACTTGGGCGCTCACGAAGAAATCCACCGTGAAATATGGCCGCACGTCTCCTGACCGCACCTACGATGACGCCATGAAGCGCCGCCAGACCGACCCTTGGAACTTCCTTTTCATCGCCGGCATGTGGTTCCAGGATCTTTTCAACTACGACTTCCGCCGCACCGAAATGTGCATCATTCCCTACGCCACGCAGCAGGGCGAAATCTCCTTCTGCGCTTACAACACGGGCGTAGGCTGGCGCCAAATCATCGAGAACATGCACAAGAACGCGACCGTTGCCGAGTGGTACAAGAACCACGGCAAACACGAAATCTACGCCAAGGGCAAGAGCGTCAATCTCCAGAGCTTTGAACACTCCCTGAAGATCGACGCCGATGACGCCGCCCGCGTTCGCCACCTCGAGCACGACATCCCGCAAACCGCCGCGGAAGAAGATCGCGCGCGCCGCAAGAAGGCCTTCGAGGAACAAGCCAAGGTTCGCGCCATCTACGAAGAGCTCGTTCTCAAAAAGCCCCAGCCGACCGTCGTTCAAATCGGCACGGTCTCGGACATCGCCAAAGCCACGCCTGCGAATTTCGCCAATGCAGGCAAGCCGGTAACAATCGCCCCGGCCAGCGGCAATGGCCATTCGAATGGTAATGGCAACGGCCACTCCAAGGGCAACGGCGCTAACGCCACCGCCGAAAAAGCCGCCGAAGCCGTCGCCGGCGACTAATTCCATCTAACGGCATCCTGCCAACTCCGCAGATTCCCAACGGCTCTTCCTCAAAAAGGAAGAGCCGTTGGTTTCTGGATACCTTAACTGCTGCATCGCGGTGTAGAATCTGGCCGACCGATGAAATTCCTCCAATGGGCCGTCATGTGGACTCCCAATGCCTTGGCACTATTGGGTTGTGCGCTCGCGTGGGGGATTTGGACTCAAGCGCGACAGTCGGCAGCAGTTACGCGTTGGCGTCGCATAGCAGCTACAGTGGGCTTGCTTCTTGTCTCGGCGAGCATTGCTTTCGGTGCTTTCGCTTGGATCTACTGGATGCCATCACTTGAGCCCGGTCCAGGCCCTCCCGGGCCGACGTTCATCTCTACGTATGTGGGATTATTTCTTGTAGTGATCTCGGTTCCTGTCTTGCTTTGCGCAAAAGGCCGAGTTCGCGCCATGCTTCTCATGAGTTCTGCCGGTTTGTTCGGTTTTTATTTTTTAATGTTCCTCTCGCCCTGAGTTCCGCAATAATTTCATCCGGTTTTGTCATAAATGAGCTGGACCCTCTTAAGAATAGGATTCTCCCAATGAGCACACTCTCCGGACGCGTGGCCTTGGTCACCGGTGCAAGCCGCGGAATCGGCAAAGCGGTCGCAATCGCCCTAGCCGAAGCTGGCGCCGATGTCGCTGTAAACTATCGAGCCCAAGCCGAAGCCGCCGAATCCGTCTGCAAAACCATCCGCGCCGCTGGCCGCAAGTGTATCGCCGTCCAAGCCGATGTCTCCCTAACGGCGGACGTTGAACGCTTAGTGAAAACGGTAGAAAGTGAGCTCGGCTCAATCGGCATTCTCGTGAACAACGCCGGTATTGGCAAAATGATTCCTCCCGATCAAGTCACCGAAGAAATCTGGAATGAATTCCTACGCGTAAACCTAACCTCCGTCTTTCTGGTCACGCAACGCGTCCTCCCCGGAATGCGCGCCGCCCGCTGCGGCCGCATCATCAATCTCTCCTCCGTCGCCGCCCAGTACGGCGGCGTCATCGGCCCGCATTACGCCGCCACCAAAGCCGGCATACTCGGCCTAACCCGCTCCTACGCCTCCCAATTCGCCAAAGAAGGCATCACCGCCAACGCCATCGCCCCCGCCCTGATCGAAACCGACATGGTCGCCGCCCTCCCCAAAGACATAGCCGCCCGCATACCCGTCGGCAAAATCGGCGCCCCCGTCGAAGTCGGCCGCATCGCCGTCATGCTCGCCCAAAGCTCCTACATCACCGACCAAACCATCAACCCCAACGGCGGCCTCTACTTTTCTTAATCTAATGGTTCTCCTTCTCGCGATCGTTGTGTTTGCCGGGTATCTGTTGCCTCTGCCCTGCACAGTGTTGTCTTGGCGAGAGTGGTTGCGTCTGAGGGCCGCGATGCCGGGTCAGAAGTGGCGCCACGCAGCCTCTACCGCCGCACTTCTTGGCCTCACTCTTGCGATTCCCTTGTGGTCATACGCCGTAGTGCGGGAATTGCGAAGCGACTATTCCTACATTTACCTCAGTGCCCAGATTGGCCGATGGTCGTCTCTGGCCCTGTTTCTGGTGTCTTGCTTTGCGGAAGGTAGAAGCCGAAGATATTTGTTTCTTGCCTCTGCTGGGTTGCTCCTTTTTTATGGCATCAGCATTGGCGAGTTGCCTTGATGCGGCCCTTCGGTCTGCTGTTATAATGCCCTGTACCTAAAAGGAAGAAACTCCATGCCCATCTACGAATACGTCTGCGACGACTGCCAAGCGCAGTTCGAAAAAATCGTCATCAATAAGCAACAAGAAATCGCCTGCCCCAAGTGCGCCAGCAAAAAAGCCACGATCCAGCTTTCCGTCTTCGCCACGGCCGGCTCGGGCGGCTCCTCCGCTCCTTCCGGCAGCTCCTCCGGTGGCGGCGGTTGCTGCGGCGGTGGTTGCGGCTGCCACTGAGTAGCACAGCCACTTCTGGCTGTGCGCCTTTGCTTTTCGCTTCTGATCCCGCAATCGAGGTCCCATGTCCATCACCACCGCCGAGCAACTCGAAAAACTCCGCGCCTGCGGCCAAATCGTCGCCAAAGCCCTTCGCGCCATGACCGCCGCCGTCCGTCCCGGCATCACCACCGCCGAGCTCTCCACCATCGCCACCCGCATCCTCGCCGAAAACGGCGCCCAATCCTCCCCGCCGCTCATCTACAATTTCCCCGGCGACGTCTGCATCAGCGTCAACGACGAAGTCGTCCACGGCATCCCCGGTCCGCGCACCATCCAACCCGGCGATCTCGTCAAGCTCGACCTCACAGCTGTCAAAGACGGCTACCACACCGACTCCGCCGTCAGCATCCAAGTCTCGCCAGCGCAAGAAAAATCTCGCGAGTTAGCGCACTGCGCCGAACGCGCCTTCCGCCAAGCTCTCACCGCCGCCCGCCCCGGCAACCGCACCAAAGACATCGGCCGCGCCGTCGAGCGCGAAGTCCGCCGCCGCGGCTTCTACGTCGTCCGCGAACTAGGCGGCCACGGCGTCGGCCGCTCCATTCACGAAGCCCCTAGCGTACCCAACTACGCCGACCCCGATGCCCGCCATCTGCTCACCGAAGGCCTCGTCATTACCATCGAGCCCATCATCGCCGCTACCACAAGCCGCGTCTCCCTCGACCGCGACGGCTGGACCGTCCGCACCGCCGACGGCAGCCTCTCCGCCCACTACGAGCACACCATCGTCATCACCAAGCGCGAACCCATCCTCCTAACCGCCGCCTAGCCGCAACATCCAACGACCATGTTTCCCAGCCACGCCTCACTCCTAATCTTCATCAGTGCCGCCGCTCTACTGCTTGCCATTCCTGGCCCCGCCATCTTCTACATCGTCGGCCGCAGCATTGGCCACAGCCGCAACGCCGGCCTGGTCTCCGCGCTCGGCATCGGCGTCGGCACTCTCATCCACACCGTCGCAGCCGCCGTAGGCCTTTCCGCTCTCCTCGTCTCTTCCGCCACAGCCTTCAGCGTCGTCAAATACCTAGGCGCTGCCTATCTCATCTATCTGGGCATCCAAAAACTTCGCCGCGACGAATCCTTCAACACTTCTTCCGACGCGCCACGAACCACCCTCACCCGCGTCTTCGCCCAAGGCATCGTCGTCAACGTCCTCAACCCCAAAACTGCCCTCTTCTTCTTCGCCTTCCTGCCTCAATTCATCGATCCATCCCGCGGACACGTCGCCACACAAATCCTCTCTCTCGGCATTCTCTTCGCCTGTATGGGAACGTTCAGCGACTCGCTCTGGGCGATCTTCTCGGGCACGGTCGCCCACCGCCTCCGCGCCAACCCGCGCTGGCTGCGCACCCAGCGCTACGTCTCCGGCGGCATGCTCATCTCGTTGGGCGTAGCCACGGCCTTCGCCGGCTCCTCCACAAAAAAGTAGCCGCTTACCTCCCAGGCCCGATCCGCTCTTGCAGACGTCTAAACACATTTGGCATTTCCGCATTCCATTGCAGCCAATTGTGGTCCCCCGAAGCAGTATGAAATTCATACGCGAATCCGCGCTCCTCAAGTATCGCGGCCAATTTGCGACTCGCCGGGAGCAGCCCTTCCTGTTCACCGCAGCCTAGAAATAAGTACGGCGTTCGCACCGGATCGACCGAGCGCGCCAACACATACGGATCGTTCTCACGCCGCGTTTGGCTCCCGCTCGGTCCAAAAATCGAGCTGTGAAATCTCCATTGGCTTACTCTCTTTATGGAAAAAGGTCGCGTTGGAACGTCTACGGCGGCGCTAAGTCCGCCCGCAAAAACAAAAAGTTCTGGATGCTTCATCGCATTTTTCACCGCGCCATAACCACCCATAGAAACTCCCACAATGGCGCGGTTCTGCCGTCCCGTCGCTGCCGGATACTTGCTCTCCACCTCCGAAATCAGATCGTTCACAACGTAGTTTTCGTAGCGGCTCACGAATGCTCCGCCGAATTCGTGTAGTACGACGAGCCACCTTCCGGCATCACCAGAATCAGCCCCGACTCTGCGTACTTCGCGACATCCGAGTAATTCGTCCAGTCGCGATAACCCCCTCCGCCTCCATGCAGCAAATAAACTACCGGCAGCTTTTGCCCTGGGCTGATTGAGGCTGGCATGACGATGCGGTACGGCATCTCCCGCTCCAGAGCCGCACTCCGAAAGGTGACGTCGGTCATTGTCACCCTCGTCGAAAGCCGTGGATGATCCTGCTGCTGCGTTTCCCTATTACCGCAGCCGCCTATAAATAGGAATAGGGAGAGGGATATAACGGGCAAATGTAGGCGCTCGACGGTGCTCATCGAAGGACCAATCATAGCCGTGCGTCTAAGATTTTCGGAAATTCTCGTCAAGTCAGGTGCGCCGAGACGCAGATGGTCAGAATTATTCTCGCAGCGCCCGCGCCGGATCAGTTCGCGTTGCCCGCAACGCCGGCAAGAAACACGCCGCCAGCGCCGCAAGCGTCATCACCGCGAACGCCGCTCCAAACGCGAGCGGATCGCGCGGACTCACCTTGTACAGCAAGTTCCCAAGCAGCCGCGTCAATGTCAACGCCACCACTGCGCCAAGCAACACTCCGCCCGCCACCAGCCCCAATCCCCGCGACATCACCAGACGCCACACATTCGACTCGTCCGCGCCCAGCGCCATGCGCAGCCCTAACTCCCTTGCGCTCTGCGATACCGCATAGGACATCACGCCGTACAATCCGATAGCGGCAAGCAGCAGCGCCAACCCGCCTAAAACTCCAACCAGCGTTACCGCGACCATCTGCGCCGACGTTGACCGATCCACCTGCTCCTGCATCGTGATCATCTCGTACGGAGCCAGGTTGCCGTCCAGCGCATGTACCTCCCGGGCCAGCGCCGTCGCCATCGTCTCAGGGCTCAGCGGAGTTCGCACATACAACCCACCCCCGACAGTGAAATTCTGCCGCCACGGCACATAGAAAAATGGCTTCGGTGTTTCCCGAACGCTCTGGTACTTGGAATCTTTCGCCACGCCGACCACTCGCATCCACCGACCTTTCACTTGAACCCGCTCGCCAATCGGATTTTTACCGCGCCAATACCTCCCGGCCATCGTCTCATTCACTACGGCAACCAGAGCTGCCTTCTCATCGTCCGCGCGCGTGAACTCCCGCCCCGACACCAGCGGTATCCCCATCGTCACGAAATAGTCCGGCCCCACTTCGTTGTACTCAACGGTAGGTTGCTCTTCCTGCGGAGGTTGATAGCCGTCCACGGCAATTGGGCTCTCAGAATAACTTCCGTAGCCCAGAGGCGTGGCTCGCGCGAAAACGGCCGACTCGACGCCGGGCAGCGCCTGCACGCGATCCATCAGCTCGTCCTGGAAATTCTTCGCGCGTTGCGCGTCATATCCCGCCGACACCAAATCCACGGCAGTGGAAAGCACGCCATGCGTCGAAAAACCCGGGCTGGAATTACGGATTCTCTGGAGGCTCTGCAGCAACAGCCCCGCCCCCACCAGCAAAACGAAACTGAGAGACACCTGCATCACCACCAGCATGGAGCGAACCCACGCTCTTCCACGGCTTCCAACCACACCCGCCGAATCGGACTTCAGCGCCCCGGCAAGATCGATCCTGCCACTCTGCAGCGCGGGAACTAGACCAACCACCAGTGTCGCTATAAGGCAAGCGCCTGCGCTCACCGCCAGCACGCGCCAATCAATTTCCCCGGGCAAGTGCATGGACACGCCTGCCCGCGCCGGAAAGAGCAACGCCAGTGCATGACGGCACCAATACGCCACGAGCAAACCTCCCGCTGCTCCGAAGGCCGAGAGGATCACGCCTTCGGTCAGAAGCTGCTTCAACAACCGCCAGCGGCTTGCCCCGATCGCCAACCGCACCGTCATTTCGTGTCGTCGTGCGAACGACCTAACCAGCAGCAGGTTGCCTACGTTCGCGCACGCAATGAGCAATACAAAAAACACAACAGCGAGCATGATTTCCAGCGTTGGCAGCAGCGTACGCGCGTTATTGAACGGCGTTTGCCACAATGGCCACAGTTGCACACTGCGCCCCCGGTTCGTATCCGGATAATCGGCCTCCAGCCGCTTTGCCACCGCGGAAGTCTCCTGCTGCGCCTGCTCTCGGGTCACGCCCGGCTTCAGCCTCACGTACGCTTCAATCCACCGTGCCCCGCGGTCCTCCAGTTTGTACCCGCCCGATTCAAAGATTTCCTCCATCGAGGCCGGCACCCAGAATTGCATGCCCCACCCGACAAACGTCCCGTAAAATCCCTCGGGCGCCACACCCACGATCGTGTGCACCACGCCATTCAACCGCTGTGTTTTCCCGATAATCTCCGGGTCGCCTTTGAATCGCCCCTGCCACAACTGATAACTGATCACCGTCACCGGGTGCGCGCTGCGTCCCGTGTCTTCGTCCGGCTCAAATCCGCGCCCAAGAATCGGACGCACGCCGATGGCGTCAAAGTAGTTCGCCGATACGATGCTGCCCGTCGTGCGCTCGGCGCGATCGCCGATGCTCAGCGTCGTCCCCGTGATCTTGCTGACAAACAAGGTGTCAAACAGCGTCGAACTCCTCTGCAAGTCCAGGTAATCCGGCCACGATATTGGTGTACCTCCGGTTTCCCCGAGCTCCGTGCCAGAGAGAGCCAGCAATCGCTCCTGATGACTGACCGCTGGGTAAGGACGAAACAAAATCCCCTCCACCCAACTGAACACCGCGGCGTTCGCTCCAATCCCCAAAGTCAGACAAAGAATCGCCAGAATCGAGAAACCCGGGCTCCGCCGCAGCATTCGCAAACCAAACCGCAAGTCTTGAAGTGTGGTTTCAATCATGGGCACTCCTCTCTGCTCGCGATAAAGTTCCTTGGTCTGCTCCACGCCGCCAAAACTGCGCCGCGCCTCGCGCCATGCTTCTTCCTCGCGCATGCCCGAGCGCTTGTTCATTTCCGCGGCCATCTCCAGGTGGGCGCGCACCTCCGCATCTAAATCCGCTTCGAGGCCCCCACGCCGGAAGAGTGCCGCTAGTCGCCGCATCAGAGTTCTGCCGAATTCCCGCATGGCCTGGTCCGTCCCCTGCACAATTCTTGCGAGCTTCTTTCGACGATTTGGAAGTTGGAGAATGACAGCTCTCCTTTAGACGGTCAACAGGAGAAAACGCGAGCCCATCCTGCTCCTCCAAGAAAGCTCCACAAGTGTTCATTCTAAACGTCTTACAGGAAGCATGAAGCCCTTTAGAATCTGCAATTACGAAAAAACGGGGAGGGGGGAGGGGCACCTTTCAGCCCTGATTCAGATTGGGCACATCCCTGACAGTGAAGAGCGGCGGCCGGGTCCACAGCACGCTGATCGAATGACCACCACCGGCCCGCCCTATTGCGGCCGCGAATAGTTCTGGATATTGGCCGGCACCGGAGTCGCAGCATCGCCGCGTGGGTCGCGCACCGGCTCTCCCGGCGTCCACTTGAATGGAAGAACCCCGGTCCATGCCGAGCTTTCGTACTCCTTATTGTCGTCGACGGCGAACCCTGTACGTACTTTTGCGGACGCTTCGACCAGCGGCACAGACAGAACCATTGTCCCTTTTAGCTCCTGCTCGCTTGGAGGACGAACCGTGGCCCAGCGACCGCGGAGCACGTATTCAACAAAGTCGCGCATCGCCACCATCTTCGCTGCCGGATCTTCGATTGGCTCGGCTTTGCCCATGACTACGACGGAGCGATAGTTCACGGAGTGGCCTGTCGCCGTCGGCGAAAAAACAATGCCGTCCAGCAACGTCACACTGAGGCAAAACGGCGCACCGCTCCCCAGAGTCTTCATCAACCGGCTCGCCGTCGATCCATGCAGAAAAAGTTTGTCGCCCACGCGCACATAATTCGTCGGCACAACAAACGGCGTTCCATCCACCACGAACCCAACGTGGCAAACAAAAGCCTGATCAAGAATGTCGTAAACGGTTTTGCGGTCGAAAGTCCCGCGATCCGGCTTCCGCCGCACCGTCGTTCTTTCCGTAGGTGTAAATTGGCTCATTGCAGCAGGCTAGCGCCGCTAGCACTAAGCCGCAAGCGCCAATCTGGCCCGCGCGAATCTTGCTTGTAGTGCGCCACTACGACCGTGGACGTAACAAAATGGGTTTATTTTGGCGGCGGCGCCGGTTTTGCCGCCCCACGCACCACGCGGAATCCAATGTATTCCGGCGCCGGCGTGCAACTGGATTTTGGATCAGCGGGGCAATCCGCGCTGCCGCCAATCACCTTGCCTTTGCCATCGCGCGTCAAAACCCATTCGGCAACGTTGCCGCCCAGGTCGTAAATTGGCTCTTCATCTTCTTTACCCTGGCCGTGAAAGCTGCCGACTTCTTTCAAGAGCGGCGCCGTTCCGCTCAACTCTTTGGTCTTCTCATGCAGCCGGGCCGCATCTTCCGGATTCGGCGCATACCCAGCCCAGTAATCGAGCGTGTTCTCGCCATCGCGGTTTTCGTACAGGTCTTTCACTTCGTCTTCGTACGGCAGCCGCCATGTTTCCTTGGTTAATTTGCTTAGCCATGCGGCATATCCCTCGGCGTCGTCCAAACTTACGCCCCCAACCGGACGATTCACATCCCCGCCGAGGGGACGAGGCTGTTTCCGATATTCGGCGTATTGCGCGTTAGTGACCTCGAAGCGCCCTATGGCGAGACCGCCGCGGTCCACGGTCTCAGGTATGGGGAAGAATCTCTCTTGCATTCGCGCATTTCCTTCGGACTTGCGTTCCCCAAACGCGCCGAGTACGTTCTTGGCCTTGCTCTTCATGAGGGACTCGCTGAGAGGAGAGTCCTTCTTAAACGCTTCGTTTTCTAACTTGGTGGTCTTGAAGAAATATTTGTCGAACCACGCTACTTCGTCTTCCACTTTGCGCAGCTGGTGCGTCAGTTTCTGCGGGCCGTGCGGCTCGCCTGGGAACACCACAAATTTCACGGGAACCTTGCCGTAATACTCCAGCGCGCGGAAAAAGGACCAGCTTTGCGCAGGAGGGACGTTGCGATCGGCAGAGCCATGGAAAATCAAAACAGCCGCTTGCACTTTGTCCATTTTGAAGAACGGCGACTTTTTTATGTACAGCTGCGGATCCTCCATCGGCGACTTGCCAAAATAATACGAATCGAACGAATCGCCGAAATCCACGTTGCCCCAATCGCTGATCCATTCCACGTCGCCCGCGCCCACGCTCGCCGCTTTGTAACGCGCGGGATACGTGGTGATCAAGCTGATGGAAAGAATCGAACCGTTGGACCAGCCCAGCGTCGCAACCTTATCTGGATCGGCCATGCCCTTGGAAATCAAATAGTCGACGCCCATGTTGATATCCGGCGTCTCCAGGTCGTAATACTTGCCGCAACAAATCGACTCGACCCACTTCAGCCCATAGTTGGCGCTGCCGTGATAATTGGGGCGCAGCACGAATGCGCCGCGCTGCGTCATCAGATTTACGGGATAGGCCCAATTGTCGTCCCAAGCGTCCGAATCCCATCCGGTAGGACCTCCATGAATCATGGTAATCACCGGATATTTTTTTCCGGCTTCGTAGTTCGCCGGGTAGTAGAGGATGCCTTCGACTTCTTCGTCGAGCGAGCCTTTCCAGCGGATGACTTCTGTCTTCGCAAACGCCCGTCCGTTCACGAGGGCTTCGTTCAGCTTCGTGATTTGCACCGGCGATACTATTTTCGTTCCGTCAAGTTGCGCTCTGTAAATCTGCGGCATCTTGCTGGCCGTCGAAGATTGATACACGATTGTTTTTCCGTCTTCGCTCAATACGAAAGCCTGGATATTCTTCACATGTTCGCCTGCAAGGGTCTGCCGGCGCCACATCCACCCCGACGCCGATTTCTCTGCGGTGTAACGCGCCAGCTCGGAATGGCTTCCCGCAGCAAGGTCTGCAACGAACCCGCCCGGCGCATGCTCGAGGCCGAAGCCCAAGCCGTTTTCCCAATCCGCAGGAATTTCCGTCGCCTTACCCGACGCCAAATCGTAAAAATAGTCCTTGAGAATCGTGGCGGTCAAAAACTTCGGATCGGTCGAGTACGGCGCCACTGCATAAAAACCCGATCCGTCCGCGGCCCATTCAAATCCATATGGCCGGACACGCCCTTCCGTGAGAATTTGTTTTTCGGTGCCATCGCCCAAGTTGTGGAGCACCGCGATGGGCGGGACTTTCTGGTCGAATTCGTAGTGCAAACTTTTCGCGTGCGAAGCAGCTACATACTTTCCGTCCTTAGAGACGCTCCAGCTTTCGATCCAATCCGTGTTGGTCGAGAGCCGCGTGATTTTCTTGTCCTTCACGCTGATCTTGTACAAACGCACCGGCGGCGCGTGATCGGCATCGTCGACAATCTCCGAATCGTCTTTCTTCTTCTTTAGCTCTTGCTCGTAAAGAGCCGGATCTTCTTCCGCGCTGTAAATAATCGTGTCCTTGTCCAGCCAGTCGATTTGTTGTGGCGCACGCGCCAAATCCGTCAGCACCCAGGGCTCGCCGCCGTGCGGATTGATCAGCCAGATTTGCATCGGCGCAGTATCCGGCTTGGCCTGCGGGCGGGCTCGCGAGCTCACGAACGCGATGCGCTCGCCGTCCGGCGACCATCGCGGACTTCCATAGCGGTCGCTGCCGCGGGTGAGTTCAATCTCTTTGTCTTCATTGAGGCTCGATAAAAAAAGATTCGACACGCGCGAATCTTTTTCTTTGTCAGCAGTCGACTTCACCCACACGAGCCACTTTCCGTCCGGCGAAATGCGCATTTGTGCCGCGTATTCCTGAAAGATTTCGTCTTCCGCTTTCCACGGCTCCGTTTTCGCCACAGGCTTTGCATCCTCCGCTTGCACTACGCCTGTGGGCCGCAAAAACGCGACGATCGCGCAAACCGCAGTGAAAAAAATTCCCGCCACAATCTTTTCTCGTCGCTTCATCTCATCCTCGCTTCAAATGGAACTCGAATAATACGTAACCGTCAATAAACCCGGCAAGCCGCACAGCATAGTTCAATTGACGCCGATTGGGAATCGTGTACTCTTGTCCCCACCAAACCGCACCGAGGGCCACGCATGGGAAAACCAGAGCCGATTTTTACGCGCGCGACATTTCAGTTCTTTCGCGATTTGGCACGCAACAACCGCAAAGTGTGGATGGACGCGAACCGTGGGCGCTACCAGGAATTTGTGGTGAAACCTTTTCGCCGCCTGCTCGAAGAAGTCAGCCCCGCCGTCCTGCAACTCGATTCGCGCCTCGACACCACCGGACGCACTGGCGCGAATTTCTCGCGCATCAACCGCGACATCCGTTTCGCGAAAGACAAAACCCCGTATCGCGCGCAAATGTATCTGAAATTTTCAGCGTTTTTTCCCGGCGAGGGCGAAACAGGCCAGCTTTACACGGGAATGTCGGCGGACACGGTGACGGCTGGATTCCGAATTTATTCGGGCTCGAAGCGCAAGAATTCTGCGCTGGCTGTGATTGGCGACGCGCGCGTTCTGGCGCAGCCGAAATGGATTGCACAACAGAAGAAGCGCTTGGGCCGGCGCTACGAAAGTTATTGGTATGGCGCGGTGAAAGGCGACTGGAAGGAACAAAAAGGATGGCCCGCTGGACCTGAAGACTGGAAGAAACTGCAGGGTTGGATTGTACGGCGAAAACTAAAACCAGCCGACGCCACGCGCGCCACGTTTCCGCAATTGATTGCAAAAATATTTCGCGAGCTTTACCCGCTGCTGCAGTTCACCTCGCTGATGACTGAGATTCATAACGAAATGGAGAATCGATGAAGCGGAGAACAGTGCATTTGTCGAAGGCGAGCAAGCTTGGGAGAAAAGTTGTCGTGACCGCGGCGTTGACTTTGTGCGTATTCGCCGTCTCCGCGATCGCCCCACAGGCCGGAACTTCCAAAGATTGGCCGAAAGCAACTCCGAAAGAGTTCGGCATCGATCCGCAAAAACTTGCCGCCTTCGACGCCGATCTCGCCAGCGGAAAATACGGGCTCGTGGATAGCATGCTCATCCTGCGCTGCGGCACGGCCGTCTACGACAAGACTTACGCTCACGATTACGGCCAGATCTACGGCGAGCGCGCCAAAAAAGAAGGCCCTCTGAATCACGACTCGCGCGGCCCTTATAACTATTTCAGCACGGATTTTCATCCATTCTACAACGGCACCGATATGCACACGATGCAATCCGTCTCAAAAACGGTTACGTCCATCACGTTTGGAATCGCGAAAACACGAAATGAATTTACCACCAGCCTCGACGCGCCCATCGTGCAATTCTTCGGGGGCCACAAAATTGCGAACCTCGACGATCGAAAGAAACGGATCACGGTACGCGACCTCTTGACCATGACCGCGGGTCTCGAGTGGCACGAAGATTTGCCCTACGACGATCCGAAAAACTCGGCCGACGTGATGGAAGCGAGCCATGACTGGGCGCAATATGTGATCGACCAGCCGATGGCCAACGACCCGGGCAAAGTGTTCGTGTACAACAGTGGCGCGACAATACTGCTGGCGCAGATTTTCAAGAAAGTGACTGGAAAAAATATCGATGACTACGCCGCGGAACATCTCTTCAAGCCGCTGGGGATGCGCTACTTCTGGAAACATTCGCCAACCGGCTTGCCGGACACTGAGGGCGGGCTGTATCTTTCGGCGCACGATCTCGCCAAGCTCGGTCAACTCTTTTTAAAAGGCGGCATGTGGGAAGGGAAGGCAGTGGTTTCATCGGCGTGGATCAAAGATTCCGTGGCGCCGCAGGTTGCCGTTCCCGGAGGCGACTGGAAATACGGCTATCAATGGTGGCTGCAATTGATTGGCAGTTCTCCTGAGGATATAACATGGTTCGCGCGCGGCTTTGGCGGACAACAACTGATCGTCTTGCCCGAGTATGACATCGTCGCGGTTTTCACCGGATGGGACATCCTGCCGTCGGACGAGAAACGTCAGCACGACCAGCTGGCCCGCATTCTCGATGCTGCAAACAGGTTTTACGGCTGCACGGAATAATTCAGCGGAGTGAAATCTCGATCACGGCGCCCAGAGGCGAAGTCCTACAAGGTGCCATGAAGCGACAAAAACTGTAATTACACAGCAGGCCAACGCCACGAGCAGCGAATGGACACGCGTGCCGTTGTGTATTTCGCTCTTCGGAACACGAACAGCGAGAAAGAGGCCGTAGAGCGAAAGCAGCGGAAAGAGTAGAGAAAAGACAAAAATCCCCGCGGTCCAAACGGTGAATTTTCCAGTGTCCGCGCCGCCCAGTTTTGTGAAGCAAAAGACGAGCGCCACGAAAGATAGTGTTGCGAGAAGGGGAATCGCGCGCACCGCTAAATGCTGCACGCCCTTCATTCCTCCAAACAGTTTGCGCAGTACCCAGACGATTGCGAAGAGCAGGGAAGTGGCCATCAACACCACGCAGAGAAGAAGCAAGGCGAGCCGAGCGTAAGTCCAGGCAATGTTGGTGCGTTCTCCGTAAGAAAAACCCTCCAACCCCTGACCCGACAGCGCCATCCCGCCCGCGTCTCTCGCGACAAAAACCGAGGTCGCTTCGGGCTCCTTCTCGGCACGAAAGAAATTCTTGCCGACGGGGATCATGATCTCGGGTTTGCCAAAAAGGCTGGAGCGTGTGAGTTGACCATTGATGACGCGGATGCGCACGCCGCCCGACAGCTGTTCTGTGAAGGACAAGAGTTGCGAACGAGGCGCGAGAGGTGCGTAGTAGCCGGCAAACCTCTCCAGATCGGCGGCGGAAACAGAAACAGCGGGTTGCTGCAGCTTCGGAAAATCTTTCGACAAGAAATTAATGGCCAGCTCGTTCAGGTTCAGCAGCGCCTGGAACGACTGCGTGCTGTTGAGCAGCACGACGTAGCCCCAGTTTTGTTCCGGCATGTAGCGATACGTGGAGATGAATCCGTCAATTCCCCCATCGTGGCCGTGGGTGACGACTCCGCCGACAACTTCCGTGTAATTCGCGAGACCGTAGCCGAGACGCAGGCCGTTCTTTGCGGCAAGAGTCGACTCGACCGATTCCATGCGGATGATGGACTCCTGCTTAAGGATTTGCGCATCGCCCGCTCTTCCGCGGCGCAGAAGAAATTGCACGAGCTTGGCGAGTTCGCCGGGCGAAGCCTTCAGATCACCGGCCGGTCGCAAGTAGATGTACGGGTATCCCGGGAGAGCACGCGGTGGATCGCCATCGTAGGCGACGGCGAGGAGGGCTTTGTTCGCATCGGTAAAAGGAAAGTCCGCATTCGCCATGCCTAGCGGTCGAAGAATCGTCTCACGAATGTACTGATCAAAGGGCTTGCCGGTGGTTTTCTCGATGAGATAGCCCGCGATGCCGAAGCCGGGATTGGCATAGGACATGCGCGTACTCGGAGGCCAGCGAACGTCTTGCGGTTCCTGAAAGCGCTTGAAGGTTTCGAGCAGCGAAAAATCGTAGGGGTCCTTGAAGTTATAGACTTCCGCTGCTTGCATGTCGTCGAAACCGGCGGTGTGCTCGAGCAAGTTGACGATGCGCACGGGATTCGTGGACTCCCACCGATTTTTGACCGGGACTTCCGGCGCAACATCCTGTAAGCGTGCCTCGAGATTTATTTTTCCTTCTTCCTGCAGCTTCAGAAGCGCAAGAGCGACAAAAGATTTGCTGATCGAGCCGACGCGAAATTCCGTGTCGCAAGTGATATCGCGGCCGGACGCAATGTCCGCTTTGCCGAGTCCGCCGCACCAGAGCAGTTCGCCATTCGAGACAAGCGCCACGCCCGCGCCCGGCAGATGAGCTTTGTCGACAACCTCTTTCATCGCCTTTTGGAGCTCAGGAAGCGTTTTCGGATGGGGCAATTCTTCTTTTTGCTGCGCGTCTGCGAGCGGGGCTAACAGCAGTAGCGCGACAATGCTCAGGCAGACGGTGAGCCGTGGACAGGCTGGACGCATGAATGCTCCTTGAAACAAACGTTTCACTCTTGGGCACGCATTGTATAACGGGTCCAGCGCGGTACAAGCACAATTCCAAAATGGGCCGCATGAGAGGCGAGTCGTAGCCGGATTGACGAAGCTACTGCACTCGCATACGATGCCGCCGTCTACTTATCCATTTGTGGCCGCCTACTTTGAGGAGCGTCTCGCCGATGAACTATCGCTATCTGGGACTGAGCTGCGCCGCAGTGATTTTGCTTGGAAGTTCGGTTTCGTTCGCGCAGCAACCGGTGCCTAGCGCGCCTCCGGCGCCAAAGCCGGGCGAGAAAGCTGCCGAGCCGGCGAAAGAGCCGGAGAAGAAAATTCCGCCTGTGCCGGAAGATAAAGTGGTGCAGACAAAGCACTCGGCGCGCATCGGCGGGCAAGAGATCAAGTACACGGCGACGGCGGGAATGCTGGTGATGAAAGACGAAGAAGGGAAGCCGAAAGCGAGCGTCTTCTACATGGCGTACACGCGCGATGATGTGAGCGACTTATCGCAGCGGCCGGTGATGTTCACATTCAATGGGGGACCGGGATCGGCTTCCGTGTGGCTGCATCTCGGCGCGTTTGGCCCGCGGCGCGTAGAGATGGGCGACGCCGGCGCGTTGCTGCCGCCACCTTATAAATTGGTGGACAACGAGTCGTCGCTGCTGGACGTAAGCGATCTTGTTTTTATCGATCCTGTGTCTACCGGCTACAGTCGTCCCGCGCCGGGCGAATCGCCAAATCAGTTTCACGGGATTCAAGAAGACGTGCAGTCTGTCGGCGATTTTATACGCCTTTATGCGACGCGGAACAAGCGATGGGGATCTCCGAAATTTCTTGCGGGCGAAAGCTACGGAACCACGCGCGCGGCAGGGCTTTCAGGATATTTGCAGCAGCGTTATGGAATGTATTTGAACGGAATCATTCTGGTCTCCACTATTTTGAATTTTGCGACGACCGAATTTGATAGCGGCAATGACCTGCCGTACATACTGATTTTGCCCACGTACACGGCGATTGCCTGGTACCACAAGCGATTGCCTGCTGATTTGCAGGCGGATTTGTACAAGGCGGTTGAGGAGTCGGAGAATTTTGCGAAGGGCGAGTATGCAACCGCGCTGATGGCTGGGGATGGGTTGTCCACTGCCAAGCACACGGAAGTGGTACAGAAGCTTGCGCGCTTGACCGGACTTTCTTCGGACTATATCGAGCGCACCAACATGCGTGTGGAAATTGAGCGCTTCACCAAGGAGTTGCTGCGCAGCGAGCGGCGCACGGTGGGCCGCATAGACGGCCGATTCACTGGTATTGATAAGGATGCCGCCGGCGAAATGCCTGAATACGATCCGAGCATCGCGGCGATTATCGGGCCCTACACCGCGACGCTGAATGATTACGTGCGCGGCGATTTGAAGTTCGACAGCGACCTGCCGTACGAAGTTCTAACGGGGCGCGTGTATCCCTGGAGCTATAAGCCGTATGAAAACCGCTACGCGGATGTGGGCGAGACGCTGCGCAGCGCGATGACGCAGAATCCGTTTCTGCACGTTTTCGTAGCGCGGGGTTACTACGATCTGGCAACTCCGTTTTTTGCGGCGGACTACACATTCGATCATCTGGCGCTTGATCCTTCTTTGCGTGGCCATTTGACCGGGGCTTACTACGAATCGGGGCATATGGTGTATGCGCACATGCCTTCGCTGGCGAAATTGAAGCAGGATACCGCGCAATTCATCCGCGCCAGTTCTGGAATCACTCCCGGAAAATGAAGAGCGTCCTCAAGTTTATCGTTTGGGTCTGCGTGGCGATCGCGGGAGCCGGCGCCTTGGCCACCATCGCTTTGCATCGGGGCGAACCGTTGAATGCCACGTGGTTCGTCTTCGCGGCAGTCTGTTGCTACATGGTCGCGTATCGTCTGTACTCTGCGTTTATTGCGGCGCGTTTGCTGGCGCTGGATGATACGCGCGCTACACCTGCCGAGATTCACGACGATGGGCGCGACTTCGTGCCAACAAACAAGTGGGTTCTCTTTGGACATCACTTCGCGGCGATCGCAGGCCCGGGCCCGCTGGTTGGGCCAACGCTCGCGGCGCAGTTCGGTTATTTGCCTGGGACTCTGTGGCTGATCCTCGGGGCGGCGGTGGCAGGGTGCGTGCAGGATTTTATTATTTTGTTCTGTTCCATCCGGCGCGACGGGAAAACGCTTGGCCAGATGGCGCGCGAGGAAGTGAGCGCGCGCGGCGGATTCATCGCGCAGATTGCGGTGCTGGCGATCATGGTGATTTTGCTGGCCGTCGTTGCTCTCGTCGTGGTGAACGCGCTGAAATCGTCGCCATGGGGGACGTTTACACTGGCGATGACAATTCCTATCGCTCTGCTACTGGGCGTGTACTTGCGATTCATCCGGCCCGGCCGCGTTCTGGAAGCTTCTTTGTTCGGCGTCGCACTCGTGCTCTTCGCGGTGGTGGCGGGGCAGTGGGTGGCAGCATCGCCGTCATGGGCGCGGGCGTTCACGTTCGGTGGCGTTTCGCTGGCTTTCATAATCATCGCATACGGCTTTGCGGCCGCAGTTCTTCCGGTGTGGCTGCTGCTCGCGCCGCGTGATTATCTGAGCGCATTCATCAAAACCGGAGCCATTTTTTCGCTTGCGGCGGGAATTTTGTTCGTCCGTCCCCACATGATGATGCCGCCGCTCACGCGATTCGTTGACGGAAGCGGTCCGGTTTTCGCCGGGAAAATTTTTCCATTTTGCTTTATCACTATTGCTTGCGGCGCGATCAGCGGATTTCATTCGCTGATTTCTTCGGGCACAACGCCGAAGATGATTTTGCGCGAGAGTCATGCACGGTCGATTGGTTATGGCGCGATGCTGCTTGAGTCCTTTGTCGGCGTGATGGCCATGGTCGCGGCATGCGCGATGCCGCCCGGTGTCTATTTCGCGATCAACAGCCCCGCGAGCATCGTGGGTGGGACGCCGGACGCAGCAGCCGCCACGATAAGCAGTTGGGGATACCATCTCGACGCGCAGACCATGACCAATCTTGCGCACTCCGTGGGCGAGCAGACGTTGCTCAATCGCGCGGGCGGCGCACCTTCGCTGGCGGTTGGAATGGCGCAGATTTTTTCGAACACGATCGGCGGCGAGCGGTTGCTGAGCATCTGGTATCACTTCGCGATTATGTTTGAAGCGCTTTTTATTCTCACCGTACTGGATGCCGGGACGCGCGTCGGCCGCTTCATGGTGCAGGAGCTTGCCGGACGAGCGTGGAAACCGCTGGGGCGCACGGGATGGATGCCAGGGATTTTGCTTTCGAGCGCGATCATCGTGGGAATGTGGGGCTATTTTCTGCATCAGGGTGTCGTCGATCCGTTGGGAGGAATCAATTCGCTGTGGCCGCTCTTCGGGATTGCGAATCAACTGCTGGCAGCGGTGGCCCTGGTTGTGGCCACGACGATTCTGCTGAAGATGAAGCGCCTGCGATGGATTTGGGTGACGCTCGTGCCGATGGCGTGGCTGGTTGCGGTCACCATGACGGCGAGCTATCAGAAAATATTTGATGCAAACGCGAATCTCGGTTTTCTTTCGAAAGCGAATTCGCTCGCCGCGCAAATTGCTGCCGGGCAAATTCCAGCGGAGAAAATTGCCGAGACGCACCGCCTGATTTTCAACCAGCGCCTGGATGCCGCGGTTACGGGTGTGCTTGCGCTGATGATCCTTGTGCTTCTCGTGGAGGCGCTTGCGCAGTGGTATGCGATTCTGAGCGGTCGTCGTGAGGCGGTGTTGCACGAAGCGCCGTATGTCGCGACGAAGTGGGCCGAAGGATTTACCGGCTCGGCGCACGGAGACGACTGATGCGCATGCAGCGGGTGGCTAAATTCGCTAAGCGATCGCTTCGCCGCTTCTGGGGCGGATTGCGGGAATGGTGCGGCGATGCCGCGTACGAGCGCTATCTGGGCGCACAAGGCAGGCAGGGTGTGGAGCAACACACGCTCAGCGCTGAAGAGTTTTACGTCGAGCAGATCAACCGCCGCTATTCCCGGCCCAACCGCTGCTGCTGACGGTTCTTGCCTTTCGCGGCTTGAAGGGCCTAAGATTTGCATCAACTTCGCGGCCCACCTACTTTCTGCCTGACGGAGGTACAGATGGCCTTGGACATGGATAAGCTTCATGAATTTCTGGGAAGAGCGGTAGTCGATTTTGGCGCGACATTTAATGCGGCGCTGATTCGCATCGGCGACAAGCTCGGTTTGTACAAAGGGCTCGCTGCTGGCGGTCCGCAAACCGCGGCGGAATTGGCAAAACGCACGGGAACGGCCGAGCGATACGTTCGCGAATGGCTGAGCGCGCAGGCTGCCGGCGGCTACGTGACGTACGATCCGTCGGCAGGAAAATTTCATCTGAGCGAAGAACAGGCGTTCGCCATGGCGGACGACAGCAGCCCAGCCTTCATGCCTGGAGCGTTTCAAGTAGCGCTCGCGGCGATCAAGGCAGAGGAAGCGCTTACCGAGCGATTCAAGACGGGCGAAGGACTTGGTTGGCACGAGCACCACGCCGAGCTTTTTGTAGGTACGGAGAGGTTTTTTCGGCCGGGCTATGCTGCGAATCTGATCGCGGCGTGGATTCCGTCGCTCGAAGGCGTCGACGAGAAATTGAAAAGCGGAGCACGCGTCGCCGACGTTGGCTGCGGTTTGGGTGCGTCGACGATTTTGATGGCGAAGTCGTATCCCAAGTCCGAGTTTTCGGGATTCGATTACCACGACAAATCCATCGAGACCGCCAAGCAACGCGCGCGCGATGCAGGCGTGGGCGACCGCATCAAATTTGAAGTAGCCAGCGCGAAGTCGTTTCCGGGCAAGGACTACGACTTCGTGACCTTCTTCGATTGCTTGCATGACATGGGCGATCCCGCCGGCGCTTCGGCCCATGTGCATGGCAGACTCAAGAAGGATGGGACGTGGATGATCGTCGAGCCGTTCGCGGGCGACAAGCTGGAAGACAATCTCAATCCTATCGGCCGCGCATTTTACGGTGCGTCGACGCTCTTGTGTACTCCGGCGTCTTTGTCACAGGAAGTGGGGCTGGCTCTCGGCGCGCAAGCGGGAGAGAAGCGTCTGCGCGAAGTCGTATCGAGCGGCGGCTTTACGCGATTCCGGCGCGCGACGCAGACGCCGTTCAACCTGGTGTTCGAAGCGCGGCCGTAGCCGCCAGCCAGCCGGCGATGCGGATCAGACTTCTTCTTCGTCCTCGCCGTTTTGCTTGATGACCGTTGTTTTGTGCGTAATCTTCACGCCGTGAGCGCGGATTCCAGCAATGATGGCACGGCGCATTTCCACCGGCAGCGTTTCCGGAGCGAACACGCCGGCTTCGTCACGGCGAAAATACTTGATGAAAAGCGCGGCGACGTGAGCCGTAGCATACGCGACCGGCGTAGTGTAGCGGCCTTGCTGGCGGATTTGGTAGAGCGTTGGGAACATTGCGTCGGTGCGGATCAGCAGGTGGTGGTCTTCTTTGGCGCCGCGCTTCACGCCTCGCACCAGCACCGCGGCTGAAAACCGCGCATTTTGCAGCACGCCTTGGCGAATCAATTTGGCGATGGCGCGGGGTGAAGAAGTGTGGGGGAACCGTTGCCGAACGATGCCGCGCGACTTCGATAATTTCCCCTGCTTATACCAGCGGCGCAGCCGGTCGAACTCGTTTCCGCCGATCTTCACATCCATGTTCCGCATGGGAATGACGTAAGGAAGCGTGGCGACTTCATCCTGTGCGGCCAGAACGACATTGGCGGATCCAATCGGATCGGGAAAGCGAAATTTTTCCAGCTCGGCAAACCGTTTTTCCATGAGGAATCTGCCGTCGCGATAGACGCGCGGGCTGGAGATGGCCTCATCAAAAGAAACTTCCGGCGACCATTGCGAAATCGGGTCGTCGCTTTCCGTGCTCTCGTACAGGCGGACGTGCACGGAATGGACTTCGTCGAGCATTTCGGCGGCGCGTTTTGCGAGCAGGTTCGTCAAGCCCGGAGCTGCGCCGGCATTAATCAGCGCCGTCCTGTTTTTTTCTTCGAAACGTTTCGCGAAGGAGAATTGCTCGGCTTTGAAGGGGTTGCGCGTGAGGTGGGAGCTGAGGTCCACATAATGTGCGCGCAACCGCAACGCAGCCCGCATCACAATTAAATTGAAAACCGAGGCCGAAGCATTAACGATGAGCTGGCAGCCGCTCGCCGCGCGCACGATGCCGCGCATGTTTCTGGCATTTACTTCGGTGACAGCAATCGTGCTTCTTTTTCCCAGGAAGCGGCGTGCGCGCTCGGGGTCACGGTCACCGCACCAGACCGTATGT
This sequence comes from Candidatus Acidiferrum sp., assembly GCA_035314345.1. Lineage (GTDB taxonomy): Bacteria > Acidobacteriota > Terriglobia > Acidiferrales > UBA7541 > Acidiferrum. The sequence continues at coordinate 38,277 of DATFZQ010000199.1, forward strand.
CCTTGACGTTGGAGCAGTTCTGTCAGAAGGGAGCCGGTCGCACCGGCCCCGAGAACGAAGATCCGCATAGCGTGGCAAAAACTTTATCACACTCCCCGGGCTGGACTCAGGGAAGGCGCTCGGATTGCGTGAATTGCACCCCGCTGGCTTGCGGCGTAGACTACAGAGGAACTCCGATCCCTGCGGCCTACGGGAGAGAAAGCCTACGGCGCAGGGGCGAAGCTTCCGCGGCGGCTTTTGGAACCGCGAGGCTGAGGGTTCGGGTGGAAACGCCCGGGCCTCCCGAACTTGGAAAGGAGCGATTCGACGAAAAAGTGTGTATTTTCGTCGCGCGCCCGCATCCAAGCAGTCGGATCGGGCGGTTTTATTTTACGGAAGCGAAAAGAAGGAGCTCAGGTGACCGCGTCCAAGTAGTAAAGCGTGTGATGACCCTCCAAGACAAATTCGGCCGGCAAATCACGGACCTGCGGATTTCGATAACCGACCGCTGCAATTTCCGCTGCGTGTACTGCCGCTCGGCCGATCCCGAGAATTACCGAGACCACGACGAGATTCTTTCCTGGCCGGAGTTGGACCGCCTCGCACACATTTTTCTGAGCCTCGGTATTCGCAAGATCCGAATCACAGGCGGAGAGCCCCTGGTGCGCGCGGGCGTGGAAGATTACATCGCGCGGCTTCATGCGCTCGGCGTCGAAGACCTTTCGATGACCACCAACGGCCATTTGCTGGCGGAGCGTTGCGAACGGCTGTTGGAAGCTGGCCTGCGCCGGATCAACATTAGCCTCGATTCGCTCGATCAAGGCAAGTTTGAACGCATCACGCGCACGAAATCTTTCGGCACCGTAATGCACGGCATCGACGTGGCGCAGAAATCGCGGCTGGCTCCCGCGAAAGTCAACGCCGTGCTGGTTCGCGGGCTCAACGACGACGAAGTGGAATCCTTCGCCGATTTCGCTCGCGAGCGCGGCGTGATTATGCGCTTCATCGAGTTTATGCCACTGGATGCGGACCGGACCTGGACGCGCAAACATGTCGTGCCCGCCGCAGAAGTTCACCAGCGCATTCACGCGCGATGGCCGCTCGTTCAAATCCCGCACGAGCGCAGCGAAACAGCGCGGAAATACCGCTTTGCCGACGGCGCTCCCGGTGAAATCGGCCTGATTGCGCCGGTGACGCAGCCCTTCTGCGGTCACTGTTCGCGCATCCGTCTGACTGCCGACGGAAAGCTGCGAACCTGCCTCTTCAGCAAAGAGGATCACGACCTGCGCGGCCTGCTCCGCGAAGGAGCGACCGACCGAGATGTGGAGACTTACATCCGGTCGGTCGTCGATGAAAAGGAAGAAGGACACCGCATCAACGCCCCTGATTTCGTGCCTCCCTCGCGTACTATGGTGTTCATCGGCGGATAGTGGAATGCTTTTACTGAGGCGCCCATACCTCTGTGCATTACGCTCGACCACAACAAGAGTTTGCGTTAGCATCAAATCAAGCAGAGCCGAAAAGGCATCATAGAACGGACACTCCATGGCGGACGAAGACGACGAAGAGGGACAAGACGATTCACCTGAGCCGGAGCCGAGGCTCTTCACCCTCACCGAGGCAGAGCGCGCGCGGCGAGAGTTGGAACCCTTTCTCGTGGAAGCCATGGACTGCCGCAAGAAATTGTCCGGCCTGGAAAACGATCTGTCTGCAGTTTCCGCGCGAATCATGATGATGGGCGGCGTGATCGTCCCCTACGAAAAACTGGCAGCGTTGCGTGTGGAGCACCAGCATCTCGCCGAATCGCTGAAGACTTCGCTGAACCGCATCCTCGAGACCGGATGCGTCATCAAGGACCTCGACGTGGGCCTTCTGGATTTTCCCGCCGTGATTGACAACGAGGACGTTTATCTCTGCTGGAAGCTTGGGGAAGACCGCATTCGTTTTTATCACCGGCAGGACGAGGGATTTGCTGGGCGCAAGCCACTCGACCCGCGCGATCTCGGCCCTGGAGACGTCGTGCAGTAGCTTTAACTCCGGCTTGTTTTTCTCTTCTTCATTTACTCGCGCTCTTGCAAGAACGGCGCTTGACCCGGCGCTGCGGGAATCGAAAGGACTGTTCGTGTCGTCTCATCCTGAAAATCGTTTGAAGGATTCCGCCAGCCCGTATCTGCGCTCCGCGGCGCACCAGCCCATCGATTGGCATGAATGGGGAGATACGGCTTTCGCGCGCGCGGAATCGGAAGACAAGCCCATTCTTCTGGATATCGGCGCAGTGTGGTGCCACTGGTGCCACGTCATCGATCGCGAGAGTTACGAGAATTCCGAGATCGCCAAGATTGTCAACGAGAATTTTGTCGCCGTGAAAGTGGATCGCGACGAGCGCCCGGACGTCGATGCCCGTTATCAATCTGCCGTCAGCGCCATTTCCGGCCAGGGTGGCTGGCCGCTGACAGGATTTTTGCTGCCGAACGGAAGGCCCTTTTTCGGGGGCACGTATTTTCCACCGGAAGATCAAATGGGGCGTCCCGGTTTTCGGCGCATTCTTCTGGCGGTGGCGGATTCCTACAAGAATAAAAGGGCCGAACTGGTGCGCGCGGCGGATCATTTGGCCGATGCTGTTGCCCAGGCGGAAGTGTTCACGGGAGCGCGTGCGGAGTTCGACCTCGCCGTCGTCGATGCGCAAATTACCTCGGTCACACAGCAATTTGACATCAAGAATGGCGGCTTTGGCCGCGCGCCAAAATTTCCGCATGCCTCAGCGGTTGATCTTGTTCTGGAGCGCTACCAGCAAACAAAAGAAAAGCATTTGCTGGCTATGATCGAGACGACGCTCGAAAAGATGGCGCGCGGCGGAGTTTATGATCAGCTTGCTGGAGGTTTCCACCGCTACTCGGTCGATGAACGCTGGCTCGTACCTCACTTCGAGAAAATGAGTTACGACAATTCGGAGCTGCTACGCAATTACTTGCACGGCTGGCAAATGACGCAGAATCCGCTCCTGCGTGAAACGGCGGAAGGCATTATCGGCTGGGTGAACGAAGTCTTATCCGATCAGGAAAATGGCGGCTTTTGCGCCAGTCAGGACGCGGACTATTCGCTCGATGATGACGGAGATTATTTCACCTGGACGCTCGAGGAGTTGCGAGCCGCCCTGCTGCCCGACGAAGCGCACGTCATGGAACTCTACTACGATGTCGAAGCACACGGCGAGATGCATCACAATCCAGCGAAAAATGTGTTGTGGATCGCGCGAAGTCCCGCCGACATCGCCAAGCAACTGGGCCTGGACGAAACCTCCGTGCGTCTCATCATTGCCAAAGGTAAAGGAAAGATGCTGGCAGCGCGTCTGCCGCGTCCGACGCCCTTCGTCGATAAGACGATGTATGTCTCGTGGAACGCGATGTTCGTTTCTGCCTATCTGGAAGCCGCGAAAGTATTTGACGGGTCAATGGGTGAGGGTTGCCGCAATTTTGCCTTGCGCACGATGGATCGAATGCTCAAGGAAGCGTGGAGCGAATCCCGCGGCTTCGGCCATCGCATCGGAGGGCCTGCGCTCGATGGCTCGCTCGACGATCAAGTTTTCGGTGTGTTTGCTTTGCTGGACGCCTACGAAGCCACGCTTGATCCACGCTATTTTGAGGTGGCCCAGAAAACGATGGACCTTGCCATAGCCCGCTACGGCGAGGCGGAAGGCGGCGGCTTTTTCGACAGGCCTTCGGACGCCGCGCCTATGGGAGGCCTCGACGTTCGCCGCAAGCCTTTTCAGGATTCACCAACTCCTGGCGCTAACTCTGTCGCCGCGATCGCGTTGATTCGCGTGCACGCCTTCACCGGTGAGGAACGCTATTACGACTTTGCGCAGAAAACCCTCGAAACGTTCGCGGGGATTGCGCCGCAATACGGGATGTTTGCCGCGACCTATGGTCTTGCGGCCACCCTGTTCGCGCGACATCCGTTGCAGATTGTCATAACGGGCCGTTCGGATGACCCAGCCGCGCAGGCTCTAGAAGCCGCAGCTCACAGCGTGTATCGACTGGGCAAATCCGTCCTGCGGCTAACGCCAGGCGCTTCTCTCGTGAATCTTGCCGGCGCGCTAAAGGAAACGCTGCCGCACCTCCCTGCGGATAAAGCGCTGGCGGTTGTTTGCGCTGGACAAACCTGCCTGCCGCCCACCAGCGACCCCGCGCAACTGGTCGCGCTCTTAGAGAACGGAGCCGCCGGAGCAGCAGTCTCCTAGCAACTCTCACGAAGTTTTCGTAGCGGCACAGCATGCTATGCCCTCTGACCCTACCGCACTCATTTTTACGTGAGCTTGCTATCCCAAAACAAAAACGGGCAGGAGAAGAAAATCTCGTGCCCGTTCTGATTTCGTTACGATGTCACTTACTTCTTGGGCCGCGATTCGGGTGGCACCAGGCCGTTGATCCGGTAATAGACGACAAGCTGGCCATAGTGTTCTCCGGAGTGTTCAATCAGCCCATAGGCCAGATCATAGAGGCGAGTCAAGGTCGGCCCGCCTGCAGCGACAGCTTCATTCAAACCCTTGTCACCCTTCGCTTTGATCACGTCCGCGCCGTCCTGAACGCACTTTTTCACGAAGGCCACAATCTGGGTTTTGGTCTGTAAATCGTCGCGCTTTGGATCATCGGGCAGGTGCGGCTTCTTTCCTTGCGCTGGATCCGTGAAGTAATACATGGAAGCGGAAGCATGGATAAGCTGCGCAACAAACGTCCGCGACTCCGGATTCGGTTTGTAGTCGTACTTGTCTTCCGGCATATCCTCGGCAATGGCAATCAACTTTCTGCCGATATCATTCCAAGATTCCAGCACGGCTTGCGACGGACTCGGTGCAGGCTTTGGCGGCGCAGCCTTCTTGGCTTCTTGCGCCAAGGCCGGCATGGCCGCGAGCGCCACGGCAACCAGCAAGGTCCCCCATTTGCTAGAACTCTTCATCTTTTCTCTCCTCATTTTTAAGCTGTTTCTAGACCTGCTTCTTGGGCCGTTTTGGGCCAGCTTGGGCAGGCACACACTCTCTGACGGGCCGCGCCGCCAAGCGTTTCTCCACCCGACCGGCACGAACCTGACCTTTTGGCCCGGTTCATCTTACGCAGGACGTCACCCCGCGTCATGGGAAATCGGCCGGGCCAGGCGTGGTAAGCTAGTAGTTCGCCTCTAGGGGGACTCTCCTTTTGAACTGGACCTGGCTATTAGTGCGCAGCGTCATTGCGCTAAGTATCTTGGGGCTGCTGTTTTTCTCTCAGCGATTCTGGTATCGCGCCATTTGGCGGGTGACGTCCAATTGGGGAAGCCAGGGTCTGCGCGTTGCCGCGCGTTTGATCTACGTAACTCTGCTGCTGCTCATTATCGCCGCGATAGCGGACGGCTTTCACAAAGGTCGCAGCCATATCCTTTCTGGAATCAATCTGATCACGGTTTTCGCGGGGCTATGGTTTTTCAGCGCGCTCTTTGCCTATCTCGCGGTGAAAATTGTCCGCGGCATCGACCGAATCTGGGCTTGGCTGCGCGCAGCATATCAGCTGAAGACGAATCCAGCTGCTTCACGAGTTTTAACTTCACCCGCAACAGCGGCGCCGTACTCCTCCTCGCCAGCCTCAGCGGAACTGATTCCAGACCCTTCGCGGCGCTACTTTTTTAAGACGGCCACTGCTCTCGCCGGCGCCGGCCCGTTTCTTACGGCGATGTATGGCTTTGCGGCCGAGCGCCTGGACTATCAGGTGCATCGCGTCGAAATCCCTGTTCCCAATCTGCCCGCGGGACTCGAGGGCATGAAAATTGTGCAGATCAGCGATATCCATCTGAGCAGCTACATGCCGCGCTTGCAGGTGCGCCGCGCCGTCAATATGGCCAACGATTTGGGAGCGGACCTCGCGCTGGTCACGGGAGACTTCATTACCGGCGCGGGCGACCCGATCGCCGATTGCATAGACGAAGTGAAGGGGCTGCGCGCGCCGCTGGGAGTTTGGGGTTGCAACGGCAATCACGAAATTTATGCGCGCGCGGAAGATACCGCTCAGATTCTTTTTGCGCAGGCCGGGATGAAATTGTTGCGGAGCGAAAATGCGCAGCTCACGTTTCAGAGCGCTTCCTTCAATCTCATCGGCGTCGATTACCAGCGCGAGCGCACCAACGGGGGCCGAAGGGTGCAATTGCTCCAGAATGTGGAACCGCTGGTGCGCCGGGACATGCCCAACATTCTTATGTCGCACAATCCCAACGCGTTCAATCGCGCCGCGGAATTAGGCATCGAGCTGACCCTCGCCGGCCACACGCACGGCGGGCAGATCCAAGTGGAAATTCTCGACCACCGGCTTAGCCCCGCGCGGTTTATTACCGACTACGTTGCCGGGTTGTATCATCGGCCGATGTTCGCGCCTGCGCCCAACGACCGCGCGGCATCAAATGGCTCGGCCTTCGAGACAAGTCATGGATCCCTGTTCCCGAGCCGCTCGTCAGCACTGGCATCGATTTACGTGAATCGCGGGCTCGGCACGGTTGGCGCACCCGTTCGCCTTGGCGTACCGCCTGAAATCACGCTGCTGACCCTCCGGCGGGCTTAGCCGCTCGAATCCTGCCGACACCCTACGGGATTTTCAGTTTCTTTTCGTCACTTTTGTCACCCAAAACTACCGGGAATAAAACCCTCCCAACTTCGGTATCCGCAGCGGTAGTTGCCTACGGGAAACGGGAGCATTCTGGTAGTTCCTCTCGGTGGGAATTCCTAAGTTCCTTGTTCTCAGCCACGGAGTCATCCGTAAAGCTATAGGCCGTAGTGGAATTGAACTTGCACTACTGCCCCGTTTACCCAGCCAGTGAGATGTGAAGTCCTTCGCGGTCATTCGCGATCCGCTTCGCTGCATAAAACTCGATCTGGAGGGTAAAGCCATGGGCTACGCAACTAAGTCGTGGAAATATTTCCCAGTACTTGCACTTGGGCTCTCTTTGCTTCCTGCTGTAACAAGGGCGCAACATTACACGCAAACTAACCTCGTTTCCGATCAACCCGGAGTCGCTGCTGTTACCGACCCCAATCTCGTAAATCCCTGGGGATTGACGCGCAGTCCTACAGCCGCAAAGCCAGGGAGTCCCTGGTGGGTATCCGATAACAACTCCGGCTTTTCCACGCTCTATACTGGCGCCGGGGCCATCGAACCCATTAACGGCACGGGAACCGTTACCATTCCTCCTCCCAAAGGCTCTCCTGCAGGCACACTGGCTGCACCCACGGGAATCGTTTACAACGGCAGCCCGACGGATTTTCTGATCAGTCCAGGCGGACTGGCGGCGGCTTTCATCTTCGTCACCGAGGATGGGACCATCTCTGCATGGGCGGGCGGAGTGGCGGCGACCCTTGAAGTTGATAATTCCGATGGAGGTTCGCCGAAGGGCGCGGTTTATAAGGGCGCTACCTTGGGTCTTGTAAGCGGAAAAGTTTTCCTTTACGTCACGAATTTCCGCTCGGGCAAGGTGGAAGTTTACGACAACACCTTCAAGCGCGTGCACATCTCAGAAGAATTGTTCGACGACGATGCGATTCCGCACGACTTCGCGCCCTTCAACATCCAAAACATCGGCGGAACCCTTTTCGTTACCTACGCCAAGCAGGACGCCGCCAAACACGATGACGTGGCCGGCGAAGGCAATGGTTTCGTTGAACTTTACCAGCCCGATGGTCACCACATCGGCCATCTTCAGCACGGTCCCTGGCTGAATTCGCCTTGGGGAGTCGTTTGGACGCCCCGCGACTTCGGCGTCTTCAGCAACAGCATCCTTGTGGGCAATTTCGGTAGCGGCTGGGTCGCTGCCTACAACGGGTTCACTAAGGAATTTATCGGCTTCGTGAAAGCTCCAGACGACTCGATTCTAACCATCGACGGACTCTGGTCGCTCACCTTCGGCAACGGCGCCAACGCAGGTCCATCCACAACGCTGTTCTTTTCTGCCGGCCCGGACCACGAAACGCACGGCCTTTTCGGCACGCTGACTCCTGTGGCCACCGAACAGACTGGAGCCGTGGAGTAGCATTTCGCGGCATCCCGGTTAAGTCGATAAATAATTGAAGACCGGCGGCGGAGATTTTGTGTCTCTGCCGCCGTTTTCTTAAGCTCCGCTTTATCGTTGTCGTGGAGGTTCTGCTGCTTTTCCCGCTGGACGAAATAGCTCCGCTGCGTCAAACTTTTCCGGCATCGCTCCGTTTGGAAGAATGAGGTTCCACATGGATGAAGCGCCGGAAATCGACCGCATCGTCAACGAACTGAACGACCTTCGCGAGCAGGACGGAGCGGAGCCCGCTAGCGCCGTCCAACTCGATGGCTGGCTCAAGGCACTGATCGCCCGCGGCGGAAGCGATTTACTCCTCGTCGCCGGGGCGCCAGCCTGCATCCGCGCAAAGGGCGTAGTCCAAAAAATCGACACGCGTCCGCTCGATGGCCCCGAAATAGAAGCGGCGGTGCTCCCTGCTCTCACATCCCATGCACTGGCACGCTATCGCCAGTCTCAAATCTCGGATTCTTCCTACCGTATCGCCGGACTTGGCCGCTTCCGTATCAATCTGCATCGCGAACGCGGCCGCGCCGCAGCAGCGATTCGCTCCCTGCCGCAAAAAGTCCCCACACTCCGCGAGCTCAATCTCCCGCCGAGCGTGGAAACCCTCGCGCATCTCCCGCGTGGCTTGGTCTTGATCGGAGGTCCCGCAGGTTCAGGAAAATCAACCACGCTCGCCGCATTGATTGACGACATCAACCGCCGCGAAGCGCGCCACATCGTCACCATCGAAGATCCGATCGAGTACGAACACACGCACATTCGCAGCGTCATCGAGCAAGTCGAGATCGGCACGGACGCGCCAGATTTTCCCACCGCTTTGCGCGCGGCTCTGCGCCAAGCCCCGGATGTTCTCGTTGTGGGCGAAATGCGCGATCCAGAAACGATGCGCATCGCCGTTGCCGCTGCGGAAACAGGTCATCTTGTGCTCTCCACCCTCCACACGATTGACGTCGCCACCACTATCTCACGTATCTCCGATTCCTTTTCCGACGAGCGCCAAAACACCATCCGCCAGGAATTGGCGATGGCCATCGCCGCCGTCCTGACGCAAATCCTCTTGCCCAGCAAGAGCGGCGAGCGGTTTCCCGCCGCCGAGCTTCTGATGATTGGTTACGGTGCGCGCCAGCACATTCGCCGTAACGCCCTGCAGCATCTCCATCAGGAAATCACCATGACCAAAAAAAAGGGTTCTTTCGCACTCGAAGAATCTCTCGTTCAACTGATCAGCAAGGGACACATCGATCGCGAGGACGCGCTCCTCTGCGCTATCCATCCCGATGACCTGGACATCCTCCTGAAAACGGGCAGTCGCGGATAAATTTGCAACAAACGTTTCCAATCGCCGCGCAGTTCAGGCAAAATACGTGCGCAAAACGAGGGGGGCTCATGAACCGCAGAAGTCTAGTTGCCACAGTTGTCTTTGCAAGTATTTCTCTGGCTCCGATCGGCGCACACGTTGTCGCCGACGAACAGCCGCTCGCCGGATATTCCGCCGAATCTTCGCGCAGTGAACGCCAGTGGGAAGAAAAAATGAAAGCCATTCCCGACCCTGACAAAATTCGCGCCTATATGAAACAACTTTCTGCGCGGCCGCACCACGTTGGTTCGCCGTATGACAAGGAAAACGCCGATTGGCTGCTCAAGAAATTTCAGGAATTTGGCCTCGACGCTCACATCGAAACCTTCGACGTGCTTATGCCGACTCCGAAGGAGCGCGCCGTCGAATTGGTGGACGGCGGGCCAAAGTTCACCGCCAAGCTGCAAGAGCCCGTCGTGAAAGAAGACCCCACGTCGGACCAGACTTCCGAGCAGCTTCCGACGTACAACTCCTATTCGATTGATGGTGACGTGACGGCTCCGCTCGTCTACGTCAATTTCGGCGTGCCCGCTGACTACGAGCAGCTCGAACGCATGGGCGTTTCCGTTAAGGGCGCGATCGTTATTGCGCGCTACTACGGTTCTTGGCGTGGCATCAAGCCGAAAGTTGCCGCCGAACACGGCGCCATTGGCTGCCTTATTTTTTCCGATCCGCATGAAGACGGCTACACGCAGGGCGAAGTTTTCCCTCTAGGGCCTTATCGCCCCCTGGACGGCGTGCAGCGCGGCAGCGTCGCGGATATGCCGCTCTATGCCGGCGATCCGCTGACGCCGGGGGTGGGCGCGACGAAAGACGCAAAGCGCCTCGCTATAAAAGACGCTCAGACGATCACCAAGATTCCTGTCCTTCCGATTTCCTACGGCGACGCGGAGCCGCTTCTCGCTTCGCTCAAAGGCCCAATCGCTCCGCAAGCGTGGCGCGGCGGACTCGGCATCAGCTATCACATTGGTCCCGGCCCCGGAAAAGTTCATCTGAAGGTGATTTCGAACTGGAACATGGCACCGGTCAATGACGTCATTGCAAAAATTCCCGGCTCCGTCTATCCCGATGAATGGGTGATCCGCGGTAATCATCATGATGGCTGGGTGAATGGCGCCGAAGACCCGATCTCCGGCCAATCCGCGATGCTCGAAGAAGCACGCTCGTTGGGCGAACTCGTGAAGCAAGGCTGGAAGCCCAAGCGCACACTGATCTTTTGCGCTTGGGATGGCGAAGAAGAAGGCTTGCTTGGCTCCACGGAGTGGGCTGAAACGCACGCCGAGGAACTGGACAAGCACGCCGTCGCGTACATCAATTCCGATGGCAACGGCCGCGGCTATCTCGGCCTCGCCGGCTCGCACACGCTTGAAAAATTCGTGAATGATATCGCGAAGGATGTTCAGGATCCGGAAACGAAACTCTCCGCCTGGAAGCGCGAACAGTTGCGCGCTATTGAAGAAGCTCCCGGCGATAAAAAGCAAGAGATTCGCCAGCGTGCCGATTTGCATCTGGGTGCGCTTGGCTCCGGCTCTGATTTCACGCCGTTCCTCCAGCACATCGGCGTCGCTTCGCTCAACATCGGTTTCGGCGGCGAAGACGGCGGCGGAATCTATCACTCGATTTACGATGACTTTTACTGGTACACACACTTCGCCGATACGACCTTCGTCTATGGCCGCGCTCTCTCGCAGACCGGCGGCATCGCGATGATGCGTCTCGGTGACGCCGACCTCCTTCCGTTCGAATTCGGCGATTTCGCCGAAACGATGCAGACCTACGTCAAGGAACTGAAGGACCTCTCGAAGAAAATGCAGGACGAAATTCGAGAACGCAACAAGGAAATCGACGAAGGCGTTTTCACCGCGACGGCCGATCCGAAGAAAACTTACGTTCCGCCGAAAAAGGAAGAAGTTCCTCCTTATCAGAACTTCGCGCCTCTCGAGAACGCCGCCGACGCCGTCACGCGCAGTGCCGCGGAGTACCGCAAAGCCCTCGAGCATGCGAATGCCAACGGCGGGACCGCCCTGGCTGCGGCTTCGCTCGCCGAAGTAAATCGCCTGCTCATCGAAAGCGAGCGCAAATTCATCACACAAGAAGGATTGCCACAACGCAAATGGTACCGCCACCAGCTTTATGCGCCAGGCTTCTACACCGGGTACGCGGCGAAGACGATGCCCTATGTACGCGAAGCCATCGAACAAAAAGAATGGAAACAAGCTGACGAAGGCGTGGTGGTCGTAGCGAAATGCCTGCAGAATGAAGCGGCATTGATCGCCGACGCCGCTGCCAAACTCGCCGCGGCTCACTAATCTGCATTAACGTGGGGCTCGGTGCTTCGCCCGCAGGGTGGACGGACATTTTAGTCTGTCTCTCCTGCGCATGAAGGGACAGACAGTCTCTCCTGCATCCTCCGGAGGATCGGCTCATGCCGTCCTACAATCTCGCTATCGTGGGCATGGGCAACGTTGCCCGCGCCCTCCTCCGCCTGCTCATCTCCAAAGAAACCGACCTCCGTCGTCGCTACGATATCCGCTGGCGCCTCACGGGAGTCGCTACACGCCGGACCGGCTGGATCGCCGATCCCGACGGCCTCAATCCGCTCGCCGCTCTCCACGGCCACTCACTAATTCAGCACGGAAACACCTCACAGGCGCGCAACCTGCGCGAATGGCTCGAAAAAACGCGCGCTGATGTTCTGTTTGAAGCGACCTCTCTCAATGTCAAAACCGGCCAGCCGGCCACGGAACATTTGCGGACGGCGCTCGATTTGGGCATTCACGCCATCACTGCCAACAAAGGCCCCATCGTTCACGCGTACCACGAACTCACCGCCCTCGCGAAAGAGAGAAACCGCCAATTCCTCTACGAGTCCACGGTCATGGATGGCGTCCCTGTTTTCTCGATGTTTCCGTATGGCTTGCCGGCGACGGATATTCGCGGGTTTTCCGGAGTTCTGAATTCCACGACGAATGTCGTGCTGACGGAAATCGAGAAGGGCCGCACGTTGGATGAAGCCGTGAAACGCGCGCAGGCCATGGGCATCGCGGAAACGGACCCAACCGCGGACCTCGACGGCTGGGACGCGGCGGTGAAAGTTGTTGCTCTGGCGATTGTCTTGATGGGCGCCAACGTACGCCTCGAGCAAGTGCAGCGCACCGGCATCCGCGAGCTCAGCGAAGAAAAAATCCGCTCCGTGCGCGCCGCGGGGATGCGCTACAAACTGGTCTGCCGCGCGGAGCGCCGCGGCGATGGCGTCGATTGCAGCGTGCGCCCGGAAATGTTGCTAGCGTCGGATCCTCTCGCCAATCTCGAAGGCAGCAGCTCGGCGATTCGCTTCGATCTCGACGTGTTCGGTTTATCGCTCGTTGAGCACAATCCCGGAGTCGAGGCTACCGGCTACGGCCTGCTTGCCGATTTTCTGCGCGCCGTCCGCCAGTGAGCGTTATCCCGCGCGCGTGCCGTTAGGAACTGGCCGCTTCGGAACTGCGAGTACAGGAGTAACACCGTCGGCGTAGCCAATATCGAACAGCATCCCCTGGGAGATTTCGCCGGCCATCTTGCGCGGCTCGAGGTTCAGAACAAAAAGCGTTTGGCGGCCTTCTATCTCACGCGGATTGGCTCGCTCTTTCTTGATCCCTGCGAGAACGTCCGTGAATGGTCGCCGAAATTCACCGTGAGTTTCATCAGTTTTTCTGAGAGCGACACTTCTTCGACCCGTTCAATGGTGCCGACGCGGATGTCGAACGATTCCAGAGCGTCGATGGTCACGAGCGGCTTGACAGGGGCTGGAGTAAATTCGTTCACAACTCACCGCCTGTAGTTGGCCGCATAAGCCGGTAGCGGAATTCCAAGATCGCACCGTTCATCGCGGATCGGCGCGCCCGCCGCGGTGTGCAATGGAATTACACCAGCCCAGACACGGAGAGCGTAGTCGGGAGCATCGTCTTCCGGCGGGCCGACGCGCACTTTTGCCGAAGCTTCTGTCAGCGGCAGGCGTAAGATGCTTGTGGCCTTGAGTTCCTTCTCGTTTGGCTGGCGTGCGTCGTCCCAGCGCTTGGGCAAAATCTTTTCCGTGAAGGCGCGCAGCGCCTCGAGCTTTTCTTGCGGTGCATCGACAAGCGTGGCCTTTCCGAGCGCCACGACGGAGCGGTAGTTCATCGAGTGATTAAACACTGAGCGCGCGAGCACGAAGCCGTCCGTGAGCGTGACCGTTACGCAGACACTCGCGCCCTCGCTAGCGCCGCGCAGCATCCGGCTCGCGGCAGAGCCGTGAAAATAAATAGCGTCGCCGACGCGCGCGTACAGCGTGGGAATCACAAACGGCTGGCCATCCGCGGAAAACCCAACGTGGCACACAAGCCCTTCATCGAGAATCTTGTAAATCGTTTCGCGGTCGTAGACGCCGCGCTGCGGTTCGCGCACGACACGCGTGCGCTCGCTCGGCGTGAAGGATTCGGACACGGGCACCTCATGGAAAAACGTGGCGCGGAGCCGGCGGTTCGTGGCCGCTCATTTGATTTGTAGCCGGCGCCAAAGCGGCATGAGTGAGGAACAACCAACTAAATGCTAACACGGTTGCGCACAGCTTCATCCTCGGCCCGCCCTGTGAGAAACTAGCGGTTGGAGAAAACAATGA
>DATFZQ010000200.1:0-30877 GCA_035314345.1 Candidatus Acidiferrum sp.
CAAAGGAAGCTCCTCCAAAATACGTGGCGTCCACGGTGCTGCCATCGCCGGGACGAGGGAAGGGGCGATCGAAAAGCGCACCGGCAGCAGGTGTGACTTTCCCGAGCGGATGGGTGAACAAGACGCGGTGTAGATTTCCCCAAGTCCAGTTCTTCGGATCAGGGCCGAGCTTGGCCGAGAGCTTCTGCTCCGCCGACTGGAGTGTCTGAAGCAGCAGAGCGTCGCGTGCGCTCTCAGGGTTTTGGCCGAAGACAGCGGCAGGTGGATGCGCCAGCTCTTGCAGGATTTCCGGTAGTGCCAATTTTCCCGCGATCTTTAGCGCTTCCGCGGGCACAACTAGCCTCGTGACCGCATCGCGCAACTCCGCATCCCAGAATTCGTAAAGCGTGGCAGATGTCGAATCAGCGGTAACTGCACAATCCCAATCGAGCAAGAGTTTGGCTGAGCCGCTTGGCGCGTTGCCCGCAGCATACTTCAACAAAACTTGCAGATCGCGCGCCGGTAGCGACACAACGTCATTCTGGAGATTCTCCATATCCGCAAGGCTGAGCTTATGCTGGCTTTTTGCTGCGGCGCTGAGCACTTCTGAGATGCGCAGGAATCTCTCCGGCGATGCCCATTGAAATCCGACAGCGTAACCGTAATTTTCCGGAATCATTTTGTGATTGGCAGTCGCGATAAAACCTGAGGCTGGATTGTGCGTATGCGGCAGCTCGGCATTAGGAACAAAACCGTTCCATTCGAATCCGCCAGTCTCAGGAACGGGGAGAAGCCCTGTCCAGTTTTTGCGGAGCGGCGCGAGGCCGGTGGAATGTTCGCCGATGTTACCGTCGCGATCGGCGTAGACGATATTTTCGGAAGGAACCTTCCAGCGTGGCATGGCCTGCTCAAATTCCTGCCAGTTTTGCGCGCGATCGAGGGCGAGTGACCCGAGATATCCGGCCGTGCCAGGCTCTTCGCCAACCCAATGGAGCACCAACGCGCGCTTTCCGTCTTCCCAGAGTACGGGCCCATGCCGCGTAAATTTGAGTGTGACGCTAACTGCTGAACCGCCGTGGACGTTGATTGTTTCATTTCTAACCAGCATGCGCTGCCAGCCACGTTCCGTTTCGTATTGATCGGGATCAATGGGCATGAGCCGCGCCAGATAAAAGTCTTGCTGGTCGAGCCCGAAAATTGTGAAACCCCAGGCGATTTTTTCGTTGTGGCCCGCAGCGACGCCCGGCAGCCCGGGTTCGCCGGCGCCAATCACATTCCATCCGGGAGCGACCAGATGGACGATGTAGCGCAATGAAGGCTCGGCGATGACCCGGTGGGGATCGTTGGCGAGGAAGGGTTTGCCGGAGGCGGTGAGCGAGCCGGAGACGGTCCAATTGTTGCTTCCCTGAACAGGCGTTTCGAGAAAATGGAGCGGGACGTCGCTGCCGACGAGATTCTCGAGGAGCGCGGGCGAGAGGCCAGACAAATCCATGCCGGGCACCGGATCGAGTTTTACCGGAGGATCGAGTTCGAGAAGTTCGGCGGCTTTTTGGGGGCCGAGAAGCGCAACCAGTTGCGCGTTATGGAGCTCGCTGACGCCGTTTCCTGTCACGGAATACGCGGCCAAACGGTTCAGGCAGTCTTCGGGCTTCCACGGCTCGGGTTTGAAGCCGGCGAGTTGGAATTCAGGCGGGAGGCCAATGCCTCCGGGCTTTTGGATTTCTTCGATGTAAGCATTGATGCCGGAGGTGAAGGCTTCAAGGATTTCTTTCGTGTCGGGAGAATAGCTCTTGTACTCAGCGTCCATATCGCCGCGAAAGCGGAGGAGGCGGGCGTTCGTGTCACGCTTCACGTAAGAGGGGCCGAGGATTTCCGCGAGCCGTCCTTGGCCGGAACGCTTCCAAAGTTCCATTTGGAAGAGGCGGTCTTGCGCGACGACAAAACCCTGCGCGAAGAAGAGATCGTGTTCGTTCTGCGCGTAGATGTGGGCGACTCCCCAGCGGTCACGCTGGACACGGACGCTTTTTTGAAGGCCATGGACGTTGGCGGTCCCGCGAATCACGGCCAGAGCTGCCTTTGCGCGGGCATCGAGGCTCGAAGCAGCAGTTTGAGCGGCCGATTGCGCCGAAGCGGCGACTGCGCACGCCAGAATAAATGCAAGAACCGAAATCGATTTCTTCATCGTGGATTCTCTCGACTAGTTGGATTGCGCCGCCAAATTTCTTGCCGAAGCGCCGCGAGCTTATACTACTCCGCACCAGGATGCACGGGGCCTGCCGCTGGATCTAGAGCCCGCTGTGCAGCCTCGCTACGGAGTCTAAATCGATGCGCTGCCTTAAGATTTTCTTTGCTTCGCTACTTCTTTACTCCATTGCTTCGGTCTCCGCCTCAGCGCAACTGCCTGCGGCAAAGGACTCTCTAGCCCCGACACAATCCGGCCAGAACGCCGCGGCTTGTTCCGCGGCAGACGCTTCGAGCTGCGCGCAGGCCGCCTCGAAGATTTTGCCGCAGGTGATGGGCCCTTCGCCGATGGAAGAAAACCTTCGTCGGCTGACGGATGAGATTGGCGGACGGGTGACCGGGTCGCCGGAGATGGCGAAAGCCGTCGAATGGGCCGTCGCCGCGTTTCGCACGGAGGGCGTTGAGGTCCACACTGAAAAATACACGCTGCCAGTGATGTGGAGTGAAGGCGAGACGCGGCTTGAACTCCTGGGTCCTGTGAATTTTCCTGTGCGACTCAAAGCAGAGGGATGGTCTCCCGCGACCCCGGCTGGCGGGATTGAAGGGAGCCTCGTGGATGTTGGCTACGGGACCCTGGATGATTTTGCGCGCGCTGGAACTAGCGTCAAAGGCGCGATTCTGCTGGTGCACAGCGACATCGGCTCGACTTGGGCTGATCTCTTCAACGAGTACCTGAAGCCGCCGGACATCATTCAGAAGGCGTTGAAGGGTGGAGCTTCCGCGATTCTTTGGATGGGCGCGCGCGAACGGTTGCTGCTCTATCGCCATACGAATTCCTTGACCGGCGCGATCGACAAAATTCCGCAGGCCATCGTGGCGCGCGAAGATGCCATGCGGTTGGCGCGAACCGAGGCTGCGTATCCTGGAAGAGTCCGCGCGCGATTCAATATGCCCAACAAGATCGGCGGGCCGGTCGTGCAGGAAAATGTTGTAGGCGAAATTCGTGGGTACGAGAAACCTGACGAGGTGGTGATTCTTGGGGCGCATCTCGATTCTTGGGAGCTGGGCACAGGGGCGCTGGACAACGGGTGCAACGCAGCGTTGGTCATTGAAGTCGCGCGGGCGATCAGGGCGACCGGATTGTTGCCGCGGCGCACAATTCGCTTCGTTCTCTTCAGCGGCGAGGAACAAGGCACGATTGGCTCTTACGAGTACGTGAAGGCGCATCTCGCGGAGATGGACAAGATTCGCGCCTTGATCACTTTCGATGCGGGGAACGGACGCCTGACCGGCTATTCGCTCGGCGGGCGTCGCGACATTGAAGCTGGCGTGCGCGAAGTGCTGAAGCCACTCGAATCTTGGGGCGCGAACAATCACACGCCCGACGCATCTTTCGGCACCGACAATCTCGACTTCCTGTTGGAAGGCGTGCCTAATCTGGTGGCCAATCAGGAAGTGTCGAACTATCTGGTGAATTATCACGCCGCGTCAGACACGCTCGACAAAGTGGATATCCGCGAGCTGAAGCTGAACACGGCGCTCGCCGCACTGACCGCCTGGGGCGTCGCCGATCGCACCGAGCCTCTTGGGAAGCGCCTGACGCGCGCCGAACTCGACGTCCTCGTCAAAGAAACCGGCCTCGATCAACAGATGAAGGCCCTCGGCTACTGGGACGCCTGGCAAACCGGCGCCCGCGGCCGCAAACCCTAAGAAAGCCGCTTCATTCAAAATCTGACGAACCGCGCCGCGCTTACCAATTATCAATTCTTAAGCAGCATCCCACATCTTCAGAATTGCTTCCCGGTATACTGGAATGGGCGACACTCACGCGTTGAAGCGTTGGGGAGAGAACTTGGGCACGGAGCAACACAAGCCGGGACGCATTCTGGCGCTGGATTATGGGCGCGCCAGGATTGGGATGGCGATTGCGGATCCAGTGGCGGCGTTGGCGCAGCCCTTGGGGACTCTGAATCGCATCAACCGCAACGAAGACATGCGGCGGTTGCGGGAAGTCGTGCGTGAGCACGGCGTGCAACAAATTGTAGTAGGACTCCCGTTGCGTCTCGATGGAACACGCGGAGATATGGCCGAAGAAGCGGCGCGGTTCGGCCAGCGCGTCCACAAGCAGCTTGGTCTACCTGTCGAAATGGTGGACGAGCGCCTGACGAGCTGGGAGGCGGAGCGGTTGCTCGAGGAGCACCAAGGCAGGACGATTCACGCCGCGCCCGGCAAAAAACAAAAAAAAGAAAACGAAAAGACGGGTGTGGACGCACTAGCTGCGGCTTTGATCTTGAAAGAATACCTGGACCGGCAGCAGCCGGCACGGGCCATGCAAGACGCGAAGTGAAACATGTGCGCTTGGGATTCGCGAGGCTGATTTGAAGAAAGCTTTGCTGCTCATTTTGGTGCTGGTGCTGGCCGCGGCAGGGGCCGGGGCCTGGGGGTGGTATTGCATCACGAAGCCATACCAGGGATTCGCGAGCGGAGGTGTTTTCGTTACCGTGCCGCACGGGGCTTCGAGCCGCGGCGTGGCGCACATTCTTGAGAGTAACGGCGTGGTGCGCAGCGCCACTGCGTTCGAAATTTATGCGCGGCGGCATCCGAAGCGATCGCTCGAAGCGGGGGAATATCTGTTCGATCACCCCTTAAGCGGCCGCGACGTTTTCTGGAAGCTGGCGAAGGGCGACGTCTATCAAATTCCCTTCACCGTGCACGAAGGCGAAACCCTTTACGACATCGCGCATGATCTCGAAGCTGGCCACTTTCTTCCCGCCGATGATTTTGTGAAAGCCGCCAGCGATCCAATGATGGTTCGCGACATTGACCCTCACGCCCTCACACTCGAAGGCTATCTTTTCCCCGCGACGTATCAACTTCCGCGTCATCCAGTCGCCGTTGAGCTGACCGCTGCCATGGTGAAAAAATTCAAGGAGCAGTGGGCGCGGCTTTCGCCGCAGATGGCCGGAGACGATAAAACGCGCCTGGCGTCCGGCTATCCGATTTCTTCCATTGTGACTCTGGCGTCGCTCGTCGAGCGCGAGACGCCGAAGAAAGAGGAGCGTCCTCTTGTTGCGGGAGTCTTTGAAAATCGACTGCGCAAGGACATGATGCTGCAATGCGACCCGACGGTGATCTATGCTTTGGAACAAGAGGCCCGTTACAACGGAACACTAACTGGAGCCGACCTGCACGTGCATTCGCCTTACAACACCTATGAGCACACAGGATTGCCGCCGGGACCCATCGGCAATCCGGGAGAAGCATCTCTCCGGGCGGCGTTGCAACCGGCCGAGACGGACTATCTCTATTTCGTTGCCAATACGCAGGGCGGACATTTCTTTAGCGCGACACTGGAAGAACACAACCGGAATGTGACAAAGTACCGCCGTCTGCTGGCGGGGCTTCCGGCCGATCCTCCGCCTCCCCCGCCGCAGCCGCCCAAGCAGAAACAGACACCGGCGCACAGCAAAAAGAAGGCGCACTCGAAGCCGCGCAAAGGCACAGCTTGATGAGTGATTTGGAAAAAACGAAGAAGGATCTGATTCTCGAAACAGCCCGTGAGATCGGCGCTTCGAAATGGACGCTCGCGGAGATCGATCAACTGCGCCGTCGGCTGCATGCGGAGCATGGCGAAGCGGGAAAGACCAGCTCGGAATACATCGGGGACGTCTTGAAAAGCGCGGGCTGGAAAGTGCTGCTCACCCTGCAAGAAGAAGCGGAAGAGCAGTACGAAGAAGAGTTCGAAGACCTGCTGCATTTCAAAACGCTCGAGGACGCGGAAGTAAGCATTATGCGGCTGGATGAGCTGATGCGGAAGTTCCAGGCGCACGGCGAGCATGCGGCTGTCGAACGAGTTTTGGGAATCGCGCGCCTCGGCAAGCGCCGCGCGGAAATGATTTCGCGAAATCACAAAGTGGAACCGCACAAGCGCGAAGAAAAAGTGGAGATTGCTAATTGGTTCCGCATTTGGCTCGAAACTCCCGACGCGTTTTTCGATTGGCTGGACGTGCGCAAGCAGTCGCCTGATTTTCGTGCCCGATTTCCGGAAGCGGAGACGCTGGAATGAGTCTTCCCCCCGGCGCGCCGCCTGACGCGCTCGAATTGCCTCCCTTCTCGCTAGACGTGGAAGCGCTGGACCTTGGACCGGGCGTGAAAGCGGTCGGGCTCGAACTGGTTGAAACGGAAAACCGCGAGCCGGTTCGCGGCAAGAAGGCCGCGGAAATTTGGTCGGCAGTCTTCCCTGCTCTGGCACATGACGAATATTACCTCGTCGATTTCTTCAGCCACATCGATCGCGTTCAGGAATTCTGCAATGCGCGGAAGATCGTGTATCGCGAAGCCGGCGTGCGCTGCGTGGTTCTGCCGCAGCCTAGGCAAGGTCAACTTTTCCAGCTTTTCGAGCGCTTTGAAGGCGAAACATTTGGAATTCGCGCGGGAGCCGTCACGCAAAATCCTGATGCCGCCCTCGAAGGCGACCTTTCGAAGCGGGGAGTTGACGCTTACCAGCTTGCCTATGAGCGCTACCTATTCTGCGCGGTATGCGAGCCCGAAGACGGTTGGGTCACGCTGCTTAGCGCATCCCTATGGGCCAGCGAAGTCATTCGCCGCGTTCGGCCCGCGGTGCAGCCCTTCGATATCTACATCGCGCGACCGCAATAGGGCTCGCGATTCGCAGTTCTAATCCGTTCCCCAAATTTCTCCCAACACGTGCTGAAAATTCGCTCCCAACACTTTCTCGATGACCGACGAGGGCTGGCCGCGGCGCGAAAGTTCTTCCGCGATGACCAGCATGTGCTCCGGCCCATCCAGATCGGGCACGTAAGGATACCGATCCTCGCCCGGCGCGCCGATACCGAGCTTCTTACGCCGCGCGATGTCAGCATCGAAATCCGCTTTTTGCGTGGGAGTAAGCACGACTTTTTCAATCGAACCGTCGGAGCCAATGCCCACATGATCCGCGCCACAGACGTTGATCGCGTGGATCAGATGATCGAGGACGTGCTGGCGCGTCGGCACCGTGGGAGAAGCAACCAAATAGGGCATCAGATACACACCAAAGTATCCGCCACGATCGGCTATCGATTTAAGGATTTCGTCGGGCTTGCTGCGCGGATGCGGGTAAATCGCCGCGCATCCCGAATGAGAGATCAACACCGGCTTAGTGGATGCGGCGATTCCTTCGGAGGTCGTGCGATAGCCGCTGTGACTGAGATCGACGGCGACACCGATTTCGTTCATCTTCTTCACTGCCGCAATTCCTGCCTTGCTCAGCCCCGCATTCCCCGGCTCGAGGCAGCCATCGCCAAAAACGCTGCGATTGTTGTAAGTCAGCTGCATGATACGCACGCCAAGATTGCGAAACAGCTCGATTCGCTCGGGATTCTCTTCGAAAAACGCCGTGTCTTGAAAACCAGGAAGGATGCCGAGCTTTTTATCCCGCTTGGCGCTGGCGATATCGGAGTGTCTGCGGATAATCGCAAACGCATCCGAATGCTTTTCTACGAGTACTTCAAGCGATGCGAGGTTCTCGAGCGTTCCGTCAAGAGTGCGTTTCGAGATCGTGCAATTGAGAGCGGTAACTCCGGATTGCCGAACCACAGCCAGCAACTCAGGGGAGGGAGATGCGTCCAGGTGTTCAAACGGGCTGCAAAGTGAATCCATGACCACCGCGCGTTTGTAGAGCTCCGCGATGTTGTCCGGATCGCTGGCAAATGGCCGCGCGAATAAACGGGGACCGAGGAGCGACCCGGCAGAAAGCCGGAGAAGAGACCCAAGGAATTCTCGGCGATTCAAAGACGTCTCCTTTAACGGCAACGGCCACAATGCAAGGCCGGATTATACAATGCGGCGCAGTCCCCGTGTCCCCTGTGCCTCTGCGAACTCTGCATTCATTCTTTGTTTTGTTAGAGTTGCACGCCAGAGAGCTTCGTCCAAACATCGCTTGCTTAGCCGAAACGAAAATCCTGCGAGCCATTCGCACTCTACCACCGCCTTCGTCCATAATGGTCTCTAGCACTTGGTTGACGCCTGAAAACATGGTTGTTAGATTGCTTCGTTTGTACCTAAAGGGCTTAACAGACTGATGTGGCGTGGGTTGGCATGCATGGCAGGGGCGACAGTGGCGGCGATTTCCTGCGGCTGCGGAGGCACAGTCAGTAAGAAGCAGAACGTGCCTGCCACGCAGATCGTCGTCGCGAAGGATGCCACGCGCGAAGAATTGCTCGAGAAATACAACGCCATGGCGAATGGCGTGAAGAGTGTGAACGCCACCGTCGAGCTAAAGCCCACGGCCGGCTCGAAATACAGCGGCCTAATCGAGGAATATCACGAAGTGAAAGCTTTTCTGTTGGCGGAGCGGCCAGCCTACATCCGCATGATTGGGCAAGCGCCGCTGATCGGCAAGACGGTCTTCGACATGGCCAGCGACGCCGAAACGTTTCGCGTGTCGATTCCGTCCAAAAACAAATTTCTCGTAGGGCCGATCGCTCTGGAACGCACCAGCAGCAAGCCCATCGAAAATCTCCGGCCGCAGCATCTGCTGGACGCGCTGCTTTGGAGCGAGATTCGCAAGGAAGAAGAGGTGCTCTTTGAAGAATTCAACGACGAAAAGGCGCGCTATTATGTGCTTACTGTCTTGCGTGGTGGATATCGAAGAGAAATCTTGCGGAAAATCTGGTTTAACCGCGTCGATTTGCAGGTTGTCCGGTTGCAGGAGTTCGGACCGAAGGGTGTATTGCTCTCCGATGTGCGCTACTCGAACTGGGAGCCGCTTATCGCTGATCAGGAGCAAGCGGCGGGAGCCCCGTCCGGCGTCACTTCTTTTCCTCGCGCGATTCAAATCGAGAGGCCCCATGATGATTACCGGTTGGACTTACAGGTGACCAAGCTGATGCTGAATGAAGACATTCCCGCGGAACGCTTCAAGCTCGAGCAACCCGCGGGTTCGGAATTGGTTCATGTTGGCGAGGATGCGGCGGAGAAAAAGCCATGATGGGTGAGCTGATTGTCCGCAACCTTCTGCACAGGCCGCTGCGCACTCTCATCGGAGTTGTTGCGGTCGCGGTGGAAGTTGCTCTGGTCGTGCTGATCGTCGGGCTGACGTCGGGATTGCTGACGGAAACGGCCAAACGGATTGAAGGCATCGGAGCGGACGTCATGGTTCAGCCCAACGCCGCCTCCATTTTCATCGGTATAACGGGCGCGCCCATGCCCATCAAAATCGCCGACAAGTTGGCGGAATTGAAATACGTGCAATCCGTCGCGCCAGCCTTATTGCAATTCAGTTCCACTGGCGGCGTGGACGTGGTTTACGGGATCGACCCGGAGAGCTTTCGCGCGGTGTCCGGAGGCTTTGTATTCTTGCAAGGGCACGACATGGAGGGTTCGGAGGACCTGCTGGTGGACGATCTGGCGGCGGCGGCGAAACACATTCAAGTTGGGGATACATTTAAACTTCTAAACCACGACTGGCATGTAGCTGGCATCGTCGAGCACGGAAAAGGCGCGCGGTTATTCGTTCCGCTGGCGACGCTTCAGGACCTGGTCGGCGCGCCTGATAAAGCCTCGATTTTTTGGGTAAAGTGCACGCGCCCCGAACATACGGAAGACGTGATGGACGAGACTCGCCATCTTTTGCCTGGCTACACGGTGCGTCCAGTGAGGGCGATGTTGACTTTGATGACTTCAACAAACATTCCCGGGTTGCAGACGTTTATAGACGCCATGATCTCGTTGGCGGTCGCCATCGGCCTGCTGGTGATCTTTTTGACGATGTACACGACCGTGATTGAGCGGACGCGCGACATCGGTGTTCTGAAATCGCTTGGCGCGGGCCGCGCATTCATCGTGCGCGCGCTGCTGACGGAGTCTGCGGGGCTTTGCCTGATGGGTATTGTGGCAGGGATCGGACTGAGCTATCTGCTGCGGGCGGCATTTCTCGCCGGGTTCCCCACCTTGTCCATTAACATTACGACCGGATGGATTCTTCGTGCCGGAGGGATTGCGCTGGCGGGAGCGATGCTAGGCGCCAGTTATCCCGCGTGGATGGCAAGCCGCAAAGACCCCGTCGAGGCACTCTCTTACGATTGAAAGCCATTGAAAACTAGAGGGATGCTTAGGGTTGCGGAGACACGTCAGGTACACGAACGAATAGCAGCTATTAGAAAGGGAAAAAACGCCGCGAAGGCACGCAGCGGCTAGGCACAGATGGCAATCACAGCTACAATACAGC
Organism: Candidatus Acidiferrum sp.; assembly: GCA_035314345.1. Taxonomy (GTDB): domain Bacteria; phylum Acidobacteriota; class Terriglobia; order Acidiferrales; family UBA7541; genus Acidiferrum. The sequence continues at coordinate 10,391 of DATFZQ010000200.1, forward strand.
AACCTGCCGAAGGGCTGATTGTCCCAGGAAAAAAAAGCTTGGAGCCGATACTTAAAACAGAAAACTTGTGGAAGCTCTACCGCGCTGGGAAAGTGGATGTGCCCGCGCTGCGTGGTGTGAACTTCTCCGTGGCGCCCGGTGAATCGGTGGCGGTCATGGGACCGTCAGGATGCGGCAAATCCTCTCTCCTCTATGTGATTGGCGGACTAGCGCAGGCCTCCAAGGGCCATGTGCTGGTGGACGGCAACGATTTAACATCCATGAGCGACGCCGAACGCACCAAGCTGCGGCGGAGCAAAATTGGTTTCGTCTTCCAGCGCTTCAATCTTCTTCCCACGCTTACTGCCAAAGGCAATATCGCCATCGCGCAGTTTATCCACGGCGATGGGTTTGACCCGCACCGCTTTGATGTTGTGACCAGCTTGCTGGGGCTTGCCGGGCGCCTGCAACACAAGCCTTCTGAGCTTTCCGGCGGCGAGCAGCAGCGCGTGGCGATCGCGCGGGCGATCATCAACGAACCAAAAATTCTGCTGGCCGACGAGCCCACGGGCAATCTGGATTCGAAAAATTCGGAAGTGGTGCTGCAGATGTTGCGCCAGCTCAACAAAGATTTGGGCCAAACGATCGTCATGATCACGCACAATCCCGAAGCCACGACGTATTTTGACCGCGTTGTGCATATGCGGGATGGTGTGATTGTCGACGGAATTCCTGCGGACTGAGATGGCGAGTCTTGGACAGATATTCTCGAGGACGTTTTTCTGGGCCTACGAGCGCGGCACCTGGCAGTATGACGCCGCGGTCATTCTCATTTTGATTTTTGTTTTAGCGACTCCTCGCTCATGGTTTCACGACCAGCCGCAAATGGGCCTTCCCGCGAACACTCCGGGGCAAGTGGTCCTCGTTAGCGAAGAAGGCGAAAGCAAAACCTACCGCGTCGATGCGCGCATCCTCGCGCCTCCCGAGCAAACCCCGGCGCTGGAAAATGAGCTACACAACGCCATGCAAAAATCGCTCCCCGAACTTCGCAACAAGCGCTTCACCATTTCCAAGATCGAGCCGGTGCGCGACGAACAAGGCACGGTGATTGCCTATCACGTCGAAATCCATCGTTAGAAAACAGTATTCGTCGTTATCAACTAGCCTTCAGCCACGCTGCACGAGCCACATCGTAACCTTGGGCAAAGTTCGTGCATCTCTATCTATATGCTAAGATTTTAGAGAACTTAACTAGACGCACAGCCGAGCATCAACAGGGGCTTCGATTGACCAAAGGGCGTTTGATTCCATTGGTTTTTGCGCTAGGCGCGATGGCTATCGCCTTAGGCGCGGGTGCATCGCAAACTGCGGCGAAGTGGACCACCGAAGGCGTACTAGAGATGATGGACAGGTCCGCGAAGGATTTTCGCAGCCTCACGGCAGACCTCGAAAACATTAAATACACCGCCGTCGTGAAAGACACTTCCACCGAGACCGGACAAATCTGGGTCCGTCACGATCAAAAGATGCGCATCGAAATTACCAAGCCCGAGCCGCGAACGATGCTGCGCACGGGCAATTCGCTGTTTCTCTACAACCCCAAGCTCAATCGCGTGGAGGAGTACGATCTCGGCAAGAACGGCTCAATGGTGGATCAGTATGCCCGTCTCGGTTTCGGAACGCGGAGTGAAGACTTAAATAAAAGCTATTTGGTAACTGTCACGGGCGAAGAAGAACTGGACCACAAGAAAACGGTTGTGCTCGAGCTGGCGCCGAAATCCGAACAGATACGCAGCCAGGTCACGCGGATCCAGATGTGGATCGACGAAGCTTCCTGGCTGCCCATTCAGCAGAAGTTTTATGAAACCGGTGCAGGTGACTACATTTTGTTCCACTACACCAACATGATGAAGAATCTGAAGATCAACGAATCCGAATTCAAGCAAAACTGGCCCAAGAACGCTAGCCACGAAAAACCACACGTCTAGACCATTTACTTCGCCGCGGCTCGCTCCGTGGCGAGTAATTGTTCTTTGCGCGTAAGACCCCAGCGATAGCCCGCCAGATTTCCATCTTCACGGATGACCCGATGGCACGGGACCACGATCGAGACGGGGTTCGTCGCGCAGGCCCGGGCAACCGCGCGAATGGCCTTGGGGCGGCCCAGTGCGCGGGCCACTTGCGAGTACGTGCGCGTTGTTCCCCGCGGAATGCGCTGCAGCTCCTGCCAGACGCGGCGTTGAAAAGCAGTGGCTTGCAGGTCCAGAGGCAGATCGACTTGCGCGGGCTTGCCTTCAATGCGCTGGACAATTTCGCGGACCCAGCGCTGCACGCTGCCGCTGGCGGCCGAGATTTCCGCGCGTGGATATTCTTCGTGCAATTCCGCAACCAGCTTGTTTTGTATGTCCCCTAAATAGACCGCGGAAACGCCGCGTTCCGTGGCGGCGACCAAAACTTTTCCGAGCGGTGACTTCGCAATTGTGTATTCGATTTTCATACCCTTTCCTCCCTTTTGATAAGTTGCTGGCGTCATTCCCAGTTGTGCGTTGCTGCGTTCATAGACGCGGCTGGACGAGCCGTAACCCGTTTCGTAAAGCGCGTCGGTGATGTTTTTTCCAGCGCGAAGCAAACTCTTGAACCGCTTGACGCGCAGCGCTTCGGCGAGCTCGCGAGGAGCCAGGCCGGTGACTTGGCGGAACGCGCGTCGTAGTGTTCCGGCGTTTGAATTCAGTTTTCGGGCAACCTCGGAAAGCCGCAGGCCTTCTTCCGACGACTGCGAAAGATATTTCGCGGCGCGCGCAACAAGTGCCGCCGAAGCGGCAATTTCATTTGGGCGACAGCGAAGGCAAGCGCGGAAGCCCTGTTTTTCTGCTTCTTCGCGTGTGTGGAAGAAGATTACGTTTTGCCGCAACGGCCGGCGGGCCGGGCAGGATGGCCGGCAATAGATGTGCGTCGAGCGAACAGCCAGCACGAATGTGCCGTCTGCCCGCGCGTCGCGTTCAAGTGTCGCGCGCCAGTACTGCGCTGCTTTGCGGGGCGAGACTTGCATGGTCGCGTCTGCGTTAGAATTATTCATCGTTTGCATGGTACGAAAATAGCGCAGCGTTCGAATCAAATCTATCCGGAAAGGCTCGGCAAAGTGGATTCGAACAGCGCGGTTCAGATGACCTGTCGAGGGCGTTTTTGACCGTGGCTCATGCTTCGCCCGGATTTGGAACAACTTCGGCAGCCTCGACGGCGGTCTTGTGCGGAGCGGTAATCACCAACAGGACGGCGGTGAGAATGACGGCGGCGGCGAGGGCCGTGCGCAACGTGATGGTTTCGCCGGCTCCAAGCCAGCCAAGAAAAAGCGCGACGACGGGATTGACGAACGCATAGGTTCCTACTCGGGCGGCGGTGCTTTTCTTGAGAATGTAGACGTAGGCGTTAAAACCGATTCCCGAACCAAAGACGATGAGATAGGCGATCGCGATCCAGGAGCGCGCGCTAACAGCCGCGAGATGCAACTGGCGGCCCTCGCCTGCCAACAAGCCGACAATCCAAAGTGCAGCTCCTCCCGCGAGGCTTTGCATGGCGACGCCGAGGAGCGGAGAACTCGGAAGATCGTGATGTTTCGAATAGATGGATCCCCAGGCCCAAGCGAAAGAAGCGATGACAAGAATCCCGGCGCCGGTCGGATTGACGCGCTCCGAGCCCCCCAGATGCGCCGGACCCACCAAGAGAGCCAAGCCTCCGAAACCCAGGATAAGGCTGGCAACGACTCTGGGTGCAGGCCGCAATCCGCCCGGGCGGAGCCAGTCGAGAAGCACCATCCAGAAGGACACGAGAGCCACAATCAAGGCCGCCACGCCGGTAGGGAGCGTCCGTTCGGATAGGCAGACTCCCCCGTTGCCGACAAGAAGAAGCAGGAGTCCAGTGATGACCGCTGTGCGCCACTGGGTGCGCGTAGGCCGAATCCCGGTTTTCCAACGTAGCAAGGGGTAGAGAACAAGTCCCGCGGTGAAGTGCCGAAAAGCGGCCAGCAAAAGCGGAGGAAACGACTCGATCCCAACAGCGATGGCAAGGTAGGTCGAGCCCCAAATGACGTAGACGGCGGCGAAGGCAGCGACGAGGAGGATGGCATCGCGTTTCTCGGCGTTCTGCGGCAGAGAGACAGCGGCAGATTTGTTTGTAGATTGTTCGAGGCTGGGCGTGGGCATTCCGTGACCCTGAAAAATTGAGAGTAAAAGCAGAAAGCCGCGCTGTCGAGCACCATATTGGACGAAAGAATCCACAACACAGTGTGAGAGCCGCTGGAAGAGTCTGGTACTATTACCAAGTGTTTGAACTTAAGACACTTCGAACGTTTTCCACAGGTTGACGTGAGAAGGTTGAAGTGGCATTTTATCCACCCACTCACCAAGTTTGGGGACCGGGGCAAGTTCCAGTGAAAGTGTAGTCGGGGCAAGGGCAGTCGGGCCAGGCATGGCAGCGACGAAGTGGTATCTCTGAGGGCTAGATGGGCGCGACGAACCGCGCAGCATCCATTCGGTCGGGGGAAAAAGAAGCAGTCAGGGCCAAGCTGGCGCCGCCTTTGCCAGAAGTCGTGGCGGAACCGGTGCGGGTCCCTGCTCTGCGCGTGGCGCCATTGCTCACGCCGGGACAGCCGCGCCGTTTTGTGCGCGTGCCAACGCACGCCGTGGGCGTGAACCACGAGCAGCGCGAATATCCTCGCGCTTCCCTAAAACTTCCTTTGCGATTGCGCAGCGTGGGTGCCCTTGCAGAAGATTTCCCGGTAACGCTTGTCACGCGGGATATCAGCTCAACTGGCGTGTTTTTTCTTTGCCCGAAAGAAATCGCCGTGGGCGCGCTCATCGAGCTGGAGATCGTGCTGGTTAGCCGACCCATGGGACACGGCAGCGTGGTTATCGTCAGCACCGCGCGCGTGCAACGGATCGAGCCTGCGGCCATGCCCGGATGGTACGGCGTCGCAGCCGCGTTTGACGACGTGCATTTTGACCGCGATGATGGCGTGCCCTCCCGATTCCTGCGTCCTTGAGAGAAGTTTCTCCGCAATTTAAATAGCCACACTTTCCGGAGAAGCAGAATAATTTTCGATTTTCCCGTCGCACGCCAAGCGGGTCATTTCCCATTGCCCTGTCACTCCCGGAGCAATCACGTCCCCCACCAGCCTCCTTCCCTTGCGGCCGCACTACAGTTGGACCGGACAGAACAGTAATATCAGCAAAAAAAGAGCGCGGCATCGCCGCCGCGCTCTTCTGGTTACAGATTGTGGCCGCGACTTAGGCGGTAAGCCTTACTCGTGGTCGCGGTCGCTCTCGAACAGGCCTGGGAGCACCGGCGTGCCTTCCCACCTGACGGCGTCGAGAGCCGCGGGATCAAGGCCCAGGATCTGCAGGATCGTGGGAGCCACCTGATCGGTTTCCACAAAGCTGGTAACGGTCCGGGCCCGGATGTCGGGGTTAGATACCAGTAGTATTACGTTGGTGTCATCGTGAGCAAAACCGCCATGCTCGGATTGTTTCTTGGCGCTTCCCGTGTAGACCACCCCCACATTCGGCGCCACGATGATATCGGGCGTGCGTGGGTCGCCGCCCTCCCGCAGACGGCAGCAAGGACCAGAAGTCATAGGCACGCCGGGCGCGTTAAACATGGTTGTCAGCGACGCGCCGTAAAAGATCTGGCCGATTCCCGCTGCCTTCGTGTTGGCAGGCATCTCCAGGATTCCCACCGCGGTGAGCGTATCGCTCGAATGGTTTAACCACAGCTGAGAGATGTCATCCTCCGTCGGCCCTAGGCCTGTGGTCTCAGCCGTGGGAAGCAAGGATGAGAGGATCTGGGACGGCGGCGCGCCGTTCGTTCCAGAATGTCCGGGAATAGGGAAAAAGCGGTTGGTATCGATCGGCGATTGGCCGTGCTTGGCGGTGATGATGATGGTGGTCGACTCGAGGAGATGCTGATTCTCGAGGGCGCTGACCATCTGGCCGATGGCTGCATCCACGAATTCGATTTCGGCCAACATGCTGGGAGTAGGATCGCCCGCGGCGTCCGTGTAACCGCCCTTGACGCCGTTCTCGATCAGCTTCTGTCCAACGCTTACGGCCTGAAAGTTCATCCCAAAAATCGCGGGCACCGGCGCATTGCTTCCGCCGAGGTGGGTCTTGCCTTTGATCCAGTTCACAACTGCGTTGACTTTTAACTGGTCGTAGCATTTGATGGAATCGAAGTCGGTCGTCCAATCGCCGCTGGTATTTGCGGTAATGGTAGAACAATCCGTACCGTTGGCAGTCTTGAAACCAGGTAGGTTGATCACGTTGGAATTTACTTCTGGAGCGTAGTAATCGTCCACGTTGCTGGGGTTGGACGTTCCGGTCGGTCCGGAAACGGCAGCGTAGACGGGGTGCTTGTCGGACCAGGCCGTGTAGCGCCCTGCGGCGTGGAGCACGCCATAAATCGTATTGGTGCGGATAAAATTCCAGGGATAGACGGGGTTGCAGTTATTGAACGGATCACGCGGCAGCTTGTTCGGATCTATGGAGAGTACACCGCCGTCAAGCTTGGAGTAAGGACCACCGCCATTCACCAAGGTCTGGTCGATTTCGGTGCCTTCTTCATATTCGGTCTGCGTACCGTTAATGACGCCCGTGGTGCAGCTTCCACCCACCAGCCCGTTGCCGGTCGTTGTTTTCGGCGGTGCTAGAACGCGATCGTAGGCTACGTCGTAAAACGCGCCGACCGTCTTGGGCGTGCCCCCGGTTACTAGCGCCATCAGTCCCGGAAACGAATCGGATGGCCTCGACGTAGTAGTGCGCGTGTAGTTCACGCCCGTCTTGCCGAGCGCAGCCAGAGTCGGACAAGTGTTGGACGCTACACAGTTTTCATAATCGACCGCGTGCATTCCATCAATGCTGATCAGCAATACGTGGTGATCGCGGTCCCGGTCGTGGTCGTGGCCGTGCCGCGCGGAGAGACGCAGCGCCGGCATTGTGGCCAGCACGAACGCTCCCGCGAACAAACCAATTCTTAAATTCTTGGTCATTATTCCCCCTTCTTATTAGGATTCGGTTCGAAAGACGGGAGGCAGCAAGTTCAAGCCTCTCGACGAAGAGGGTAACTGCGTTGAATTAGCGGCAGGTGAAGCGGAGATGAATGAATATAAACAAGCGTGGGTTCAACTTTGGCATTTGCCCTGCTTCAATGGAACAGGAAAACGCTGCACACAAACACCGAATACCGTTTGAAGTCTTGCACCAATTTCAGCGAGGGCTAAAGAAGAGATCCTGAGAAGCCCTGCTCCAGCCCCGGATGGATTGAGGACTAATCAGACTTGGGGTGTTGCTCTCGGCCCTATCGCTCATGTGAAGCGAATAGCCATTCGCAAGGTAGGACGGAATATCGCGGGAGTCGGTGACCGGAATATATGGGCCTTCCTTGCCCAGTTGGACGTGGTATCGGTCGTCTTTGAATCGGTGCGGAAGCAAACGGGTTCCGCGCTTTTTACCGCGAGAGACAGTAGCAAACAGCATGGAGATCCTCCAAAACTAAACCTCGTCTATTCTACAAACGGCGAGGCTGTGACAGTAAGTAGTCCATCTGTGGAAAAGTGTGCATCGTTTTTTCGCGGTTTGTATCAGGCGCGGCTTTCCGTGACCTGCTAGGGCCAGGGCTTTGCTACTCTAAGGCTCGATGGTTTCCCTGAAAAATAAAAGCTTGCAAGGAGTGCTGTTTGATTGGGACGGCACGCTGATTGATTCTTACAGCGCGGATTCTTCAGCGTATCTCGCGATGTTTCGCGAGATGGGGATTCCGTGGGGGTTGGAGGAATTGGCGCAGCATTATTCGCCGAATTGGTACCGCGTGTATCGAGCGGCGAAATTGCCGCGGGCGCGGTGGGACGATGCGGACCGGGCGTGGCGCGCTCAGTATGCGAAGCATTCGCCCCGGCTGATTGTGGGGGCGCGGCAAGTGCTCGCGCGGCTGGGGCGGGCGCATCACTTGGGTTTGGTTACCAGCGGCGATCGGGACCGGGTGACGCGGCAATTGCGGGCGTTTCGGCTTACGCGCGTGTTTGGCGCGCGCGTGTGCAGCGGCGATACTCCAGAGAAAAAACCGCACCCGGCACCTTTGCGGCTGGCTTTGCAACAACTTTGTCTGAAGCCGTCAGCGTGCGTGTACGTGGGAGATTCGCCGGAGGATTTGGAGATGGCGAAGAGAGCGGGAGTGCGAGCTATTGCGGTGCTGGGGCCATTTCCTACAGAGAAGCGGTTGCGCGCGGCGCGGCCGGATTTTTTGCTCGAATCGATTCGGGAATTGCCTGAAACACTGAAACGTCTACGTGACTAGCGCTCGCTTAGGGCAGCTTCATCAATTTGGCTTCGGCGGAGCTGGCGCAGGTGCCGCGCCGACGGCTGGGATCGGTTTGTAGTCGGTCCACTTAATCACCAGGCGCACCGGCACATTCATATCCTTGAGGTTTAGCGTGTCGTCGGAACGCATGTAGCTGGGGAGCCAGTATTTGCCGTCGACGTTTTCGCGATAGGTTTCGAAAATGTTGAAAGGCATGGTTGCCGAGCGCATGTCGCCGAGATCGTTGACCCACTTTCCGTAAGTCTTCACGACTTCGAGGTACGCGGCGTCGACCCAGACGATGCCGTCGAAATAGTAATGCGCGCGCTCCACGGTTTTAGGCTTCACCTGGAAAATGTAGCAATCGACTTCATCGACGAGTTCCTTGCCCAGATATTTCAGATCATATTTCGCGAGCTGGCCAGTAGTGAGCGCGTAAGCCGGCATACGCGCCAGGGACTGGAAATCTTCGGGGCCCATCTCAAGAAATTGCAGAGAGGATTGCGGGCGCTCGATGGTTTTTTCGTAGATTTTGCCGTCGGGCCCAGGCTTTGCTTCTATCACTAACGAAAGCTCACCTGCGGGTTTGCCGTCGGGGCCGAATTCCTGGAGGCGAACTGTTTTTTTGTAGCTATATCCAGCGCGGGCAACGATGTACTGGTCTTCCTTTTGGGAGAAGCGCTTGATGATTTCCTCCGGTGGAATCGACGGAGGGGCCGGGGGGACCGGTTCCGTTCCGACCCGGCGGACGTCATGTTCCGGGGGCGGCGTGAGGGGGCCTTGTTGACCGGCCTGAGCGCGGTGGGCTGGAAGCGTGAAGGCAAATGCCCAGAGAAGAAAAGCGCCACGGAGTGCGGCTCGAGAAAAGTTGTCGCGAGAAGGTTTGGCGTGCACGTTCATGGCAAATAGGATGCGCCTGAAGCGCCAAAGAGCAGCTTCGGGTCCCGGCGAATCTGATTGAGTTTAGCGCACTTCGGCGAGAGCGTCTTGCGCGCCGTCAAGTGTTGCTAACGGAACTCCTGCTTAAGCGCAGTCTCAGCAGAATGCGAGGGGTCTCTGCTACAATTCCCAAGTTTGTGGGCGACGAGAAACAAACCAGACGCTATTTTGTCTCTGGCATCGTGCAGGGCGTGGGATTCCGCTTTTTTGTGCAGCGCGAGGCGGAAAAGCTGCGCCTCGGCGGCTACACCAGGAATCTCTTTGATGGCAGAGTCGAAGTGCTGGCGATCGGCTCGCCCGAGCAGCTGGAGGCGATGAAGAGGGCGCTCGAGCGCGGACCGCGATTTTCAAGCGTGTCTGGCGTCCGCGAAGAGGAAGCGCAGCACTCGCCGCAATATGGGAAAGACTTTGTGATTGAGCCAGATGCTTGAGAAGGACGCTTAAGCCGAATATGACCGAGGGAGCCGTTTGAATGGATGATTTGAAAAAGCTGATTCGCGAAGTGCCGGACTATCCCAAGCCGGGGATTCTTTTTTACGACCTGACGACGCTGTTGAAGGACAAAGAAGGATTTCATACGCTCATCGACCGGCTCTGCGATCACTACAAAGGACGGACGATAGATGTTGTCGCGGGCATCGAAGCGCGCGGTTTTATTTTTGCTCCGGCCCTTGCGTACCGGCTCGGAGCGGGGTTTGTCCCGGTGCGAAAGCCAAAAAAATTACCCGCGAAGACCGCGAGCGTTTCCTATTCCCTGGAATATGGCACGGACATGCTCGAAATTCACGAAGACGCCGTGAAGCCAGGGCAGAGTGTGATCATTTGCGACGATCTTCTTGCAACGGGCGGCACGGCTGCGGCTACCGCGAAGCTTGTGGGGAAGCTTGGCGGTAAAGTCGAAGGCGCGGCGTTTGCGGTCGAGCTGACGTTTCTCAACGGCCGCTCGAAACTCAATGGCCTGGACATTTTCTCGTTGATTCAATACGACAAGTAGGTTGCCCTCTCTAGCGTGAGGCCCCGGGAGCCGCCGATAGGAGCTTCCAGAGAAATACCAAAACAAAAAGCGCCATGACGCCGAGAAAAATTCGCAACATCCATTTGGGGTAAGGCGGAGCGGAAGCCATAGTCGGAGGCGCAGCAATCGGCAAAGCCCGGATACGTTCCAGAATCTCAGGTGGAAGGACATCGGCGCCAAGTCGGTGCGCCCCATAAGCCGGCACCGATTTCAGCGGATTCAGCAGGAAGACGAGCACACGCTTTCGCTTACTTGCTCGTTTGATCGCCACTCTCAGGCGGAACCCCACCCACTGTATTTCTTTAACGTCCGCCCAGGCCACGGTCTTGGAGCGAAAATAAAAGCGATAATGAATTCCGCTGCTATCCGCCGTGCCGGTGGCAATTCCCTGAAGGAATAAGCAAATCATTAAAAACAGGCCGGTCCCGAAGCTAGAAAGATCATCTTGGCGAAGACTACCGCCACAAGCACCTGGGCACCGCGCGCCAAGAACCACAGGGACGGAAAGTCAATCTGTTGAGCCTGACGCCCGCTGGATTGGTTGTTCTCCATCGCTGCTCCTTCTATTACTTTCGATCCCGAGTATTCCTCTGCCGGATAGCTTCGAAGAGGACGACGCCGGCGGCGACGGAAACGTTGAGCGATTTCACCGGGCCCGTTGTGGGCAGCGAGACGACAAAGTCACAGCGTTTGCGAGTCAAGTCGTGGAGACCTTTGCCTTCTCCGCCGAGGACGATGCCTACCGGGGATGTGTAGTCCGCTTCGGTGTAGCTTTTGTCGGCGTGTTCATCGAGGCCGATGAGCCAGTAGCCTGCTTCCTTCAGCTCTTCCATGGTTTGCGCGAGATTGGTGACCTTCGCGACCGGCAAATGCGCGATGGCGCCGGCGGAGGCGCGCGCCACCGTGTCTGTCAGGCCGACTGCACGCCGCTCTGGAATAATCACACCGTGTGCGCCAGCGGCAAGGGCCGTCCGAATCACCGCGCCCAGATTGTGCGGATCTTCGACGCCATCGAGAAGAACGATGAGCCCTTTGCTTCCGTGACCTGGACTTTTGTTTGCGGCGGCGAGAATGCTGTCGAGTGTGGCCGGTGCGCTCGCGGCGGCAAGAGCGACGACTCCCTGATGATCTTTTGAATTCGCCAGGCGATCGAGTTGTCCGCGATCCTCGAAGCGCACGGGAATGTCGCGCGCGCGCGCTAGCTGGACGATTTCTTCGACGCGCGTGTCCTGGCGGCCGCGCGCGATCAGGATGCGATCAAACGGGCGTCCTGCGTCCAGAGCTTCACGGATGGCGTGGATGCCGGTGAGCTTGTCCATGGAAGAAGATAGTTTACAGTCGACAGTTGACCGTCGACAGTTAAAAAGAAGGCCCGGGTTGCGCTATTTCTGCTACCACCAGAAAGCTTCGCAGAAAGGTTATTCCCAGTTACCAAGCATCGCGTGCAGGCAAAGCGCGTAATCAGTCGAGGGCGGCGCAGAATTCCAGGATGCGTTCGCGCGCCGACTTGACGGGAACGGCAAAGGCTGCAGCGGCAGCTTCATCTAGCAGCAGGATCACGCGATCGAGATCGCCTTCGCCAGCGCGGCCCGTGAGCGCCAGGCGGATAGGATGAAAGATCTCCCGGCTGCCGATGCCTACGCGGTCCTTCAAGGCGGTGACAATTTCTTTGAATCGCTCGCTGGTGAGAGGAGTTCCGTCGAGCAAGAGAAGCGCGAGATGGCGCAGCACGTTGCGCGCGGCATAGCGAGCCAGGACCGTGTGAGCCTCCACTTTGGCCAGGAGTTCTTGCGCGTTGTAGTGAAACACTGGATGCAGAAGCTCGATAAGAGAGCGGCGTTCGGTGACTTGCGGACCGAGGAGGGCGGCGGCGCGTTCGCACCACGCTAATTGCGTGGGAGTGGCGTCACCGACGAGCCAGCCTTGCGCGCGCAAGATTTCGGCAACATTGCGCGCCGTGAACGCGTTCGTTGTGCTCGCTGGCGAATCAAGATTCGGAATTTCGCGTGAAGGCATCGCGGAATTCTATCGCTTGCTGGCGTGATGAGTGGAAAGGAGCGGCATAGCTATCGTTGCGAGAGCGTCGCGACCACGTGTGCGGCAATTGCTTCACCGCGGCCAACGGCGTCGACGCCTTCGTTGGTCTTGGCTTTGAGATGGATTTTGTCTGTGGGGACGCTTAGCGCCCCAGCAAGAGCTTCGCGCATCTTAGGAAAGTGCGGTCCTAGCTTCGGTTTTTCCAGGATGACGACAGCGTCGACATGCTCGATCACGAACAGCTTCTCATCGAGAAATTTTCGCGCGTGCTCCAAAAAACGAAGGCTGTTCGCACCTTTCCACTTTGGATCCGTGTCGGGAAAATGCGTGCCAATATCGCCGAGACCCGCGGCTCCAAGCAAAGCGTCACAGAGCGCGTGTGCCAATACATCTCCGTCGGAATGTCCGACCGATCCTTTATCAAAAGGAAGTTCGATGCCGCCGACGATCAACTTGCGGCCTTCCGCAAGCCGATGAAGATCGTAGCCAATGCCGCAGCGCACGCTCATGCTTTGTGACGCTCTTGTTCGAGGTAGAAGCGGGCGAGTTCCATGTCCGCGGGCTTCGTGATTTTAATGTTGCGCTCCGAGCCGAGGACAACGTGGACATCGTGGCCGATTCGCTCGACGAGACCGGCTTCGTCCGAGGCGTTGACGCCATCGGCTTGCGCGCGGGCGAAGGCTTCCTTGATCAGCTTTGTTGCAAACGCTTGCGGCGTCTGCGCCAGCACGACTCGCTCGCGCGGAATAGTTCCTATGATGAGCGCGACATCCTCCGGCAAGCTGGCGCGTTTTACTTCCTTGACGGTGTCCATCGCCGGAATGCCCAGAATCGCGGCCTGACAGCGGCGCGCTTCTTCAATCACCCGCGCGATTTGCTCTCGGGTGACGAACGGGCGAACGGCGTCGTGCACCAGAACGATTTCCGTGTCGTCCGAAACTTCTTGGAGCGCCAGCGCGACCGAATCCTGGCGCGAATCACCGCCGCGCACGACGCGGACAGTCTGCATGAATCGCTCGGTGCGGATGCGCTCTTCCAGCGAATCAACGACGTCCGCACGCGTGGCAACAATAATGTCGGTAACCAGCGAGCAAGAGGCGATGCGGCGCACGCTGTGAATGACGAGCGGGGTTCCATCCAGCTCTAGGAATTGCTTCGGCGTGTCGGCGCCCATGCGGGTGCCGAGACCTGCGGCTGGGAGAATGGCGGCTATGCGGCTCATTTTAGGCGCGACCCGCCTAGACAGGATTTACGATGGGGCCGCAAACTTCAGAGTGTACCTCAAGCCGGCGCGTCAGGCGAATGGCGGAGTGCCGAAAGATGCGGTCGATGGGGCGGCGCTCAATCCACAAGTGCGAAGGACTGATAAGAACATCCCAGGTGACCAGTGATTCCAAGTTACTGAACGTAAAGACGCGGAACGCGTTGGCTTACAGCGCAGAGAAGATCGGAGGTCACGGTACCGATGCTGCGGGCGATGACGTTGGCGGCGCGAACGTGTTCGCCGTCGCTGCCATAGATGGTCACGACGTCGCCTAGGTCGGCTCCTGGCACGTCGGTGACGTCAATCATGGTGACGTCCATGGAAATGATGCCCACGATGGGGGCAAGTGTGCCGCGCACCAGGACGCTGCCGCGATTTCCGAGAGAGCGGTGGATGCCATCGCCATAACCTGCGGCAAGAACCGCTACGCGCGAAGGCCGCTTGGCTATGAAGGTCTCGTTGTAGCCGACGCCGGCGCCCTCGGGAATGTTGCGGATATTGATAATGCGCGTGCGCAGGCTCATCACCGACTTGAGCGGCAGGCGCGCTTCAATTTCCGGGCGCTGCTCCACCGGATCGTAGCCCGGATGGTAGCCGTAGAGGATCGCGCCGGGGCGAACCATGTCTGCCCAGGTCTCGGGACGCGTGGCGATAGCGGCGCTGTTGGCGAGATGCACGATGCCAGGATCAGTCCCAAGCGCGCGGAGGCGGTCCAGCGCGGCGTAAAAGCGCTCTTCTTGATGCCGCGTCTGCTCTCCTACTCGCGTGTTGGTCAGAACTTCGGAAGATGCAAAATGTGTGAAGACTCCGCCGAGTTCCAGATGCTTGCATTTGGCCAGCTGGCGCGCGAAACAATCGACGTCGCCGGGCGCAATGCCCAGGCGGTTCATGCCGGTGTCCATCTTCAGATGGAACGAAACGCGTTTGCGGCTTTTCTTGCCGCCTTTCTTGGCAAGGAAACGAGCGGCGACGCGATCGAGCTGCTTCAGTTGCTCGCAGCGATGGATGACGGCCGTTAGATCGTGCTCTATGAGGCGTGATTCTTCGCCGGGCCAGAAACTTGTGAGGACTAGAACGGGCTTACGAACGCCAGCCTCGCGAACGGCGATGCCCTCCTCCGTACACGTGACGCCGAACCAGTCTGAGCCAGCTTTCTCTAGAGCCTTGGCGACTTGCGGGCCGCCGTGGCCATAGCCATTGCCTTTGACAATGCAGAGAATTTTTCGCGGCGTCTTGCGCTTCTCTTCGGGCGGATTCACGAACTTGCGAATCGCGCGGAAATTCTCCGCTAGCGCGCCAAGGGAAACTTCAGCCCAAACCGGACGTCTTGCTTCTTTGTGGGGACTCTTCTGTGTGCCAGCCATGACCCTTCCGAGAAAATTAGTTTACGCCATCCAGACGCCGCGCGCAGACGGCCACTTTGGATGCCGCGAGAATGACAACCCCTTGCTGTGCAATTGCGAGACCTGCGGAGCACTGGGAATGACTTGTCAAAAGCCACCCCCAGTTTTCTTGTAAACGTTGCTGATAAAGGACTTACAGCTCCTGTAAGTTATTTAGAATCAACACTTACGAGGAGCTTGCGTAAACGTTGATTCTAAATGATTTAACCTCACCGTGGCGTCCGGCAAATCTGGGTGAGGACCAGGCCATTCCGGGAGGGTATCGCGTAACGTAGCGTGGGGATTTTTACACAGAGTTCACCGAGGGCACAGAGTTCACCGAGGGGCTGGTGCCGGATCGAGGTGGGAATAGCTTTCACGCCTAAATAGAAAGAGAGCGGCACCCGGCGGCACCGGCTAGCTGGGGCCCGAGTCAAGGCGCCGGCGGCGCGCGGTGCGTCGACTTCCAGAAGTGTTTCCTGATTGCAAGAGAATCTGTGGGTCATTCTGGGCGATGCTCAAGAGTTTGAGGGCTGCGTTTGTGGGGCGACGTGCGCCGTGCTCCCAACTCTGAACTACTTTGGGGCTGACGTTGAGGATGTAAGCGAAGATGGCTTGGCTCGCACCGAGCGCCTTGCGGATTTTCTTGATTTGGCGTGGGGGCATGGGCTTGACGCGAGGGATTTCGGTGACGCGGAGTGCGACGGCGTGACCTTTCTTCCGGGCAATTGCGTCTCGAAAGCCTTCCATGAGCTCGTCGAAAATCTGGATTTTCTTTGCCATTGTCAGTTTCCTTTCAATTCCGAAACCACTGCGCGTAGAGCGGCTTTCTGCTTCTCGTTCAGGTCTTCCTGTTGGCCTTTGTCAAAGAGGGAGAGCAGGTAAATTTCGTCCTGGTACTCCAAAAAGTAGTACATGTAACGAAAGCCCCCGCGCTTGCCTTTGCCCCGCGCAGGATTTTCAGCGCGGGCTTTACGTATGCCGGCCAATCCTGGGACTACGGTTCCGCGGGAAGGATTCGCAAGGAGATCGCCTTGAATGGCGCGGAGCACGTCGTCTGCACCTTGTTTGGCTAAGCGGTGAAGCCGTTCCGTGAAGCCTCTGAACTCAACAAAAAGCACGATTTAACTATACTACAGAGTAGGATAGCTATCAATGGCTACGCCAGGGGACGTCAAGGTGAATATCTGGACCAGTCTCACCAACGTTCTTTCCAAAACACCGTCGAGGCGGACCTTAGGAGTTGCTCAGCTTCGTGCGTTATCTTCTCGTGGACACCCCGAGGTTGCTTCTTCGGCAAGGGTGACCCCAGGATGCGTTTCACCGAGTATCTTAACGGCCGGAGCGCACCCTTGCGGCCGTTGAAGAATAGTTCCCAAAAGGTTTCATAAAGCCAACTCAGAAACGCAAATAACTGCTGAAGCTCTCGCGTGTTCGCGTTACTGAACAGCGCTGTGATCTCCGTTTGCTCTGACACGACTTTATGCGCAAACCACTTATGTCGAATATCGCGATAATTGTCTTCATAAATCTTTCGGCGTTTTCGAACATGGGCCCGAATGCGGCGAAAGTCGCGCGTCGTGGGTTCGTAAGAGTCCCGGAGATATTCAGGTAGCCACGCCGGAAGCTCTGGGCTGTCGCCCTGCTTACGCCGGCCCAGGGCTGCCTTGGAGAAAATCTCCGGATGGTTCTCTGTGATCCGAAGAAGCTTACCCAGATTGTGATTGGAGTCGTTGTCAAAGATTCGACCGAGCGCCATGAACGAAGCTGTCTGAAGGCCCGCCAAACAGGTATTCCAAAATAGGGGCGCTTCATTTAACAGCCTGTGGATTGCCTTGTGTTTAGCTGCTACGGCATGTACTGCGAGATACGCGGAGAGGAATTGTGTGCCCGCTTCGGTCTCCGTCCGAAATATTTCGAGCTCACGCTCGAACAGCGCCTCTGCCGTCGTCATATGTCCCTCCGTCTGCGACGCTACATATCGTCGGGGGAGAATTGGGAGAAGGCGTCGGGGGCGGCTTCCTCGAAGCGGGTTAGGCGGCTGCGGAAGACGAATTTCACGTTGTCGGTGGGGCCATTGCGTTGCTTGGCGATGCGGAGCTCGGTTTCTTCGCGTTCTTCGGGGCTGGCGCCGGCTTTGAAGAAGTGCCGGCGGTAGATGAACATGACGACGTCGGCGTCCTGCTCGATGGCGCCGGATTCGCGTAGGTCGGAGAGCTGGGGGCCGCGTTCGTCGCGCTCGGGGGCGCGGGTGAGCTGGCTGAGGACGAGGACGGGGATCTGCAGCTCCTTGGCGAGACCTTTCAGGCCGCGAGAGATGCTGGCGACTTCTTCCTGGCGGTTACCGAAGCGGCCGCGGGCGGTGATGAGCTGGAGATAGTCGACGATGAGGAGCGAGAGGCCTTTGTCGCGCTTGAGGCGGCGCGCTTTGGCACCGATTTCGAGGACGCTGATGGACCCTGCGTCATCGACCCACAGCGGCGCGGAGGAAATTGTGCCGAGCGCATCGGTCATACTAGTCCAGTCGCTGCGGCTCAGATGCCCGGTACGGAACTTGTGCGCGTCGATTTGGGCGACGGAAGCGACGAGGCGCTGGAGGAGCGACTCCTTGGACATTTCCAGGCTGAAGATGGCGACGGGCTGGCCGGCGCGAATGGCGATGTTCTCCGCGAGGTTCAGAGCCAGCGCGGTTTTCCCCTGGGAGGGGCGCGCGGCGAGGATGAGCAATTCGGAAGGTTGCAGGCCGGACGTGAGCTTATCGAGCTCGACGTAGCCTGTGGGGATGCCGGTGATGCTCTTGCCTTCTTTGAAGATTTTTTCGAGGCGCTCGAAATTGTCGCGGACGATGTCCTTGACGGGGATTAGGCCGGCTTTCACGCGGTCTTCGGCGAGCAGGAAGATGGACGATTCAGCGTTATCGAGGATCATGTCGGCGCCGTCCTCGCCTTCGAACGCGCGCTGCTGGATGTTGTGCGTGGTGTGAATGAGATTGCGCAGCATCGCCTTTTCTTTGACGATGCGAGCGTAGTGCTCGACGTTGGAGACTTTGGGCATGCCATCAGCAAGCGAGGCGAGGTACGGCGCGCCTCCGGAGGCTTCCAAATCTCCGCGGCGATGCAGCTCTTCGGTGAGTGTGATGAGGTCGATGGCTTGCTGGGCTTCGCCGAGCGCGATCATCTGCGTGAAAACGCGGCGGTGCTGATCGAGAAAGAAGTCTTCGGCGCGAAGATTCTCGATGGCCGTGTTCAGGGCGTTGTTGTCGAGCAGAATGGCGCCGAGGACAGAGCGCTCGGCGTCCAGATTGTTCGGAAGCGGCTTTTCCAGCGTCGTGTCAAGGGGCATATGCAGCCTTCACTATTCGCCTTTTCTTCGCTTTTGTACCATTTTCTCCGCGTGAGGGCAAGCGCGAAGTTTCCGCCGCGAACTCAGAAGATTGGTGATGCGAATTAAATTTAAATTACATTCGAGCTGATGCGGCATTGTGCGCGGAAGAGAGAGACGCGTCAACCGCAGGGCTGTGAATCGTTTCGGAAAACGTTGCAAAACTTTTTTGTGCGCGCGGTCGAACGGCGCACGCGAAAAAAAGAGGGGCACGGCGTGCCGTGCCCCTACGACGCTGATTCAAATCGGCTAGCGAATTGGAATTATTCTTCCTTCGTGACGTGGACGATGACTTGCGCGGTGACGTCGCGGAAGACTTTGATGGTGACGGGATATTCGCCGAGGGCTTTGATGGGATCGGCGATTTGGACCTGGCGCTTGTCGATCTTGAAGTTTTGCGCGGCGAGGGCTTCGGCGATGTCGGCGGTGGTGACGGAGCCGAACATCTGGTCGTTCTCGCCGGTCTTGCGCGTGAACTTCAGCGAGATGCCATTGAGCAGAGCCGCTTGTTTTTGCGCGGCGTCGAGTTCGGTGGCGGTCTTTTTCGCAAGCGAGGTGCGAATGCGCTCGATCGCTTTCAAATTGCCGGCGTTGGCTTCCACGGCGAGTTTGCGCGGCAAAAGAAAATTCCGGGCGTAGCCGGGCTTAACGGTGACGACGTCACCGCGGTGGCCCAGCTTTTCGATGTCTTCCTGAAGAATGATTTGCATGTTCTCTCTCTATGCTCCTGTTTCCTTCGCCCGAGTAGGCTTACGCCTTCGGGGCCTCGGGTGCGGCGACGGGCGCGACAGCAGGCGCGGCTGCCGGTGTGGCCGGGTGAGCGGCAGGCGCTCCGTGAGCAGCCTGCGGGACGACCTGACGCGGGGCTTGCGTGCCGGCGGCGCTGCCTGCGAACGGCAGCAGGGCGATGTTGCGCGCGCGCTTGATGGCTACGCCGAGCCAGCGCTGGTGGCGCGAGCAAACTCCGGTCATGCGGCGCGGCAGAATCTTGCCGCGCTCCTGGACGAACTGCGAAAGAATGTCCGCGCGCTTGTAGTCGACGAAGTCCATCTTCTCGACGCAGAACTTGCAGACTTTCTTCTTGCGGAAATACTGGCGCTTGCCGCGGGGACGGCCGCCGGGGCCGCCCGGACCACCGCCACCTGGTCCGCCTTCGCGGCGCGGACCACCATGACCACCGCCAGGGCCGCCATGGCCGCCACCACCTTCGCGGCGCGACGGTCCACTGTGAGACTGTGCTTGTTTCGGATCCTCTGCCATACCATCCTGCCTTTCTCTCTTAACTCAGAAATTCGTTGTTAGCTTGCTGCTGCTTCGGCAGCCGGAGCGGGAGTCGAAGCCGGTGCTGAAGCGGGCGCACTGCGGCGCGGGCGGCGAGCGGCACGCTGTTCGCGCTTTCCGCCGAGCTTCTTCTGGCGCTTCAAATCTTCGTCGAGGCGAACGGTCAGATACTTAATGACCACGTCCTGGACGCGGAGGCGCCGCTCGAGCTCCGCAATCAGCTCGGGGTGATTCGTGCGAATCTGCTGATAGACGTAGATGCCCTCGCGGTGCTTGGCCACGCGATAGGCGAGCTTGCGCGTGCCCCAGTGCTCGGTCTTCTCTATCTTTGCGCCCTTTTCAGCGCAAGTGTGCTCGATGCCGGAAATCACTTTCTTGATTTCGTCTTCCGGCGTTGCCGGACGGGCGATGAAAATCAGATCGTACAGTCGCTCTTCCATGATGACCTCTTTCCTCTTTGCGCCGATCTAATCGGCGGCACTTCAAAAACTATTCCAGGTGCAAACCCGGAAAAACTGTCTCACTCATTTTCCGGCTCTTCCGCTTCCGGTTTACGCCGGTTGAAAATGTTCATCGCCGGCTCGATTCCCTTTGCGAGAATCATTTCCACGGCGTCGCCGGCCTTGCCAATCATCTCGGCGGCCTCTTCGAGCTCCGCCTTCTTCATCGGCCGCAGAACGAATTCTTTGCGGCTGCTCAGCGGATGATCCGGCCCGCATGCCAATCGGATGCGCGCGAACTCCTGAGTTCCAACAGCGCTGATCACTGAATTCGCGCCGTTGTGACTCCCGCCGCTGCCTTTGCGGTCGATACGAATCGTTCCGAAAGGCAGCTGCACTTCATCCCACATCACCAGCAAATCC
>DATFZQ010000201.1:0-16171 GCA_035314345.1 Candidatus Acidiferrum sp.
CAGACTTTGTAGGGGCCTTAAACATTCTAGCGGCAGGGCATGCCGTCTTAGCCTGTAGAGATACTTCGTGTGCTGTTAGCACGTCGGCTCAGGAACCCACCGAGGGCATCGTATGCGCAAGCCTATAGAGCCTGTAGGAATCCCCTCCGTTCCCGGAGGGGAGGATGTCAAGCGAGGAAAAGAAGAATGGCAAAGGTGAGTATTGATGCGGAGTTGAAGGCGAAATGCCCGCGGGCGGCTTTGGCGTGCGTGACGGCGGAAGTGGAAACCGGCGCGACGCCGGAGGACTTGGACCAGGAGCTGCGTGGTTGCGAAGGGGAGATTTTGAAGTTGGCGGAACCGAAGGCCGTGCTGGAGTCGGCAGCGATTCTGGCGACGAGAGCAGGGTACAAGGCGCTGGGGAAGGATCCGGCGAGGTATCGTGGGTCGGCGGAGGCGCTCCTGCGGAGGGTGATCGCCGGGAAAGGGTTGCCGCGAATTAACAATGTGGTGGATGTGATTAATCTCGTGAGCGTGGAGAGCCGGTTGCCGGTGGGGCTTTATGATTTGGCGCATGTGCAAGGCGATATTGTGTTTCGAGCGGGGCGGGCTGGGGAAACTTATAAGGGGATCGGGAAATACGATTTGAATTTGGAAGAGTTGCCGGTGTTTTGCGATGCGCTCGGGCCCCATGGGAGTCCGACGAGCGATTCAGAGCGGACGATGGTGACGGAGGTGACAAAGCGGGTGATTGCCATAATCATCTCGTTTGGCGGGGTGGAGACGTTGCCACGCTGTGGCCAACAAATGACAGAACTTTTTCAGAAACACTCGTCAGGAAAAAATATCCAACTCGAAATCGTGAGCTAGTTCATCGGGTGACCGGCTCGGGAAGTTGTTTCTCGTCTTCGGCTTGGACGCGGCGATTAAAGAAGCCGCGGGCGGCTAAGAGTTCGGCGTTGAGAAGGGCGGCGCCGGCGGCGCCGCGGACTAGATTGTGGGAGAGCAGGGTTAGCTTTATATCGAGGAGCGGACATTCGCGGATGCGGCCGACTACTGCAGCCATGCCGTTTCCGGCGTGAACGTCGCGGCGGGGTTGTGGGCGGTCGTCGCCATCGATGACAAACACGGGATGACGGATGGCGGAAGGCAGTGAGGCAAGTTCGGCGTTGACTTCAAAATTGCGCAACGCCTCGCGGACTTCTTTCAGGCAAGCAATTTTTTTCAGGCTGACGGAAATGCATTCGAGGTGGCCTTCGAGGACCGGGACGCGATTGCAGTGGGCGCTGAGGCCGAGGCCGGCGTCGATGAACCGGGCGCCGTCCCATTTGCCGAGAAGTTTTTGCGGCTCGGATTCCATTTTTTCTTCTTCGCCGTTGATGAAGGGAATGACGTTGGCGTGAATGTCCATGGAGGCCACGCCGGGGTAGCCAGCGCCGGAGACGGCTTGGAGCGTGACGGCAAAAACTTTTTCGAGACCGAAGGCGTCCGCGAGGGGCTTCAGGACGAGGACGAGACCTGCCGTCGAGCAATTCGGGTTGGTGACAATGAAGCCAGTGTCGTATCCGCGATTTTTTTGCTGGGTGGGGATGGCGTCGAGATGCGAGGCGTTTACCTCGGGAATAAGCAGAGGGACGTCGGGGTCCATGCGATGATTTTTGGAGTTGCTGACTACGGGATAACCGGCGCGGGCGAAGTCTTCTTCGGCGCCGCCGGCGACGGAAGAATCGAGCGCGGAAAAAACAAAGTCACAATCGAGACTCGGGTCGAGGCTTTTGACGACGAGGTTGCGTGCGGCTTCAGGGATGGGGCCGTCGAGTTGCCAGCGGACGGCTTCGGAGTAGTTCTTGCCCGAAGAACGTTCTGAAGCAGCAACTTCTGTGAGCTCGAACCAGGAATGATTGGCGAGAAGTTTTACCAGACGCTGCCCTACCAGACCTGTTGCGCCTAGAACACCGGCGCGCCATTTTTTTGCGGCGCCGCCTGGCAGAGGACTTTCACTCTGCTGGGCGACTTGCTGTGACTTGCCGGTCTTATCGCCATTTTCCGAAGAATGCGCGCTCATGCCGCACCTCCACACTGCGCGCGATGATTTGCGTTTTGCGGCACACCGATGCGCGTTCCTCGAACGTGCGGCTTAAATGTGTTGCGAATCCAGATGGTCATTTCCGTTTCCGCGGCCAGCGGCAGTACATGAGGATGAAGGACCTTGGCGCCGCCGGCTGCCAGAGCGTGCGCTTCATCATAGCTCAGATCGTGGAGAAGCTTGGCTTCCACAGAGTCGTGCGGATTCGCGGTATAAACCCCGTCCACATCGGTCCAGATGACCAGCTCTTCGGCGTCCACCACGTGAGCGATGATCGCGCCGGAAAAATCGGAGCTATTTCGACCGAGCGTGGTGATACGGCCGTCGGGAGTGGCACCGATGAAGCCAGTGACGACGGGAACGAGTCCGGCTTCGAGGAGCGGAAGGAGAATGCCACGGCCACGCTGTTTGGTTTCATCCAGCTGAGGTTTGGCGTCGCGAAACGTGTCGCAAGTGAGGACGAAATCGGAGGAGGAAACTGGAACAGCGGGAACGCCGGACTTTTCGAGCGCGGCGGCAAAGAGACGTGCGCTGAATCGCTCTCCGAACGAGGCGAAACGATCGGCGAGTTCCGCGCTTACCACGACGCGGCCTTGTGGTGGGACTTCATGGAGAAGATCCCGGCCGAGGAGCTGGAGGTTGCGGCGAACGCGATCCTGTTTCTCCTCACC
Organism: Candidatus Acidiferrum sp.; assembly: GCA_035314345.1. GTDB lineage: Bacteria > Acidobacteriota > Terriglobia > Acidiferrales > UBA7541 > Acidiferrum. The sequence goes on from DATFZQ010000201.1 coordinate 2,737, forward strand.
AAGCTGAAGATCCTGGAGCACGTCAAGGTGGAGATGGATGACGCCCTCGGCCTCATTGCTCGCGTGGGAAAGTTTGCCTTCGGCGAGGGCTCGAGAAACGGAGAGCAGACGATCGGTAACGCCCTTCATCGCGGAAACCACGACGATGACATCTGAATCCTGCCGAGCCGCCCGCACCAGACTTGCGGCGTGCAACATGCGCTCGGCCCCTAGCAAAGAGGTGCCGCCGAACTTTAACGCGACGACATTCTCGTGAGAGTTTGCTTGCGTGGCGCTCGAGGCGACAACGAAGCGCCCACGAAAGGAACCTTCCGCTTCCACACTTTCCTGCGCGTATTGGGAACTCATGACATCCGCTCCTGGTTGCCGCTGGAGCGTCTCTGGCGGGGGTTAAAAGAAGAAACCCACCGCCAGGTTCGCTTCAGGCGGTGGGTTGGAAACTTTTTCTAGCTTGCTAGCTGTTTCTCCACGCGCCGGAAGCGAAAATAGTCTTCTTCGCCTTAGTCGAGGTAATCGACATAGACGTCGTAGTGGTAATTCGCTTCGTGGCGATGGAAATCATACCGGGAAAAAGATTAGCACAAGAAAAACCGGACGTATAGCAAAGATTGAGAAAGAGACGAGGGGCGGCATCGAGAAGGTCCCGAGGCCCGCATCTGTCCCCATTTCCAACTGGAAGGACACGGGAGATACATCTCGGAAATGTTCACTAACGCATTGTATTTCAGTAACTTACAGGCAGCGACTTATTCGATCCTGGCGTGTTAGATGGAGCAAGGGTCGGTGGGCGCGTGGTGCGCCTCCGGGGTATCCAAGCTCGAAAGGAAAGAAGGCCATGAATCCAATGAAGTGGTTAAGTGGGCTATTTGTGGTTGCGCTTATCGCCCTCGCAATGGGATGCGGGGGAGGAAGCATGAGTACGATGCCGGTCACGCAGCAGCAGGCGGGAACGGTGTTTGTGTCGGGCGGAGACGCGCCTCTGCCGAGCGTCGTTTCGTTCAAAGTTGTTATTTCGGGGATTAGCGTGGCTGAGGGCACAGGCACTCCGATCACGGTAACGACCGGCTCTCAAACCGTGGACTTCGCCAGACTGAACGGGCTACACACGCTGCTGGATATGAACACGATTCCAGCAGGGACCTACGACACGGTGATTGTCGCGCTGGCTAGTCCGGAGATCGACTACCTCAATGTGACGAACCCACAGACGAATCCTCCGACGCGGCCGACGATCAGCAGCCTGACCTCGACCACGACACCGCCGGCGACGCTCTCGACATCGATGGTATCGATCAGCCTGAGCAGTCCTTTGGTTGTGAACTCGGGCGATGTGATTGGCTTGGGTTTCGAATTCGACATCCGGAAGTCACTGGCGGTGGATATGAACGGCCAGATTACGGGTGTCGTGAATCCGACCATCAATGTGAATGCGATTACGCCGAGCGATGCGGACGCATATATCGATGAATTTATCGCGGGCGTGACGACCATCAACGCTGGCGGGAATTCCTTCACGATTCAAGGGCCGCACGGGCACGCGTTTACAGTGAATGTGAACGATCAGACGGAATGGGAAGGCAGCGAGACCATCAGTAATCTGACCAATTCGTCGATCGTTTCGATCTCGGGCACGTTGGACCGGACCGATGGGACGTTTCTGGCTGATACGGTGGCCATTCTTTCGCAGGATAAGTTCTATGCGGGAGGTCTGATTACTTACGTGGATCCGCCGACTGGTACGGCGCAGGACTTCGATCTGTACGTGCGAGACGTCTTGCCGGCGGGTACTGGATTCAATTCCGGACAGATTTCGACGATCGACCTGACGGGCAACGAGAAGTACTTCATCTACTGGATGCACAATGTGTTCGTCAATCCGAGGTTCAGCAACATCTTCTTTAATGCGTCCCTGCTAGTTCCGGGGCAGCACGTGAGCATTGGTGGACCGTTCAACAATGGCGCCGTTACGGTGAAGCGCGTGGTGCTGCGGCATGAAGGACACACGGGCACGCTGGTGTCCGGCAGTGCAAACGTGGGCACCAGCACCTTCCAGTTCAATTCGAACGGACTGGCGGGCGTGTTGTTCAATGGGCCAGTGACCGTCTACGTGACGCCGTTCACGAGGTTTGGCGGCGGGCTGACGAGTCTCGAAGACTTGACGAACAATCCGACGAATACGCTCCGCGTGATCGGTGTGGTGCTTAAGGATCCCATCAGCAGCCAGCCGGTGTTTGTGGCGCGCAGCGTCACGGAGCTCCCCAACTAAGGACACAAACCAAAGAAGTTTCAAGGGAAACGGCCACTCCGAACAATTGGGGTGGCCGTTTGTTTTTTGTGGACAACCTTAAAAAGGAAGGCCTGGGCAAATAAGGAACTAAGCTTCAAAGATCAAGCTGGAGCAAGTAAGGCCGGACTCGGCTTTTTGGAGCTCGGAAATGTCGAGCGGCGTGACGTGGAAACCGGCGGCTTCGATGCGGGCACGTGTCTCGGGGAAGGACGCGGGGAAGATGACGGTGTTTCCAAATGCCAGGGCGTTGGCGGCGTGCGGCTCCGCGGGGTCAACACCGATCCAGTCGTAGCCGGAAAAAGGCGTTGGATCGAACCAGGCGCGATTCGCGAGGAGCGTATCGTGGCCGAGGCGGGTGACGGCGGACTTCAGATGAAGGCAGCCCGTCACAGGAACTGGGATGACATCGTAGTGGTAGGACGCGAGGATGGCAGCGAGCTGGCGGAGGCCTTCGGCGTTGCTGCGCTTCGTGACGCCGACGAAAAATTTGCGGCCGATGCGCAGAATGTCGCCACCCTCGAGGGTGCCGGGAAGCATGACGTGTTCAAGCTTGCGAAATTTGGAAATGGCTTCGGCGAGGGAAGCGGCTTCCGGACGGCGCGATTCGGTGCCGAGCGGGAAAATGACGGCGAGTTCGTCGAGAACGATAGCGGGATCCTCGACGAACATGGAATCGGGGAGATCCGGCTCGGCAGGGAGCGGAACGACGCGAGCGCCAAGTTTTTCGAGGAGGTTTTCGTATGCGTGGTGCTGCGCGACTGCGATTCGGAAATCAATCGGCTGGCGTGGAATGAAGCTAAGTTCGCAATTTACTATGGCGGGGCTGACGGCGCGCGTGATGGCTGTGAGCATAGCGGAAGAGCGAGTTTACACGAGAACCTTGCGAATGATTGAAGCTCGCGTGCGAAGAAGATAGACTCGGCGCGCAGGAATCGGCGAGGGGCCATTGCATGGGTGTTTTGCAGAGAGTGGGGAGGGGCATAGCCGCGAGCGCATTGGTGCTGGGCACGTGCAGCGCTCCGCCGGCGAGCCGTGCACAGGACAAGGCTACCGCGGCGGTGGACGAGGTGTTTGCGGACTTTACGAAAGCGGGTTCGCCGGGATGCGCGGTGGCAGTCTATAGAAATGGCAGGATCATCTACACAAAAGGCTATGGTCTGGCGAATATCGAAGAAGATGTTCCGATTACAGCGGAGTCGGTATTCGACATCGGATCGACCTCGAAACAATTTACGGCTGCGAGTATTCTGCTGCTGGAAAAACAGGGGAAACTCTCCGTCAACGACGACGTCCGGAAATACCTTCCGGAGTTGCCGGATTACGGATCGAAGATCACCATCCTGCATCTTCTGAATCACACGAGCGGGCTGCGCGATTACCTGACGCTGATGGATCTCGCGGGCATCAACACAGACAGCGTGACGACGGACGAGGATGCGCTGCAAATCATCGCGCGACAGAGAGCGCTGAACTTTGCGCCGGGGAGCGACTGGCTCTATAGCAACACGGGTTATTTTCTCTTGTCCATCATCGTGAAACGCGTGACTGGCAAGTCGCTTCGCGAGTTCGCAGCGGAGAACATATTTTCTCCTCTGGGGATGACGCATACGCAGTACCGCGACGACCACGCCGCTCTGATCCCCGAGCGCGCGATGGCCTACGATCCAAAAGAAAGGAAAGATGGTTACACGCTGAACGTTTCGTACTTCGAGCAGACAGGTGACGGTGCGGTGCACACCTCGGTCGAAGACCTGTTGAAATGGGATGAGAATTTTTACAGCGGGCAAGTGGGCGGAAAAGATTTCCTGGCGGAGCTTCAAGAGCCGGGCAAGCTGAACAGCAGCAAAGTGCTCGACTATGCAAAAGGATTGCACATTGCCGATTACCGTGGATTGCACACAGTGAGCCATGGCGGCGCGTGGGGCGGCTACCGGGCGGAACTTTTGCGTTTCCCGGAACAGCACTTCTCCGTGGCGTGCTTGTGTAACCGTGGAGACGCGAATCCAACAAAACGCACGGTCCAAGTCGCGGACATTTATCTGGGCAGCATGATGAAGCCCAAAGAAGAAAAGAAAGCGGCTGAACGAGAAGTGGGAGAGAAGAAAGAGATCCCGCTGACCGCGGAACAGCTTCGACGCTACACGGGTGATTATTGGAGCAGCGAACTGGGTGTGACCTATCGCATGGGCATCGTCGACGGCAAGCTAAGGGTTGTGGCGATGCTGGATGGCGGCGGATTTGTGCATACGAACGCTCTGCCTCCAGATGGGTTTGCAGCGACGGGTCCGGATGAGTTCACTTTGACCAAGATGGGGATCACGATTCACTTCGAGAAAGATTCCAATCAGGTGATGAGCGGGTTCAAGCTGGATGCGGGGCGCACGCTGGGCATGATTTTTACGCGCCGAGATGGCACGGAGAAGTAGGAGGCTTAAATGGAGGCAGCTGCGGGAATGAGTTCGACCAGGCGGGTGGCGGCGATTCTCGTGATACTTCTGGGAGGGGCCGCGCTGTGGTGGCTGGGCGGCAGCGGAACGGATGTCACGGCAGGCAAAGGTGGCCTGTCAGCAACGATTGTGTCTGGGCAGAGGCAAACTGGCGCCAACGATCCGCGGCTTGCGGGCGCGCACCGCTTCGAAGATGGCGGCTGGATCTACGTGCATCTCGAAGGCGATCCGGCAATGGTAGGTTTTCAGCACGGCTATTTGTTGGCAGCTGATATAGAGGATGCGTTCCGAGCCGTGAGCGCCGGAATGATGCATGAGACAGAGCGCGACTGGGCGTTCTTCCGGAAGGCTGCGCATGAAATGCTCTGGCCTAAGATTGACGCCGAGTACCAGCAGGAGTTGCAGGGAATTGTGGAAGGTCTGTATGCGCGGACAAATTCAAAGCTGGATGTAGACGACATCGTGGCCATGAACGCGTTTGAAGAACTGCCGGATTACTACGTGCCTTGGTTCAACAAGCAGCAGAAAGTGGCGCATGCACCGAATTTAAAGAGCCCCGGAAATTGCAGCGCGTTTGTGGCGACCGGAAGCTGGACGAAAGACGGAAAAATCGTCATGGCGCACAACAATTGGACAAGCTATGCAAACGGCGAACGCTGGCGCATTGTTTTTGACATTGCTCCGAAGACCGGCCACCGAATTTTGATGGATGGATTTCCGGGGGTGATAGCGAGTGACGACGACTTCGGGATCAACAGTGACGGTTTGATGGTGACGGAGACAACGATCACGCAGTTTGAGGGCTGGGATCCCAACGGGAAGGCCGAATTTGTGCGCGCGAGGAAGGCTCTGCAATACGCGGGGTCGATCGACGAGTACACGAAAATCATGCTCGACGGCAACAATGGCGGCTACGCCAACGACTGGCTTCTGGGCGACAGCAAAACCGGCGAGATCGCGCAGCTTGAGCTGGGGCTGAAGGCTTACAAATTGTGGCGAACGAAAGATGGCGAGTTCGCGGGATCGAACTGGGCGCGCGATCCGAAAGTGATCAAAGAGGATGCGCCGCAATTCGAACCGGGCAATCTTGAGATATCGCCCAATGCGCGTCGCGTGCGATGGGATACGCTGCTGAAAGAGAACAAGGGTAAGATCGACGTGAACCTCGCGGAGAAAATGCTCGGCGATCACGTCGATAGTTATCATCAGAAACCGGAGACGAACGAGCGAACGCTATGCGGGCACGTGGATTCCTCGCCGCGCGGAGTGGATGTGTGGGGATGGACGCCGTATTTTCCCGGCGGAGCCGTGCAAGCCAAGGCGACGGATTCAAGTATGACGAAAGAGATGAAAATGGTGGCGCGGGTGGGACATCCCTGCGGGGAGAATTTTCTAGCCAAACCGTTTCTCGCGGCGCATCCGGAATATGCTTGGCAGGAGCCTTATTTGCGCGATATGAAGGCGGGACCATGGACGGAGTTTCATTCCGGGGAAACGACAGTCTCGCAGAAGCAATAGTAGGCAAGCGGAAGCGATAGCCATGCAGCCCGAATCAGAGTCCGGCGCAGGATATTCCGGAGATAAACTCGGAGTTCCTCACTACGGCCAGCGCGTGGCTTGCGCGAAGTGACCGATCAATAGAGTCGTGATGGTAATGCCGGCGCCGAGCAGCATTCCGGCAAGGATGAGGCCGACGACGCTGAGAGGTATCCAGAACCCGGAACGTGCGGCTGCGGGTTCCTTGGTGAGAACCGGAGCGGCGATTTCTGGAGTGTTCTCAGGTACGGCCTCTGGCGCGAGCGGCGCGCCGGGAACATCGGAGGCTTCGGAGGGCACCACCAGACAGTACCCTTTGCGAGGAATCGTCTCGATGTAAAGAGGTTTTTCCGTGGAATCACCGAGTGCCTGACGGAGCTTGTTTACCGTTGTGTTGACGTTGGCGTCGTAATTTACGTGCGTGTCGGCAGGCCAGAGGCGTTGTCGCAATTCTTCGCGGGTTACGACCTCGCCGGGCTTGTCCAGAAGCGCGACCAGGACTTGATACACCTTTCCATGCAGCTTGAGTCGCGAGCCATTCTTGGTTACTTCTTGCCGGTGCTGATCAACCTGAAACGGACCAAAACGCATAAAACGCGGGCCTAAAGAAGGCGCGAAGTTTGATCGTTCGTCCATCCCGGTATCCAGAGTTGGGATAACGTTTGGAGTCATACACCCCATCCTATATAGACATTAGACGCACAAAACGCCTGGGTGTTTAATGGAGAATACGAAATTCCAATGAAGAAGTTTCCTTTTTTTCGTGATAGCAAGTTCACGCAACAAAGAACAGACAGAACTGACTTTCCGAAGGCTTCGGCAGTCCGGCTAAAAATCTATTCTTAATATAGTCATAAAATATGCATAAATGTTGGCCGAATACGAACAGTTGTCCGTTATTGGGACAGGCCAGTCGTCCGAACACGATGCAAGGGAGACTATATACAATTTCTTTAATTTGGTCCCGCGCCCGCTTATTTTCCTTTGGTGGGGAGCTGTAAATCGCTTGCGAGCGACCTGCGCTGAGGGCGCCCAGGCTGAAAACTCGCAGGCTATTTAATTTCCTGCGCTTGCTGCACCCTGCGGCAAAGTCATGATTTCGACGCTTGACGGGAATCGCTTGGAACGATAAACGTGCTGGGTGACTTTCTGGTAGTCGGAATCTTTCGCTTCGAAAATATTGGGAATAAATTTCTGCGGATTACGATCATACAGAGGGAACCAACTGCTCTGCACTTGCACCATGATGCGGTGGCCTTTCTTGAAAACGTGGTCCGCAGTATGGAGATCGATCGTGAAAGGCGTCGCCTCGCCGGGCTTGAGCGGCTCCGGTTTCTCGAAAGAATTGTGGTAGCGGCCGCGGAAGATTTCATCGGAAATCATGAGTTCGTAGCCTGAGAGTTTCCAGTCGTCAGGATATTTTTGCGGATAAACATCAATCAATTTAACAATCCAATCGCTATCGCTGCCGGTTGTGGAAGCAAATAATTTGGCGGTGACCTGGCCCGCGAGCGTAACGTCTTCAGATAGATCTTCGGTTTGCCAGGTCAACACATCGGGGCGGTTGTCGACGAAGCGCTGATCCTCGACAAGCCAGGTGTACCAACTGCCGGGATGATCCTCAGGATAGGTCATGTCGATGGGGCGATGACGATACGGCACGGGATGCGCCGGATCACTTACGTAACTGTCGGAGGCGTCAGCGGAATCGGTTTGCGGAGCATCGAAAGAAAGTTTTCCATCCTCGCGGAAATAGAGGTTCTTGGTTTGTGCCTCGCGTGGAGGCCAGGAATCGAAATGAACCCAGTTGTCGCTCCCTGTTTGGAACAGAAGCGCTTCCTTGAGCGGCAGCGCGCCTTTGTCTTTGAGCCAGTATTCAAACCAGGGAACTTCGATCTTCTGGCGGAAGTAAACAGACGTGTCGCTGCCAAAAGGAATCGCGCCAAGGGACTTGCCTGAGCCGCCGCCCCATCCACCGTGATTCCACGGTCCCGCGACGAGATAATTGAGATGCTTCGAGTCGGATTTCTCCAGGCGCGCGTACGTGGCCATCGGCCCGTAGAAATCTTCCTGGTCCCACCAGCCGGCGACGTTGAGATTCGGGACGGTGGGTTCTTTCAAGCCGTAAGAAACCGCAAGGCGTTTCCAAAAATCGTCGTAACTTGCGTGGGCGACGAATTCGTTCCAGGTCGGCAATTTTCCGTGGAAATATTTTGCATTCGCATTCGAAAGCGCGCCGAGGCGGAGGTAGAAGTCGTAAACATCGAAGCGGTCAAAGGCAAAACTGAAATTTTCGTTCGAGGATTCCAGCAGGGCAGTGTATTCGAAAGCGTAGCTCAGCCGAAAGGCGCCATTGTGAAAGAAATCGTCGCCGAGCCAGGTATCTCCCATGCAAGCTTGCTCGGAGACAGCCTTGAGCGCGGGATGCGGATTGATCATGCCCATGGTGACAAGAAAGCCGTCATAAGAAATGCCGTCGAGACCGACACGGCCGTTGTTGTTCGGAACATTTTTCACTAGCCAGTCGATCGTGTCGTATGTGTCGGTGCTTTCGTCCACTCCTTTGGGATCGCTCGGATCATGCAGCGGGCGGAGCATGACGAATTTTCCTTCGGAGCGGTAGCGCCCGCGAATATCCTGAAATGCGAAAATGTAGTCTTCTGAAACCATGTCCGAGTACCGATAAATCATGCCGCTGATGCCTTTGTCCGAGCTGGCGATTCCGTAAGGAGTCCGATTCATGAGGATCGGAAGCCGCGTTGTAGTGTTTTTTGGCGTGTAGAACTCGGTGTGCAGTTTGACGCCGTCGCGCATGGGAATCATCACATCTGTCTTGTTAAAGAGCGCCGAATAATCAGGACGCTGGCGCTGCGGAGCGGCTCCAAAGCGCGGCACGAACACAAGACCCGCTATGGCAAATAGAACAAGGGCGCTGGCTATCTTACGGACGGAACGCATGGAAACTCCCTCTGGAGTGACGCGGATGATCAGCATTTTTGGGCGAAGTCGAGAATATCACAAGAGATTGAGCGCACCATTTCCGCCAGCAGGAAGCTGCCTCGCCGAATTGGCATTCGCGGATTAAAAAAATGCTAGTTTCCCGCCGTTGCTGGCGCAAGTGAAAGCACGACTCCCGAAGGATATTCCTTCGAACGGTAGATTCGCTGAGTCGCTTTCTGATAGTCGGATTCCTTTGCTTCAAAAATGTTGGGGACAAATTTCTGCGGATTGCGATCGATGATGGGAAACCACGTGCTTTGTACTTGCACCATGATGCGATGACCCTTCTTGAAAACGTGGTTTGTGGTGTGCAGATCAATCGTGAATGGCGTTATCGCGTCTGGCGTGATGGGTTCCGGTTTTTCAAATGACTTGCGGAAACGCCCACGAAATACTTCATCCGCAATCATCAATTCGTAGCCGGAGAGTTTCCAGTCGTCGGGATATTTTTCCGGGTAGACGTCGATTAGTTTGACGATCCAATCGGAGTCGCTTCCCGTCGTGGAGGCAAAGAGTTTTGCGGTCACACTGCCGGTCACCGTCAAATCCTCGGTGAGTTCGTCAGTCTGCCAGGTCAGCACGTCTGGGCGATTGTCCACGAACCGCTGGTCCTCGACGAGCCAGGTGGGCCAGCCGCCGGGATGATCGTCGGGATAAGTCATGTCAATTGGACGATGGCGATAGGGAACGGGATGAGCTGGGTCGCTGACATAGCTATCGAATGATTGCGGGGTGGCCACTTGCGGGGCGTCGAAAGAGAGCTTGCCGTCTTCGCGGAAGTAAATTTCTCGCGTTGCCGCATCGTCGGGAGGCCAGGAATCAAACTGCACCCATTTGTTGCTTCCAGTTTGGAAAAGCAGCGCCTCCTTGAGCGGCAGACTGCCCTTGTTCTTTAGCCAGTAGGCGAACCAGGGCGCTTCAATCTTTTGGCGGAAGTACAGTGATGTATCACTACCGAAGGGAATCGCTCCAAGGGATTTGCCAGAGCTGCGGGCCCAGCCGCCGTGATTCCACGGTCCTGCGACGAGATAATTCAGGTGATCCGGATCATTTTTCTCGAGAAGTTCGTAAATCTTCATGGGACCATAAGCATCTTCTTGGTCCCACCAGCCAGCCACATTGAGATTGGGCACTTTTGGCTTCGTCAAGATGTAAGCCATGGCCTCTTGTTTCCAGAAGGCGTCGTAATTCGGATGCGTGACGAAATCCTTCCAGGTGGGCAGCGTCCCGTGGACGTAATTTTTGTCGGCATTCGAAAGCGCGCCGAGACGCAAATACCATTCATAGGTGTCGAACTGATCGAACTTAAATACAAAATTCGTCTTCCCAGTCTCCATCATGGTGGAGTATTCGAAGCCGTAGCTCAGGCGGAACGCGCCGTTGTGATGAAAATCATCGCCGAGAAACATGTCCGCAGGGGAAGCCTGCTCGGAAACGGCTTTGAGCGCGGGATGCGGCTCGAGCATTCCCATCACCGTGAGCCAGCCACCATACGAGATGCCGACTAGACCTGCACGACCGTTATTGTGCGGGACGTTTTTTACCAGCCAGTCGATGGTGTCGTAGGTGTCCGTACCCTCGTCGATGGCTTTGGGATCTTTCGGATCACGAACTGGCCGCTGCATCACGAAAGTTCCTTCGGATCCGTAGCGTCCGCGAATATCCTGAAAGACGAAGATGTAGTCGTCGGGAATCATCTCAGCGTAGCGTCCGAGAATGCGACTATAACCTTTATCATCGTCGTGTATTCCGTAAGGAGTCCGCTCGATGACGATGGGGAGCGGCTCGGTGGAATTCTTAGGCATGTAGATTTCCGTGTGCAGTTTGACGCCGTCGCGCGCGGTCATCATGACGTCCGTTTTGTTGAAGAGCAGCGAATAGTCGGGCGGATTGGGCGCTTGGGCGCGGCCAGTAAGCACAAATAGCAGCAGGATGGCTATAACCCACAAATAGATTCTGCCGTACCACCACAAGCGCACGAATCGCATCGGAATTCCTCCAACAACTCCACGTTTGAATCAGGCGATCCAACCTGGGTGAGGATAGTACACGAAACGCGCGGAGGAACAGATGTTTCAATTTCTCTCCGGCACGGGACGTAGACTGCGAGAAAGCGACAGCCAAGAATGGCTGTCCCACATGGGGCCGGTCTGCTAAACTATAGGTTGCTCGACCACACCTGAGAACAGAGGAGATTCGTCCGGGCTGCTGGTTGTTTCAGCAGCTATTTTTGTCTTTGCAGTGACTGCCGCTGAGTAGTCCGCAGACCGACGTAGAAATCATGAGCCAAAATATTCGTAATATCGCCATTATCGCGCACGTAGACCACGGCAAAACGACTTTGGTCGACGCCATGCTGCGGCAGAGCGGAATTTTCCGCGCCAACGAAGCGCTTGTCGAGCGCGTGATGGATTCCAACGACCTTGAACGCGAGCGCGGGATTACCATTCTCGCGAAAAACACGGCGCTTTTTTTCCACGACACGAAGATCAACATTGTCGATACGCCGGGCCACAGCGATTTTGGCGGCGAAGTCGAGCGCGCACTGCGGATGGTCGATGGAGTTGTGGTGCTGGTGGATGCCAGCGAAGGGCCGCTGCCGCAAACGCGCTACGTCCTTCAGAAAGCACTCGCGGCGAAGCTACCGCCTGTGATTGTGCTGAACAAGATCGACCGCACGGATGCGCGCGCGAAAGAAGTGCTCGACGAAATCTACGACCTGTTTATCGACCTGGATGCCACGGAAGACCAACTCGACTTCCCCGTGGTTTACACGAATGCGCGCGAAGGCATCGCGCATCGGCAGATCGGGGACAACTCAAAGGATCTTCTCCCGCTGTTTGAAACCATTGTGAAAAGCATTCCTGCGCCGCCGGGCGACCCGGACGGCGTGTTGCAAATTCAGGTCATGAATTTGGACTATAGCGATTTTCTCGGGCGCATCGCGATTGGCCGCGTGTTCAACGGCACGCTCAAGCGTGGCGAGGATGTCGGCATCAGCAAGCTGGACGGAAAGCTGATCTCCACGCGGATCACCAAGCTCTACACTTTTCGTGGACTCGAGCGCGATGAAGCGGAAGCGGTTGGCGCGGGTGATCTTGTAGCCATCGCCGGAGTGGAAGGCATTCAGATCGGCGAGAGCATTACGGATCTTCAGAACCCGTCGCCTCTGGAACCGCTGCTGATCGACGAGCCCACGCTCGCCATGATTTTCACCGTGAACAGCAGTCCTCTTTCCGGAAAAGAAGGCAGCTATCTGACTTCGCGTGACTTGCGCGACCGCCTAGCGAAAGAGTTGCTCACAAATGTTTCGATTCGCGTGGAAGATACGGATACGCCGGAATCGTTTCGCGTGCTGGGACGCGGTGAACTTCAGCTCGCCATCCTGATCGAAACCATGCGGCGTGAGGGCTTCGAGCTGATGGTTGGCAAACCGGAAATCGTCGTGCGCACGGAAAATGGCAAGAAGCTCGAGCCGCTCGAGCGCCTGGTCATCGACGTGCCTGAGAATTTTATCGGGATCATTCTGGAAACATTGGGCAGCCGACGCGGCGAAATGCTTAAGATGAGCAATCACAATTCCGGCCGTGTACGTATGGACTTTAAAATTCCTTCGCGCGGGCTGATCGGTCTACGCAGTCAATTGCTGACGGATACGCGTGGCACAGCTTTGATTCACTCGATTTTCGATGGTTGGACGAACTATGCGGGGGAGATGGCGCTGCGTCCCACCGGCGCGCTGGTTGCGGATCGCTCCGGACCATCGACGGCTTTTGCGCTTTGGAACCTTCAGGAGCGCGGCGAACTGTTCATCGGGCCCGCGATCGAAGTCTACGAAGGAATGGTCATCGGTGAAAATTCCCGCGAGCAAGACATGGAAGTGAACGTCACCAAGGAAAAGAAGCAGACGAATATGCGTTCTTCGAGTGCGGATGAGGCGATTCGGCTGATTCCGCACCGCGAGCTCAGCCTCGAACAGGCGATTGAATTCATCGCCGATGACGAATTTGTCGAAATCACGCCGAAATCGATTCGCCTTCGGAAAAAGGTTCTGCAAGCCAACAAACGTCCGCGTCGCTGGCAGGAGATTCGCGCCAGCCACGAAGCGGCGCGCTGACGATACTTGTTTGAAACAGCGATTAGTGACCTGATTCCTCTAACAATT
>DATFZQ010000202.1:0-4142 GCA_035314345.1 Candidatus Acidiferrum sp.
GGTCGAGACGGATCAGATGGGTCGTGGTAGACCCATTTCTCGTAGCCGCGGGCGGAGATTGTCAGAACGAGATATTTTTCCGGTGGAACTATGGCGCGCTCGTTCACTCGGCTGATTGTCTGGCCGCCTGAGTAGCTGCTGTTCGGGTCGTCGGGATTAGAGATCGCCCAGCTTACCTCAAAAACTGTTACAGGCTTTCCTGTGAATTTGTCCTTCACGCTCGGAAGTAGCACTCCCGGTTTAGGGCCAAGCTTCAATACAACTGTCGCCGACAACTGGTTCGGTGTTAAGGTGACCACTTTCTTTACACTGGTGCCGGCGAAAGCGACGTAGCCATCTTCTAGCTTGATTGCCTCGACGCCGAACGTTCCCATTGCTACGTGGTCAATCTGGAATTTGCCCGCTTCATCCGTTGTAGCCGGGCAGTCACCGCGTGATTCTTTGGATCCCGCAGGTGCGCCCAGCATATAGGTGCGCACTTGTACGCCTTTGAATGGTTGCCCATTCTCATCAAGCACGGTACCAGTGATTGTGCCCTCGGGCTGGGAGGAACTAGCACTCTGTGGAAAGGTTGGAAGAGACGCAAGAAGCAAGAACGTGAGCGCGAGCCACATAGGTCGCATAAGCCGGAATTTCTTTTTTGCCCACAAGAACAGCACCATAATACATCCGTCTCGCCCGTTCGCAACGCAGTGAAACGATTTTATCGGGACACTCGTCCATGGTCTTCCATCCGCACCAGTGCAGCCCGCAAGTGCGATTAGTGAATGAGAAATCGCCATTCCACTAGTAATCGCCAGAACCGAGCTGGCCGCTGGCGGTTGGTCGGCCATCCGTAAGGCCTTTCCGAAATTGACATTTCCAAAACCAAGTGGTTTTGGAAAAGCCGGAATGCCAGACGCCAGCGCCGAAAAGTCAATTGTTTTAGCAGTGTCGGCACGCAACGTTTTTGGAAAGCGCCGCTAGTCAGCCCAGCGCCCTTGAGTGTGCCGAAAATCCTTGCTGGAGAAGCGTCTAAGCCATAGGTTCTAAGCTTACACGTTTACTGCGATGCATCTCCGAGCTGTTTCAGCTTGCCTTCTGCGCTGGCCTGGATTCCATCCTTGCGTTGTTGCGGATCGGTTGTGTCCGACGGCAACAGCTCCAACGCCTTCTTCGCATTTTCGCGCGCCAGCTCCTTCTGTCCGTCGGCGAGGTACGCATCGCCGAGACTGTCGTACACATTCGGCGAGTTCGGGTACGCCACGACATTCAGCTTGAAGATTTCGATAGCGTACTTCATGTCGCCGGTCAGCATGTGCTCGTAGCCCATAAAGTTGACCAACATCTCGTCGAAAAGCTCGGCTTTGGGATCGTGCTGGCGAGCTTCCTGCAATTGCGCTTGAACTTTCGCCGCGCCGCCCGGCTCATCGATGGTGTTGAGCACTTGCACCTGCGGCGGAAGCGTCACCGACTCCTTTGCCGCGGGCGCCTGCCCCGGAGTTTTGATCAGCGTAGTTACGTACCACTCTGTGATCGAGGCCATCAGCTCAGGATGGGCCTGGAAGATTTCCGTGCCGTGTCCGCCGTTCGGGTAGTGCACCAGCTTCTTGCCAGGATCGGCGGTGATGAAGTACAGCCACTGAATGGACAGCACGCTGGGTGGAAACTCGTCGTCATCTGCATAGGCGAAAAACGTGGGAACCTTGTTGTCGTTGCGCAGGAACTGGCGTCCGGCATAATTCGTGTTGCCGGAGAGCAGCACCATCGATCGCACCTCGGGATGGCGCATCGCGGTCGCGACGGAGTTTCCGACTCCGCAACTGGCGCCACCTACGCCGATGACGTCGCGCGAGACGCCCGGCTGCGATTGCAAATACTGAAATGCAACATCGATGTCGCCGGGCCACTTCGCCTGCTCGGCGATCGCTTCCTGTTGCGTTGCTTTTTCGTTCGGCACTCCGCCGCTCTCGCCGAAGCCGCGATAATCCAGAGCGAGGACGTTGATGCCCGCAGCGGCAAGCTGGTCCGCCAGACCGTACCAGCTCTGGCGATTGCGGTTGCACTGGTGCAACAGGAGTACGCCGGGGCCGGGCTTGCCGGCAGAAAAGTACGTCGCCTTGAGCTTGGTGCCATCCGCCGCGGTCAGATCAACAACCTTCTCTTTCGAAGCCGCGAGCGAAACGGCCGCCGCCAAAAGCAAACTTGGAAGTATGCAGCAAGTCAGCGTTCTGCGCATGTGGACCTCTTAAGCTGAGACATTGTATAGAAGACGACGCGCGTAAACGGCCATCAAGGGATTTCCGTCTAAGAGCTCGTCGCTCGGGATGAAACAGCATCGCACTGAATTTCATCGATAAAGAGTGGACGCCGACCGACACGTCGACGCTTGTCATCACTTTCTCCTAATCCCTTACGCAGCCAACCCTCCCTGATTCACGGTCCTGACGATCTACTCTACATGCCCATGGGTCGGCAAGATCGAACGTCAGTGCTCATCGCTAGGATCAGCCGTTCCGTCCGACCACTTTCGCACCGGAACCAGGAACGTAGTCAAGTGCTCCCAAGTGTCATTAAAGGCGAGGACGGGAGAGCCCGGCAGGTCGGCTCCCCAGGCTGCAGGGTCGGTTTGTGAAAAGAAAAACATCAGGTGCGGATGCCAGTGTCCGTCGCTATCGCTCAAGTAGCCTTGCTTGGACAGCATGTAGCACATCGCCCCGGGTTCCATCGCCGGCAATTCCTTTTTGTCGATTGCGGCGGTGATGGCCTCAGACATCTGAGCTTTCGTGCGTCCGGCCAGTATCAAGTCCGTCTTCTTGATGGTGCGCGGGAGGTAGGAGCGTGCGGCTGCGGCATTCAGGCAGAGCGGTCCACGCAGCTTAGGATTCCAAAAGTCCGGGGAATCGAGGGGAGCCGTCCAGGAACGCTCCACGATGCACACGAAACCGTTCTTCCCCTTGACCGCAGTTTCGTAACCGTGACGTCCAAGCACCAGCACCTCAGCATCGCGCGAGATGGATTCCGGCGCCGCACTCTGCGCCAGGGCTATCTCGGCATTCCGATTCGCCATCAAGTATTGCTCGATTGGGGCCATGCTTGGATACAGGGCTTTGGCGTCCTGTGCTTGCTGCGCCCACGCGGCGCTCAACACGACGGCCATCACGAAGAGTGGCACTGTGATTGTCCTGACTACCTCTGGCTTCACTGATTTCTCCTGAGACATAGGATTCTCCTTAGTGATACAAACCGGTGCGGCAAGCTCTCCTCACCTGTTATCGATAAACACCCCCAGTGGTTGTCCCAACGCTACCAGCGACAACGAACCTGCCGGATACCCCCTTCGAAGACCCGTCCAGCCAATCCTCCGGCGATAAGTACGGTGCCATTAAGGAGAAGCGTTGCGCTGTGGCCCACGCGACGAGATTGCATGTTATCGGTTGTACTGAAGCGGCCGGTTGCGGGATCGAAGAGTTCGGCCGAACTCAGAAATACCCCGTTCTCAACCATTCCACCCGCGATCAGGACGCGACCGTCCTGGAGCATAGTCATAACACTCTCCCTGAACCTGAAGGACGCTGGGCCAATGAAAACGTAACCCGCTAATATTGGCCAACTTCGCCCCGGCGGAGCGGGGGCGCGAACGCCGACTCAAACTCCCGAAGCGTAGCTGGTGTGAAATCGCCATCTCGTTCACGATTCGGCGGGAAGAGCACGGTGCGGGATTCGTTACACTAAGGAACTACTCCATGCGTAGGCTGAGGCCGACGAAGAAATGCTATCAGCGAAGTCAGGGCAAGTAGAAACACGAGAAATGTAGCGGGGCGGTGGAGCACGAGCGCATGGATAACAATGTGTCCCACTAGCGACAGGAAGAGGACCAGGGCTCCGTAGAAAGCTTGGCGCGGGAAGAAAAGCGTAACGGCGCTCCCCACTTCAAGGACTCCAAGAAAGTATCGAAGCCATTGCCCGTAACCGACCCGAGCAAAGAAATCGACCATTTCGGCGACTCCGAAGAGTTTGGAAGCCCCAGCGAAAAGAAACAGGCAGCCGGTCAGAACCTGCAGAACCCAGGCGACGATGGCTAGATGCTTGTTCGAGGAGGCCGAGATCAAGGTGAGCTCTCTATTTCCTGGTTATCCTACAGCATGTCTAACTGTTGTGAA
>DATFZQ010000203.1:0-3598 GCA_035314345.1 Candidatus Acidiferrum sp.
ATCCGCTCTATCGGTTCCACCAATGGCAAGCCAATTTGCGGATACTGGCGGTGACAGAAATCAAGTCCGTCCCCTGCGTTCCGCTGTCCCATCCGTTCGTGGAAAGGCTAATCGGGACTTTTGTTGTCCATAACAAAATGCCGTTTTGTGGCGATCCCCGTTATGTGGCGCAGAAGCCAGAGCGGCCCATCAGGCTTTAGTGCCCTTCGGCCTCTCCGCAACATAAGTTGCTGCTTCGGCCTCCTCTATAGTCGGGATGGTTATTCAATCCCAACTTTGGAGGTCGAAAATGTTTGATAAGCTTTTTAGATCCCGTGCGGCGGTGCAGCGCCACCTCAGCAGTCCACTCCTGCAAGAGCGGCTGGAGTATTTGCAGCATTGCGCTAACCAAGGTTACGGCCTCACTACTCTCCGCGAGCTAGCAGCGGACCTGCTGCTGATCCAGAATTTGCTCGGTTTGGCAACGTCCTCCGACTCCCTCGGTCTTGCCGCCATCCAGGCGGGCGTGAGCCGATGGGTCAATCGTCGGCCCCGGCACTTTAAGTACAAAAATGGTCGACGCGGACGCGTACAGGTTCTCTCCCGTGCGGTCAGGTGGCTTCGATTCTTAGGGCGCCTGCGACTCCCCGACGAGACGCCTCCCGCCTATCGTTCTCTACTCGAACCGTTCGCTGACTACCTGCGGGTGGAAAAGGGGCTCTTGGAGGGGACCATTCAGACTAGGCATTGGTATGTCGAAGACTTTTTGGCGTGGTTCTTTCGGGACCACAGCTCTTTGCGCCAGATAGCGATCACCAACGTTGATGAAGCGCTGGCCCGCAAAGGGCGCGACGACGGATATGCACGGTTGTCGGTCCGGGCTTATGCCTCCAGCCTCCGCTCCTTCCTTCGATATGCCGAGAGCAGAGGTTGGTGCACACGAGGGCTCGCCGCATTAGTCGCATCGCCACGGGTGTATCAGCACGAAAACCTACCCAAGGGTCCATCCTGGAACGATGTGCAGCGCCTTGTCGCCACCACCGAGGGATCCCGGCCCAAGGATATTCGGGATCGCGCCATTTTGCTTCTCCTGGCCGTTTACGCCCTGCGCTCCGGCGAAGTGCGGGCTCTGAGGCTGGAAGATTTGGATTGGGAAAAGGACTTGCTTTTCATCTCGCGCACCAAAGGGCGAAGGCGAGAGCCTTATCCCCTCTCCCCTACCGTCGGCCAAGCCATCATCCGCTATCTCAGAGAAGCGCGCCCTCGGTCTTCGTATCGAGAAGTTTTTCTGACGGTTGAGGCGCCCATCCAGCCCCTGAGACGAAATTCCATTTGGACGATCGTTGCAAAACGCACGCTCTCTCTGGACCCTCCCATAGAGCGGCACGGGCCGCATGCGCTTCGTCACGCCAGTGCTACACATCTGCTGGCGCAAGGGTTCTCCCTAAAGGAGATTGGTGATCATCTCGGCCACCGCCTATCAAAAACCACCGCCGTCTATGCAAAAGTGAACCTGACCGGACTTCGGGAAGTCGCGAACCTCAGCCTCCGAGGTCTGCTATGAAACTTACGCAACTGATTGCTCAATACGTATCCTTCCGGAAAAGCCTGGGCCAGGATTTTGAAAGCGATGGGAAGCGTCTGCGTACCTTCTCCCGTTTTGTCGAAGAAAGCGTGGAGATCGATTCCGTGAAACCACCCCAGGTGGCAGCGTTTCTCGCCGGCCGCGGGCCCATCACCCGCTACTGGCATTTGAAGTATGGGACGCTGCGCGGGTTCTTCAGCTATGCGGTCACTCGCGGTTATCTCTCCACATCACCCTTACCCGCCACCGTCCCCAAACCACCGGCGCGCTTTGTCCCTCACATCTACTCCCAGGAGGAGTTGCGCCGCCTCCTCGACAGCACGGCGTCCTATCAGAAACATAAGACGAGAATCGTGATGGAGCCTCACACCTTTCGAGCGATATTGCTCCTGCTCTATGGGGCCGCGCTACGAGTCAGCGAAGCTCTTTCCTTGAATCTTGCGGATGTCGACCTGGAAGAAGCAGTGATCGTTATTCGGGACACGAAATTCTACAAGACGCGGCTGGTGCCTTTGGGAAGCGACCTAAATGACGTGATGACCAAGTACGCAAAGCAGCGAAAGAGGGATAGGCACTCGCAGAGCACCAACGCCCCATTTTTTGTGACGAGGCTCGGTGCCAGGATCTCCAGCCGGCTTCTCCGGTGTGCCTTCCAGCGGCTCCGGACACATAGCGGCGTCCGCCGCAAAGGTGGCCCACGGTGTCAGCCACGACTCCACGATCTGAGACACGCCGCGGCGGTTCATCGGCTGACGGCGTGGTACCGAGAAGGCAAGGATGTCCAGAGATTGCTGCCGTTGTTGTCAACGTATTTGGGTCACGTTGACATCGCCAGCACTCAACTCTATATCACGATGACTCCCGAGCTGTTACACGAGGCCAGCCAACGCTTCGCCCAATATGTTTTCGGGGAGGTGAGCCATGGCTGACAGCAGCCGACTCGGTCCCTGGGTCCGTCGCTTCCTTCTCGAACACCTGATCAAGGAGCGGAATCTGTCCCGAGGCACACAACAAAGCTACCGGGACACCCTTACTCTACTGATTCCTTTCGTTGCCCGGAAGGTCCGCAGGAGCATCGATGCCATGGAGGTGATCCACGTATCCGCCGACTTGGTGAGGATGTTCCTTCTTCATCTGGAGGAGAGCCGGGGCTGCGCCATTTCGACACGGAACCAGCGCCTGGCAGCCCTCCACTCGCTGGCCCGCTTCGTGGCCCTGCACAGCCCCGAGCACATCGCTTGGTGTGAGGAAATCTGCCTCATACCTTTCAAGAAATGCACGCAGACACCCGGCGATTATTTGGAAAAGGCTGAAATCGATGCCCTCCTCGCGGCCCCCAACCTCAAGACTGCGCAGGGGCAGCGCGATCACCTTCTTCTCCTGTTCCTCTACAACACAGGCACACGTGCCGACGAAGCTGCACAGGTCCTCGTTGGGGACCTCAACCTTGCACACGTCCCCAAGCGCGACCTTTCGTGGGTAAAGATACGTGGAAAGGGCAACAAGCTACGCCACTGCCCCCTCTGGCCTCAGACCGTGAACGAGCTGGCGGCTGCCATCCAGGGGAGGGTTCCGGCAGAGCGTGTCTTCCTAAACCGGTACGGTCGCCCCATCACGCGCTTCGGTATCTATGATTTGGTGACACGATACGTTCGAAGAACGGTGCGCGGGATGCCATCCTTGGCGACAAAAAAGGTGAGCCCGCACACGATCCGGCGCTCGACCGCGACCCATCTTCTTCGAGGTGGTGTGGACATCAACACCGTGCGCGACTGGCTCGGCCACGTCTCGGTCGACACCACAAACATCTACGCCCGAGTCGATCTGGAGACGAAAGCGAAAGCCATCGCACACTGCGAACCCGAACCAACAAAACCAGCGAAGCACTGGTCCGAAGACAAGGGACTTATGACCTTCTTACAGAGTCTCTGACCCTCGATCAGTTATGTGGCGTTCGTTCAGATAACGCAGCAGCTCGGAATTGCTTGCACGGGCTCGAACGCCACATAACGGGGATCGCCACAAAACGGGACT
>DATFZQ010000204.1:0-37005 GCA_035314345.1 Candidatus Acidiferrum sp.
TCATTGTGTTCAAGACGAGCACCGCTACGAATTTTCCGCTCTCCAACTGGATCCAGGATGCCAACACTATTCTGGGCCAGCACGGTATGAAGCTCGACGTCGTTCAGGGCGCGAACGGCCCTGATGTTCTCAATTATAACGGCGGCGACGTCGGTGACCGGATTCAGGTGGAGGAAATTCGCAATGCTGCTGGTGCGCTGTTTAATGCCTCCGGCACACCGCTTCGTTGCCCCGTAGTTGTCTGCACCTTTCGCGCGTCGTTCGCTCGCGAAGCCGTGGGCTTTACCCTCGTCGACAATTCCCAACCCGATCGCAAAGTCACCTTGCCTGGTGGCGGCTCCTTTCTTCCGTTTTGCCTTTTGGACGCGGCTACTGCGTTTCCGACTACGCTATTGCACGAGCTCGGTCATGCTGCTGGCTTGGAACACCCAAATGCAGGCAACGAAACACAAGACGTCATGTTTCCTGTCGGCACCACTAATGCCAACCGCAACAAGCTAAACGGTGTGGAAGTCCGCGGCTTGGCCGGCGCGTATTTTTCGGTCCCGCGCGTCGCTCCACCCTATAAAATCCCACAGTGAGAGAGGATCGCCAGATGCACTCCAAAATGATCCGAGCCAGGAGGAACCCCGTACGTTAGCGGGAACGCGCCATGCCAACCCCTGAATTCAAGAATGTTTTCTTCTCCATTGACACGCCTCTCGATACCGACAAGAAGAAATTCTTTCTGCGCTCCTTCTCAGGCACCGAGGAGATCTCTCGCCCTTTCGAGTATCAACTCGATCTGCTTTCACCGGACGATTCCATCAATTTCGACGGCATCATGGGAAAGAATGTCACCGTCAGCATTAACGGCGAAGATGGTTCTCCAGCGCGATTCTTCAACGGGTTTATCAGCCGCTTCACGCAATTGGCCAGCGATAAACAGGGTACTCATTACATCGCACAGATGGTTCCGTGGCTTTGGTTCCTCACTCGAACAGCCGACTGCCTCATTTTTCAGGACAAGAATGTTCCGGATATTGTCAAAGATGTCCTCACACGCCATGGGTTCGACGCCTTTCTGGACATCAAGCTCGACGCCTCGAAGTTTCGCAAGTGGGAATACAGCGTGCAATACCGCGAAACCGCCGCCCAGTTCATCATGCGGCTCATGGAGCAAGAGGGCATATTCTTTTTCTTTACCCACGCCAAAGGCATCCACAAGATGGTCATGGCCGATACTCCTTCTGAGCATAAGCCCTGTCCGGTTAAATCCAAATATCGATTCGCGCCAATCATCGACACCAGCAGCCTCGCCAAGGAAGACACTATTTACTCCTGGCAATTTGCCCAGGAAATACGCACAGGCAAGTACACTCTGAACGACTTCAGCTTCGAGTCTCCTTCGACAAGCTTGTTGGTGCCTGTTCCCAGCAAGATCGACCAGGGCGGAAACTCCAAGCTCGAGACTTATGACTACCCCGGAGAATATGACTCGCGTGAGGAGGGAGAGTTCTACGCAAATCGCCGTATCGAAGAAGAAGAAGTTCCCCATGCCGTGGTTGATGGGGTCGGCCGCGCCCGGACCTTCACGGCTGGCTTTCGTTTTGATGTCACGAACAGTGATCGTAAGGACCAGGATGGTACCTACGTGCTCACTTCCGTTACTCACTCCGCTTTCGAAGGCGCCGGAATCTCTGATCCCAGTGGGTCTGGTTCCACCTATTCCAATTCCTTCACTTGCATACCCGTCGCCGTCCAATTCAGGCCGTTGCGCTCCACGCGTCGCCCCCTGATGCAGGGCTCTCAAACTGCCATTGTCGTTGGTCCAAAAGACGAAGAAATCTTTACCGACAAGTTTGGCCGCGTCAAAGTTCAGTTTCACTGGGATCGCGAAGGGAAGCACGACGAAAATACCACCTGCTTTATCCGCGTCTCGCAGCCTTGGGCTGGCACAAACTGGGGCGCCATCTTCCTTCCCCGTATCGGCCAGGAAGTAATTGTCGACTTCCTTGAGGGCGACCCGGACCAGCCCATCATCACCGGCCGCGTATACAACGCCGACAACATGCCCCCTTGCAAGCTACCCGATCATCGAACGCGGAGCGGCATCATCACTCGCAGCACTCCCAAGGGTTCTTCGTCGACTTTCAACTCCATTATTTTCGAGGACAAAAAAGGCAGCGAGCTCCTCAGAGTTCACGCCGAACTCAACAAGACGGAGAGCGTCGAGGCGGATTCCCGTGAGTACGTCGGCCATGATCGGCTTAGAAAGATTGGCAATGATCGCAAAACCCATATCAAGCAGCACGACAATCTGCATGTTGAAGGCAACTCGCGCCTGCTCATCGATGGGGATTGTTCGATCCACATCAAAGGAGGCTGCTCCGAGCAAATAGAGGGGCAATATAGTCTGGAAGCGACCGACGGTCTGGCGCTGCACGCCGCCAAAATCTCCATTAACGTGGACGAATTCATTTCCATCAATGGTCCTGGCGGCTTCGTCAAGATCGACGCTTCCGGAGTCACCATCATGGGTACCATGGTCATGATCAATAGCGGCGGCGCTCCTTCTGTTGCGATGCCCACTCCTCCCAAGGATCCCGACGAGCCAGACGAGCAGCATGGCGGAACTAAGAATTCATGACATTGATTCCATCAAAGGATGAATGATCGATGCCTCCTGCCGCCCGCATGACCGACATGCACGTATGTCCCCAAGTGACGGTCCTCGTGCCTCACGTGGGCGGCCCCATTCTTCCGCCGTGCTGCCCTACGGTTCTGATTGGTTTTCTGCCCGCCGCCCGGGTCACGGACATGGCCCTTTGCGTTGGCCCGCCCGATTCCATCATGATGGGCTCCGCCACCGTTATGATTGGAAATCTTATGGCCGCTCGCATAGGTGACCCTACCGTTCATGGCGGGAATATTATTCTCGGCTGCTTCACCGTGATGATCGGCGATATGGGCACTTCCGTACCCGCGACTTTGGCTGGGGAAGTGAATCCTCTTGGCAGCACAATTAATTGTGGCAACATCATTGATGCGGTCATCGACAGGCTCACCGGAAAGGACCCCGATGCCGTTGCGCCAGACAAGCAGGATGGCACATTCGAGGACATCGAAAAGCGCCATGGCACGACCATCGCTTGGGGGCACAGCTTCAAGGACGCCTTCGACGCCGTCCGAGCCGGAGGTGATGGTACCATCGCCATCATCGGCATCCAGTATGGCGACCCGAACTTCTCCCATGTCGTTGTCATGTCTAACGACCATGGAAACGTTGGCATTGTCGAAGCTCAGGATTGGGGCAAGGGCAATCCGCAGGAAGTCATTCGAGATCCGGACCGCGCCAACCAGCGTTATAACTCGGATGGTAAGACCGATGTTGGCATCGGAGTTCTTCCTAAGAAGCCCTAGCTGTCCGTCGTGTGCTGTTGCTTCACGCGTTGGTGGAATGCTTTTACCGCCCCGCTATGACTCGTGCCGCAGATCATGCGGCTGGGGGCTTACGTTTTTTTTCTTTTTTGTTTTTGCGGTTTCGGGAGTGCCGCGCATCATGGCAAATCAGGAGCAGTCTCAGGGTATTACCAAGGCTCGTGCGCTGGAGATCGCGCGTAAAGCGGTCGACGATCTCAAGGCCTCGCAACCTCTCGTCCTCTTGCAGGATAAGACCCTCGAAAAGGACTTCGGTTGGGTCTTTTTTTACACTACCAAGAAGTTTCAAGAGACCGGCGACAAGAAATTTCTGATGCCCGGCAATGGTCCTCTCGTAGTTGATCGTCTGGGCGGCGCTACCCATTTCTTGACCAGTTCCATGCCGCCGGCTCGCGCCGTCGAGGAGTACGAGAAAACCTGGCGAGAAAACCAAAAAAAACTATGACCGGCATTCCCGCGATCCGCGCTCTTTTTTGCTCAAGCGGCGTTCTTCCGCATCACCTACTGCGGCCGGTTGCCATGGCGCCTTCCTCTATTGGTAGAATTCCATCACTCTGGTTACTGCGGGAGTTCGGACTTGGGTGTCATTCTTGAAATTGAAGCCGGACCTTTTGCACGACAGAAAATCCCTGTCAGCTTTGGGCAATCCCTCCTCATCGGGCGGGCGGCGGAGCGCGCGGAATTTGCCGTTCCGCACGACAATGAGATGTCCGGAGTGCACTTCGCCGTGGACTGCGGTCCAAACGGCTGCCACGTCATCGACCAAAAAAGCACTAACGGCACCTATTTGAACGGCGCAAGAATTCGCGACGCGATGCTCCTCGCCAACGGCGACGAAATCAAATCGGGCCAAACGATCTTCGTCGTCCACGTCGTTCCCGACCACCCGCTCCCGGCGATCTCGTCTAGTCCACAAGCGATCGTGCAACCGCCGGCCGTTGCGCCGGGGGAAATGCACAGAGCGGCTACCCCTCCAGTTCGCACGCCCGCTCTCCCTCCGGTGGCCCCGGATTCTCCGCAGGGTCCCTCGCTGCCGTCTGAGCGCGCTCACAAGGTCCCCGCCATGTCTGCGCCATCCCCTGCCTTTCAAGATCGGCCCGGCCAACATCCAGCAGGCGCCGCAATTCCAAGACCGCCGGTACTTGTGATTGGGAGCTGGGCTTTCCACAATATTCCCAACGGATGGCAAATCCAGGAGGGGCTTGGCATTCAACAAGTCGTCAAGGACGCTTTTCCGTCTAGCATTGGCGCAATGGAAGAACCGCTCGGCCCCGGTCTCACTCTCCAGCACTACGTCGACGCACACATCAAGATGTTGCGCGAATATCTGCCTAAGCCAAAAATCGACGTCGCCGTCCCGACCGCCATCCGCGGTTCGCTGGAAACTGTCGCGCTTGAAATCCAGTACAGCCCCAAAGAAGGGCCTTCAATTTTCTTCCGCCGCGACTATGTTCGATGCGGCTCGATCCTCGGTGTCCTCACCTTCACCACCCTCGAAAAGGAGCTGCCCTCCATCCGTCCCGTCTACGATTCCGTCCTTTCCGCTATCTCTTTTTCCGGTAAGAATTAAGGCAACGATCATCTCTCTTGCGGTCGTTCCCATCTGTAGGCCGTTTCGCGTGGACTTGCATTCGTCTATGATGGACGGGCGGCGGCAAGCGCCTCATCGAGGGGCAGGCCAGGAACTTTCGCTGGATAACTGTGTCTTGGTCAGCCGCAGCTTCGAGAAATTGCGCCTCGCGCTGGCCAGTAAAATATTTCGGCTCGCAAAGGATCTAGACAAACTGGAAATAACCCGCCGATGGGAATCATTCTCGAAGTCAAATCCGGTCCGTTTGCCGGTCAAAAAGTCTCGCTCCTCACGGGCCATACGCTGCTTGTCGGGCGAGCGGCGGGGCGCGCGCAGTTTGCCTTTCCGGACGACACGTTCATGTCCGGCGTGCATTTTGTCGTCGAGTGTGCGCCGCAGGGCTGCCGCGTCCAGGATCGCAAGAGCAGCAACGGCACTTTCCTCAATGGCGCGCGGGTCCATGAAGCGATGCTCGCCAACGGCGATGAAATCAAGGGTGGCCAAACGATTTTCGCGGTGAAAATCGTAGCCGACGCCAAACTCGACTCCTTGATGCCTCCTCAAGAAGTTGTGCCGCCTGCTGCTCCCGAGCAGCCGCCTCCTGCGCCGAAAGAGCAGGCTAAGCCTTCAACACCCGCGGGGTCGCCACCCGCTCAAATATTGCCGCCGATTTCCGAGCCTCCCGCCAAGAATGTGCCGCAGCCCATGGAGGCTCCGCCGAGATTTCCCGCCGTTCCAGGCCAGCTCGGCGCTGATGCGAAGCCGCCACGTGTCTCTGAGTCGCCACCCGGCGTTGCGTCTCACATTGCCCGGAAGTTTGGGGATGGACCGCTGGAGCGCGGCGACGGCAGTCCACGAGGCGCTGCATTCTCGGTGATGGGCTGGACGTTTCCCGAGGCGCCGGCTGAATGGCAAGTGCAAGAAGGATTTGGACTCCAGCAGTCGGGCCACGAGGAATTTCCGAGCAGCGTGGCGGCTACCGAGGAATTTCTTGGGGGAATCACCTTGCAGCAATTTGTGGAGTCGCAAATCAGCATGCTGCGCGGCTACCTCCGCGATCCCAAAATCGAGCCAATAATGCCGCCGCGGGTCGGTGGCGCCGACGAAAGCATGGCGGTCGATGTTCGCCACTCGACCAAGGACGGCAGGGAACTGGTCTACCGCCGGATCTATGCGCGAAGCGGGTCTTCGGTCGGGGTTTTGACGGTGACGACGCTCGCCGCTGAATTTCCCCAGGTCCTGCAGAGTTTGCAGCCGGTGCTGGATGGGGCGGCGTTCCGGTCGACGGTTAACAATTGACGGGCGAACAGTGAGTAGTGAGCGGGGAGTAGTGAGTAACCCGCCTGTCCAAGATGGCTCGATGTAGATGGCCCCCCCACCCAGGGTGGGGGGCTGGGTGGGGGGCGCACAATGGTTTGGAATGCTGACACGCGGCTGCGGCTGACTCTTCCGCCTGCTCGCACGAAGCGCTAACTACGTCGGCGTAGCGATCCAGAGCGTCTTCCCATTTCCGTTCCTCGCGTATCAGTTCATCGCGTGTCTCGATATGGCGAGGCTTTTCCCATGCCCTATAAAAGCTTGGATTAATCTGCCTTTGTCGTCGTGGACTTCCCCCGCTTTGCGAACGCAGTTATTCCTCGGCGTCTGGATCCATCCCGCTTCTGATGGGCAACCCCCGACGTTGCCGATTGCACCATGTAAGCGGAGCGGGTCATGCCCGCTTCCCTGGCTAAACGGTCGATCATCTCGATCTGATTCTCGCGCGCAGTAACATTGACGCGAACGGTTTTCGCTTTGGGGAAGTCCGCGGTGACGAGAAAGGCCACCGCATTTTGTCGATTAGCGTCTCCATCTAAATCATCGATCTTGGACGGCTTGGGAATCTTCTCCCCGTCTTCGATCATACCTGCGATGTGAAACGCCAATGCTTCCGGAGCCCTGCGGCGAGCCTCGTCGAGCGACTTTCCTGCTGTTACGCAGCCGGGAAAATCAGGGAAGCTAACGCCGAAGTCAGATTTCTTGTCCTTGTGTAGATAGGCGATGTAGTCCATTTTACCTCAACCTGATGTTGGCCTGTTTTTCGATGCTTCTAAGCGTTCCGATAGGGATGTCGCGGAGCGGATGTGGCACAGTGACTCTTCCTTGTTTTGTGCTGTGCTTAAACTGCTTGTGGCTCCCTTCGTGCGCAACTTCATACCAGCCGTCTCCTCGTAAACGCTGGATGACCTCACGGCTGCTCATGGCACATTATACACACTTTTAACACACTAGTCAATTTCGCGTCATTTCGCGGCGCGCGTGGCCCCCTTTAAGTCCGCATGTAGACTTTAGGTGGTCCATCATTGGCGGCCGGGTGCGCCAGCCTTGCAACGGAGAGTAGGATTATTATTTATCCGGCGGTTTGGAAGAACGATTTGGGGGCGGCGTCTTCGAGCTGTTGCAGCATGCCATGCTGATCCCAATTTTGCCAGGCTTCTACGAGGCGGCCGTCTTCGAAGCGGAGGATGCTGATGCCGGAGACTTGCAGAGGCTTGCCTGTTCTGGAATGTTTTGTGGTAGATGACCAGCGCGTGCAGACCATGTCGCCTTCGGAGATGGTTTCGAGTGGGGTCACACGAACGTCCGATAATTGCGCGCGAAGAGCATCGTAGAAACGCTTGAACTCCACTGGGCCACGATATTTAGCGCTGCCATCATAAAGGACAGCTTCTTCGGGGAACATTTCGTCGATGGCTTCGCGTCTCGAATTATTCCACACTTCTTCGAACCATCTCGCTGCAAATGTCCTTTGAGCTTCTTTCTGGTCGGCCATCGGAAAGTCCCCCTTCGACTGGGCATTATAGTCCCACAGACTTACTTATTGCTATAACGGTGGCGTGGGCCGGCGGGCCGCTGAGTAGCGTTTCTGCAAAGAGCGAAGCATGGGCCAGATTGAGAAAGAGGAAGAGAGATTTCTCTCTTCGCAAGCCGATCGCCTCGCAGGAGCGAGGCTGAGAGAAAAGGCGTCGGCTTACTCCGTTCGAAATGACGGTTCTTGGGGGTGGGGTGGGGGAGGCGTCGGCCTGCTCCGTTCGAAATTACGGTGTGTGGGGCGGATCGGTCGGAGCGAGGAATGTTCGGTTGGGGCGAGCGCAGGTTGGAGTGCGGATCGGCCGGAGAGGGTGGCAGCCGGAGACGGAGGGGCGAGGTGGAAGCGATTGCGTTTAACTGGCAGACAGGTCGCGAGGTGTATACTTCGGCGCGACTGGGTGAGCTGTAAAGGACAATAGAGCGCTGAGGAGGAATGTTATGCGAAGAGTTTTTGCGACAGTTGTGATGACAATGGCGATGTTGATGTTTGCGGGTTTCGGATTTGGGCAGCAGGCTCCGGCGGGGCCTTACAAGGTATTGAAGACGGCGAAAGTGGGGGGGGACGGCGGATTTGACTATGTCTACGCGGACGACGCGGGGCGCCGATTGTACATACCGAGAACGGGTCAGACTGGCGCGCGGATCACGGTGTTTGATTTGGATACGCTGGCATCGGTCGGAACGATTGCGAATGCGAATGCGCGCGGGGCGGTGGTGGACCCCAAGTCGGGGCATGGGTTTGGGAGCAGCAAGCCTGTGGTGATGTGGGATACCAAGACGCTGGCGACGATCAAGTCGATTGACGTGGACGGCGGGCCGGACGGGATTTTGTTTGATCCGTTTAACGCGCGGGTGTACGTGTTCAGTCATCGGGCGCCGAACGCGACGGTGATTAATGCGGCGGATGGGTCGATTGCCGGGACGATTGATTTGGGGGGAGCGCCGGAGCAGGCGGTCACGGACGGGAATGGTCATATATATGTGGACATCGAGGACAAGGACAACATCGCAGTGGTGGACGCGAAGACGATGACCGTGACGGCGCATTATGATTTGGCGGGGAAGTGCGGCGGACCGGGCGGGTTGGCTTTTGATGTGAAGAATCATATTTTGTTTGCGGCGTGCCATGAGCCGGCAGTGATGGCGATATTGAGTTCGGTCGACGGGAAAATTATAACCAGCTTGCCGATCGGGAATGGCGTGGACGGAGCGGTGTTTAATCCGGACACGATGGAGGCGTTTAGTTCGCAGCGCGATGGGACGCTGACGGTGATTAAGGAGAATAGTCCGACCAGCTTTGTGGTGGAGCAGACGGTGCAGACAATGCAGAGCGCGAAGACGCTGACGCTCGATGGAAAAACCGGGCACATTTTGCTGATTGG
Source organism: Candidatus Acidiferrum sp. (assembly GCA_035314345.1). Classification (GTDB taxonomy): domain Bacteria; phylum Acidobacteriota; class Terriglobia; order Acidiferrales; family UBA7541; genus Acidiferrum. The sequence goes on from DATFZQ010000204.1 coordinate 9,223, forward strand.
CGCGGAGTTTACTCCGCCACCTCCCCCGGCGCCGGGAGAACGGCCTGCGCGAGGGACGATGGTGCCGGACTCGTTCACAATTTTGGCGGTGGGGAAGTAGGGTTCCACCTTCGGGGTGAGAGCAGGCAGGAAACTTTTCAGCCCAGGTTTTGCGGGACTAGCTTTTTGGCTGGATTGCGAAGACATTCTTAACATTTGAGCGGAGCCTGAGCTTGGATCAGTGGAAGTCGGGATAGATTTCGTCGGCGATCCAATAATTTGCCAGGAGCAGGGCGAAGAGAGTTCCAGCTAGCCAGAGGATCCAGCGGTAACGTTTCCAGGCGGTGGTGAGAGTAGAGTGCTGCATGGGGATGTCGACCAGATAGGCGGCGCAGTAGCAAACGTTGGCGAGTAACGCCAGTACGGCGATAGGGGGAAGATAGGTGAGACTGAATGCCGGGCGGAAATGGGGCCAGGTGACGATAAGCCAGGCGAGAGAGGCAGTGACAAGGGCTAGATTGTAAAAGATGCGGCGTATCTCCCAGAAATGGACGGCGTCGGAGAGGATTTGTCGGGACGGGCTGGATGGGGAATTGGTGAGCGATTGGGATGGAGTTGTATGTGTGGCGTCCATGTTTCGCCTCCGTTTCTTGATTAGGCGGATAAGGCTCGCTCGATAGGGTTAGGATACCGCAGGACTTCCTGTTGTCAAGTGCTTTGTGTTACAAAGTCAGTTCGATACTTCCCGCGTGCCCGAGGAAATTGTGAATTGGGACAGTGAATCGGGCTTATTGCTGGCTGTGTTGTTGTTGACGCTCGGGGGCTGGGTCTTGGGAGTGGTCGGATTCGGAGGACGGTTCGGCGATTTGTTCGTGGCCGGAATCGTCCAGGGCGGGGCGGAAGCGCACGTCGACGGAGAGGCTCTGGCCGGCGCGACCTTTATATACGCCGCGGACCGGCGGCACGTCGCCGTAGTCGCGACCATAGGCTACGCGAATGTGACGGAGTTCAATGGGCTTGCCTAGAGTGGGATCGAAGCCGAACCAGCCGCCGCCAGGTAAGAAAACTTCCGCCCACGCGTGCGAAGCTTGGCCGCCGATTACTTCTTCTTGCTTGGCGCCGGGGCCGGCGCTGCCGCTGACCAGATAACCGGAAACATAGCGGGCCGGCAGGCCGCGCATCCGGACCACCCCTAACAAGAGATGAGCAAAATCCTGGCAGACACCTGCACGCAACGCGAGGGAATCGCGGACAGAAGAGTTCACGTGCGTGGCGCCCTTCATATAGACAAAATTTTCGTGTATGAAATCGGAGGCGGTCCGCGCAAAGCCAGCGACTGTGCCGTCGCAGGCGGCTTCGGCCGCTCTGGAAATTTCGGCTAGCTCAGGGAGATAAGGAACATAGGCGCTGGGAGCGAGCCAGTCAAAATGTTCTTCGAAAAGTTCGGCACGGATGGCATCGAGTTCGCTCAGCGGCATGCTACCGGGCTCTGGCACGGGAGCTTCGTGGACCAGGACTACGGATTCGGCTTCGATTCTTAGGCGGCGATGATGCGGAAGGATGCTGGTGACATGGATCCAGTTTCCGTAACCATCTTTGTAAGAAGAGCCGCGGGAAGCGGGATTGGTGATTAGACGGAAAGAGAGACAGCTTTGGCGATCGTCGTGGATGGGGCGGAGACGAACTTCGTTGTAGCTTTCGTAGACGGGGCCCTCGTAGATGAATTCCGTGGCATGGAGCAGGTGAAAGCGGTTCATGCGACCGCCGCGTAATAGAAATAGGTGCGAGCTATGACTTCGCCGATGGTATTGAACTGGTGGATTAGACCGGTGAGGTACTCGTGGAGGCCATCGTCGAGAATTTCGTCGATGCGGCTGTAGCGCAGGCGCTCGAGAACTTTGCCGGTGAGGCGCTCGGCTTCGTTAGCGTAAGAGCCCGGAGCGGTGTTGCTGATGGCGCGAAGGCCGGCCTGCATCTCTGTTACGCAATAGCGGATGGAGCGGGGATGCTGGGAGTTGAGAATGAGCATCTCGGCGACGCGCGCGGGCTCAATGGGCGAATGATACTGGCGGTGATAGGCCTCGTACGCGCCGACGGATTTTAGGACGGCCATCCACTGGTGGTTGTCGGCAGTGACGCCGGTGGAGGTTAGCGCGAGAAGGTTGCGGTACTGCACGTCGATAAGGCGCGCAGTCATTTCGGCGCGCTCGAGGGCCCAGCCAACACGCAGGAATTCCCAACCTTCATCGTGCGGAAGAGTGGCGTCACTAACGCCGTGAAAGCGGTGGCTTCCGAAAATGACGCGGCCACAGAAACGGTGGGGGCCCGCGGCGGTTTCTTCTTGAGGATCGAAACGGCCGAGCGTGAAATAGAGGCCGTTGAGGTCTTCCCACATTTCGCGGGAGATGCGGTCCCGGATGGTACGTGCATTTTCTCGGGCTTTTGTGATGCACTGCATGATGGAACTGGGATTGTTGGCGTTGAAGGCCAGGAACTCGAAGACGTTGTGCGCTGTCGGTTCCGCGTAGAGTTGGCGGAAGAGAGTTTCTTCGCCGGCCATGGAAAGGATGGGATCCCAGCGCACACCATGCGGTTGCTGGATCTGCTCGAGCAGCGTGTAGAAAGTGACGTCGAGAATGCGGGCTGTATCCTCGGCGCGCCCGATGTAGCGGGCTAGCCAGAAAAGGGAATCGGCAATGCGCGAGAGCATGTCAGCACTCTCCCCGGAGAATCCAGGTATCTTTGCTTCCGCCGCCTTGGGAAGAATTGACGACTAGAGAGCCTGCTTGCAGCGCGACGCGCGTCAGGCCGCCAGGGACAATGGTGACTTTTTGGCCGTCGTAAAGGCAGTAGGGGCGAAGATCGACGTGGCGTCCGGCCATACATTGAGTAGTGGAGTCGTAGGAAGGAACAACCGAGAGAGGCACAATCGGTTGCGCGATATAGTTGCGCGGCTCGGCGACAATTTTTTCACGGAAGGCTTCGATTTCGGCATGAGCAGCGCTGGGGCCCATGAGCATACCGTAGCCGCCGGATTCGCCGACACTTTTCACGACCAGGTTGTGGAGATTCGAGAGTACGTGGGAGAGATGGTCGGAGCGGTCGCAGAGATAAGTATCGACGGTGCGCAAGATCGGATCCTGGTCGAGATAGTACTTAATCATGGTGGGGACGTGAGCGTAGATGGCTTTGTCATCGGCAACGCCGTTCCCGGGAGTGTTGGCAAGTGCGACGTTGCCGGCGCGGTAGGCGCCCATGAGGCCGGGGACGCCAAGCATCGAGTCCGACCGGAAACAGAGTGGATCGAGGAAATCGTCGTCGACCCGGCGATAGATGACGTCGACACGCTTCAGGCCGTAGATGGTTTTCATGTAGACCACGACACCATCGACAATAAGGTCCCGGCCTTCCACAAGTTCGATGCCCATTTGCTGTGCGAGGAAACTGTGTTCGAAGTAGGCGCTGTTGTGGATGCCGGGAGTAAGCAGGACGATCTGAGCGTCGGGGTCTGTGCGGGGCGAAAGCGTGCGCAAGATGCGGGAAAGCTCGGCGGGGTAGTGATTGACGGGAAGCACTTCGTGCTCCTGAAAGGCTTCGGGGAATGTACGCGTCATGACCAGGCGGTTTTCGAGAACGTAGGAAATGCCGCTCGGAGTGCGGACGTTGTCTTCGAGTACGAGGAATTCGCCGGTGGCGGAGTCACGAACCAAATCTATGCCGCAGACGTGGGTGTAAATTCCGTGCGGGACTTCGAGGCCAATCATTTCGCGGCGGAAGTGACGGCAGGAATAGACGAGGGACGCAGGGATTTTGCGGTCTTTGATGATGAGCTGCTTGCCGTAGACATCTTGCAAAAAAAGATTCAGCGCTACCACGCGCTGGCTTAGGCCGGACTCGATACGGGCCCATTCGGACTGCGGCAGGATGCGGGGAATCAGATCAAAAGGAAAGAGCCGCTCGGTCCCGCGGCCATCGCTATAGACCGTGAACGTGATGCCTTGAAGGAGAAAAGAAAGATCGGCGTGTTTGCGGCGGTCTTCGAATTGAGTTGGCGCCATGACGCCGAGTTTTTCGAAGAGGCGGGCATAGTGGGAACGGGCGCAGCCCTGCGAGGCAAACATCTCGTCGTAAAAAGGGCCTGCCGTGTAGCCGGAGAACAGGCCTCGGTCTGAGAGACACATAAGCGCCGCCGTCATTGGCACACGATAGCAACCCTGGCCGCAGAGTGCTCACCAAAAAATCACATTTCATGTATCGGAAATTTGAGAGGGAAACGGCTATCTACATCTCCTACCGATAGCTAGAGGCGGTTCTCGCTGCCGCGAGAGAAGGGGGAGCCAATCGTCTGGAAGGTGGGGAAATACCTTGTGAAAATGATGAAACACCTTGACCTTCTACACGTCTGAGAATATATATGCAGAAGTCGGAGGTATGAGTGTTGAACCCGAAGTCGGATCTGCCGCAAGGCACCTTGGACCTATTAATACTCAAAGTCGTGGCACTAGGCCCGGTGCATGGCTATGCCATCGCTCAGCGCCTAGAACAGGTGTCGCAGCACGTCGTGCAAGTCCCGCAGGGGTCGCTTTATCCTGCGCTGCATCGCTTGGAAAACCGGGGACTTTTGGCGGCGGACTGGAAGGACACAGAGACTGGTCGGGAAGCAAAATTCTACCGCCTGACGGGTAAGGGGCGCGCTCAACTCGAAACAGAAGCGGCTAGCTGGGAGCGACTGACGGAGGCCGTTGCTCTCATTCTGAAATTGTCGGAAGGCGGTGCGGAATGAACTGGTGGCGTCGACTGCTGTGGCGCACAAAAATGGAAGAGCAACTCGACAAGGAAATGCGCTTTCATTTGGACCAGCACATTTCTGAGATGATCGCCGCTGGCGTCAATCCTACGGAAGCGCGACGGCGGGCCCGTATGGCTCTCGGTGGCCCCGAACAGGTGAAGGAAGAGTGCCGCGATGCGCGCGGGACGCGATGGTTGGAAGATTTATGGCAAGACTTTCGTTATGCGATACGGATGCTACGACAACGTCCCGGATTTGCGGCCGTTGCACTTCTAACGCTCGCATTGGGAACCGGAGCAACGACGCTGATGTTCACGCTCGTCAATGGCGTCCTGCTGAAGCCGCTGCCTTTTCCTGAGCCCGACCGGCTGGTTGGCGTTCACGGACAATCCGTTGAGTGGAATGCAGAACTCTTCGGCAAACAGAACGTTGCCTACCTGGACTTTCTTGATTGCACGCGGTCGAGCCACTCGCTTGACTTGGCGGCTGCCCTATTCAACGGCGGAACAGTCAGCCAGCCTGGTGAGCCCGAGTACATTGACTTGCGTGAGACTTCGCCGGGGCTGTTCTCCGTTCTCCGTGTTCCGCTTCTGCGCGGGCGCGATTTTTTGCCCGAGGAAGACAAGCAGGGCGCCGCACCCGTGGCCATCCTCGGCTACAGCTTCTGGCGGCGGCACTTTGCCGGAAGCCCGGACGTCGTGAATTCCACGATGGTGCTTGATGTAAAGCGGTACACCATCGTCGGAATTGCGCCGGAAGGATTCCGGTTGTTCGGCCAAGAAGCGGATGTATATACGCCTATTGGTCAGGATACGACGCGATACCTGCAGAATCGGGACGCGCATCCCGTTCATGTTGTGGCACGAATCCGGCCTGGGAATACGCTGGGTGAGGCGCAGGCTGAAGTGGCCTTGATTGGCAGGCATCTCGCGGAAACGTACAAGGACACGAACGGGAGACGGACATTGCTCGTGGAACCGCTCCGCCCTGAGATCGGAGACGTGCGATCCACTTTGTGGCTGCTGCTGGGAGCGGTGGGCCTTGTCCTCCTGATTGCGTGCGCCAATGTGGCCAGCTTGCTTCTTGCGCGCGCCGTTTCGCGCGAACGCGAACTTGCCATGCGTGTGGCACTCGGAGCAACGCGAGGCAGGCTGGCGCGCCAATGCCTCGCCGAAAGTGTCGTGCTTGGATTGTCCGGGGGAGCGCTGGGTGTTTTGCTCGCAACCTTTGGCTTTCGTCCACTGGTGTCTTTCTGGCCGGGAGATCTGCCGCGCGCGCAGGAAGTGCAACTGGATTGGCACGTGCTGTTGTTTGCGCTTGCTGTTTCCGTTTTGAGCGGTCTGCTATTCGGTATCGCGCCTGCGGTGCGAGCTCCATTCAAAGACGTGGAACGAACATTGCGGGCCGGAGCGCGTAGCATTGCGGGCGGCTCGAAGCGCTTGCACAGCGCTTTTGTCATTTCAGAGATTACGCTGGCGATCATTCTTCTGGTCTCGGCGGGCATGCTTGGCCGGACGCTGCTTCGTCTGGCGTCGCTTGACCCGGGGGTTGACATTCACAACGTGTTGGTCGCTCGGACGGCACTTTCACCCGCCACCCTTTCTGATCCGGGAAAGACCCGCGCGGCCTGGAAGCATGTTCTCGCCCGAGCGCGACGCTTGCCGGGAGTGCAATCCGTTGCGACCGTTGATACGTTTCCGATGCGCCAGGGCGACAACGAACAAGCCTACTGGACTAGTGCAGACCTGCCACCCTCCAACATATTACCGTTCGCTTTGTTGACGAGTGTCTCCCCCGATTACTTTGACGTCATGCGAATCCCATTGCGTCGCGGACGATTCTTCGATGAGTATGACGATGTTGGCAGCGCGCCGGTCATCGTTATTGACGACGTTCTCGCTCAAAACGCATTCGGCAAAGAGAACCCCGTCGGGAAACGGCTCTGGATTCCGGATATGGGCTACGCTTCGAACGTGTTTGAAATCGTGGGAGTAGTGGGCCATGTGCGCCATTGGGGTTTGGCTGGCGATGATCAAGCCAAAGTTCGCGCGCAGATTTACTATCCGTTTGCGCAACTTCCCGATAGTTTCATGCACCGATGGTCGGAGCTTATGTCGATCGCGGTGCGCACCGAAATTTCTCCATTGAGTTTAGTCGCGCCGCTTCGAAGTGAATTAAAGGGACTTGCCGGAGACCAGGTCCTTTATGAGGTCCACACCATGGAGCAGTTGGCGAGCGATTCGCTGGCAAGGCAGCGGTTTCTCTTATTGTTGTTCGGAGTGTTCGCAGGCTTGGCTTTAATGCTGGCGTGCATTGGGATTTATGGAGTGCTGGCTTATTTGATGCAGCAGAGAGTTCCGGAAATCGGCATACGAATGGCGCTGGGGGCCAGGCCGAACAGTGTTATTTGGCTGGTGCTGCGGCAGAGCCTCGGGATGATTCTCGTCGGCGTTGCGCTTGGTACGGCGGCTGCGCTGGCGGCCGGGCGCGTCTTGCGGCAATTGGTCCAGGGCATGCAGCCCATTGAGATTTCGACTTTTGCTATGACCATTCCCGTGCTCGTGCTTGCTGCGCTGTTTGCGAGCTTTGTTCCGGCGCGGCGAGCGAGCCGTGTGGACCCTGTGATCGCCCTTCGGCAAGAATAAAGGAACGCCCAACTTCGCGCGCTGACGACCCTCCGCGGCCGAGTACGCTACGTACAATCTCCAGTCAAAACAGCTCAAGGCCATTTGGCGGGGGTGACTGAGGCACAGATGTGGCCTCGCGCGGCCGATAAAATTGTCTGAGCGCGTAGAAGCATCGACGAAGAATTGCCGGGAACAAAAGCGAATTCCTTGCGTGTGCGTGAGGTTGCCAATATACTTCGCGGCGTTGTGGAGGGTGAAACGAATGTTTCAGAGGCGGAGCGAATTTGCGGCGAGGGGGAATGAGATGACGAAATGGGTGCGCATGTTTTTGATTGCCACGGTTCTTGTGGCGCCGCTTTCGGCGGTGGCGCAGCAAAATGCAGCGAACCAGGAGAAAGCGGTTCCGCGCAGCAAAGATGGCAAGAAATTGTTTGGCACAGCGGAAGCGTTGCGTGTGGCGAGAGTGAGCTCGCCGCGGATTTCGCCGGAGGGCTCGCGGGTGGCCTATTTAGTGGCCGAAAATGTGATGGATAAAGAAAAGGATACGGCCTGGAAAAATGTGACGCAGCTTTGGGTGGTGCCGACGGCGGGGCCAGCGACGGCGGCAAGGCAATTTACGCGGGGCGAGAAGAGCGTCGCGAATGTGGCGTGGTCGCCGGATGGAAAACTGCTCGCGTTTACGATGGACGCGGGAGATGAAAAAGATGCGAAGCCGCAAGTGTGGTTCATGTACGCGGATGGCGGCGAGCCCTGGCAAGTGACGAAGCATAAATCGGGTGTGCGCGGATTTCAGATTTCACCCGACGGCAAGACTTTGCTGCTGACGGCGGCAGTTCCACTGGGTGAGGAGGAAGAGAAGCGAGGGAAGCAAAAGGACGATGCCGTCGTGGTGGATCATGATTTCAAGATGGCACAGCTCTGGACGTGGAACATCGCGACGAATGAAGAGAAGCAGATCAGTAACGGAGATTTTACGGTCAGTGACGCACGCTGGTCGCCAGATGGAACGCGTGTCACCTTTACGACAAATCCTACGCCGCGCTTGGATGACATCTCTTTGCAAACGGCTTGGGTGTTGGATGTAACGAGCGGGAAACAGCGAAAGTTAGTAGAGACGTCTGATCCGACGCAGACAGCGCGATGGTCGCCGGACGGGAAGTGGATCGCCTACTTGAGCAGCTCCGGGCTGGTGGTCTACCAGGTGAATCTATTTGTTGTCGATGCGAATGGCGGTTCGCCACGAAAATTGACCGGCAAGTTTGAACTGAATGCGGGGGAGCCCGTTTGGTCGAAGGACGGCAAAACGATTTTTTTCAGCGCGGACGACCACGAAGCGAACAAGGTTTTTTCGACAGACGTGGCGGAGGGGACGGTTCGCCCACTCACCGACGCAGCGACGGTGGTCAATCTGGCGGAAATCAGCGGAAATGGTCAGACGGCGGTCGGAACCTGGGGCGATGCGACGCATCCGGATGATGTGTTCCGCAGCGACTTGAGTTTTAGTTCATTGGAACACATCACAAATCAAAATGCCTGGCTCGCGGATTACACACTGGGAGCGAGCGAAGTGGTTCGCTGGAAGAGCAGCAAGGACGGGCAGGAGATCGACGGAATCGTGACCAAGCCGGTTGATTTTGATGGGACGCACAAGGTTCCGTTTCTCTTAAATCCGCACGGTGGGCCGACGGGAGCGTCATTGCTTTCGTTCAGCGTGACGGAACAGATTATGGCAGCGAACGGCTACATGGTCCTGCAGCCGAATTTTCGCGGCTCGACGGGGCGCGGCGAAAAATTTGAGTCCGCGAATCAGAACGATTGGGGAATCGGCGATTTCAAGGACGACATGAGCGGCGTGCAAGCAATGGTCGATAAAGGTTGGGCTGATCCCGACAGACTAGGCGCGTTCGGCTGGTCCTATGGCGGATACATGACCATGTGGATTGACACGCAGACAGACCGCTTCAAAGCGATTTCGCCCGGGGCTGGGCTGCCCGATCTTTATTCCATGTATTCGCAGACGGATATTCACCGGTACCTCACCGTGTTTTTTAACTTGAAAGCGCCGTGGGACAACTATCAGGAATATTGGGATCATTCACCAATGAAATTTGTAGGAAACGTGAAGACGCCTACGATGATTCTGCATGGACAGGCGGACACGCGCGTGCCGATTCCGCAGGCAGAGGAGTTTTATCGCGCGCTATACGAAAGGCACGTGCCGGTCGAATACGTGACCTATCCGCGGGAAAACCATGGGTTTGTGGAACCGCGGCACATTCAGGATAGATGGCAGCGGTATCTGGTGTTTTTCGGAAAGTATCTCAACAATCCGCCGGTGACGGAACCGAAGGCGACGGTCGAGCGCCTGAGCAAAGATCTCCCGTAGAAAAATACTATTTCGTAGCTGCTCCATCCTTTCGCTGCAACCAAGTAGCGCCAGCAGCAGAAACACCAGCCATCGTAATGGAAAAGAAAACGGGGAAGGCCACTATGGCCTTCCCCGTTTTTTGCTGCTAGTTTGAAAAAACGGCCGAAAAAAATTAGAAGCGGAAGCGAATGCCCACTTCGATCGACCGCGGCGTGTTTACCTGGGTGCTCTCAACGCCCCAACTCGCGGGCTGCCCAAGATTCAGAACCGGGTCGGCGAGCTGGTCATGGTTGAAAACGTTGGTGAAGATGGATTGCAATTCGGCGCTAAAGCGTTCATTGATGTGGATATTCTTCTTCACCTGGAAGTCGACGTTCCAGAACGGCATGCCGCGAAGCACGCCGGCGCCGCCGGCACCGCCGTCCAGACCCAGAATCGGATTGCGAGCACAGGCAAACACCGCTGCAGGGTTCGCAAACATGTTGACGTTGCCGGCAGTGCCGACACCGTTGGAGCCAGTCACATTGTTGTGTCGCGAACTGCCGAAGTTGTTGGCGCATGTCAGAACGCCGTTTTCGTCCGCGAAGAAGTTTTGCGAATCGCCTTCTCCGAATGCCTGGCTGTCGCCGTTGGTAGTATTGATTTCGAGCGGAAGGCCGCTGCCAGCTGTGAAGATGGGCGCGAACGACCATCCCCCGAGTAGACGGCCCTTCAGGCCGTGCTGGCCGTTGAAGAAGGGCGGCTGGTAAACCGCCAGTATGTTGTAAACGAATTTGCGGTCGAAAGGCTGGAGCCCATAGCCGGCGCCAATGTTGTACGGATCCACGACAGTAACCTCGCTGCTGGCCTGAACGTTGCTCACCGTGCCCAGTGCTTTGCTGTAGGTAAAGTTCTGCTGCAAGGTCAGACCATGCCAATCCGACATTTTAAGAGTGACGAAGCCAGCGTTGTAGTTACCGTAGCCGAGGCTGGCGTTCACTCCAACGCCGGAGGTCAACTGACCGCTGCAACCTATTTCCGTTCCTGTCGGGCAATTAAGTGGAGTATTCAGCATGGTGCGGGGAAAATTAAACCCGCCGTTGTCCAGATCGCTCCACAAGTTCCAAACGTTTTGTTGGACGAGGTTCTTGGTGCCGGCTGCTCCTTCTTTCATAGCGACAGCCTGGGTGCAGCTTGTGAACCCGGTGCAATACCCGGTGCCCGAGAGCGCCGCTTCGAAGAAAGGTTGTGCGGTCACGGCTGCGGCATTGGCTGCGCAGCCGCCGCCAGAAAGACCGGCAAGGCCGCCGCAGTATTGCAATTCCAGGTTGGCGTAGGCTTTGGCGAAGCTCTGACCACCAAGCGTCATCATCGTCGGTACCGCGTTGATGTTGACGGGCTGATATTCGTTATTGATCTTTCGCCCGATATAGCCGAATTCGATCATCGTCTTGCTGTTTATCTGGCGCTGAATTGTAAGGTCGAACTGATCAGATTGATCGGGGCGGAAATTCTTGTCCAGGGCCGCGCCCGCGCCAGCTGCGATAGCGTTGATGCCTGGAAAGTCGGGCTGAGGAAGGGTTGTACTGGGCGTGGGAATCGGCGCAGTCATGCCGTCCGTGCCGATGCGGAATGCATTGGCTGGTGTAGCAAGGTTGGGGCCGGCGCAAGTCGTGTTAGCGATGCCCACGGTCGGGCTCTGTGCGCCAACGCACTGCACAGGCTGGATGAGACCAGTGCCAAGCAGAGGAACCAGCACGAGGTCTACGCCGTTGAGGCGTCCGAAGATTCTGCTGTAACCACCCCGGACGACCGTCTTTCCCTGGCCGAACACCTTACCCAGGAGTCCTTCGCTGTAGTTTGGATTCCAAGCTGCAGCGATTCGAGGGCTGAATGCGCCATAGTAGGGATCATAGGGGTATTTTTGCCCGCCGCCGGTATTGCCCACGAGGGCAAAACCGAGTTCCGGATTGTAGACTTGCCCCTGCAACGCCGCTGATTGCCGTTGATTGAGATATCCCTGTAGGTCAATTTGCTGGCCCGCTTGGTCCACGAGTTCGACCTGGCGTCCTTGTTGTTCGACCGGGGGCATCTCGAGTGTCCAACCCAAGCCGTAGGTGACGGTGAGAGTGGGCTTGATGCGCCAGGAGTCGCTGAAATACACGTTGTAGTAGGGAATTGTGCTGACGTCTTGCGCTGGCGTGAGTGGAGGATTCAAGGTCAGCTGCGGACCAGAACGGGTGAAAGCGGTTTGAGCGATGGAGACGATTCCAAGCGCGGCCGTGTAGTCTCTTCCAAAATTTGTTTGGTCTGCGGAGGCCACCGTCGCAGGGATTATGCCCGCTAGGTTGATTCCGGCGCCGGTAGAAGTGCCGAGCTGATAGACGGGTTGAAAGTTGATACCGCCGCCGTTGTCGCTGCGTTCGTGAAAGTTCCAATTGCGCTGGTAGGTGCCGCCGAACTGGAAGAGGTGATTGCCGTGGAGTATGCTCACGTCATCCCGAACCATGTTGTCTTTGCCGTCCCAGAATCGAGTACGTGTGTTCTGGGTATCCACGTTGTAGGGCGTGAGTGCAAATCCGTCCGCAGCGCTCGCTTCACCAAAAGGCTCGAGAGCTCCTCCCAATCCAGTAATCTGCGGATTGTCGCCGCCTGAGCCCCACTGCCAGAAGTTTCGCAGATAGCTATAGTGAAAATCGTTTGTCGTGTTCGTGGTGATATTCGTCGTCAAGGACGCGACGTAGAACCACGGCACCTGCGGCCGCTCGGACAAGGAGACAGGTGTTCCGCCAGCAATGTCGTACTGGCTGTCAGTTGTCCGAGTCAACTTATAGTAGCGGTAGCTGGTCATAAAGTGCCACTTGGCTCCAAAGTCGTGATCCAAGCGAGCGACACCGAAATTGCTGCTCTGCGGAACTTGCATGTTGCCGGTGAAGACGCCAACATTGCCGCCTGCGGGTGTATTGTCACAAAAGGAGAGCCCATTGCATCCTGCAGTATTCGGCATGGGCATCGTGGACCACATCTGCTGAACCGTGGAATTGACTCCGATGCCTCTGGGATCAAGAGTTGTACCGGCATACGTAACGCCCTGGAAGGTCACCGGGGTTGGATTCAGGTTGTAGTATTGCCCGCCGAAAAACAGCAATCCCAGGCGCATGGAAGCGGTTGGAACGTTTCTGTTAATCGTTTCGGAATTGGGCCAACGGAAGCCTTCATAGTTTGCGAAGAAGTAGGTCTTGCCGCCGAGGAATTCCTTGTTAACGATCGGCCCACCTACGGCACCGCCGAAGCGGCTGTAATGATAGCTGGGAACCGGAACTCCTGCCGCGTTGTTATCAAATGTATTCGCAGACCAGTTGTTGTCCAGATAGTATTCGTAGCCCGTGCCATGCCAGGCGTTGGTACCTCGTTTGGTTACCATGGACACCTGTGAACCAGCCGAACTGTTGAAGTCCGCCGTCTGGTTCGTTGTGCTGACCTTGAATTCTTCGATGCTATCAATCGGGGTTGGCATTACCCCGGTGGGCCCGCCGCCGGCGTTTCCCGTAACTTCGTTCTTGATAAGGCCGCCAGTCACATCGCCCGCAAAGCTCGGCGTGTAGATGTTCATGCTGCCGTCCATGTCGTTGGTGTTTTGCCCGCCATCGAGCTGGAAGGAGTTTTGATCCATAGCCACGCCAGCTACGCTGCCATCAGGAGAAACGCCAGGCTGCAGCGTAAAGAAAGTGCTCGCGTCTCGGCTGATGCTGGGGAGCGAGTCCAATGCGACCCCCGAGATCGTGTTGCCCACGGTGGCGTTCAGGGTCTGGAGCTCGGCATTGGTCGCCGTGACTTCGACGCTCTCCGCAACGGAACCAATCTCGAGGGCGACGTTGAGAGTGAGGGCCGTGCCAACATTCACCGTCTGGTCGTTGAGCCTGGAAATACGAAATCCCTGTTTGCTTACCGTGACGTCGTAGGTGCCGGCGGGCACGTCGACGAGAATGTACCGGCCGTTTTCGTTGGTCGACGCTGTTCGGGGGATATTTGTCGCTTTGTCGGTCAAAGTGACCGCCGCAGCTGCAACCGCAGCACCAGAGGGGTCCGTGACCGTTCCAGCGACCGTGCCGGTTGACGAGCTCTGTGAAAAGAGAGCGGACGGCACTAGAGCAAACAAACAGAGGAACAAGCCGAACCCAAACAATGATCGTTTACTTAACATTTAGCAGCCTCCAATTGGGTGCATGTCAAACGAAATAAAATAAAGTCCGGAATTAGGGAATTCCGCGGCACTCGCGCCGCAGTTAAGTCACCGCTTGAGGTGCAAGCGTCATACCAATCAGAAGTTTTTCGGTTTTAATTTGTTTTCAACAACTTCGAGGAACGCAAACGAATGGAAATATGAATTCGTGAAGATAGCCAGGATCATTTCGAGGCGGGCAGGTAGGAACTCGCACCACTTATTTGACAGCCCGTATCAACAGGGGCCTAAAGCGTCCCAAATAAATGAGAGACCCAATGTATTCCAAATCTTGGAGACTTGTGCCGCTCAAAGCAAAGAACTCAAAACACTGCTCGGGCAGTGATTCTAAAATGATTCTGTGAATACTAAATTTATTCTAAACAAAATAAGAATTCAGGCCGGTCTAGGCGTGAGTTTTGACAACTAATGAAAGCAAAAGCGCCGGACCTAAGAGGAGAATTATTTGAGAGGTTGCAATTCCGGAAAAATGCCTGGACTCCTCTCGAGGATTTCAAGAGCCATCACTCATTCAGGAAAGAATCCATACCGATCCACGAGTTAGCGAGCGACTTCAGATTATTTTTATAAGTCCGCGAAACCATATATTCCCTGCCACCAGCAATGCGCAGCACGTATTCCCCGCTTGTTCCAGGGTGAATCTCTTCCACCGAAGATACATTTACCAGGACGGAGCGGTGGATGCGAATGAAGCCATAGGCTTGCAGTTTCTCCGCCATGGTCGAAATTGACTCACGCAACAAATAAGACTCGGTTGGACGCCGCAACAATACGTAGTTTCCTTCTGCTTCGACAGCAAGAATGTCCCCGGGATGGATGAGGAGAATTTTGCCCTTTGTTTTTATCGCGATTTTTATCGGCTTCACCGGCGGCGTCTCCGATCGCGGACGGAATTCCCCGACTTTGGGGCTTTTTTCGGCAGCCACAGCGCGAACCGCGCTCAGCAGGGGCACAGTCTCGGTTTCCTCTAATGATTCTTTCAGTCCGTTTGCAACGAGTTTGGCCCCCAATAGGTCGTTCATATTTGTCCCGAGCGAAAAAAAATTCAGTCCTACCGCTTAATACCAAATTGTTCTCCCCACTGGATGCGAAAGGCATCCGCAAGGAATCATATTTTTAAAAAATCAGATGAGACCAAGCAAAATTGGATGAACATGTTCGAGCGGCTACATCCCATTGCCCCACGCAGACGCTCCACACGCATTCGTGTTTTATTCACAGAATGTTTCATCAAGCGTCTCTAAGCTCCTGCGGCGTCAGCCCCAACACGCGACGTGCGTGCAGCGCAAGGTGGCTCTGGTGGCAGAAGCCATTCTCGAGAGCGATTTGGCCAATTGGTATCCTCCCACGGCGCAATTGCATAGCCGCTCGTTCCACGCGTCGGCGAATTAAATACTGATGCGGCGGCGTCCCCAACGATTTACGAAACAGCGTTTTAAAATGTGAAACACTCAAGCCGGCCACGCCAGCGATCTCGCCGAGCCCGAGATCTCGCCCAAGATTGTCTTCGATGTAGCCCAGTACGGCTTTCAACGTCCGTCCGGCCATCGCGGCTTTTATCGCGCGAGGGGTACGCGCCAACGAACTGTGACTCCGCACGATCCTTGAAGCAAGGCCTGTGGCCAAGGCGTCCATATAAGGGCGGCCGGAGGGATAGCCGTTTTCCATCTCTGCCTTCAGAGCCCATCCGATGTGCTCGATCTGTGGATCGCGCGCCTGGAAACGATTAAAGACTCGCAGTTTGCCCGGATCTTCGCCGGACTCTTCCACCATGCGTTCGAGGACGCGGAGTTTGAGTCCGATCACCAATGCCGTATCCCGCGCTTTCAGCTCCCAGACGCCTCCAAGATTTGGCGGGATGATTTCCAGATCACCATGAATCGTGGTTCCGCTATGTCTTTCTCCCCCACGGCGGCAGTCGACGCCGACCGAGGTTCCAACATGGAGGGAAACCACCACCCTTGGCGAGCCAAGGAATTCAACTATTCCGGGTTGGTCTGAAATGAGGCTGAGGCGTAGATTTTCTGTGGACCCAATGATTTCTGTAGGGAGAGGTTTCGAAGTTCGGCCCTGCAGGTAGCTTCTGCCAAAAGCACCCATACGCGCGGTCCCCTTAACTGCTCAAAAGTAAAACTCGGCTGGAAATTCCGCGCCCTCCTCGCAGGCCGCTACAACCGTCTACACTAATACTGTGAAGCTACAATGCCGACAATCCATACATTGAGCTTTACCTGCTTGGACGTAACAGAATCGCAAAGGTTACACAGAGTTTGTAGTGACCGTCGCGAATTTGGATCCCGTGCGTGAGCGGAATCGAAGTTTGCAACGATTAGGCTGGTTGGCTTGAGAATGCCCGGCAACTGGAACGGAGACTTGTTCATCTATCAGACGGCATCCTTATGGATGCCAGTACGATTGCAGTGGAACTTGGGAACTGGTCCGGAGGGAACTATTGCTGAAGAACCATGACTCGTTAGCCCGGATATTCTTTATGCGAGAAGTGAGTCGGTTGATCTCTGGCGGCAGGCGATCCTGCCGCAGTTCGCAGTGGCGAATGGTCGGCGGATTGGTCTTGGTCCTGGCGATAGGGACTTGGCCCATTCCCGCTCAGGCTCAGAATGTCACTTTCAAAATTCCCCCGGTGAAGATCCCGCTCAAGATTAAAGACCAGTCGGTTACGATCACGGCTTCAGCGATCGTGTCAATGCATTCGAAAGACCAGGAAACGAGCATGTTCAAGTTGGAGCTAACCGCCGATCTTGGCGAACTGCAGCAAAACATAACGCCGCTGCTCGCTTCCCAGTTGGATAAAAACAACGTTTGCGGAGAGCGGATAGCTATCGAGCATGCAGACCTCACCCCGATCGAGCCCGCGAGCCTTGCCGTTGTGCAACTACACTACGAACGATGGGCCTGCGCAAAAGTCTTGGGCAAGGAAAAAAGCAAGAGGCTCGTCGGTGGGAACGCCGTGATCGAGGTCAAGCTCACACCGGCGATCGCGGAAAACAATACCGAACTGCGCCTTGTGCCGGAGGTCGGGAGGATCGATGCGGATGGGTCGCTGGGCGAGCTGCTTCGCACTGGAACACTCGGCGATATGATTCGCGACAAGATCCGGACATCTATACTCTCGGCAATGGAAAAGGGAACGAACCTGAGTGCCACTCTTCCCTCGGCCCTTCAAGGACACGCCGCCATCCGGAATGCTGAGTTCAAGGATGGACGCGCGGGGCGCTTAATCGTTGTGCTCGAGGGTGAGGGACAAATTACCAGGGAACAGATTCAGGAGCTTGCGAAGCAAATCAAAGAGCGCATGCCAACAAAATAAAGGATGCGCATGAGCGCGACGCACAATCATTCCCGCGGAGACAAGCGAACGGACAGAAAGTCTTAGCCGATGCCACTACCCTCAGGAAAGCAGGAAGGCGCTGAGTTCCGTATTGAAGCGATCGCGGTTCTCGATATTGGAAAGATGAGCGACGTTCAGTTCCACGTAACGCGCGCCCGCGATGCGCTCTGCAAGGTAATGACCGTCGGCGGGAGTAGTCGCGGCGTCGTGTGTTCCGGCAATCACGAGAGTTGGGACACGAATCGCCGCAATAGCTTCGCGCGCGTCGAAATCGCGAATGGCGGCGCAGTTTGCGACATAGCCTTCGGGATTCGCGCCTTCAAACATGAGTTTGGTTGAAGCGACGACTTCTGGAGACTTGGTGCGATAGCCAGCAGAAAACCAACGTTCCATCACAGCGCTCGAAATAGATTTCATTCCTCCTTTTCGAACGCCTTCGATACGCGTGTTCCACATTTCCGGAGTGCCGATTTTCGCCGCCGTGTTGCAGAGCACCAATTTGTGAAACCGGTCCTTCGCGTTCAGCGCCAGCCACATCCCCGTTTGGCCGCCCATGGATAATCCGCAAAAATAAACGCGATCGAGCTTCAAGTCGTCGAGCAGCGCAAGCACATCCCGTGCCAACTGCTCAATCGTGTATGGACCAGGCGTGACGGAAGACCGTCCGTGCCCGCGAGTGTCGTAGCGCAAGAAGCGGAATTGCTTCTCGAATGCGGGCAACTGATGGTCCCACATCGAGAGACTTGCGCCGAGCGAATTCGAAAAAACCAAAGCCGGCGCTCCCAAGGGGCCAGCGAGTTCGTAGTGGATGCGGGCATCTTCTAATTGCGCGAAGGGCATAAGACTCACTTCTTCCGAGATTTTTTCTGGTCGCGATACTCCGTGCTCGACGCCAACACGCGGTCGATGAACTGGTCGGCGACCCCCAAATAGTTAGCAGGGGTGAAGAGGCGGTCAAGCTCAGCCTCGGAGAGATTTGTTTTGATGATGGCGTCTTGCGCAAGTACGAAGCGCAGATCGCGACGCGAGCTCTGGGCGCGTTTGCAAGCAAGGTCGACAAGTTCGTGAGCCTCGGAGCGCGGCATTTTTTCCGCCAGAGCCATAGTGACCGCCTCGGCAAATATCAAGCCGTGTGTAAGATCCAAATTTTGACGCATGCGTTCCGGATCGATTTCCAGTTCCGAGACGGTGGTCGTCAAGTGATGCAAAGCGCCGGCGGTCAAGCGGACAATCTCAGGCAATGTCTCCCACTCCGCGTGCCACCCGCCCAAACCGCGCTCTTGCTCTTGAACCATCGCAGCGAGCATGGTGCTGACGAGCGAGGGCACACGGGCCGCCGCAGCCAATACGACGGCCGACGTCACGGGATTGCGCTTGTGAGGCATGGTCGAAGAACTGCCGCGCCCGTCTGCCGACGGCTCAAAAACTTCGCCGACTTCGGTTTGTGTGTGCAGAGAGATGTCGCGGGCGATTTTGCCGAGAGTCCCGCAGCAAAGCCCGAGCGTGGCCGCGATTTCCCCCGAGCGATCGCGATGACTGTGCCAGGGAAGTTCCGGCAACGGGAGCTGTAAATCTTTGGCGAGATTAGCCGCGACGTCCAAGCCGCGCGCGCCGAGAGCCGCCATGGTGCCAACCGCTCCGCCAAATTGCAGCACGAGGCAACGCTCTTGCGTTTCGGCAAGTCGCGCACGATGACGGTCGATAGCGTCAAGCCAACCAGCTGCTTTCAGTCCAAATGTGGTGGGAAGCGCCTGCTGCATCCAGGTACGGGCCACCACGAGTGTTGCTCGATTTTTATGCACCAATTCGCCCAGCACGACGGCGAACAGATCAAGTTCCGAGGAAATCAGAATGAGCGCCTGCCGCAACTGAAGCACTCGCCCTGTGTCGATGGCGTCCTGACTCGTTGCCCCCCAATGTACATAACGCGCCGCTTCTTTCTCTTTTTTGGTGACCAGCAGGGTGAGTTGTTTCACCAGGGGAATCGCGAGATTGCCGGCACTTGCCGCGGCGCGGGCGAGATCTGTCATGTCGTAAAGTTCGGCGCGGCATTTCGCTTCAATGGCGGGAGCCGCCGTGGCCGGGATGAAACCGGCGCGCGCTCCGGCTCGTGCAAGGGCCGCTTCGAAATCGAGCATCGCCTGAAGTGTGGCGCGATTGGAGAAAACCTTTTCAACCGCTTGAGAGCGAAACAAGGGGTCAAGCAAGTTCATGCGCTGAGTGTAATCACTCCTGCCAGGGAATGAAAACGGTTTCCTTGGCGGCTTGTAGGAGGGATAAATGGCTAGGCGCGGGCCATGCTGCTTGGATTTACTTCCCACCTGACCCGCCAGCTAAATGCGTTCAAGTATGATGGCGATACCTTGGCCAACGCCGATGCACATGGTGCAGAGGGCATATTTTCCACCAGTTCGCAACAATTGGGACATCGCGGTGGTGATAAGGCGCGCGCCGCTAGCGCCAAGCGGATGGCCGAGAGCAATCGCGCCACCGTTGGGATTTACATGGCTCGCCTCGTCGGGCACGCCGAGTTCGCGGAGTACGGCCAGGGCTTGCGAAGCAAAGGCTTCGTTTAGTTCGATCACGTCCATCTGGCCGATTGTCAGATTCGTTTTGGCAAAGAGTTTTCGAGACGCCGGAGCGGGTCCCATCCCCATGAGGCGCGGCGCCACGCCCGCTGCCGCAGCGGCGACGACGCGCGCTTTGGGAGTTAACCCATGGCGCTTCGCTGCCGATTCCGAAGCCAGCAAAATGGCGCAAGCGCCGTCGTTCACGCCGGAAGCATTTCCCGCTGTTACGGTCCCTCCGGGCTTCACAATGCCGGGCAATTTCGCCAGCGCCGCGAGAGACGTGTCGGCGCGCGGGTGTTCATCGGTGCTGAACAGAACGGCCTCCCCTTTTTTTTGAGGAATTGCGACGGGCACGATTTCCTGCGCAAGCAGCCCACCGCGCATCGCGGCCGCGGCGCGTTGCTGGCTTCTTAGCGCAAACGCATCCTGATCTTCGCGCGAAACGTGAAACTCCTCCGCAACAATCTCCGCGGTTTCGGGCATCGAATCGACGCCGTATTTAGCCTTCATGAGGGGATTGATGAAGCGCCAGCCGATGGTGGTGTCTTCCATTTTCGCCGTGCGAGAAAAAGGGGCATCCGCTTTGCCCATCACGAACGGCGCGCGCGACATGCTCTCGACACCACCGGCAATGATGAGTTCTGCCTCGCCGCTCTTGATCGCGCGCACCGCAGTAGACACGGCGTCCATGCTCGAGCCGCAAAGGCGATTTACAGTCGCTCCGGCAACCTCTTTCGGAAGCCCCGCGAGCAGCAAAGCCATGCGGCCGATGTTGCGGTTGTCTTCTCCGGCCTGGTTCGCGCATCCGTACACCACGTCGTCCAGTGCATTCCAATCCACTTTGGAATTGCGCTCGAGGAGGGCTTTAATCGGGAGCGCCGCGAGATCGTCCGTACGAATCGAAGAGAGCGCTCCAGCGTACCGGCCGATGGGCGTTCGAATGGCGTCGCAAATGTAGGCGGTTTCCATTAATGTGTTTCAAAGCTCCTGAATC
Source organism: Candidatus Acidiferrum sp. (assembly GCA_035314345.1). GTDB lineage: Bacteria > Acidobacteriota > Terriglobia > Acidiferrales > UBA7541 > Acidiferrum. Next base: position 30,121 of record DATFZQ010000204.1, read on the forward strand.
GTCCTATCCTAACAGGAATAATCCACGCGGCGAAAATCAAGATGAGAGCGCGAGCAGAAGGGGAGATGGAATGAAATCCAAAAGAGTCGCGATGATTATGGCAGTGCTTTGTTCGATGGTTGCGGCAGGAACCTGGGCGCAGACCAAGGCTGCGGCAGAGATTACTGCGCTACTGCGTGAGTTCATCGCGGGCGCAGGCAGCGGCGACCGCGCGGTATTTGAAAAGTTTTTCGCCGATGACGTGATTTATATCAGAGCGACAGGCGCGGTCATCACCAAGGCCGACATCATGGAGAGCCTCGGAAAACCAGCGCCTGCATCGGAAGGGAAGAGCAGCTATTCCGCCGAGGACATTACGGTTCACGAGTACGGCGACACCGTGATTGTGGCATTCCGACTGGAAGGCCGCACAGAGCACGCTGACGGAAAAGTGGAGAATGCTCATTACCGCAACACTGGAACATTTCTTCGACGCAATGGCCACTGGCAAGCGGTGGCGTGGCAAGCGACAAAGATCAGCGAAGCCGCCAAAGAGAAATGAAACGCGGTAAATTCAGCGGAGAGTGCTGAAGCACTCTTGCCTTCGCTCCACAAACTCACTTGTTCCAGACTCATGCAGTTTTGAAAAGCAAAAATGATTCAGACCGCTTTTTCGTCATCACCTGATTCCTTAAGCCTCTGTCAGGGGATGCTCATTGCCCTATCACGCTTCGATCCTTCGTTGACACACCTCGTCGTCACCCTCACTATGGTCTTACCCCTTCCAAATTTATCGTCCGGTGTCTGCCGATGCGCATTCTTGTCGCTGAAGATGACGCGCCGCTGGCGGAGTTTCTCCATCAACGGTTGCAGCAGGAACAATTCTCTGTCCACATGGTCTCGGACGGTGGGGAGGCCCAGCGCCTTGCTTCCGACCAGCCGTACGACTTCGTAATTCTGGAACTCAATCTGCCTACGGAAGGCGGCCTGGACGTTCTTCGCCACATCCGTGCGAAGAAACCCGATCTACCCGTCCTGATGGTCACCGGAACGAGCCTCGCGGAGGATCACGTCCGCTTGCTCGATGCCGGTGCCGACGATTCCTTGGCGAAGCCGTTCGACTTTGCAGAGCTTGCTGCCCGCATCCGCGCTGTACTCCGGCGCGGCAGCCGCCCCGGCCGCGCCCTGCTCAAAGTCGGCGATCTGGAGATCGACCGCGTCGCTCACGCCGTGCAGCGCGGAGGTAACTCCATCGAACTGAGCCCAAAGGAGTTCGCCCTGCTCGAATTCCTCATGCGCCACGAAGGCCAGGCGGTCACGCGCACCGCGATTGTCGTGTAAATAACAGAAAACGCTGCACTTACAAAACGACTGGCTTTATCGTATTCAACCAGTCGGTTGAATATGCACGCGCTTCAAAAATGGAACCTGCCTCCGCCTGAGATGTTTGGTCCGCCATGAGCAACTTCTTTTCCACTTTGGGGTTCTACCCAGAGGGAGCTATATAATGTAGGTAGACTCCCATCGGCCGGAACCAAGGGTCCGGACCCGGGACAAGGTGACTAACCATGTTGAAGACCAAAATTTCCGGCAAGCCAACGCTTAGCCTGCTTCTCTGTCTTATCGGTCTTCTCTCTTTTTCAGCGCCACTGGCTGGAGCTGGCCAATCTGATCAAGCTCCTCCAGCTGATCAAGCGGACCAGCCGAATCAAGCCGATTCAGCTAATCCATCCGCTCAAAGTGACGCCAACGATCCGCCAACCCGTGTCGCTCGTATTAGCTATCTGGATGGCTCCGTCTCACTTCAGCCCGGAGGTACGGGCGACTGGGGCAGCGCAGCTCGCAATCGTCCCATGACCGTTGGCGACAAAATCTGGACCGACAAAGATTCTCGCGCCGAGCTACAGACGGGCGTCGTTTCCATCCATTTGGGCAGCATGACTGCTCTTTCTTTCCTGAATCTCGATCAGACCATCACCCAGATGCGCCTCGCGGAAGGCTCCATCAATTTCCGCGTCAAAGAAATTCGTGAAGGCGACACCTATGAAGTGGATACGCCCAACCTTGCTTTCACCATCACGCAAGCAGGCGCGTTCCGCATCGACGTCAACGAGAACGGAGATAACACTGGCATCACCGTCATTCGCGGCGCAGGACAAGTGGTAGCCAGCGGAAAAACCTACGATCTGCAAGCTGGCCAGCGCGGTATTTTCAACGGCACGGATGATGTCCGGTCCACGGTTTTGCCGCAAGCGCCTCCTGCGGATGGCCTTGATCAATGGGCCAACCAGCGCGATCTGGGTGAACAGAATTCCATTTCGAAGCGCTACGTTCCAGAGGATATGCCCGGCACACAAGACCTCGATAACAATGGCACCTGGAGCGAGGACGGCGCCAATGGCCCTGTTTGGTATCCCTCGGAAGTTTCATCCGACTGGGCTCCCTACAGCAACGGCTATTGGAGCTATATTGGTCCTTGGGGCTGGACTTGGGTCGACTATGCTCCCTGGGGCTTTGCTCCGTTTCACTATGGCCGCTGGGGTTACATTGGCGGTCGGTGGGGCTGGTATCCCGGCCCGAGAGTCGGCTTCTCGATCTATGGCCCGGCGTTCGTCGGTTTCCTCGGCGGAGGCTTCGGCTTTGGGTTTGGAGTCGGCTTCGGCGTCGGCTGGTTCCCCTTGGGCTTTGGCGAACCGTTCCACCCCTGGTATCACGGGGGCTACGGTTACGTTAACCGGATCAACGTACACAACACCTACATCCACAACGTCAACGTTTTCCACTCCAATGCAAATTTTAACTACGCCTATGCGCACAACACTCACGCCGTAACCGCTGCCTCGCGCAGCGCGTTCACCGGCGGCCAAGCTATTAATCGCGGCGCTGCTCATATCAATGAAGCATCGCTGCGAGGCGCGCAGGTAACAAATAACGCGGGTGTCTCTCCGTCCAGACAAAGCGCATTCGGTGCTGCAAACGCCAAAGGCAACGTCAGCCGCCCGCCTAGCTCCGTCGAGAATCGCTCCGTCATGGCGCGTACCGCGCCTGCGGCAGGGGCTTCTCACATTCCAGTCCGCACTATGAATATGAGCGGCCTGAACGCTGGGCATCCTGGGAACGCGGGAACGACCGCGCGGCAGAATGATCTCGCGCGCAATCGTCCTCCATCCACCAATGGAAACAATTCGCGCAGTTGGAGCGCGCAGGGCAACACGACCGATCACGGTCAGGCCCCGAAGGGTTTCGGCAGTTCCAGCAGCCCTTCCAACAACTCGACCATGTCCGCCCGTGCAAATAATCGCCCGCCGTGGGCTGGTGCAGGCGCTACGGCCAATGGCAGCGCAAATCCGGGCGGCGGTCGCTCTTACACGCCACAAGGGAACGCACCTGCGAACAATCGCAGCTATTCCGCGCCCTCTCGCTCGAACCGGGCGCCCACACGTTCTTATTCCGCGCCCAGCCGGACCTACTCGGCTCCTAGCCGCAGCTACGGCGGCGGCAGCGCCCCGCATGCTAGCGGTGGGGGAAGTGCCCCTCACAGCGGCGGCGGCGGAGCCCCCCACGGAGGCGGAGGGGGCGGTTCTCACGGCCATCGTTAAAATCACCAAAATCAGCACATTTCACAAAGGCTCGCCGCTTTCGAATGCGGGGGGCCTTTTGCTTTCTCCGTACTTGCTTCCAGCCAATCCAAAACGCGGCTCCGCAACTCTGCCTAGGGTTACGGGTTAAATAAGTAGTTCCAGATTGGGCATTTCCAAATTCGACAAAACACTTGAGCCCAATCTGGGGTTTTCGCACGAAGGTGCTATCGTTGAAATTAAGCAATGGGGCCAAATCCTTGAGACCAGCGCTCGAAGGATTCGGTGTTCAAGGACGCAATTCCACGCAACGAGGGGCCAATACCGGCCTTGGTATTTCAGGAGAGAGGAAACCGCAAATGAAAAGATACGCCCTTCACTTGGTGAGCCTGCTCAGCCTCGCGCTGGCCATGGCTTGCTTCATACCGCAGCGCGCCGCAGCGGACGATGACGATCCGCCGGGCCGTGTCGCGCGCCTGGGCTTTGTACGAGGGACAGTTTCCTTTGAGCCAGCTGGCACCGAAGACTGGGTTTCCGCCGTCGTCAACCGCCCTTTGACGACTGGCGATAAACTTTGGAACGATGCCGATTCTTTTTCTGAGTTGCATCTCGGCTCTGCCTCGATCCGCCTCGGCAGCAACACGGGCTTTTCATTTTTGAACCTGACCGACAACACGACTCAGGTTCGTTTGACCGAAGGCACGCTCAACATTCGTGTTCGCCGCCTGGGCGATGACGAAACCTTTGAAGTCGACACTCCTAATCTAGCCTTCACCTTGATGCGTCCAGGCAATTACAAGGTCAACGTCAACGAAGCTGGCGACGCCACCGTTGTTATTGTGCGCGATGGCCAGGGCGAAGTCACCGGTGGTGGCTCGGCCTATGCCGTTCATCCTCACGAAGTCGGCACCTTCAATGGCACCGATCAAATTGACGCCGACGTCGAAAGCTGGGACAACTCGAGCGACGATTTTGACACCTGGTGCGCCGAGCGCGATGCCCGCATCGACAATTCTGTTTCCGCGCGCTACGTTTCGGACGACGTCATCGGCTACGAAGACCTCGACGAATACGGCGGCTGGCGCCCCACTCCGGAATACGGCACCGTCTGGTTCCCACACGTTGCCGTTGTCGGCTGGGCTCCTTATCACTATGGCCACTGGGCCTATATCGCTCCCTGGGGTTACACCTGGGTCGATGATGCGCCTTGGGGTTTTGCTCCATTCCACTACGGCCGCTGGGTAACCGTTGGCGGCGTTTGGGGTTGGGTGCCTGCTCCGCCACGCCCGGTCCTTGTCGGCGCAGTTTATGTCCGGCCGGTTTACGCGCCCGCGCTCGTTGCCTGGGTCGGCGGCCCGCATTTCGCCGTGGGCATTGGAGTCGGCGGTGGATTTGCCGCAGGCGTTAGCGTCGGCTGGTTTCCGCTCGGTCCGCGCGAAGTCTACGTCCCGTCCTATCACGTCAGCCGCGCCTACGTGACGAACATCAACGTTTCAAACACGCGAGTCGAAACCACCGTCGTGAACAACTATTACAACACCACGGTGATCAACAAAACCACCGTCACCAACGTCACCTATGTCAACCAGCGCGTCACGGGAGCCGTGTCCGTCACGACCCCTCAGGCGTTCACTACCGCCCAATCGGTTTCCAGAAACACGGTTGTCTTTAATGCAAGGGAAGTGGCTGCTGCTCCAGTTGTCGCAACTACGCCAGCTGTTGTGCCTTCGAGGCAGGCCGTTCTTGGCGCTGGGGTTACCGCGACAGTGCGGCCTCCCGTCGCTCTGCAAAGCCGCGCCGTAGTTGCAAAGACCGCTCCTCCTCCGCCACCTCCGTCGTTTGCCAAGCGACAGGAAGCGATTCAGGCCAATGGCGGCAGGCCTCTTGCCATTTCAGAGGCCCGTCAGCTTCAGCCTGAGACGGCGCAAGCGCGCCCCAATATCAAGATCGCTCCGCCGGCCAAGCCGCAAGCGATTCAAGCCAAGGGCGTTCAGCCTAATCCAAACAAGCCAGCTACGCCGGTGAACGCCGCCAACAAGTCGGTCACGCCGCCCGTCAACAATCCCAATCGTCCGCCGCCAGCGCGGCCCAACGCACCGGCCACCACGACCACCGCAAATCCGCAGCTCGACCAGAAGCATCAGCAGCAAGTGCAGGATCTGCGCGGTCAACAAGACCTCGAACGTCAAAAAGTTGAGCAGCAACAACAACAAGAGCGTGCCGAACTCGCGAAGAAGGCAGCTGATGAGCAAGCTCAGCAAAAGCTCAATCAACAGCACCAGCAGCAGCTCGAAGAGCTGGAGAAAAAGCACGACGCCGAAGAGGCGAAACTCAAACAGCAACAACAAACGGAGAAAAAGAATCCTCCGAAACCAGCAAAGCCTGCTAAGGAAGACAAGCCTCCAAAGAAGGATAAGTAGTCGTCCTCCTCGTCCAGCACTTCCGGGCGGGGCGTTTGCCAAACGGCATGCGCTCCGCCTCTCTATTTCCGCGGCTTAATTTTCGCTGTTTAATTTCGGCTTCGGTGTGAAATCAGCTGCCCATCTCGCGTAAGATTCATCCTTCCGAGCATGGCAAACCAATCTTCGCGTCCGCCCAAGCCAAAGCGAGCACTTTCCGCTTCATCGCCGATTTCTCTCTTCGTCATCCCCGGTCTGCCGGAAATTCGTAAGGGTCAAAACCTACCTAAACTGATTGCTCTTGCCGCTCGCCGCGCGAAAGTGACTCTTGAAGGCGGCGACGTTCTGGTGGTCGCGCAAAAAATTATTTCGAAAGCGGAGGGCCGCATCGTTCGCCTGTCCAAGTTCAATCCTTCCTCCCAAGCCCTAGCCCTGGCAAAAAAACTCGCGAACGATCCGCGTTTCATCGAGGTAGTCCTCCGCGAATCTCGGCGCATCGTACGCGCGGATCGCGTTCTCATCGTCGAAACGCATCACGGTTTCGTTTGCGCCAATGCAGGCGTGGACCATTCGAACGTCGGCGGTCGCGATTTCGTCACTCTCCTGCCGAAAAATCCCGACCGTTCCGCCCGTCGGCTTGCCGACGCCCTGCGCAAGGAAACGGGCAAGCGCCTCGCCGTCATTATCAGCGACACCTTTGGCCGCCCTTGGCGCTTGGGTCTCATCAACGTGGCCATCGGCGCGTCCGGCGTCCCTTCTCTCGTCGATCTTCGCGGCACACGCGATCGCCATCGCAAACTTCTACGCGCCACAATCCTAGCCGTCGCCGATGAACTCGCCGCCGCCGCAGGACTCCTAATGGACAAATCTGCTGGCACACCCGTAGTTGTCATTCGCGGCTTCCACTACAACTTCGTCCAAGATCCCGC
>DATFZQ010000205.1:0-5030 GCA_035314345.1 Candidatus Acidiferrum sp.
TCGCTGCGCTTTTGCGACGGCATCGTTTAGAAATGCGGGGTCCGTGATCGATGTAGTTGGAGTCTTTAGTTCCAACTCAAGAAACGCGGTTTCTGCCGTGCGGGTTCGCCAAACAACGCAGTCGTTGCGCTTGCCCCCACCTGGCTTTTCCTGAGTTGCGCGGTCAAGTGCTAAGCCTGGTCGCTTACGAATCTCGTCGTTAAACCAAGTACTTAAGCCATCAAAACCTGTGCCACGATTTACCGATTTATCCGAAGATAAGGCCTTGAAACCATGGATAGAGAGATCCTCCAATGGCACACAGGCGAGCGCAAGTCTGGCTTGGCGTTGAGCCTATCGGATGATCTCCACGGCGTAATGCCGATGACCCCGGCGGATCCGGTAGGCGCCGAAGTCGTTCTCGTCCAATGTGAACACCTTACGGGTATCGAGTGACTCCGCCGCCGCGATCAGCGAAGCATCGGCCAGATCCATGGGATGATCGGCATACTGCTCCATGAGCTCGAATGCGCGCACGAGTGAGGGTCGGTCGAGAAAGGCGACGGCCAGTCCTCCTCTCATCACGAACTCGCGCAGTCGATCCGATCCCACGCTTTGGGGCTCGAGCATATGAAAGGCTTCGGTCAAGACGGCGACGGTCGTCGCAAGCGATTCTCGCAAGCCTTTGAGCGTCGTCGAGGCTTGTCCATGCAGCCCATCGCGCGGGTCGAACAGCGCCACCAGCGGACCCGTGTCGATCAAGATCACCGGGCGTGCTTCGACTTCAACCGGCGCCGCACGGCAGAACGCACATTCGTGGACGGAGCGATGGCATAGCCCCCGGGACCCAAATCCAGCTCGCGGTAAATCTCATACGGCGGGCGCGCGGTCTCGCCGGCTCGCAACTTCTCTTGCAGCGAACGGAGCCCCGCCTTCAGCGCGTCCGAGACGGCCAAGCCGGTAGCCTCGCGCACCTCATCGAGCACCTGCTCGGTTTCATCGTCCAATCGTACTGTCCGCGTTGCCATCAAGGCCTCCAATCTGTATTACACATTGTAATACACGTGCCCTAGCATGGTCAAACGGTGGAGCGGAAGTTGCCTTCGGAGAACCTCACCGAACGTTTCAGCCTAGAATTCGAGCCATTTGCGATCGAGAAAGGAGTGAGATCGACGCCTGATAGCGCTCGCGCCACCTCCTCGACAGGCCCCGAGGCTTGAAGGACAGGCTTCAGAGACGTGGCTCGGGCGGTCAACCCATATAGTGAGTGCGGTCGGCCGGAAATGCCCTGACGCTCGACCAGACCCTGCAGTTCGAGATCGCGCAGTCTCTGCGTAAGCATCTTGGTACTGAGGTTCGGGATGAGCCTGCGTAGCTCACTGTAGCGATATGGGCGCTCTTTCAATCTCGACAGAATGACAGGTTTCCATTTGCCGCCAAGAATCTCGAGCGACAGCTCGACAGGACAACCGTAATGTTTAGCAAGACGCTTCAGAGAACTGGCCTCGTGCAGTCAATGTAGCTTTAATTGTAACCATACGGGGTCCCTAAGACACGCGGGGATATCCTTCTTGAGAGCTGACGCAAGAGCAGAAGCACTGCTCGCATCTTTGAATGGACTTCGGCGCTCAAACAAGCCGTAGAACTAGCCAAGGCCGCGCGCCCGATTGATTTCTCCCCCTGGCTCTTTTGCACGAGCAAGGGCGATGGCTATTTCGACGAACAAAGCGGCCAAGCGACTGGCTGGGATTCGATGTGGCAGCGTTTCATGACACGACTTCTGAAAGATACGGACATCAAAGAGCGGTTTACCGAGCATGATCTTCGCGGCAAAGTCGGCAGCGACGAAGCCAGCATTGAGAGAGCCACCGACTTGCTCGGTCACGCCAGCAAAGAGATTACAAAGCGGCACTATCGACGCAAGCCAGAACTCATCAAGCCCGTCCGCTGACCCACTGCTACACGCGCGTGATTAGAATCGATGTCACTCGCAAGTCGCGCGCGTCGCGCTTTCGCACGCGCCCCCAATGTTTCACCACGTGAATGGGGGAGGACACGCAATAATCCGCTTTCGTTTTGCGCTCGAAAAAGTTAAAAAAGAGCAGCTTCTGCTAATCGAATGGGGGAAATTCCGATCTATGGGGGAAGGTTTTGCATCTGTTGGAAGTAACGTCAAAAAAACTTATTATTTTTTCAACGAATTGGTGGGCCGTGTAGGGATCGAACCTACGACCAATTGATTAAGAGAGGTCGCTGGGGCTTACGACGCTTTCGACAGGTGAGCCGCCCAGGGCTTGATCTTCGCGAGTTTTTTGGCAAGGGCGGCCCGTGCGAGGCGCGTGTCATAATCGGCCTGAAGCCGCAACCACCAGCCGTCGGTGAGTCCAAAGAAACGGCTCAACCGCAGATCCGTATCCGCCGTGATGCCACGCTTGCCCGAGATGATGTCACCGATGCGCTGAGCCGGAACATCGATCTCCTTGGCCAGCCGATAGTTGCTGAGACCCATCGGCTTCAAGAACTCATCGCGCAGCATCTCGCCGGGCGACGTCGGTGCGATTCGCTTGCCGCCGGTAACCGTTACGTGGCGAAAGTCCGTCTTCGCCAAATCCTCAATTCGAATACTCATCGCTTGCCCACCTCTCACTCATAGTGCTTCGAGATTTCCACATCCTCGGCACCATCCTTGCCGAATACGAAACAGAGCCGCCACTGCTTGTTGATTCGGACGCTGTGCTGGCCTTTTCGATCTCCGGCGAGCGCCTCCAGCCGGTTGCTCGGCGGTACGCGCAAATCCTCCAAGCTCAGCGCCGCATCAAGTTGTTGCAGTTTCGCGAGCGCGCGTTTCCGAATGTCCGGCGGATGAGCGCGGACCGGCAGCTCGGCAAACGCCGCGGCAGTCTCCTTGTCCTTGAACAATTTGATTGCCACGATCAATAATAACGAAGTTCGTTATTAATGACAATCGTGATTACGTGGAAGTTTCGAGCCGGAGCCTGTCCTTAGAAGTTCGGGCAATTCTTAGAAGGACGCCCCAAATCTGCGGAGCGCCTTCGCTCTAAAACACTGATTTTTTTGGGAATTTGGTGGGCCGTGTAGGGATCGAACCTACGACCAATTGATTAAGAGAGAGACGCCACTTCTCGTAACCCCTTGTTAATTCGTATGTTTATCTGTGCAAGTGTAGAGGAGTCGAGCAAAGGATAGCTGAAACCCATAGGAGAGCCGTGGATTCGTTCAGTCGTCCAAGTCGGGATCCGGCGCATGGCCATGTTCTTCTTTGGCGCTCCGATCACTGTTCCGTTCTTGGGCGATATCCCTTTGGCCTTTGATCGCCTGCTGCCGTAACCGCAACCAATTCTCGCGTGCCTGCTGCCGCGTCTCTTCGAGCGAGAATGGCTGCAAATGCGAATAATCCGTCGCGCCGCGCTCCGCCGCAGCGGCAGGCTCCGAAACCTTGCCTTCATGACCAGGACCGTCGTTCTCTAACTTCGCCTCGACCGACGGTTCATCCAGATCAAACACACGAGCGACGGTGCCGACGAATACCTCCGCTCGCGCGACAGTGTCGGCGGCCGTTTTCGGGTCGAGGGCAGTTCCCGTGTAATCTGCCAACAAGCGAAGCGATTCAGCACGGCCAAGGGCAGCAGCCACCTTTTGATCCACACGACCGGATTGAACTGCGTGCTGCGAAAACGCCGCTATAACTCCGTTATGCGTTCGGGGCAACTCATGCTCTGGGACGCCGCTACTCAACAATGCCGCTCGCGCGAGATCGAACATTGCGTAATAAGATCTGTTGACGGAACCGTCCGGATCACGATCTTGCAACTCGCGAGCGCTTGCCAAAGCGCGCTCGCTCTTTCGCTTGAGGTCGCGGGCCAGTGGGGAAAGCGTCAAAGGATGATCCCCTCTCGCGCGACATTTCGAAGAAAGCCTGGTCTTGGGAAGCGCTCTGGATGAAGCCAATGGCTTTTTGAGATAGGCACCGGCTGAATCAAAATTCCCGTATCGAGAAATACGTAGTAAGCCAATTCTGCCAAATGCCCCGCGGTTTCCCAATCGTCGGCACCCTCGGTAACGATCAGCGCAACATCGGCATCGCTGTCCGGCCTACCCTCGCCCCGTGCGCGCGAGCCATAAAGGATCGCGTGCTCTACCCGAAGATCTTCCGGGAGCTGCGCGAGAAAGGCACGAACCGCGCCTTCAGTATCAGGGTCCAGATACTTCATCACCGTATTCTGAGCGTAAGGCCGCAGACAGGCAATTTGGATAGGCGCGGCGGTTCAAAGCTCTTTTCTGCGGGGCTCACCAAGAGCGGTACGAGACAAATACAGGCTGCCCAAGCGTTGGGTGTCACGTAGGCACAAATGGCGCCACTAAAGAAGTGACTTTGCAAGCTCGCAACCTTCCACTGACTCTACGACCAATTGACGCGATGCAGGGCACCGAGGACGACTTTCTCAAACCGCCTTCGGCGCGAGTTTCTCGGGGCGTACGTGAGAGTACCCGCTAACAAACCTATGACCAGTTGACAAATGTGTAGAGGCGTCGAGGATGACATCGGAAAAATTGGCGTAACATTTTGATTGAATTGGTGGGCCGTGTAGGGATCGAACCTACGACCAATTGATTAAGAGAAACGCGTCGTCGCTCGTAACCCATTGTCATTTATATAATTCCTGCAGCGCTTGGTAGAAAACTACTCTTCAAGAGACCTGGAATGTGGTCAAAAGAGGCCGCTCTTTTCTCCGACGATCAGGCGGAGTACCAAATCACCCCGCGCACACGCAACTCTCGTGACGGTCCGCTAAGTGCCCGAGGATAGGGGTAGGGAACGGCTGACGCCGTCCCCTCCCTCCGAACCCGGTGTGCAGTTCTCCCGCGACGGGCTCTCCAGTCAGTTGTTTCCTCATCGGGATTGGCGCGCTAATCGGTGAGCTTCGGACATCGTGAAAAGCCCCAGATCGGCGAAGAAGGCATTCGGCCACTGTGTATGGTCGCGTTGGCATTGGCCCTGACCCGGCCGGTGCTTTTGTCGGCGTAACATT
>DATFZQ010000206.1:0-39823 GCA_035314345.1 Candidatus Acidiferrum sp.
CGTGAGAACTCCTGCGTCCCCACGGAGCTGATGACCGAATTCGCGCCGTTGTGGCTGCCGCCGCTGCCTTTGCGGTCGATGCGAATCGTTCCAAAAGGCAACTGCACTTCATCCCACATCACCAGCAAATCCGCGGGACCCAGCTCGTACTTTTCCAGCAGTTCGCGAACCGCGATGCCGCTGAGATTCATGTACGTCTGCGGCTTCGCCAGAAGCACATCTTCTCCGGCGATCTTGCCCTTGCCTACGAGCGCCTTGCCTTCCGGGCGCTCGACGCGAATCCCGCCGCGATTCGCCAGCTCATCCACCGCCATAAATCCGAGGTTATGCGGCGTCCATTGGTACTCCGGATCAGGATTCCCAAGTCCGACGATGAGCCGCATAGGCCTCTGTTCGGCGATTGGCTTGCCGCCAGCCGCCGCGATTTACAGATTGCACCACTACTTCTTCTTCTCGCCCTTTTCGGCTTTCTCCGGTTTGGCTTCGGCCTCGGCGCCTTCTTCGCCCTCGACTTCTTTCTTGCCCTTCTTGATGACTTCGGGCTCGGCAGGCGTTGCAGCATCCGCGGCAACGGCTTCGACGGGCTTCTCTTCTTCGACCTTGAGAGCGACGACGTGCGCCAAGACGCGTTCCGGATCGGTGATCAGCTTCATTTTGGCTGTGTCAATCGGCAGCTCTTTGGCACGGAGCTGATTGCCGAGCATCAAACTGCTAACGTCGACCTTGAATTCCGTCGGAATTTCGGCAGGCAAGCATTCGATTTCTACTTCGCGAGTGACGACTTCGAAGACGCCGCCTTGCTGTTTGACGCCGGCGGGCTCGCCGAAGGTGTGCACGGGGACCTTTACACGCATGCGAACGTCCATGGCTACGCGCACGAGGTCGACGTGCAGCAGATTTCCGGTTACGGGATCCACTTGCCAATCCTTCAAGATGGCGGGCTCGTGTTTGCCAGCGAGATCCACCTGGAAGAGCGTGTTGTGGCCGCTCTCGGAGCGGAGAATCGCGCCGATCTGCTTGGTGTTTAGTGCCAACGCAATGGCAACGCCTTTGCCGCCGTACAGAATCGCGGGGACTTTGCCGGTTTGACGCAGGCGGCGGGCCTCGTTTTTGCCCCGATCGGAGCGGGGCGCCCCTTCTACGATAATTTGTGGTTGAGCCATACTTTCATTCCTTCCCTGAAATCTCTAACTTCATCAAAAAGACAGACAAGAGTGTCTGTCCTGCTAAATAAACAGCTCGCTGATCGAAGTTTCTTCGTGAATCGAACGAATGCCGCGGGCTAGAAGATCTGCGACACTTAAAATCTTGATTTTGCCCATACCTTTTGCCGCTTCGCCTAGCGGGACGGAATCCGTGGCGACCACTTCTTTGATCTGGGAGTTCGCGATGCGCTCGATGGCCGGGCCGGAAAGTACGGCGTGCGTGCATGCGGCGTAAACTTGCGTGGCGCCTTCGCGAATCAGCGCTTCGGCGGTTTTTACGAGCGTTCCTGCCGTGTCGATGATGTCGTCGACGATCAGAGCGCTCCGGCCGCGGACGTCGCCAATCAGGTTCATGACTTCGCTGACGTCCACATCGACGCGGCGTTTGTCCACGATGGCCAGCGGGGCGTCGAGCTTTTTTGCAAAGAAGCGGGCGCGTTCCACGCCGCCCGCATCCGGCGAAACGACCGTAAGATTCGGCAGATTCAAATGGCGGAAATGCTCGACCAGGACGGGCGAGCCGTACAAGTGATCGACGGGAACGTCGAAGTAGCCTTGAATCTGCGGCGCGTGCAAATCGAGCGTCAACGCGCGGCTTGCGCCGGCTGTTTCCAGCAAGTCGGCGACGAGCTTTGCTGATATCGGGACGCGCGGCTTGTCTTTGCGGTCCTGGCGCGCGTAGCAGTAATACGGCAGCACGGCGGTGATGCGCCAGGCCGATGCGCGCTTAAACGCGTCGATCATCAGGAGCAGCTCTAACAAATGGTTATCTACGGGGTAGCAGCAAGGCTGGACGACAAAAACATCGGCGCCGCGGACGTTTTCGAGAATCTGGAAATAAATTTCACCATCGCTAAAGCGCCCGAGCTTGGCCTTGCCCAGCGGCACTTCCAAATGGCGACAGATGCTTTCTGCCAGAGGAAGATTCGCGGTCCCCGAGAAAATTTTGAATCGGTCGTCGTTCACGACACTCGCGCTCCGTCAGCTCAGTTTTGGTCCGCACACTTCTTGGCCCAAACCTGGTTTCAAGTCATACCTATTTGCTTCTATGGAGACGCTGCGGATCAACCGAGGCAAAACAGAGGACACAAATCTACGTCAACGAGTGCCCTGCATTTTACGAACGTACCTGTCACGCGAGAGAGTCTCGCAAACAAAGGTCTGATCGTCCGGAAACCCAACAGCGGCTCGGCGCGCCTGCGCTGGGCTCGGGAAAACTCCAAACACCGCCGAACCGCTACCCGCCAGCGAGGCTTCTGCAGCTCCTCGGTGAAGCAAGGCCCGCTTGATTTGACCAAGACGGGGGTGACGCCGGAAAACGGGCCGCTCAAAATCGTTGGAAAGACCGCTTCCCTGCGTGCTCCAACACAGAGCACAGAACCTCCAAAGTTTATGGTCTGCGGCGCTTTTTGTCAATGTCAGGGGGCGGGCTTTGAGCCAGCGGTAGGCGTCCAGTGTGGGGACGTGAATGTCGCGCGGTGAAACGATGAGGATAGAGAGCTTGGGAATATCAGGAAGTGGATAAATCTCGTCGCCGCGGCTGACACCCAGGGCACGGCCTCCAAACAGGAAAAAGGGGACGTCGGCGCCGAGCGACGAGGCAATTTCGAGCAGACGGGGCAGTGGCAGCTTACGTCCGGTCAGCCGCAGATAACCGAGCAAGGCAGCTGCAGCGTCGCTTGAACCGCCTCCCATACCGCGGCCAGCGGGAATTGTTTTCTTGAGTTCGATCTCCACGCCGAAGCTAATCTTGAGTTCATGGCGAAGGGCATCGACGCTGCGGTAGACGAGATTCTTCTGGAAGGGCTCCTGGGAAAGGATGGCATTGCCTTGGATCGAGAGCGAAATGCCCGCCTGCTTTGAAGCACGCAGGCGCAACTGATCGTGTAGCGAAACGCTTTGGAAAATTGTGCGAAGTTCGTGGTAGCCGTCGGAACGCTTTCCAAGAATATCCAGGCGCAGATTGATTTTGGCAAACGCGGGGATACGAACTTCGCGCATGCGGGCTATTGCGGTTTCGCGTCTTGCGGCGAAGATTTTTGCGCCACGCGATGTTTTACCTGGGAGAGTTTCTTTTCGATTTCCGCTATTTTTTCGTTTTCCACATCCGCCGGCAGCGAGCGGTGCCATTCGGCCAGCGACTTTTCCCATTCTACCGCCGCGAGGTCGGTTCGGCCCGACTTGGCATACACGTCGGCCAGGTGCGAGCGAATGGTGGCATCGTGGCTCTCGCGTTCGACGGCTTTGCGAAGCGTCGCTTCGGCTTCGGCGAGTTTGTTCTCGCGGAAATAAATCCAGCCGAGGCTATCGAGATACGCCCCGCTATGCGGCTCTTCTTTCAGCGCGCGCTGGACGAGCGCCTCCGCTTCATCGAGCCGTATGCCGAGATCGCCGAGCATATAGCCGTAGTAGTTGAGCACCGGAGCGTTTCGCGGATTCACTTCGAGCGTCTTTTGGAATTCCGTTTCGGCGCGGTCGTAGAATTTCTGCCGTTCGTAGATGGCACCCAGCAGAAACCACACCATTTCGTTGTCGTGAGGTTCGCCGGGGATGGCCTCCGCGGTCCGTGCGGCTTCTTCGGCTTCTTTATAATGGCGGCCGCGCTCGTAGACCTGCGCAATATTCAGATAAATGTCGCGGTCGGCTTCTGTCTTGGTGAGCTGCGAACGAAGTACTTTTACGGCTTCATCCGTCTGGCCGTTCTCTCCCAGCAGTAGGGCGTCGGATGTACGCAGCCCTGGGTCGCTGGGATATTTTTCCAGTGCATCCTTGCCAACCTGGAGCGCCTTCGGCAAATCCTTTGCCGCGCGGTAGGTGTCCATGATGAGCATGCGCGAACGTCGATCTTCTTCTTCGCCAAGGCGGCCGAGTTCTTCAAAAGTGTAAATGGCGGCTTGAAAATTCTGCGTGTCGCGGTAAAGCTGGCCAAGTTGCTGGTACAAAATGGCCAGCGAACGCCGGCGAGACGGCAGGGCCGTGGATTGCGACTTCAGTCCGGTTACCGCATCCGAGAGCACGCGAATGGCATCTTCGTAGCGGCCCTGGGCTTCATAAAGCATGGCCTCGTTGTACATAACTTCGAGGCTGCCTGGCGCGTACTGGCGGGCTTTCAAGAGATTTTCTTCTGCGTGATCGAGCTGGTGCAGTTCCCTGTAAATCTGCGCCAAGCGCAGATACACGTCGGAATCGTCGGGCATCAAATCAGCGAGCTTCTGGTAAACGGAGAGAGCGTCCGCGAATTTTTCTTCGGCGAGCAGTGTCTGGCCCAGGCCGCGCAAGTGGCTCAGCTCGGAGGGATCCAGGTCTACAGCTTTGCGGTAGGCGCCTTCGGCCTTCGCGAGGTCGTGAGTTTGCGTATAGGCATCGCCGAGAAGATCGAGCAGCGCAGGCGAAGGCGTGCGGCTGGTGATGCTTTCGAGCAACAACACGGCGTCGGCGGATTTACCTTCATCGAGGAGCAGCTGCGTGAGCTGTTCGACGGCGGCTTCGTTCTCCGGGTCTTGCTTTAGAAGGCTGCGGAGAACTTCTTCGGCCTTATCGTGCTCATTGCGCAAGCGGTAGAGGCGTGCCAGCCAGAGCGCCGATTCCGAGTCCGTGGGATCCAGGCGGTAGACTTCGCGGTATTGTTCGATGGCACGCGCCGCCATTTCCGATTGCGCGCTCGAAGTCAGATCGCCCAGGCTGCGCAAATAGATGCGGCCGAGAAGACGCCGCGTTTGCAGGTCATTCGGGTCGCGCTTGAGGAGTTCCTGCGCTTCCGTTACGGCTTCGTGGACGCGCTGTGCTTTCCAGTACATCTCGGCAAGGCGTTCGCCGATGACCGGCGATTTTGGATCGAGGGCGTAAGCCTTTTTGTAGGCATCTATGGCCTGCGTGGCAAATTCCGGTTGATTGGTCGTCTCATATTGCTGCTCGAAAAGATGTCCCATAGCGTAGTTGTAGTAAGCATCGGCACGAGGGGAAGGAGCGGTTGACGATTCGGCGGGTTCGGCGCCGGGCGGGGAATTCTTCTGGACTTGTGAGTCCGGAGAAGTTTGGGCGGCGGCCACTGCGCCGAAAAGGCAGGTGGAGAGTGTGGCGAGACTGATTCTTCTTAGGTTCATCGTAGCCCCAGAAACAAAAAGTATCCCATGCAGCCGGAACGCGGTCAAAAGTCAAAAGCACGTCGTTTCCAAGGCTCAAAGGCGCCCTTAACTAGGATGCAAGAAATTTCAAAAGAGTTGAAATGGAATCTTTGGATGCATCATCGCGCGAATTAAGCGGCCTGCCTTCTAGTGGAGGAAATGCCGCATGCCTGTGAAGACCATGGCCATTCCGAGGCGGTCGGCGGCGGCAATCACGTCATTATCGCGGACGGAGCCCCCAGGCTGAATTGCGGCAACCGCGCCGGCTTTGGCGGCCTCTTCGACGCCATCAGGGAACGGGAAAAACGCATCCGACGCAACGACGCTCCCGGCAAGCGAAGACTGCGCCTTCATTACGGCGATCTTTACGGAATCGACGCGGCTCATCTGGCCGGCGCCCACGCCGAGCGTCGCACCGTCTTTTGCAAAGACGATGGCGTTGGATTTGACGTGCTTGCAGACTTTCCAGGCAAAAAGCAAGGTTTGCAATTCGGCGGCTGTGGGGGCGCGCTTGGTCACTATTTTTAGCTGATCTTCCCCGATTTCGCCCAAGTCGGGCTGCTGGACTAGCACGCCGCCGAGGATGCGCTTAAGTTGGAGTTCGCGATCGGGCTGGAGGCCGTTGGGCGGGAGTTCCAATAAGCGCAGATTCTTTTTTGCCGCGAAAATTGCTTTTGCCTTTTCGTCAAAACCCGGCGTGGCGATACATTCCACGAAAAGCTTCGCCACTTCTTCCGCGGTTGCGGCGTCGACCGCGCGATTGAATGCCAGTACGCCGCCGAATGCAGAAATCGGGTCGGTCGCAAGGGCTTTCAAGTAGGCGTCGAGGAGAGTATCTCGCTCGGCCGTCCCGCAGGGGGTGTTGTGCTTGACGATGACGGCCGCGGGCTGGCGGAATTCCGCCGCAAGGCTTCGCGCCGCTTCCAGGTCGACGTAATTGTTATAGGAAAGCTCTTTTCCCTGAAGCTGTTTGGCGGCAGCCAGACCCGATGGAACGCTTCCCGCAGGGATAAAGAGCGCCGCGGATTGATGAGGGTTTTCGCCGTAGCGCAGAGCTTGTTGCATTTGCAACGCAATGTGCAGCCGTTCAGGCAGAACGGGCTTTTCGCCCAACGCCACGTGGCTCGCCCCGGCATGGAGCCGTTCCAGTTCCGTCGCGATCATCCCGTCGTAACGGGAGGTCGCGGCAAACACTTTGCGGGCCAGCTCAAGGCGCGTGGCCAGCGAAGTCTCGCGCGCCGATTCCAGTTCTTGCGCCACTCGTTCATAATCGGCGGGATCGGTCACAACCGTGACACTTTCAAGATTTTTTGCGGCGGAGCGCAGCATGGTGGGTCCGCCGATATCGATGTTCTCGATCAACTCCTCCGCGGTCAGGCCCTGCTTTGCCGCAGTGGCTTCGAAGGGATACAGATTCACAACGACGAGGTCGATCGGGGCTATGCCGTGTTCCGCGGCTTGCTTCTGATCCTCCGCATGTTTGCGGCGGTACAACAGTCCTCCGTGAACTTTGGGATGCAGCGTCTTTACGCGGCCGCCGAGCATTTCGGGCCATCCTGTAAAATCGGCAACGTCGCGAACGGAGACGCCTGCATCGCGCAGCAGCTTCGACGTGCCGCCGGTTGAAAGAATCTCGATGCGCAGAGCGGCGAGCCGCTTGGCAAACTCAACGATACCCGTCTTATCAAACACGCTGATGAGCGCGCGTTGCACCGCCATGCGTTCCTCCCGAGAAAGAAAAGCACAATAGTGTAAGCGCCCGACAGGGATTCGGAAAGTGGAAAGGGTGCGCGGTTCAGAATTAGCTGTTGAAAACGGGATGTTTGCGGCAGAAATCAGAGAGACAGAAAGAATTCTCGCGGAATATCAAATCTTGACAGGGACTTGTGGATCACATGAGTTTAGGCTTTGACGAGCGCTTTGAGCTTCACCTGGCCATTGATGACTTCGACGACGTACTCGACGTCGCGGCAATTCTTTTGCTTCTGCAGATCTTTCGTCTTTTTGAGGACAAACTCATTAAAGCTGGAGCGCGAGAGCTTTCCGGTCTGTTCCCCCGCTTGTTGTTTGGCCTGCAGAAATGCCTGGTAGAGCTGGTCGACCTTTTCGGATTCGCGCTCGGGCTCGGAGCAGGTCACCCGAAATGCGCCCTGCGCCGCGGCGGTGACGGGCTGTGCCGGCGTCACGAGAGTCTCCACGGCCTTTTCGGGATTCTTGTGCGCTCGCTCGGCTTCGATCGCTTTTGCTGCCGCACCGAAGTGGCGTTGAATTTTTCCTTCTTCCTTATTCTGGGTTTTCTTTCGGAAAATGTCTTTGTATTTGGCGTAGGTTTGCGTGAGGTTGTTCACGCGGAACCGCTGGCCGTACTTGAGATCGCCGCCGCGCTCGGCATAGCGCTTCACCATTAATTCGATGCGCCATTCGATTTCCGTCGGCGGGCGCTTCCGGCCGCCGCCGAAGTACTGGTCGTATTCAATTTTGAGCTGACGGATGTCCCGTTCGAGCTGCGCCAGTTCTTCGTCGATGGTCGCCATGGGTGGAAAAGCCCCTAAGTACCATGCTAGGAGGACAAGGCGAAGCCGTCAACCAAAGGAGTTGGAAGCGCTGCGGATTGTGTATCCCACCTGGCACGAGCCGTCCGGACGCATCGGTAAGCAGGCTGGCGGCGGAAAGCTTCATTGCTCGCGGAGGAGTGGTGTGCTGAAATAAGGGCATGGAAGCACGGGCAAAACAGACTCTTTCCGTCGAGCAGGCGGAGCTGTTGCGACAGATTCCGTCTGTGGACGAACTTCTTGCGCAGCCTCGTCTCGCGACACTTGCGAGCCGCGTCGACCGCGCTGTGCTCGTGGAAGTTACCCGCACGGTGCTTGCGGAATTGCGCTCGCGCATTACGGAGCAGGTCAAATCTGCCGTGGTGGGTGAACTCGCGCTTCTGGCTGCCGATCCGGCCTCTCTCGAAGAACACATAAGCTCCATTGTCGAGCGTATCCTTGCCCACTCACTTCAGCCGGTGATCAACGCTACGGGCGTAATCCTGCACACTAATCTAGGCCGGGCTCCGCTTTCTGCTGCGGTCGTCGAAGAATTCCGGCGGACGGCGACTCAGTACTCGAATCTTGAATATGATTTGGAGGCGGGGGCGCGCGGGAAACGCGACGTGCACACTTCATCCCTGCTAGAAAGGCTCACAGGCGCTGAAGCCGCCGTCGTCGTGAACAATTGCGCTGCCGCAGTACTGCTCGTTCTCGCCGCGTTGGCGAAGGGCGGCGAAGTCATCGTTTCCCGAGGCGAGCTGATCGAGATTGGCGATGGTTTCCGCATTCCTGAAATCATGGCGGAAAGCGGGGCGGTCCTGCGGGAAGTCGGTACCACGAACCGCACGCGGCTTGCCGACTACGAAAACGCCATCAACGAGAAGACTCGTTTGCTCTTGCGGGTGCATCCTTCCAATTTTCGGATCACCGGATTTGCAGAAAAACCGGCGCTTGAAGAATTGGCGGCACTTAGCCAGCGTACCAGTCTTCCACTTGTTGAGGATCTTGGCTCGGGTTGTCTCGTCGATCTGTCCGCGAGCGGAATCTCCGAACCTCTTGTTCGGCAAAGCATCGGCGCTGGCGTATCGATGGTGATGTTCAGCGGCGACAAACTTATGGGCGGGCCGCAGGCGGGCGTCATCGCTGGGAAGAAAGCGCTTGTAACGCGAGTGCGGCGGCATCCGCTGTTTCGCGCGCTACGCGTGGATAAGCTCACGACCGCGGCGCTGGAAGTGACTCTCGGCGCGTACCTGAGGGCCGCTTGGGACGAAATTCCCGCGTTGCGAATGATTCGAGCGAGTGCGGCAGAGCTCAAGCGCCGCTCCGAGAATTTTCTGCGTGAGCTTCGACCGGAGCTTCCGCTCGACGAAGTGGAGATGGAAATTGTGGATGGCGCATCGCTCGCCGGCGGCGGCTCGACCCCGACGCAAGCTTTGCCCACGAAGATCATTCGCATCGCCAGTGCCCGATATTCAGCGGCGCAACTCGAGCAGCGGCTTCGCCGTGCGCCCGCCGGCATTTCTGTGATCGCGCGCGTGGAGAACGACCGTCTGATTCTCGATCTCAGGACGGTCTTCCCGGAGCAGGAGCCCCTGCTTATCAAAACGCTTGGCGCCGTGCTTCACTGATTCCGCGCCAAACCCTTGAGTGCTGCTTTCGTTTTGCGTCTCGTCCGCCTTCCCACATCGAGAATGGCCACGCACACCGTTCTTGTTGAATGAAACTGGAATGGCGCTTCGCGCGTCCTACCACATGTTTCGGGGGGAGGGGACGGATTCTCCCAAAATTTTGTTACACCCCAGTTGCCCGAATGACGTTTCGTGGAAAAAAGGAGAATTGCGAAATGCGGAGAGATTGGTGCGCCCTTGCAGGAATTGTTTTGACATTTGGCTTTGGAACGGCAGCGGCTCAGCAGCCGACTGTACCCGCAGGCCAGCAGCCGCCGCAACAGCAGCAGCGGACCCGCCCCGCGGCGGAACCGGCGGCGGCGCAAGGCGAAAGCGCTCAGGGCAAACAAGCGCCGCGGCCTGCCGTTCTTGAGGAGAAGTCGTCTGTCACTCATCATTCCGCGCGCATCGGCGGGCAGACGATCAACTACACCGCGACGGCCGCGACGTACAACATCAAGGCGGATGACGGGACGGTGAAAGCGACGATGTTTTACGTTGCTTATGTGAAGGACGGCGTAGTCGATCCCGCCAAGCGGCCTGTGAGTTTTGTCTATAACGGCGGGCCAGGCTCCGCTTCTCTTTTCACGCACATGGGCATGGGACCAAAGCGAGTAGTTCTGACGCCCGATGGACACGGAATGCCGGCGCCGTATAGCGTGGTGGACAACGAAGAATCATTTCTTGACGCCACGGACCTCGTTTTCATCGATGCGATTTCTACCGGTTACAGCCGGCCCGCTCCTGGTGAAGCGCCGGCGCAGTTCCACGGCATTATCGAGGACGCCAACTGGTTTGCCGATTTCATCTACCAGTACATCACGCGGAATGAGCGCTGGGCTTCGCCGAAATTTTTGATTGGCGAAAGCTATGGCACGACGCGTTCCGCCGAGTTGGCGGGAGTGATTCAGGAGCGGCATCAGATTTATTTGAACGGAATTGCGCTCCTCTCGTCAGTAGCATTCTCGAATTGGGGCGCCGACAATCGAACCATTTTCTTTTTGCCGACGTACACAACTACTGCGTGGTATCACCATTTGTTGCCTGCCGATTTGCAGAGTCTAACTGTCGACCAAGTGGCGCAAAAAGCGCGTGAATTTGCGCATAGCGAGTATGCGCAGGCCTTGGAAAAAGGCGACCAGCTTTCGGCGGCAGAGCACCAGAAAGTGGTCGAGGATCTCGCACATTACACGGGGCTTTCCACCAAATTTATCGAGGAAGCGAATCTTCGTGTGAGCCCATTCCGCTGGTTCAAGGAGTTGGAGCGCGACAAACGCCGAACTATTGGCCGGCTCGATTCGCGGTTTGAGGGCATGGACGTCGACGCTGCCGGGGAGCGCAACGAGTACGATCCGAGCGAGGCTTCCTATGAAGGAGCTTTCGTTGCGACATTTCATGACTACACGCGGCGCGAATTAAAGTGGGACAGCGATGCGTACTACACAGTTAGCGCGAACGTACGGCCGTGGGACCAGACTGGAAACACGGAGGTCGCGGAAGTTCTGCGCGCTGCGATGACTCAGCAAACCTACTTGAGAGTGCTGGTCCTCTGCGGTTACTACGACGTGGCTACGCCCTTCAACGGGATCGAAAACACGTTTGCGCACATGAATCTCGAGCCGCCCGTTCGCAAAAACGTGAGCTTCGCGTATTACGAGGGCGGCCACATGATGTACATCGATGAACAGCAGCATCACAAGCTGCACAAAGACATCGATGACTTCATCAACGCGGGATACCCGCACTAAGAACGAGCCAGGCGACCAGCCCTCACTCTAGGCAATGTGCAACTGGACTCGATTGGGGGAAGTACGCGAACATAGTGCGTCGTGCTGGCCTTCACAATTGCCAAAGGAAAGCTAAGACGAATTGAGAAACCGCTGCCCTGGCTGCGGCGCGGGTGGGCGCTGATTCGCGTTCGGCTTGCCGGAATTTGCAACACGGACATCGAGCTGCTTCGCGGCTATCACAGCTTTCGCGGTATTCCCGGCCATGAATTCGTCGGTGAAGTAACTGAGGTGCACGACGTTTCCGCGGCGCAAAAGAACAAGTGGCTCGGCCGGCGAGTCTGCGGCGAAATCAACGTTTCCTGCTCTGCTTACGGGGACCGCTCCGCTTGCGATTTTTGCAAGCGTGGCCTGAAGACGCACTGCGCTCGACGGACCGTTCTTGGCATCGTGGCGCACGATGGCGCGTTCGCCGAGTTTTTGACGCTGCCGCTCGAGAATCTTCATCTTATCCCTGATTCCGTCAGCGACGAGCAGGCGGTGTTTGTTGAACCACTTGCCGCGGCCTGCGAGATTCTGGAACAGGTCGACGCCAAACAATTCCGAGAAGTGGCAGTGCTCGGCGACGGCAAGCTCGCTCAATTAATCGCGCTCGTTCTGCACACCGCTGTGCCTTCCGTCGTTATGTACGGCAAGCACGAGACGAAACTCGCTCTCGCCCGCCGCGCGGGAATCAAAACGAAAAGAGTGCGCGGCGATGCGTCAGACCTCAGAAAAGTAAAGGAAAGTTATGGCTTGTTAGTGGAGGCCACCGGCTCATCAACCGGATTCGCACTTGCCCAACAGATGAGTGAGCCGCGCGGCACGCTCGTTCTAAAATCCACGTTTCACGGCGCGGCCCCGGTCGAGACTTGGCCCATCGTCGTCAAGGAACTCACCGTCGTTGGGTCGCGTTGCGGCCCCTTTGCCAGAGCACTCGCCCTGCTACGTTCCCAAGAAGTGGATCCGCGCGCGCTCGTCACACACACGTTTCCTATGAACGAAGCGCCCAAGGCGATTCGCTTCGCTCAAAAACCAGGTGTGATGAAAGTTCTGTTGAAAGCTTGAGAATTCCGCTGAAACTACAAACGGTTTATACACGAGGCCACACAGGCTGCACCGAAACCGTTGTCGATATTGACCACGGTCACATTCGATGCGCAGGAATTGAGCATCCCTAACAGCGCAGCCACGCCGCCGAAACTCGCTCCGTAACCAACGCTAGTTGGCACCGCAATCACCGGAACTGCAACCAATCCACCGACTACGCTCGGCAGAGCGCCTTCCATTCCGGCGACGCAGATAATCACGCGAGCCTGCGTCAATTTCTCGCGATGCTCCAGAAGCCGGTGAATGCCGGCGACGCCCACGTCGTAAAGATGTTCAGTGCGGTTTCCCATCATTTGCGCCGTAAGCACCGCCTCTTCGGCTACAGGAATGTCGCTGGTCCCCGCGGAGACCACCAAGATGTTTCCCTTGCCGATGATTTCGCGATTTCGCTCGATGGTAATGACGCCGGAGTTTTCGTGGAATTTAGCGGCCCGCGCTAGTTTTCCGTTGGCGCGCTTCACGGCAGCAAAGATCTTCGCGTCCGCCCGGGTGACGAGGATATTGTGATGCGAGTCTTTCTTCTGGAGCATGGCGCGGACAATCTCTGCAACCTGCGAGGGCGTTTTGCCTCTACCAAGAATGACCTCGGCAAACCCTTGGCGAAGCGCGCGGTGGTGATCGACCTTCGCGAAACCCAAATCCTCGAACGGCAAATGCTTCAGGCGTTCAGCGGCTTTCTCGGGAGAAAAAGCGCCGAGCTTCACCAATTCCAGAATTTTCAGCAATTCCTGCTCGTTCATATTGTTTGACCGCCGCAAATTCTATCATCGCACGGGCGTGCCGCCTCAACTTGACTTGCCCCAACTCGGCTGCGAGACTGATTCTATCCGCACGGAAACCATGCCTGACACACAAAAACAAGTCGTAACCGTAGGTGTGACCGGGGCGAGCGGCGCGATTCTGGCGCAAAAAGCTCTGGAACTGCTCGAAAAAGATCCGCGCGTCGAGCGAATTCACCTCGTGGTCACCGAAGCGGGCCAGCGACTCTTTTCTGAGGAACTGGGAATCACTTCAGGTGATCTGAAACAGCTTCCCAGCCGGTTGTTGAATCGAGCCGCGGCAAAAATAGAAGTTTTCCCTAACAAAGACATTGGTGCTGCCATCGCTTCCGGTAGTTACGCAGTGGATTCCATGATCGTCGTTCCTTGCTCCATGGGGACGCTCGCCGCCATCGCCAGCGGTGTGAGTGACGACCTCGTCTCGCGTGCGGCGGACGTCATGCTCAAAGAAAATCGCAAACTCGTTCTTTGCGTGCGCGACACACCTTTCAACCGCATCCATCTGGAAAACATGTTGCGCGTACAGCAAGCCGGCGCGGTGGTCATGCCTGCGATACCTGCCTTTTATCATCACCCGCAAACGATCGACGATCTGGTCACGCAATATGTCTGTCGCGTGCTAGCGCAAATAAATCTTCCACAGGAAAATATGTATCGTTGGACGGGCCAGACGAGCGTGAAAAAGGCGGAGGCGTAATTTCGCGATGGCAGGCCGTATACGCACCGTGCTGGAGATGATCAAGTTCGAGCACTCGGTGTTTGCGCTGCCGTTTGCGCTGACGGGGGCTCTTCTCGCCGCGCGCGCGACGCATCAACCGCCAAAGGGCTGGCCGACCTTGCGCCAACTTCTGTGGATCGTCGTCGCTATGGTCGCGGCGCGCTCTGCCGCCATGACGATAAACCGCATCGCCGACCTGCGCTACGACAAAGAAAATCCTCGGACACAGCAGCGCGCGCTCGCCACCGGCGCTCTCTCACTTTCGTTTGCGTGGTTTTTCACTCTTGCGGCCGTTGCTTTGTTTTTCGTCGCGGCTTGGCAGCTCAATTCTCTCGCTCTCAAACTTGCACCTCTCGCCATCGCAATACTCTTTTTCTATTCGTTCACCAAGCGCTTCACGAATTGGTCGCATGTCTTTCTAGGCTTTGCGCTTGGCATTTCGCCCGCCGCCGCGTGGATCGCTATTACAGGGAGCCTCGATCTTCGCATGCTCATTCTTTGCGCTGCGGTCACTCTTTGGGTGGGT
The DNA here is from genome assembly GCA_035314345.1 of Candidatus Acidiferrum sp. GTDB lineage: Bacteria > Acidobacteriota > Terriglobia > Acidiferrales > UBA7541 > Acidiferrum. Next base: position 14,430 of record DATFZQ010000206.1, read on the forward strand.
GGCTTTGACGTGCTCTACGCCTGTCAGGACGTTGAGTACGACAAGCAGGCGGGCCTCTATTCGGTTCCCAAGCGTTTCGGCATTGCCAACGCCCTGCTCATTGCGCGCGTCATGCACATCGGCGTCGTTGCGCTTCTTTCGTGGCTCGCCTACAGCTTTATCCTTCCCTGGCCCGCGTGGGCAGGCATTGCAGTGGTCGCGACGCTGCTCGCCTACGAACACTCTCTTGTGAAACCTGGCGATCTCAGCAAGCTGGACGCTGCGTTTTTCGCCGTGAACGGTTATATTAGTTTATTGTTCCTGTTGTTCTGGGGCGCAGCCGCAGCGTTTTGGCGCGTTTGAAATTTTCAGCGGATTCAAAATGAGCGAACTTACAATCACGGATCAGCGGTTGAAGCCCATCGCGGAAAAAGTCCTCGCGAGCGCGCGCCTAACGATGGACGACGGCATCGCACTGTATCGTTCGCCGGATCTTCTTGCTGTCGGCTGGCTCGCGAACCACGTGCGCGAGAAGCGCCATGGCAACATTACGTATTACAACGTCAATCGTCACATCAATCCGACGAACGTCTGCGTTGCACATTGCAGACTCTGCGCGTTCGGCCGAGACCCCAACGCGCCCGGCGCTTACACATTTGCGCTCGAAGAAATCTACCAGCGCGCGGAACAGGGCGTTCGCGAAGGCGCGACGGAGTTTCATATCGTCGGCGGCCTGCATCCGGATTTGAGCTTCGACCATTACTTGGAGATGGTTCGCGGCCTCAAACAACGCTGCCCCACCGTGCATATCAAAGCCTTCACGATGGTGGAAGTGCATTACTTTGCGCGCATTTCCAAGCTTTCGATCGAAAAAGTCTTGCACAAAATGAAGGAGGCGGGAGTCGATTCCTGCCCCGGCGGAGGCGCGGAGATTTTTCATCCGCGTGTGCGAAAAATCATCTGCGATCACAAAACGAGCGGCCAGATGTGGCTGAGCACCGCGAAGAAAACGCATGAAGCGGGCCTTCGCTCCAACGCTACAATGCTTTACGGCCACGTCGAAACCGAAGAGGAACGCGTCGACCACCTCGTCAAGCTGCGCGAACTGCAAGATGAGACGCACGGCTTTGTTGCCTTCATACCCCTCGCGTTTCATCCAGAGAACACAGCGCTCTCGCACATTCCGAAGCCGACCGGTTACGCGGACCTCCGCAATATCGCGGTCGGGCGACTTCTTCTCGATAATTTCGATCACATCAAGGCTTACTGGATCATGCTTTCGCCGAGCATTGCGCAAATCGCGCTGCGCTTTGGCGCCAACGACTTGGATGGCACGGTTATCGAAGAAAAGATTTACCACGATGCTGGGGCGAAAACGTCGGAGTTCACTCCGCGCGCCGAACTCGAGCGCCTCATCCGCGCCGCAGGCCGCGTGCCCGTCGAACGCGACACGCTCTATCGCCCAATTGACCGCTCAAAGATGCTGCCGCTTCCGCCAACGCCGCGGCCTGACCTGGTCTCTCTAACTTTGAACGTCTAGATCTTCATGCAGGTAATCAGCGAATCGTTTCCGCCTTTGCCGCCACTTTGGCAAGCAGTTCCTCGGGTAGCGGGGGGTAACCCTGTTCTTGGGCAATTTTCTCGCCGCTGGTGTACACCCATTTCAAATACTCAGCGACCGCGTGGCCACGCTGCGAATCCTTCGCGATCGCAGGAACGTAAAACCAGGTGAAGCTGCTGATGGGATAGGTGTCTCTCCCAGGTGCGTTCGTCAACGAAATACGGAAATCGTCGTTGGTTTTGCTTGTCAATGCTTTGGCGGCGGCTGCGATCGAGCGCGCGGACGGCTTCACGAACTCGCCTTCCGCGTTTCGAATAGTCGCCATCCGCAGAGAGGCCTTCTCCGCCATATTCAATTCTGTGTAGCCGATCGCCCCGGAAGTCGCCGATACTTTCTCGGCCATATCCTGCGACCTGCCGGCTGTCGTGCCCAGCGGCCAGTTCGGCGATTCGCTGCGTCCCGCGCGCGCGAGAAATTCCGGGCTCACCTTCGACAAATAGTCGGAGAGGATATAGCTCGAACCCTTCCCTGGCGACCGGTGAAACACCTGGATGGCAAGCGCGGGAAGGTTTGCGTCCGGATTCAGCTTGACGAGCGCCGGATCGTTCCAGGCGGTGATTTTCCCCAAATAGATATTTGCCAGGACAGGACCCGTCAGATGCAGTTCGCCGGTTGTACCCGGCAAGTTGTATACCACGACGATTCCAATCAGCACCGTGGGAAGCTCGACTACCTTGGCTGTGGCTGTTTTTAACTCTTTCTCTGGAATGGGGGCGTCACCGCCCGCGAAATCTCCTGCACCCGTCAACACCCGGCTCGCGCCCGCGCCGCTGCCCTCGGGCAGATAGCGGATCTGCACGGCGGGCTGCTGCTTGTGGTATTCATCGTTCCAGAGCAGGTACAGCGGCCCGGGCATGCTCGAGCCGGTGACTACCAGCACGGTGGATGCTTGCCCGTCCGTTGTGACGGGCACCAGGATCGCCAGCATCAAGAAAAGCAAGATAATCTGTCTCAGCACCCGCCCCACGAGATCCTCCACATTTGAATGGGCCCAATGCGCAAACTGGATGAGGGAAGTGAAAACGAACCTTCAACATGGACTCTATCGGAACCGGTGCTGTTCGCTGAACTGTTTCGTAGTACAGGTGTGCAGAATCCGGCATTAGAAGCCACGCCGTTTGATAATTTCGCTGGCAAGGTGGCACGGCGAATCGGCAACTGTGCCTGTCCGGCCCAATACACATAGTTCATGAATGGTGTTGACTCCTACACACTCGCCGTTTATCGTAGCCGCAGGAGAACCACAATGCGGCGACAGTTTGTACTCGACAAGCGCACCAATAAATTGCTCGAAGAGCTGGCTTCTTACCGGGCGGGAAATCGCAGCATGGTCGTTCGCGAAGCCATCCAACTCTACGCCGACATGGAAGACCGACTGGACAAGATTGAAGCCGATCCCGCTTTTCAAAAGATGATGGATGAATCAGAAAAAGCCATCCGAGACGGGCGTGTGACTCCCCACAGTGAGGTTCTCCGAATGTCACGTGCTCACAACAAGAAAAAGAAGTGAAGGCACAAATCATCTGGGCGGATCCGGTGAGGGATTTGTTTCTCTCCCTACCCGAGAGAGAACAGGCGGGGATCTCTCAAAAACTGCTCCTTTTGGAGCGGTTTCCATACATGTTTCCGGTTCGATTTAAAGGCAGGCGATTTCGCCGCCATCGTTGGTTTCACGCAGGAAACTGGCTGGTCTATTACCGTGTGGCCGGAAGCACTGCTTACATTCGCGGCCTGTGGGCTGCGCAAATCCCCTAGTTTGTTTGCAACCGCGTTTCAACGAAACACGTTGCATACCACATATCCTGTACGGCCAAGGAGATTACGCCCGTGCGAACGATCCTTCTTCTAATCATTTCGAATATCTTTATGACCTTTGCCTGGTATGGCCACCTCAAGTATCGCACTTCCGCTCTTTGGAAAGTGATTCTGGTGAGCTGGGGGATCGCTTTTTTCGAATACTGCTTTCAGGTCCCGGCGAATCGCATCGGCTCGTACGAATTCAGCACCGCGCAACTCAAGACCATGCAAGAAGTGATCACTCTCTCGGTCTTCTCCGTGTTCTCTGTGCTTTATCTTGGTGAGAAAATAAAGTGGAATCGCGCCGCAGGCTTTGGCTGCATCGCGATGGCTGTGTTTTTCGTTTTCCACAAGTGGTGAGCGCACCGGAAGCGAATCAGCGTGCCAATCGCTGAGGCCGCCACACAACCACGTCTTGGCGCTTCGCAAAATGAAGTAGCGGTTTTGTTGGGTCTAAATAAATTCCCGCAGCCTCCGGCATAGTATTGCTGACAAGTTCCGCTTCCGCAGGTTGCAACGGCCACGGTGCGTGATGGATTTCGCCGGAGATGAGTTCCCCCTCTCCATCAGTTGTGTAAAGACAGTAACGCTCCGTCAGAAAATGCTCGAGCGACCCTAGGGCCGCAGAGAATACTTCGCCGGTCGCTCGATACCGGCCGTTCAGCACTCCGCAAGCCGTACCACGATGCGACCGTCCGCATTTATACTCGATCCATCCATTCCGTTCCTGGCAGGACATTCGCGCGCGAAAATACGGCAAGTGAAACCACGCCCGCGCTATCACCACAGCAATCTTGTTCCCGGCATCGAGACTGAAAAACCAGACTCCAGGTTTGCCATCGGCCACCACGTACGTCCGCACATTCAATTCTGGAAACGCCGAGAGCCACGGCACCGCAGGTGTGCCACGCAGGCGCACGCCGGACATCCGAAATGGCACAACTCCAAGCCATGCCTGACCTTGGTAGGTGTCGATCTTCAATTCCGCGGGAATATGCCGTCGCAGTGCCGCCTCGTCCACGCGCCAGTGCGCAAAAAGTAGATCATGCCAGATCTGTGCCATGATCCAGGGACCCGCAGGCAAGGGCCATGGCCGGTGGGCAACTTGGTCTAAATTTGCGCTCACCGGAATTCGCTCGCGTCACTCGACATCGCCATTGCGCCAATATACCCTTCTCTATCGCTGGCGAATCGAATTCTCAGCATTCAAATCAATCGAACAGTCGAAAGGAGCGGCATTATGCAACGCAAAGCATCGGCAGTCTGGCAAGGCGGGCTAAAAGATGGCAAAGGCACGATTTCCACGGACAGCGGCGTCCTGAAGCAAACGCAATATTCGTTCAGCACGCGCTTTGAAAACGGCGTGGGCACCAATCCGGAAGAACTTCTCGCCGCAGCCCACGCGGGATGTTTTACGATGGCGCTTTCTGCACAGCTCGGCGGCGCAGGAATGACCGCGCAAAAACTGGAAACCACCGCCACTGTCACGCTCGATAAAGTCGGCGACGGCTTCTCTATCACCAAGAGCCACCTCGACCTCGTTGCCACCATCCCCGGCGCAGACAAAGCCAAGTTTGACGCGGCCGTCAAAGCCGCCGAGACCGGCTGCCCCGTTTCCAAGCTTTTCAAAGCGGAGATCAGCGTCAACGCGACCCTCAAGTCCTGATCGAATCGCCGCTCATCGACTGCACACCCAAACGAATACAATGCCGCACATGATTCCAGCTCCAGGCGCCTTCATCGCAGGTGTCGCGATTTTTCTGATCGTTCTATGGGACGCGTTCGAAGCCATCATCCTGCCGCGGCGCGTGACGCGTAAGTTTCGCCTAACGCGCCTGTTTTATAGATCCACCTGGAAAGTCTGGAGATTTGCTGTAAGTCTCGTTTCCTCCCGCAAGATGCGGGAATCGCTTCTGGGCTTTTACGGCCCGCTGTCTCTGCTCGTTCTCGTCGGCGTATGGGCAGTCGGCTTGGTGTTGGGTTTCGGCTTGATGCAATACGGAGCCGGCTCGGCCGTGGTCGTGACCGGCGGCCAGGCTGGCTTTCAAACCGACTTGTATCTCAGTGGCACAACATTTTTCACTCTGGGCCTCGGCGACGTTATTCCTCGTTCCGGCTTGGCCCGAGTACTCGTCGTCATCGAAGCTGGTTTTGGCTTCGGTTTCCTGGCTGCGGTGATTGGCTACCTGCCGTTCATTTACGGCTCATTTTCAAAACGCGAAGTGGACATTTCGCTGCTCGACTCGCGCGCGGGTACGCCCCCTACTGCGGGGGAGCTTCTCCGCCGCCACAGTTATCCCCACGGACAGGAAGCCTTGCGCGAACTTCTCAAAGACTGGGAGCACTGGTCCGCCGAACTCATGGAGAGCCACCTCTCCTATCCAGTCCTAGCCTACTTTCGTTCACAGCATGACAACCAGTCCTGGATCGCGTCGCTCACTGCCATCTTGGATACTTCCGCGCTTGTCATGGTGGGCATCGAGGGCGCCTGCGAAAAGCAGGCAGAGCTGACCTTCGCGATTGCTCGCCACGCCGTCGCCGATCTATCGCAAGTCTTCGGCACGGCGCCAGCGCAATTACCCCAAGACCGGCTGCCCGCCGAACAGTGGCGACATATCCGCGACATCCTCGCGCAGCACGGATTAAAACTACACGACGGAGAGGAAGCTGATCGCCGCCTCACCGAGCTTCGCCGCATGTACGAACCATATATTTTCGCCCTGGCGGCCTATTTGAACCAGACGCTGCCGCCCTGGATTCCCCAGAAAAAGGGCAAGGATAATTGGCAAACAACTGCCTGGGGCCAGTCGACTGGCCTGGTCGAAAAGGAGAAGGAATCGCCCCATGTGCACGCAGACGATCACTTCTAAAGAGTTCAACCGACGGCGGGACCGGTGCCCTTTCGAAATACTATTTCGTAGTGGCGCAGTATGCTGCGCTCGTACTTGGCAAGATTCTTCTGACGAAATGCAAACCATCTGCACGGACAAGATTCGTCTCAAGTTTTGCAAAAATCGGAGGCCATAATATGAAAGCCATAGTCGTCCACGAATTCGGCGGTCCCGAAGTCCTAAAGTTCGAAGAAATCCCCACACCAAAGCCCGCCGCCGGACAAGTCTTGGTCCGCGTTCACGCCGCCGGCGTAAATCCCTATGACACCTACATGCGCAACGGCACCTATGCTGTAAAGCCACCCCTGCCGTACACGCCTGGCTCGGATGGCGCCGGCACTGTCGAGGCGATCGGCCCTGGCGTGACCAAAGCTAAGCCTGGTGATCGCGTCTACGTTGCAAAGACCGTGACTGGCGCGTACGCCGAATACGCGATCGCTCTCGAAAACCAGGTGCACCGGCTTCCAGAAAAAGCCAGCTTCAGCCAAGGCGCAGGCGTCTGGGTACCCTACGGAACTGCCTATCATGCGCTCTATCACTCCGCACAAGCCCGCGCGTCGGAAACCGTCTTGGTTCACGGTGCCAGCGGCGGTGTGGGCATTGCCGGAGTCCAGATAGCTCGCGCTTTGGGGCTGATTGTCTTCGGCACCGCAAGCAGCCAGAAAGGCCTCGACCTCGCCACGCGCGAAGGCGCTCATCAAGTTTTCGACCACAGCAAACCCGGCTATCTCGACGAAATCATGAAAGCCACCGGCGGCCGAGGCGTGGATATCGTCCTCGAAATGCTCGCCAATGTGAATCTCGCACATGATTTGAAGCTCCTCGCCACAAACGGGAGGGTCATCGTCATCGGAAATCGCGGAGAGATCACTATCAACCCCCGCGATGCAATGGCGCGTCGTGCTTCGATTCGGGGCTTCACTCTCTGGGCTATCACAGCTTCCGAAGAAGCCGACATTCACGCCGGCATTATCGCCGGCCTCGAAAATGGCACGCTGCGCCCCGTCGTCGGCAAAGAACTGCCCCTGGCCGAGGCTGCCCGCGCCCACAAAGAAATTCTTGAGCCCGGCGCCGCCGGAAAAATCGTACTGGTCCCGTAGCGGCAGCCGCAGAGCCGTTCCTGAAACGTCAGACCATTTACAAACCAATCAGGGCCGGCAGAACCAACCGCCGGCCTTTCGCCGCACCGTCTTACGCCTTATAATCATTCGTCGGCGTCCTAGCCATAACACTTCGTCAACGAACAACAAGAACTGTTTTCACCGTGCAAACCCTGCTCTCCATCGCAACACTTCTCGCCGCACAAACTTCCTTTAGCCATTATTGGCACAAACTGACGGACCGCACTTTCTCGGGGGTCTATCACGCTGATGCCTTCGACCTTGCGATGATGATTCCTTACTTCCTGGTGCTGTTCGTCCTCGCAGCTTACGGTCTGCACCGCTATTGGCTCGTCTATGATTACTACGTTTACTCGAAGAACGTTCCTGGCCCGCCGCCGGAGGTCAAGAATTGGCCACGCGTCACGGTGCAGCTTCCGATTTTCAACGAGCGCTATGTGATCGAGCGCCTCGTGGAAGCTGTCTCGCGGTTCGACTACCCGCGTGAACTGCTCGATGTGCAAGTCCTCGACGATTCCACGGACGAAACTTGCCAGGTTGCCAGCGCCTGCGTGGAACGCCACGCCGCGCAAGGCATGCCCATTGTTTACATCCATCGCACGAACCGCGAGGGCTACAAAGCAGGGGCTCTCGAAAACGGACTCAAGACTTCGCGCGGCGAATATGTCGCCATCTTCGACGCGGACTTTATTCCCGAGCCCGATTTCCTGCGCCGCACGATTCCTTATTTCGTCGATCCTGCGAATGGTTCCAAGATCGGCATGGTGCAGACGCGCTGGACCTACCTCAACCGCGATTACTCGCTCCTTACGCAGGTTGAAACGATTCTTCTCGACGGCCATTTCGTCGTCGAGCATGGCGCGCGCTCGCGTCGCGGCACTTTTTTCAATTTCAACGGCACCGCAGGCGTCTGGCGGCGTGCAGCCATCGAAGAAGCCGGCGGCTGGGAGCACGACACGCTCACCGAAGATACCGATCTTTCCTATCGCGCGCAGCTCAAGGGCTGGAAGTTTCTCTATCTCCCGCAAATCGAATGCGCTTCTGAACTGCCCGTCGACATGAACGGCTTCAAAGCGCAACAAGCTCGCTGGGCTAAAGGCCTGATGCAAACCGCAAAAAAGATTCTTCCGCGCGTTATGAGATCCGACGCGCCGTGGCACATCAAAGCTGAAGCTTTCTTTCATCTCACCGCCAATATCAGCTACCCGCTTATGGTTCTTTTTTCCGTCATGCTCCTCCCCGCCATGATCGTCCGCTTCTATCAGGGCTGGTTCCAGATGCTAGTTGTCGACTTGCCTCTTTTCCTCGCCTCCACCTGCTCCATCTCCAGTTTCTACATCGTCGCGCAACGGGAGCTTCGCCCGAAAAACTGGTGGCGCACGTTTCTCTACATGCCGTTCGTGATGGCCACAGGCATCGGCATTTCCGTACGCAACGCCCAAGCCGTTCTGGAAGCGATCGTCGGCAAGAAAAGCGAGTTCGCGCGCACACCCAAATTCAATATCGAAGGGAAAAAGGGCACGTTCGTCGCGAAAAAATACAAAAACAAAGCTGGCTGGATGCCCTACGCCGAAGTCCTTCTAGGACTATACTTTGCGGGCACCATTGTCTATGCCATATCCAACGAAAACTACGCGACCATCCCATTCCTGCTTCTATTCGTCTGGGGTTACCTCTACACCGGGCTAATGTCTCTCGGCCAAACTTACTTCGCCCACCTGCGCTTCGGCGTCAATGCCCCAGAAATGCGCCCCGCAGCCACTGGCGCCCCTGGATTTTGAGCCGATTCCCCGTTTAAGAACTGCTCGTTTTTACACTTCGCTCCCTTTTGGCGACAGTTCGACCGCCGATTCCCGCCTTTGAATGACTTTGAGTTGATATAGGACTAATCTTGTCGTATATCTTAGTTGCAAAAGATTTGCAACAACAAATTGCCCAGTCATTTGCCTGAAGTGACACTTTGCGATTGTTTTCAGGTTCTTTGAGACACAGATAGCTCAGTAAGGACAACGAACTAGCTTCAATAATCTAGCCCGTTAGGCGACCAGCACAGCAATTGGGGGGAGCCAGCTATGGGTTTCACGGGGGAGTATCGGAATGCTCGGCACCAGGCGGAACTTCATAAGGGCTTTTTCTTTTCGCATCTTGAGGCGCTCGGGACGCCTTGCCTTGTGTCTCTCTTTTTCCTTCATCTTGCTCATGGATATCGATTCGTGGGCTGGCGTTGGCGGAAGCATATCGGGCACGGTCACGGATTCGAGCGGGGGGGCAGTTCCCAAAGCCGACGTCACGGCGACGAATACTGACACCGGCATCCGTCAAACAACGGCTACCGACGGCAAAGGCTTCTATTCGTTTCCGAACCTCCCGATTGGGAACTACGAGATCGAAGTCGCAAGCTTGGGATTCCGCTCGTACCGCAAGACCGGAATCGTGATTGATGCCAACAGCGCATTGCGAATCGACGCGGTCTTGATCGTTGGCGAGAGGACGGACACCATATTGATCGTCGATCCTCCACTCGCTATCGACACGTCGAGCACACAAAACGGTGAGGTGATTTCTGGCGCTCAAATGACGAGCGTGCCCCTGAACGGCCGCAGCTTCACCGATTTGCTGGCCCTGCAGCCGGGCGTTGTTCCCGTCACCTCGATCACGGGCGATACCGTTCAGGATGTGGGTGCAAGCGTACTCTCTCCCTCGGGCGATTTGAATCCCGGCACTATTTCGATTAACGGACAGCGCGAATTTGCCAACAGTTTCATCGTCAACGGAAGCGACGTCGAGGAGGACGTAAACAACGGCGCAGCGGTGATTCCCAATCTCGATTCCATCGCCGAGTTTCGCATTCTGACGAACAACTTTGACGCCGAGTATGGCGAATTCAGCGGCGGGCAGATTAATGTCGTCACGAAATCCGGCGCCAACGCGTTTCACGGCGACGGTTTTGAATTCCTCCGCAACACGAATCTCGATGCGCGCAATTACTTTTCTCCCACGCGGGGGACCTTCGATCAAAACCAGTTCGGCGGAACCTTTGGCGGTCCGCTTCGCAAGGACAAGATTTTCTTCTTCGGCGACTATCAGGGGACTCGTTCGACCCAGGGCGTCGACTCCGGCCAAATTCCCGTGCCTTCGGTGCTGGACCGGATGGGGCATCTATCCGATCTAGCCAGTTCATTCGTAACCAAGGATGCGAACGGAAACACGGTGCCATCCACGGTGAGCGGAGCGGGGTTTGCCAGCACGCTTTCGCAGAAACTCGGCTACACCGTCACGGCCGACGAAAATTATTTCACGCCAGGATGCGCAAGTAGCGGCTCCAATCCATGCGTTTTTCCAGGAGCCGTCATTCCGCAAAGCGCGTGGTCCACGCCGGCACAGAATCTCCTGAAATATATTCCCTCACCCATCAACGCGAATGGCACGTTCTCCACGTCGGCATTCAATCAGACTTTGCGCGACGACAAAGGTGCATATCGGTCGGATGCCGAAACCAGATGGGGATTGCTCTCCGCCTACTATTTTCTCGACGATTGGTCGCAAAACAATCCGTATCCCGTCGCGCAAGGCGGAGCAAACGTCCCGGGCTTCAACGCAAACTATTCGGGCCGCACTCAGCTAATCAGCCTCGGCGACACAAAAACAATCAGTCCGGCGGCTGTGAACGAATTCCACTTTAGCTATTTGCGCAACGCAGTAGACCTGGGCAAGCCGATAGGCGGCCTTGGCGTAAGCCTGGCTTCTCAAGGGTTTACGGGAATTCTGCCTCTCTCTCCGAAAACCGAAGGCGTCGAGAGCGTGGCCTTCAACAGCTTTACGATTGGAACGAACACCAACGAACTGAACCAGATTGGGAATACCTATCAATGGCTCGACAACTTTTCCAAAGTGATCGGAAGGCACACCATCAAAGCCGGCGGTGAATTTCACTACGATCAGGTCAATGTCAATGCCATCGCGCAATTCAATGGCAGCTTTCTTTTCTTTGGAACGGAAACCGGTTCCGATTTCGCGGACTTTCTTTTGGGAGCGCCTAGCCAGTACAACCAAAGTCAGCTGAAAGCTTTTTACGGCCGTAACAAATACCTCGGTCTCTTCGCGCAAGACAGTTGGCGCCTCACAAGCGATCTCACGCTCAACTACGGCTTGCGCTGGGATCGCATTGAACCCTGGTACGAGAAGTACAACCAGATCGCGGCGTTCATCCCGAATGAGCAGTCGGTCGTTTTCCCGAATGCGCCGGCGGGAATTGTTTATCCTGGCGATCCGGGAGTCTCGCGCACCTTGGCGCCTCCGGGAGATCGCGATTTTGCTCCGCGCATCGGCCTGGCTTACTTGCCTAGCTCTTCAGGAGATGGCGTGCTTGCCAAAATTCTCGGCGGTCCCGGAAAGACAAGCATCCGCGCCAGTTACGGCATTTTCTACACCGCGATTGAAGCGCTTTCCATTGGCGTCATGAGCGCGAATGCGCCTTACGGTGCAACCTACACGAGCCCTGCTCCGCCGCAGTTTGCCAACCCGTTCGTCACGCTCGCCACCGGCCAGGATCTTGGCCAGGCGTTCCCTCTTCAGCTTGCACCGCTGGGGGCCAGTGCGAAGCATCCCGATACGACTACAGACTTTTCGCAGTTCGAGCCTATCAGTGGGCTTCCCAACTACCTCCCGAGCAATCGTATTCCCTACACCGAGGAATACATGTTGTCGATCGAGCGTGGATGGGGAGCGAGTACAGTGTTCAGTTTGAACTACGTGGGCAATCAGGGACATCGGCTTCTGGTGCTGGAGGAATCAAATCCGGGTAATCCCGCGCTGTGCTTGTTCCTGAGTAATCCGGCCAATCTTGCAGCCGGACAAGTTCCATGCGGGCCCTTCGGAGAGGACACCACTTACAAAACCGCTACAGGCATGATCCAGCAGGGTACTCGTGGTCCGCTGGGACCGAATTTCGGCAGCAATGCCAACCAAACCACCATTGGGAATTCCAATTACAACGCGTTGCAGGTCACGCTGCGGCACACCAGCAAGGATTTGACGGTGCTGGCCGGATATACGTTTAGCAAATCCCAGGATCAGTCTTCCAATTTGGGGGAAGCCGTCAATCCACTGAATCCTTCGCTCAGCAAAGCGCTGTCCTCCTTTGACGTGAAACACAATTTTGTCGTGAGCTATTCCTATCAGCTCCCTTTGGAACGCCTGTTGCATGCCTCGAATCGTTGGGCGCAGGGCTGGGAACTATCTGGCATCACGCGATTCAGCTCGGGGCTTCCCGTGACGCTAGTCAACTTCGGAGACAACTCCCTGCTCGGCGCAGAGCCGAATGGCGTCAACAACTTTGGTGTGGATGAACCTGACTACCTGGGAGGACCGCTCAACCTTAATGGTAATCCCCGCAATGGCCGCGCGTACTTCGACGCCGCCCAGTTCCCCCAGAACGCCTTGGGGACGCCAGGCACCGCGCGTCGTCGCTTCTTCTACGGTCCGGGAATGGAGAACTACGACATCGCTCTTCTCAAAAATGTGCGGCTGACGGAAGCGAAATCCCTGCAATTTCGAGTCGAAGCCTTCAACGCTTTCAACCACGCTCAGTTCTTCGGCCCGCAAGCTGTAGACGGAAACATCGATAGTTCAACCTTTGGAAGTGTCGTCAGCGCCGCTCCGCCGCGCCTCGTGCAGTTGGGAGCGAAATTCTTCTTCTAAGGCAAAGCGCAATGCCTCGCGAGTTGCTCCTTGGGCTTCTGCGCTGCCTTTACCACGCTTCGCGCTTCCGCAAGTTCAGTAGTGTACCCTCGAGGCCGCAGACATTGACGCGCATAACCGCCCGGCTTCGTTCTGACGGCGATGTGTGTAGAATCGTTTCGAGTTAGCGGCTATCCGTGTCTTGAAATGCAGCGAATCTTTGCCAGGCAAATATATAAGTTGTTTGGAGACTACGATCACCCGAAGAGGATTGTAATGAGGAATCTAAGACCACCATTATTGGTTTTATGCTTGCTGATTGCCAACAGCTCGGGATTCGCGCAGCAGCCTCGGAAAGTGATCATCAATCAGGACTGTTCGGGGCCCGGCGGCAGCAATATGCAAACGCTGCTGACCTTAATTCAATCTCCCCGAGTGGAAGTGCTGGGCATAACCGTCGTCAGCGGAAACCAATGGCGCGACGAAGAGGTCGCGCATACTCTGCGACTGCTGGAGCTCATTGGCCGCACCGATATTCCAGTCGTGCCCGGAGCAGTATTTCCGCTCGTGCATCGCCGTAAAGAAGCCCTTTTGTGGCAGGCAAGGTATGGAAAAGTCGCCTTCGCAGGCGCCTGGGATGATCGATGGTGGCACGAACATGACGTAATTCCCCCGTTGCCGGAAGGCCAGCCCACTACCCGGCCGGCCGATGAGGATGCCGCCCACTTTCTGATTCGCATGGTCCACAAATATCCGCATGAAGTTACGATCTACGAAGGCGGCCCCATGACGAACCTGGCGCTTGCCAACGCCATCGATCCACACTTTGTCGAACTGGCCGAAGGACTGGTCTTTATGGGCGGAAGCTTGAGCCCGCGGACGGACGATCCGGAGTTCATCAGCAGTCCACGCCACGAATTTAATTTCTGGTTCGATCCCGAGGCCGCGAAGAGCGTATTAGAGGCACCGTGGAAGAAAATCACTTGCACGCCGGTTGACATCTCCGTCAAAACCAGAATCACGGACGAAATGGTCGCCGAGATCAAGAAGAGCAACAACGCCGCTGCACAGTATGTCGTTAAGTACTTTCTGGCAGACCAGGGCGGTTCCTATATGTGGGATGAACTGGCAGCCGCCGCCTGGCTTGACCCCACGCTGATCACCAAAAAAGAAAACCGTTACATGAGCGTGGACATCGACCACGGCGCGGCCTACGGAAACACACTGACGTGGGTAGAGAAAGACAACCCCAAGCTTGGCGCGCAACTGGTGGAAATCCAAATGGATTTGGATCTGGCAAGATTCAATAAGATGTTCGTGGAATTGATGAAGGCGCCTACCCCGCGGGCCCATTAGAACGCCGTTTCCGGACCGCTATCTTGATTGCTGATGGGAGTCCCGTGCTCAGTAGCGAATTTCAGGCATCGATACTGTGCTCGAGACATTTCATGTCGGTTTCCAGTCTGTGATGGCCGAGAGGAATTGCAAAGCTATGCAGAAATGTCCGTTCGTTAGCGGACAGCGAGCCTTGGGCTCCACGCTGTCCGTCGTGGCATTGTGCAGCCCTGATCGCTCCCACCAGAGGATTCCGCCTGTCGAAGTTACGACCCATTGTCAGAATCGCAGCGAGTCACGTTGTCTCTGATTCGTATTCGTTAATCTCCCCGGCTGGATGACGCTCGGTGCAGAAGGAGTTCAATTTGGAGGTTGCCGCCCATTGCTGGCGGCTCACGAGGTGCTTGGAGGCAATACACATGGATGTTATGTGGCTTCCTGCGCCCTGCCTCTTGTATCCACACAATCCGCCATTATCGTTTTGGGACCACTCTCACCGCGCCGTTCACGCGCACGCTAAACTATTTGGACTGCATCACTTGGAGTGTTCATGCGGGGAAAGACTTCCGCCGCATTTTTCCTGGCTATCGTGCTGGTCCTGGTACTTGGTTCCCTTGCCGCAGAGGCAATGCCCACCGAGACGCCTGTGCTTTCTCTGCCCCACAGGCCGCACTACGTTTTTCAGCGCGTAGGAGAAAACTTCGGCCTCAGCTCTTTGACTCCGTCCTGCATCCTGCAGGACCATGACGGCTTCATCTGGATCGGCACGCCCGACGGTCTTCTTCGCTTCGATGGCAATCGTGTTGTGCGCTACGGCATCGAGCAGGGCCTGCCCAGCACCAATGTCAACCAGCTCGTTCTGGCTCCCACTGGCCGAATCTGGATTGTCACCTCGCGTGGCATCTCGTATATGGAAGGCGGCATCCTGCACCAGCTGCCCATCGCCAAAGTCTACAATTCTTTCCGTCAGCCATCCGCCCTGGCCCTTGATCCGTGGGGCAAAGTTTACCTTGCCACCGAAGGCGGTCTCCTCCGCGTTGATCCGGACCGCCCCAATGACTTCCGCCTATGGTCTGTTGGCGATGGCCTGCCCAACCTGGAGGCTGAGTCGGTGAGCATCACGTCCGAGGGCCGAATTTGGTTTGCCTCCGGCCACCGCGTGGGCTGGCTGGATTCACAGGATCATGTTCACATGTTCCCTGCGCAAAGCGGCCTGCCTCACGAACCCGTGATCGGCATTCTTCAGGACTTTGAGAAAATTCTTTGGGTTCGCACATCGGCGCATCTCTATCGCCTCAACCCGGGCACAACTCACTTCGTCCCCGAACTTCCCGATCTTCCCCCCGCGAACGACTATGGCTCGCCTGCCCTGGATCGTTCCGACAATCTCATGATCCCCACGGTTGCGGGCCTCTATCGGCGCATTTCCGGCCAGTGGGAAGTCATCGATCAAAGCCGCGGCATGGCCGTCAACGCTACGTTTGCCATCACCGAGGATCGCGAGGGCGCCTATTGGATTGGCCTTGGCGGAGCAGGCATTCAGCGATGGATCGGCCGGAAAACCTGGTCCAGTTGGACGCAGGCCGAAGGTCTTCCCGACAACGTCGTGTGGTCCGAGTTGCGCGACAAACATAAGCGCCTCTGGCTCGGCACCAACAATGGTGTCGCCATGTGGGATCCCCAGGCGGCTCGCTGGCGAACCTGGAAATCGAAGGACGGTCTGAACGGCTCCCTAGCCCGCGAAATGATCCTCGCACCCGATGGCGCCGTGTGGGTCCTCTGCTATCCCGGCGGACTCACGCGCTTCGACCCCGAATCCCTGACCCCGGAAAGAATCCCGACTCCCGATCCTGTTCCCACCGGCATTCATGTCGGTCCGGACGGTCGTATTTGGATTGCCAACAACCAATACCTCAAAGCGACCCGTCCGTCGGAGCGACCCTTTCAGTTCGTGGACGTGCCATTGCCTCCCGAAATCCACCAAGGTATTGGCCGCTTCACTTCCGGCCGCGACGGCGTCCTCTGGGCCGTCGGCAGGAGCGGCCTCTCTCGCTTCGACGGCAAGCATTGGCTGCATTTCACGACTGCCAACGGTCTGTTGCAGGGCGAAGTCGTGGAAGCCGCAGCCGTCAGTGGTGACGAAGTTTGGTTTCGCTATTCCGATGCTCTGGGTCTCAGTTGTCTGCGCCTGGTGGACGGAAAGCCGCAGGTCACTCACTATGGGTTGGCTGACGGACTGCCCTCTCTCGACGTTTATATGATCGGAGCCGATCACGATGGCAACGTCTGGGCCGGCGGCGCCTTTGGCCTCACGGAATTTTTGCGCAACGGCCACACGCTTCGCTTCACTCGCGCCGATGGCCTCATCTGGAACGACCTTAGCGACAGCGGCTTTTTCGCGGAAGAGGACGGCACTCTCCTCTTTGGCACCAGCGGCGGCCTCGCGCGCTACAACCCCATTTCCGCCGACGAACGCGTGGAGCTTCCCCCGCGAGTCGTGATTACTTCCGCGCAGCTCGGCTCGCGCGACCGCGTCGCGGAACGCAATCCCGAAGCCCCGCGCAGCGACAATACTTTCCGCGTGGATTTCGCGGCTCTCACTTTCCGCGACCCGGAAAATGTCCGCTGCTCGTATCGCTTGGGGGGCCTCGAAAGCGAACCCAACGAGACCTCCGGCCGCGAAGCTCGCTATCCCGCGCTTCCTCCGGGTAATTACAGCTTCACTGTCTCTTGCCGCTCCGCGCGCGGCACACTCAGTTTCCCCGCCGAGTTTTCGTTCACCGTGATCCCTGCCTGGTGGCAGCGGTGGTACTCGCGCGGCTTCGTCATTCTTCTCGGCCTCTTCGCTCTCTATTTCCTTGTGAATTACCGCACGCGCAAGCTGCAGAGCGAGCGTCTCCGCCTCGAACAAGCCGTCGCCGAACGCAGCGAAGCCCTCGCCCAAGCCAACAAAGAGCTCGAAGAAATGTCTCTCACCGATCCGCTCACGGCCGCGCGCAACCGCCGTTTTTTCCAGGCCACCATCGCCAGCGACGTCAGCCAGGCCATTCGCGCCTACTCCGCCCCCGATCCCACGCGCAGCCGCCGCAATCGCGACATCATTTTTTATCTTATCGACGCCGACCACTTCAAAGAAATCAACGACCGTTTCGGCCACGATGCCGGCGATCAGATGCTCATTGACCTAACCTCCCGCATCAGTTCCGCCATTCGCTATTCGGATGTTTTGGTCCGCTGGGGTGGCGAAGAATTCCTGGTCGTCTCCCGTTTTTGCGAGCGCAAGGAAGCCGCCACGCTCGCCGCGCGCGTCCTCTCCGCTGTTGCCGGTCAACCGTTCAAAATCAAAGGCGCAGGTGGCCTTTCTTTGCATCGCACTGTCTCGATTGGCTGGGCCGCTTTCCCCTGGAACATGAATTCACCCGTCGATGTTAACTACGAAGAGGTCCTCGCCATCGCCGACCGCGCCCTCTACAAAGCTAAGAACGCCGGCCGCAATCTGGCCATCGGCGCTCTCCCTCAGGAAGCTGCCGCTGAGCCCCACACCGCCGTCGGTCATGGCGATTCCGAAGCTCGCGTCTCGGAAATCGCAGCCACCGCCGTCTACGTCACCACGTACGGCCTCGAAACCACTTCCATCACCTAGCCGGATTTTTCTCCAAACACATCATCTCGCCGCTCCTCCCATTCAAGGGTAAACTCTGCCCCTGTGCCAACCGTTCTCGAAGAAGTGACTTTTCACAACGGCGCGATCAAACTCCACGCCATCGCCGCCGGCTCGCCCGACGGGCCCGTCGCCATCCTTCTCCACGGCTTCCCAGAATTCTGGTATTCCTGGCACAAACAAATCGAGCCTCTAGCTGCCGCCGGCTTCCGCGTCATCGTTCCCGATCAGCGCGGCTACAACACCAGCAGCAAGCCCCGCGGCGCAGTGTCCTACGCGCTCTCCGAACTCACTTCCGACGTTCTCGCCATCGCCGGCCAACTCGGCCAAGAGCGCATCTTCCTCGCCGGCCACGATTGGGGCGCCGCCGTCGCGTGGAGCGTCGCCCTCCTCCGTCCGCAACGCATCGCCAAGCTCGCCATCCTCAACGTCCCTCACCCGAGCGTCATGCGCCGCTACCTAGAAACAAACTGCCGCCAGCTTCGCCGCAGTTGGTACATGTTCTTCTTCCAACTCCCGTTTATTCCCGAAGCCGCATTCACTGCCTTCAACTTTCGCCTCGGCGTCCGATCTCTTGTCCGCTCCAGTCGCCCCAACACTTTCTCCAACGAAGATCTTTCCCAGTACCGAGCCGCGTGGTCGCAACGAGGCGCGCTCACCGGCATGATCAACTGGTATCGCGCCGCCTTTCGCCATCGCAGCAAATTTCCTGACTCCACCGTCCACGTCCCTACGCGCATCCTCTGGGGCGAGCGCGACGCCTTCCTGCTTTCCGCCATGGCCCACGACAGCCTCCGCTATTGCGACAACGCCGAACTCTACACCTTCGCCAACGCCTCTCATTGGCTTCAGCACGAAGAACCCGCACGAGTTTCCGAACTCCTCATCGATTTCTTCCGCAAGTAGCGAGCTATCCACATCCCGTTTTTTCTCTGTGCCTTGGCCAACCAAACGAATCGTCTCGTACTCAAAAGTGGTACGATTTGCGCCCATGAGATCACACATGAGATCAACGACCACGAAATCTCTGATCCTTCTGACCGCGCTATTCGCATTCCTTGTCGTAGCCACCTCCGGCTCTTTCTCTCTTTCGCCCAAGCTCTCCGCTTCCAATCTCTCAAGTGTCCTCACCTCTCACCAGCAAACACCGAACACACAGTCACCCGATCCAGCTCTCTCCGCTCGCATTTCCCGCATCGAAAACGGCCTTCTCCCCGCCGTCATCATCAAAGGCCAGCCTCCGCAGTCGATGACCATCGCCGATCGCATGGCGCACTACAAAGTCCCCGGTGTCAGCGTCGCCTTCTTCGACCACGGCCAAATCATCTGGACCAAAACCTACGGCCTCGCCGACGTCGCCTCCAAAAAACCCGTCACACCCGAAACCCTTTTCCAGGCTGCCTCCATCAGCAAACCCGTCGCCGCCCTCGCGGCGCTTCGCCTCGTGCAAGACGGCCAGCTCACCCTCGACGAAGACGTCAACGTCAAGCTCCGCACCTGGAAAGTCCCCGAAAACGCCTTTACCGTAAAAGAAAAAGTCACCATCCGCCGCATCCTCAGCCACAGCGCGGGCCTCACGGTTCACGGTTTTGCCGGCTACGCCTCCGACGAGCCTGTTCCCACCGTCGTGCAAATCCTCAACGGCGAAAAACCCGCCAACTCCGATCCCATCCGCGTCGACGTCGTCCCCGGCACTCTCTGGCGCTATTCCGGCGGCGGCTACGTAGTCCTGCAAACGCTTCTCTCCGACGTCACCGGAAAACCCTTCCCGCAAATCATGCGTGAGCTCGTCCTCGGACCAGCGGGAATGACCCATAGCACGTACGAGCAACCGCTCCCACAAAATCGCGCCTCGGAAGCCGCCACTCCCTATCGCGCGGACGGCAGCCCCGCAAAAGGCGGCGCGCACACCTATCCCGAAATGGCTCCTGCGGGACTTTGGACAACGCCCTCCGACTTGGCTCGCATGGCCATGGAAGTACAAAACGAATACATGGGAAAATCCTCAAAAATTCTTTCGCAGGATATGGCGCGCCAAATGCTCACTCGCCAATTCGGCACTTCGGGCCTCGGCTTCGGACTCGAATCTCCCGGCGAGAAACCGCGTTTCGCTCATGGCGGCGCCAACGAAGGCTTCCGCTGCAACATCGAAACCTACACCGACTCCGGCCAAGGCTTCGCCGTCATGACCAACTCCGACAGCGGCGGCGAACTCACCGAAGAAATCTTCCGCGCGGTCGCCAAAGAATACGGCTGGCCGGATTTCCATCCTATCGAGCACACGCTCGTCAAAATCAATCCCGCAACCTTCGCCGCCTACCCTGGCACCTACGAAATCCTAGGCGTCGGCAAACTAACCGTCACAACGAAGCCAACCGGCCTTTACGTAGCAGCCGAACCCTTCGGCCCCGACCCCATCGAACTCCTTTCCGAATCCCCCACCCAATTCTTCATCCTCTCCGGTGACGTCACCTTCACCTTCCACAAAGACGCCCAAGGCGCCATCACCGGCCTGACCCTCCACGCCGCCTCCCAAACCTTCGAAGCAAAAAAGATTTCCTAGCCCCGCCCTTTCCCCTGTAGGGGCACGATACATCGTGCCCTCCTCTCCGCCCGCCTCTGTTAACTCAGCGTCTCTGCGTTATCTTTTTCTCTTTTTCGCTCGCCACTAATCACTCGCCACTTCCCCTGCCCAAAAAAATTTCATCCCGAGTGAAAGCCCTCGCCCACTGCGCAAACCCCCATCGCGCTTCTGCACCAGGAACTGAGTGCAGGTGAAGGGGGAATGAATGGTGAAGTCGCGGCAATCGATTCTCGAGGGCGCACTTCATTGCACTGCGGCTGGGTTCTCTCAGTAAGAAGTTTCGCTAAACGGAAGCGCTGCATGATCAAGACTCGCTATCGCACGGGCCCGCCCCTCTTCGCGTTCCTTCTCTTTCTTTTCCTCTTTCCCGCAGCCGGTCCACGGGCTCAAACCCCTCCGCCTCCCGCACAAAACTCCGCGGGTGACGTTGTCATGTTGTCGCTCCAAGCGCTGAATGCTCGTGTTGAGCACGGCCGGCATGTAAGAGCAGGACTGCTGGGAAATGAAGACCCTGAGCTCATCAAGGAGAAACACCTGCTTGAGATTCAAATGAATATTGTCCGTAAGACGGCTAAATTCGGTCCAGTCTTGCTCTTGGCTCCCGACGAAACCACCAAGGATGCCGTCTATCAAAGATGTAAGGAATTTCAGATATGCGAACTGTTGCGCAGCGATCGAGTGCGCACCAAAGTTGTGCCGCATGACGGCCTCTGGATCCGTGATTTCGGCCCGCAAATTGAGGCCACCGGAAATTCGGCCTACGTCGTGCACTGGCGGTACTTCGATATTCGAAAGGAAGAGGCCAAGCGAGAGAAGTTTCAGGAATTGGAGACAGCACGGCTGAAGCTGCTCGAAGCCCGGCAAGAGGAAGATCAGCCAGACGACTTCTCCCAGGAGTCGACACCCGAGGCTCGCAAAGCTGTGATTGCCGCCATCGACGCCAAGAGTTATCTGCTTCGAGAGTATTCCCAGATTCTGAGCGAAGCTTCCGTGCAGCGTTCCAACGACCAAGATTCTGCATTCGACATCGCTGACGCAGTCCTCGCCACTCCTGATTTTAATTACAAAAGTTCGGCCGTTGCCGTCGACGGCGGAAATCTTATCAAGTTAGAAGATGGCCGATGCCTTACAACCCGCGTGCTCCTCTCTCGTAACAAGGATGAAAACACCAATCTTGACCAGGAACTCGAGAACATTGGAGGCTGTAAGAATGTTACCTACCTTGATCCTCTGCCAGGCCCCGTCATTGAACACATCGATATGTTTGCACTCCCGGTTGGCGGCAAACGCATCCTGCTCGCTTCGTACGACCTCTCAAAACCTTTCGCGGCGGAGTATTGGAGCATATTGAGCAACTCGGAACGCGACTTGGCACTGAACGCCGAGCTTGCCATGGAATTGGATGCCGACCGCCTCAGGCGGCTCGGATACGAAGTGATCCCAGTCCCTTCGCCATTCCCAAGAATTCCCGCGAACGGCCATATCTACTATCCCACCATGTTAAATGCGCTGCTACGGGAAGGCGCCGGCGGCTCCAGACAGGTTCTCGTTCCATCCTACGAAGATTATGAGACGGATATTCAGTCCTCCGCCCTGAATCAGATTGCAGCCGCGTTTGGTCCCAAAACCGAAATTGTCACGATCGAGGCCACCGCGGCAGCCAAGGCCCAGGGTGGGGTCCATTGCTTGACCTTAACAGCGCCATTGGGTTTGTCGATCTTCAGCGATTTCGCCGACGCCGCGCGGCGAGCCGAATCCGTGGCCAGAAAGGAACAACTGGATCGGAATCTCGCAACGGAGATCGCTTCTCAGATTCCCGCCACCGGTCTCGAGGGTGCCTGGGCGATTCTTGAAGAGGAAGAACAATCGGATGAAATCCCGCTCGAAATCTATCCACGAAAAATTTTCTTTGGTGAGCATGAATTTCAGAAGGGTGTGTTCGACCGTATGGAATCGAAGGGAACCTACTCCATCGACGCGAGGGATCTCGCTACATGGTCTCTGCATTTCCTGTTCCCCGATCAAGATGTCACTCCCGCTGTCGTTCAGTGGCTGAGCAAGGACAAAGTTAAGCTCGTTCTGAAGGACGGCGACAGTACATTGCTTCTAAGACGAATTGGCTCCGACAAGGTTTCGCCCTTCAAGCCAGAGGATTCGCCGCAAACGGGGGAAGGCGCAGCGAGCCCAGCTCGAAAACATCCAAGACCCAAGAAGCCTACGACTTCCACGGGACAATCGTCAGGTGCCGCACAGCCTCCTCAGTCGTGAGATAGCAGATAGCTTTCTGGCGGGACTGGTTTTGTACCTGCCGTTTTTGACCTCTCCACGACCTCGCGCTCCCTCGTCGAGCAGAAGCTTTGGGTGGAATCAATGCGCCACTCATCTTCCCAATCCCCTACAAAGTACATACAATGTAATCAGTTGTAGTCGGGAGGCATCGATGGCGTCTCAAAAAATCCTTACCCTCCGCCTGGATGAAGGTCTGACTGGCAAGCTGGACAAACTCGCCAGAGCCACGCGCAGATCGCGCTCTTTCCTGGCTGCGGAAGCCATTCGCGATTACGTTGCCCTGAACAGTTGGCAAATCGAAGAAATTCACAAAGCACTGGCCGAGGCGGACCGAAGCGACTTTGCCACCGAGAGCGAAGTAAAGCGCGTGGCGAAGAGATGGTCTCGCCGTGCGCGTTAGGTGGCTGCGCGTCGCGCTAGCCAATCTCGAAGCAGAGGCAGATTACATCGCGGAAGATAATCCAGCGGCAGCTGATCGTCTCGCACAAAAAATTCTGCGTGCGGTAAACCTGCTTGGCAAAAATCCAGCCATGGGCCGCCCCGGCCGAGTTTCAGGTACGCGCGAGCTCGTCGTTGGCGACACGCCCTACATCGTTCCTTATCGAGTCCGCGCAAATGCCGTTGAAATCCTTCGCGTCTTTCACGCCGCCCGAAAGTGGCCCACTAGTTTCTGAAATCACGTCAAACGGCGCCAGCCACCCTGCCTTGTCATTCCGAGCGTAGCGAGGAATCTGCTTTTTCTTTCGCGCAAACCCGCCCGCTCGGCTGGTCCTTGGGTGAACGGACTTGTTTTGGCGATGGGTCTTGCTTCCGATCTGCAGCAAGATCGAGTTACGGCCCAGCAGGTCCGGCGGGTCGGACATCCTTAGCGCCGTACAAGGATTTTGACTCTGTCTTTTTCTGGGAAGACCCACCTTTTCGGGTTTGGTTTTTGAAAAGGTGGGTCTCCCTCTTTCACGCCTCTAACTTCCTATGGTGCCGCTACTGCTGGTCGTAAATCTGGGTACTCGTGGTCTTCGCGCCGCTGGCATCCGTCCCGCTGACGGTAACCGTGCGAGTCTTCCCGTCCGCGGACACCACGATGCGGGTACTGAATGTTTCTTTGCCGCCCTTTTTGCTGATGACCAAAAGCGTGTGATCGTTGACTACTTTATACGAACGCATGTCGTTCGAGGGATCACCGGTAAGGGCATAATCCTTACCGTCGAATGTCCCCGTCCAGTCGCTATGGAAGGTCTGGCCCTTGGCGTCCGTTCCGTCGATGCCGACTTTTACGTTGTCGCCGTCCGCCGTATACACAACTGTGGAATTCTTCGGCATGCCTGCAGCTATCTTCGACTTGGCTTCATTTAACTTCCATGTACCCAGAAACGCGCCGTTCCCCGCCGCGTAGACCATCCCCACGGCGAAAAGCAAAATCGCACCAGCATACACAAAACTTTTCCTGCTCATGTCATCTCCGTTCTTAGAATGGGCGTTCGGACTACGGGATTGGCGCCGATTGTACACCCGAGCCACTTCCGCGAGCGCAAGTGAATTCTCCAGCGGCCGTCGCTCTCGAGAGCTACGTCAGTCCTCCGCGTCCGCGCAATTTCCCGCCGGGTGCACCCCGAATTGTCGTGAGATTTCGCTCAATTCGCCGCCAGCCAGGGCGATTCTGTGCTGTATGGAACTGCGCTCCACTAGGACTCTGCGAGAGAATCCTTGCGCGTGCTTCTTGTCTCCCTGAAACCTCTCGGCGTGCTCTGGTAGCTATCGCCAGGGAGGATTCGCCAGTATCAGATGCACTCGTTGCAATCCCTGAGAAGCGCGACGCCTATTTGAGTCCGTCGCGCTTTTCCACCCGTTCCTCAACGGGGACGGTCGCGCCATTTGCGGCTCCCGTGCGGAGATTCCCTCCCAGGGTTGGCCCTGGACTTTCAACCTTCAACTTTGAACTTTCGACTCGCTTTTCTCTGTCGCTTACTCGCCATTTCTTAAAATCTGCTTCTCCTCGGCAGAAAACTGGCGGTAGCGGCCCGTTTCGATTTCGCGCTCGCGAGCAAACGGCGGCATCTCGCGCAATCTTTGCAACGCTTTTTGTACTTCCGGTCGAAGCGGCGCATCCGCTTGCGCGGCAGCCCGCTCCGTGGTCGCCCGCTCTGTGGTGTAATGTGCCGGGATCGAACCCGCGGCTCGGTAACTGCTCGGCGTCACGCTCATCCTGTCAACGGAAAGAACCGGGTTTGTGTAGCTCGTATTGGGTGCGCCTCCCGGTACCGGTGGTCTCCAGGATTTTGCGGGTCCGTTCTGGTTGGGCAGGGGCCGTGTGTTGGGATTTGCCGGTGGGGGATTGCCGTTCCCGTTGTCAGGATCCGTGTTGCCCGTGGGATCGTCCGAAGGACCGTAGTTCGGGTAAGAATAATAAGGGCCGGGCGCGTAATACCAGGGGCTGTAG
>DATFZQ010000207.1:0-28131 GCA_035314345.1 Candidatus Acidiferrum sp.
TTCTCCCGTTCTGGACACAACGAATTTGCAATCTATACGTTAACGTTAACGAATTGCACCCTAACTCTTCAAAGCGGGGCACATCCGCGTGCTTCTCCTTCGCCTCGCTTGCTTGTGCCTCTCACCCAAATATTCGGTGCGCTCGCACCATTTCCCCGGGCCCCATCCCATCGCCATCGTTTTTTTCGATGCAATACTCCTAAAGAATGTAGGTGATTCGAGGTTTTCTGTGAGATTTTGTAGATGCTTGGGACCTTTTTCTCTTCTCGTGATTCGATAGTTCCCGTAAATTCTTTTGAATCATATACCTCAGCAAGAACGCAAACTCGTCCCTCCCCTGGCACAACTATTGCTCTCTCCTAGTCCAACTTACAAGATTGGCTTCCCGGGGTGGCCGGATTCGAACCTCGACTCGGTTCCGGTTTTTTGGGGGGTCAGCTTAAAAAAGGGGGCTTGCACCAGCCCCCTTTTTCATTTCTTCTGGGGTGCCTTACTGGTGGTTGGCCGGTGCGGGAGGTTCGCTTCCCGCGAGTGTGTCATCGAAGTAGTTCAGTTCCGAGGGCCTATCCGTTAGGGCCCTCTTTTTATTTCCGTCTCCCTGTTCTTGTCTTCGCAACTCGTAGGGACATGGCACGCTTGCCCTCAGCCTCGAAGGGCCGTGCCCCGCTCTGCCGCATGTCTCGAGCCGCCAGTGAAACTCGGGGCCTGATACCTTTGTATCTACTCGCCGATATGCAAAACAAACCCCGGCCCACAAATCGCCGACACCCCATCCCTGCCTGCTTTTAACTTTGAACCTTCAACTGTCGACTGTGAACTTCGGCCCCCAAAAAAATGAGCGGCCGGTGGGGGGACCGGCCGCTCGGGCGTGGGGGATGGAGGGTCTTGCAACCTGAAGCCAGTTCCGTTCTTCCAATCGTTCCACTGCGCTCGCGAGCAGCAGAACGTTATACAGGAGCAATCAGGCCCAAACCTTTTTACTCCGGAAGCCGCAACCAACTCCCGATTACAGTTGCAATTCTGCTCTCCACCACCTTGTGCGTCGATAGCCCGACGGGTTCATTCTTCTCAGTACTACCCGGTGTCCCCGCGAGGCTCCTTTTAGTACCTACGTACCTATTCCAAGCCATTCGCCGCTTCTCCCCTGCGTATAAAGCTGCAAAGATGAGCAGTCGAAGGAAAAGGAGGAGCCTGAGAAAAATCAGGGGGCCACGAAACAGTGGGGGAGAGCTGCCGACAAATCTACTGCGACTCTCTCCATTCAGAGAGCGTGTGCCCATAAGCCTATGCAACGAAAACGGAGAAGCGGACGCATCGCAAAAGAACTACCCATCGTCCTGCTCGGAACCGATACAACCAGAAAAGTGTTTTCGGAAGAAACAAAGACCGTCGTCCTCAGCCGCCACGGCGCCGGGGTTGTCATGCAATACCGATTTTCGCCAGAGGAACTCTTGACGTTGCGGCTCCCCGGGACTTTGTCGATCCTGATCCGGACTTTTGGCCGATGGAGTTTCCTCCTCCCGATCCGTTCGAACCCGCCAACCGGCAAATTGCCGTCGAATGCAGCATGTGCCAAACGCGCCAGGAGATAGAACAAGGCGACATCGAAGAAGACGTCTACTCCGTCAACGGAAACATCCTACGCTTTTGCGCGGGGTGCGGCACGTCAACGCCATGGAAAAAAGCGGAAGGCCATGCTCTTCCAGCTCCGCCCGCGCGCAAGGCCAGACCAATTTTCAACTTGCCTGTGCTTACGTCCCCACCGAAAACATCGAAGCCGCATTTAGATGTTCCTGCGCCTGCGTTCGCAGAGTCTTTCGAGCCTTTGATCGCCACGGCACATGAAATTCTCATTCGCTCAGCCTTACTCGCAATCCTCCTAGCTCGAACGCCCGTCAAACTCGCACAGCTTACTTCCCACGCTGAAAAGAAAAGACCTGAGCGCAACGAACCGCTAGAGATTTCGCATGATTTGCCGGAGCAGGGTGAGGGCGTCGCGGAGCTGCTGCCTTTGGTTTTCGGGTAGCTCCGCGACGGCACTGGCAAGTGACTCCACCCGACATTTGCGCGCTTCCCACATAAGGCTGACACCTTTCGGCGTCGCTTCGAGACGCACGCGGCGGCCGTCCTCCGTGGCGTGCCGGCGTACCAAGCCGGAGCGCTGGAGGCCGGCGACGATGCGGCTCATAGTGGGCGGGCGGACCTGCTCGGCGTCGGCGAGTTCGCCGAGCGATTTGGGACCCCCGAAGACCAGCACAGAAAGGGCAGACAGTTGGGCGGGACCGATACCGCTCTCGCGGTCGCGGACGCGCAGACGGCGGAGCAGATGTATGGCGGCGGAGTGAAGTTGGTCAGCAACGTCCATCGCCGTTAGAGAAGGCGGCGACAGTTCGGCGGAGGCGACTGCTTCAAGAGCTGGCGAGTGAGCGGGCTGCGATGCGGCCAAGTCGCCGGCTTGGGCAACGGTTGCGGAGGATGGTAGTGAGTCAACCCGAGCGGTGGCCGAAGAGGCGAGTGCGAGATTGACAGACGAAGTTGTTGTCGGTGCGGTCGAGGCTCTTGGGGTGGGGCGATTTTTGCGCTTGTTTTTTTTGTGCTTGACAGGAGGCATGGAAGATAGTTAGCTATGCTAACTAATCTTCCGCCGGAGGTAAAGGAAAATGAGCGCTGCAGCGGCAAGTCTGGGAATTCAGAACATCGGGCAGATTTCCATCATCGTGAAGGACGTGGAGCGGGCGACGGCCTTTTACCGCGACGTGCTTGGGCTGCCGCTGCTGTTCACGGTCCCGAGCATGGCGTTTTTTGACTGCGGCGGCGTGCGCCTGATGCTGGGCACCGCGTCGTCGCCAGAGTACGATCATCCGAGCTCAATCTTCTATTTCCGCGTGCAGGATATTCAGGCCGGCTACCAACGGCTGGTGGGACATGGCGTGGAGATTGTCGCTCCGCCGCGGCTCATTGCGCCAATGCCGACGCACGATTTGTGGATGACGGCATTCAAGGATAGCGAAGGGAACATCCACCAACTAATGAGCGAAGTGCCGCGAACGGCGACAGCGTAAGAGCCAGGCTCGCTGGACAATCGTCGCAGGCGTAAGGTCCGAGCCATAAAGAGGAAATGAACGCGCCAGAGATCTCCGGGATGGAAAGCAGCGCACCCGCCTCCCAAGAATAGTGTCAGGAATGCTCCCGGTCTAAACTGTCAGGGATGTGCCCGGTCCGTACCCAGTACCTCCCCTCCCCCTCCCCCTTTTTTCGACCCTGCGGATTCTAAAGAGTTTAGGGATAAGACTTCATGCCAAACAAAAACGCCAGCAGAGATGCTGGCGCTGCAGGATACAGAACGGAATATTACCCAAGAAATAATATACGCTGGTAGACACTTTTTGTCAAGAGGAAAGGCCTAAAAAATCGGGGATGGGGGCGCAGGGAGAATCGCGGAGGGAAAGTCAAAACACCCACCCTTACAAAACATCCGGCCCTTGCTTGTCACCTTCGCCTGTATCTTCATGGCCCTTCACCCTGCCCTCTTTACCTCCGCCCGCAGCTTCGCGATCTGCACTCCCAATTGCAGATTCGAAGTGTCGGGGGTCACGTGGACGGGTGACGGCGGGCACCGAAATTGGGCAACGGGAGTGCGAAATTGCTATGGGGGACGGAATGAACTTTCGATCCTGGGACTCTGTAGAGAAAACGGAGAGGATCAGCGGCATCGCCCCCCACTTAAAAAGAGAGGAAGGCTTATATGTTCGCACGTGAAGTCGTGTTGCAACTGAAGCCAAATGTGGTTAACGAATTTCCGGTAACATTTGAAAAAGAAATCCTGCCTCTGCTTCGCAAGCAGAAGGGTTTCGTGGACGAGCTGGTGCTCGTGACACCGGAGAAGAGGGAGCTGGAAGCGATCAGCCTGTGGGAGAGCAAGGAGTATGCGGAGCTCTACAATCGCGAACTGTATCCACAGATCGAGAAGATCATGGCGCGGTACATTGAGGGCATCCCGGTGGTGAAGAAGTTCGAGGCGGAATACTCGACGTTTCACAAGGTTGCGTTTGCGACAACGCACTGAATGCTGAGTTTCTGGTCAATGGAGGGGGCGAAGTAGCCCCCTCTTTTTTTGTTCCAGGCGTTGGAGGATGAGCCGCGGAATCTGACGATTGGGATGTTGATTCGCGTGGAGATCAGATTAGTGCGCAGGAAAGCGACCAAGGCGGGGCGGTAGCGGAATGGCGGAGGAAAATTCAAAACCCGCAGCCTTAAAACCGAAGGCTGCGGCACCCGGCACCCTGTTTAATTTCTGCTCCACCCGCCCAGGAAGATTACTAGGCGGAGGCTCCACGGGCGGCAGACGCGCCTCCTTCTTTCGCCGCGGCGTTCCGGGCTTCGATGGCCTTGACGGAGTTTTCAAAGGCCTTTTCCAAAACGCGCCTGTCGATGGTCCCGAGCACCAAGCCGAGCACCCGTCCCTTGAGGTTCTTGCCGTCGCGGACGACGACGACGTCAATGTCGGTCGTGCCGTTGGGCTGACGCGTGAAGGTGTAGGTGTGGCCCGACGCGCTTCCCCACGTGTTGGAGTCGGTTGTCGTGAGGACGACGCGGTTGGGATCGGACCAGTCGTAGTGCAGGCGTTCCCAGATGCCGCCCGAGCCTTCCGTGACGTCGGCCTGCGTGCGGCCCCGGTCATGCACCTTGAGGTACTCGTCGGCGCTGTTGCCAAAGAGCTTCGAGCGGCCAGGCCCGAAGTCGGTGAGCCCGGCAACGTACTGTTCGGGCGTCAAGGTGGTTGTCTGGTGGAGGTGGATCGTGGACATGAATTACCCCCCGTCAGGAATAAATTGCTGGAAGGCTATTCCAGTTCTTTCGGCGCCGTCAAAAAGTTGGCTGCGCCCCAGGACTCGGTGCCGACGCGGGCGCGCTGTGACGCGCTTTTGTAGCGGTCCAAACCTGCTGTGAGAAGTTCCAAATACACGCGCCGATTAGATCATGCGCGATTGGTGAAACGGTAGGACAGATTGAGATAAGCGACCCAATTGTAAACGGCTCGGTCAGACCTCAAGTTCGCCTTAGGGCTTCCACCCAGAAGCTTTAATCACTTGTAGGAGCCGTCCCACTTGTGAAGAGGCCACAAAGCTAGTCGTCTTTCTGTAGAGGTCACTGAGCATTTCTTGTAGCGTTAAAATGCTGATTGGGTTTCCCCTGAGGTTGGCTTGAAACGGTTTGTAGTTCCGCCAAACCGACTCATCGCCTCTCAGTCCGGTTACTGCGTTTATGTACTAAACTTCTCTGACCCTGTCAGGCGGTGTATTTCTGCTATTAGCGCGTCGGCCTACTTCTTCTGTGCCAGCTCTCTGAAACTCTTCCAGGCCAGCCGTCCTGAAATGCGTTTATTTTTTTCACGGCATGCCGTGCCCTACGAGATTGTGGGATGAAATTTTGCTGGTGATGAAAAAGCAAAACTCTTTGTTAGACTAATGTGATGCATGACCTAAATTATTTTCGGGATCATTTGGATGTGTTTGCGGAGATGGCGAAGAAGCGGGGAACGCCGCTGCATCTCGATGCGTTTCGCGTTTTGGATGCGCAGCGGCGGGAGTTGATAACCGCGACGGAGCAGTTGAAGGCGCAGAGGAATAAGGCTAGCGATGAGATTGCGCGGTTGAAAAAGGCGAAAGAGAACGCGGATGCGTTGATTGGGGAGATGAAGGCGGTTTCGGAGAGGATTAAGGAGGCGGACGAGCGGATTGCGCAGTTGAATGCTACGCAGAGCGAGTTGATGTTGACGATTCCGAATATGTTGGACGCGAGCGTGCCGGTCGGGCACAGTGCGGCGGACAACGTGGAAGTGCGGAGGTGGGGGGTCCCTCCGCGTTTTGATTTTACGCCGAAGCCGCATTGGGAAGTCGGCGAGAACGCTGGAATTCTCGATTTACAACGAGCTGTAAAGATTGCCGGTGCGCGTTTTGCGCTTTATCGCGGCCCGGGGGCTCGGTTGGAACGTGCGCTGGCGAATTTTTTTCTGGACGTGCACACGCGCGAGCACGGGTACACGGAAATTCTACCGCCGTTCATCGTGAATACAGCGTCACTGGTGGCCGACGGCAAACTCCCGAAATTCGCCGGGGATATGTTCCACCTGGAAGGTACGGATCTTTGGCTTACGACCACGGCGGAGACAGAGTTGACCAACCTTTACCGGGAGGAAACTCTGGACGACAATGTGCTACCGATCCGTGTGTGTGCGTGGACATCCTGCTTCCGCTCCGAGGCTGGCGCAGCGGGAAAAGACACGCGAGGCATCAAGCGCCAGCACCAGTTTCAGAAGGTCGAACTCTTTAAGTTCACGCAACCGGACAGCAGCTACCAAGAACTCGAGTCTCTGGTGGGCAATGCCGAAACAATCCTGCAAAGACTCGGGATTCACTACCGCGTGATGCAGCTATGCTCGGGGGACACAGGCTTCGCTTCCTCGAAGACGTACGACATCGAGGCCTGGTTGCCGTCGACCGGCGAATTCATGGAAATTTCTTCGTGCTCGAATTGCGAAGCGTTCCAAGCGCGTCGCGCCGGCATCCGCTTCAAGGCAAAGGGCGCGGCTAAGAGCGAGTTTGTGCACACGTTAAATGGCTCGGGGTTGCCGATAGGAAGGACGTGGATCGCAGTGGTGGAGAATTATCAGCAGGCGGATGGGTCGATTGTGGTGCCCGAGGTTTTGCGGCCGTATATGGGGATTGAGAGGATACCGGCGGAGGAAGTAAGGAAGTAAGGAAGTAAGTAAGAGGTAGCGACGGAGACTGGCGCGGGGCGCCGGTTTTTGCCCGGATTTGTCTTCAACCCATTGATAATAGACAGTTTAATGTTGAAATCGAGCTGATTTCCGAGAATTGGAAGAGGCTTTTGCGTCGCGCAAGCTGTTGAAAGTACGCGTTTTCGTTTGACCTGCCTTTTCGCCTTGCATACACTCGCCTCAGGCCCATTTGGAACGCTAACGTGGGAGTGCAATGTAATAGACCCTGGGGGACTTACGGGTCGTCGGAAGAGTGCCAGCTTCCAGGAAAGCGGGAGTAAGGGAGTTGAGCCCAACCTGGTTGGGTTCATGAAACCAGAAGACATCGATGAACTTTTTGGCGCGCATCGTGAGATTTTTGTTTTGGTTGCTGATCTTGTCGTGGAGCGTGGCGCTGCTGCGGCGCGCTTTGGCGTGGATGTTGTGCGGGGCGATGCCGGCGCAGGCGGAACAGGGGAGTTCCGCGGCTGGCGCAGGAGTTGGGTCGGAGTCAGGGGAGACGCAGAGCGGAGTTGCGGCGCGAAGATTGGTGCGCGACCCGATTTGTGGAATGCATGTGGCGGAAGTGCTGGCGGTACCGCTGCGCGATAGCGGGGAGTTGGTGCACTTTTGTTCGGTGGCTTGCCGCGACAAGTATGTGAACAGCACGCAGCGGTTGGCGGCGAACGGTTAGCAGCGAGCGGCTTGCGAATTTCAATGGTTGAGAACTTTTTAATTTTTAGAAGATAGAGAAGTCGAGACTAGACGCGTAGAGGAAAGGACCGAAGCCGATGGCCACGGTCGTAAAGCCCACAGGACCGCTGAGACAGATTGGTGCGCCGCCGATGGTGCCCCGCATTGCTCCGCGAGAGGACTTGAATCCGTTTCGCATCGCGCAGATTCAGTTTGATATGGCGGCGGAGTTTTTGAAGCTGGAGCCGGGACTGCGGCAGATTTTGCGGACGCCGAAGCGCGTGCTGGAAGTTTCGATACCCACGAAGATGGACAACGGGCAGGTGAAAGTCCACACCGGGTTTCGCGTGCAACACAATATTTCGCGCGGGCCGGGTAAGGGCGGAATTCGGTATCACCCCAACGTGACGTTGGACGAAGTGAAGGCGCTGGCGGCGTGGATGACGTGGAAGACCGCGGTTTTGAACGTGCCGTTTGGCGGGGCGAAGGGCGGAGTGATTTGCGACCCCAAGCGCATGTCGAAGACCGAGCTGGAGCGCATGACGCGGCGGTACGCAAGCGAGATTTTGCCGATCATCGGGCCGACGATGGATATTCCGGCGCCGGATGTGTACACGGATGCGCAGACGATGGCGTGGATCATGGACACGTACTCGATGACAGTGGGGCATTCCGTGCATGGCGTGGTGACGGGGAAACCCGTGTCGATTGGCGGGTCGGAGGGACGGAGCGAGGCGACGGCGCGCGGGTTGCTGTTTGTGGTGGAAGAGGCTTGTAAGTTGAAGAAGATTCCGCTGCGCGGCGCGACGGTGGCGATCCAGGGATTTG
The DNA here is from genome assembly GCA_035314345.1 of Candidatus Acidiferrum sp. Taxonomy (GTDB): domain Bacteria; phylum Acidobacteriota; class Terriglobia; order Acidiferrales; family UBA7541; genus Acidiferrum. The sequence continues at coordinate 8,282 of DATFZQ010000207.1, forward strand.
GAAATGCTGGCGCAACGGCGGCGCGGTTGTTTGCGGAGAAAAAGGCGAAGATTGTCGCGCTGAGCGATACGCGTGGTGGGGTGACGAATTCGCGCGGGATCGATCCGATCAAGGCGATTCGGTACAAGGAGCGGTCGGGGACGGTGGTGGGGATGCCGGGGGCGTCGCGGATGACGAACGACGACCTTTTGACGATGAAGTGCGACATCCTGGTGCCTGCGGCGCTCGAGAACGTGATTACGCTGCACAACGCGGAAGCGATTAAGGCCCGCATTGTGGCGGAAGCGGCTAATGGGCCGACGACTCCGCACGCGGATGAAATTCTGGCGCGGCGCGGGATTACGGTGCTGCCGGATATTCTGGCGAATGCGGGCGGCGTGACGGTGAGCTACTTCGAGTGGGTACAGAACATGGAAGGGCTCATGTGGGATGTGGAGGAAGTGAACGCGCGCTTGCAGAAGAGCATGGTGAAGGCGTTCCACGAAATGGTGGAGACCATGCGGAAGCATCATGTCCCACCGAGAGCGGGCGCGATGATTCTGGCGGTTGGACGCGTGGCGGAAGCTACGCTGGTGCGCGGGCTGTTCCCCTGATTGCTCCGTTGAAACACACAAAATTCAAATTCGTCGGCGGACTTCGCGTTTTCGCGCGATGGCTGTGTGTACCTTCATTTATTGCATTGGCGATTTCGTCCGCGGCGGCCCAGCAGCGAGCGCAAGTGGCCATCACGGTTGACGATCTGCCCGTTCACGGCGACTTACCCTCCAATACGACGCGAGCAGAAATTGCAAAGAAGATGATTGAGGCGTTCAAGGCCAAGGGCGTGCCGGGCGTTTACGGATTTGTGAACGCGAAGAATATTGGGACCAACGGCGATGTGGAAAAAGACAGTGTGCTGAAGCTGTGGGTCGATTTAGGATTTCCACTCGGCAATCACACGTTTTCGCATATCGATTTGAACACGAGCAGCGTGCAGGCGTTTGAAGACGAGATCGTTGAGAATGAATCCGTGCTGCAAGGGCTGATGGGCGCGAGGGATTGGCATTGGTTCCGGTATCCCTTTTTGCATGAGGGCGAGATACTCGAAAAAAGACACGCGGTGCGAAAATATCTGGCGGATCACGGATACAAGATCGCGCAAGTTACGCTCGATTTTGGCGACTACGCCTGGAACAATCCGTATACCCGATGCGGGGCGAGGCAGGACACACAAGCCATTGAGTGGCTGAAGTCGAGTTACCTAAATACTGCGAAGGAAGACATCGCGCTGGACCGGAAATTGTCCGTGATGCTTTTTGGCAGAGACATCAAGTATGTCCTGCTCCTGCACATCGGCGCGCTGGACAGCATCATGCTCCCGGACCTCCTCGATCTTTTCAAGAAGCAGGGATTTGAGTTTATTTCGCTCGAAAAAGCGCAAAAGGATCCGGCCTACCAAAGTGATCCGGATGCGGCGCTGCTACATGGGGGCACGTTCCTCGAACAGTTGACCGAGGCAAAGCATCTGAAGTATCCGCCTCACGCAGATCGACCAATGGACAAACTCGACGCGATCTGCCGCTAGCCGGTCGTAATTCACTTTCGAAGGTTGTCAGGGGCGGAGTTAGTTAGAGATGAGTTCTGCCGTCGCACGAGCCGCTGAACCGACGCCGGCGCGCGGATTGATTCTCCAAAGAAAATAAGTCCGCTCCGATCAGTGCGGGTCTGGGGCGGTGCCGGGGATCGCGATTGGTGTTTTGATATCTTGAAGCTCTGGCGGTATTCCGAGAATCGCGTTGGTGTTCTGGCCTACCACCACGAGCCAATCGCCGCTCCGCTTTTCAGCGACCAAAGTCATCATGCCGTAGCGCGGCTGGCGCGGCGTTCCATCGGGATTTTTGTCGCCCTCGATCTTCCAGCTCCAGTGAACAACAGCGATATGCGGATGCAGGAAACGCACTGTTGTCTGCAGCGGCGTAAGCGTGGAATCCTTGAAGCGCCCACTCAGCAAGCGCACATGGAATTTTTCAAAGTCGGATCTGCCGTGCAGATAAGTAGTGGCGACGGTCACGAAGTCGGCGTCGTCTGCCATCAATTTCGCTAGTTCGCGGCCATCGTGTTTGGCCCAAGCGTCGCTGAAAGCCTGGGGCAGTTTGCGGACGGCTTCCTCGTCGGCTTTTGTCTGGGCATCGGCTGGGAGGACAGTAACCGCGAGTAGAGAGAGAAGCGCGATCGAGAGGCGTCTCATTTCTTGATGCCTCCTTCCTTGAAATTATTTGCCGGAACGAAATTGGACAATCGACGTCCCGGATTCTGACACGAGGTCCCGAGGTCATCAAATTTTTCTTGCATGGCAGAAGCGAGGCGCGTACATTCGCAATTGCCGGTGCGCCCGGGTGGCGCGACCGGCTATTTTCTTCGAGGGGTGCTGCGAAGCGCGAAAAATGAGCACGAACGGACATACACATACCGCACCGCCGATTTTGCTTACGATTTCTGGATTTGACCCGTCGTGCGGGGCGGGGACTGCGGCGGATTTGAAGACGTTTGCGGCGCACGGATGTTATGGCGTGGCGGCGATCACTTCGCTGACGGTGCAGAACACACAGGGCGTGGAAGACGTGCACAACATTCCGAGCGCGACGCTGAAGGCACAGCTCGAGGTGCTGGCGAAGGATTGCAACATCGCGGCGGTGAAAATCGGGATGCTGGGGAACCGCGGGAATGCCGTGACAGTGGCGGAGTTTCTGGATGCGCACACCTTTGCGCACGTGGTGCATGATCCGGTGATGAAATCCTCCACTGGAACCGAACTACTTGACGCAGGCGGAGTGAAGTATCTTGCGACGGAGCTTTTGAAGCGCGCCAGTGTAATTACGCCGAACGTGCCCGAAGCGGAGATTCTTACGGGCATGACGATCAAGGACGTGGCGGAGATGGAAGCGGCGGCGCGGAAGATCGTGGAAATGGGCGCGCGCGCGGTGATTGTAAAGGGCGGGCACATGGGCCGACCGACCGACGTTCTTTTCGACGGGACAGAGATGGTGACGCTGCCTGGCGAGCGCGTGAACGAAGAGCAACTGCATGGAACGGGCTGCACGTTTGCGTCGGCGCTTGCGGCGCATTTGGCGGTGGGCCGGGGACTGCTCGAAGCGGCGACGCTCGCGAAAGCGTACGCGACGAAAGCGATTGAGAAAGCGTATCCCGTCGGGAAGGGCCGGCTGCCGCTCGATCATTTTTACCGGCAGAGAATCGAGCCGCCTGCGCGCGGCATCCACGAAGTGCCGCAGCATGGGATGCATCCTGCGGCAGAGCCCACGGCGCACTAAGTCCCTCGCGCTGCGGTTCGAGGTTAGCGAGCGGATTCCGGAGGGAACCAACGCAACTAGGCCCGGCGAACCACCGTGAAAACCGAACGGAAAATCATCGTTTCTATTGCGACGAGCGTGGACGGCTATATCGCGCGGCCCGACGGTGACGTGGCGTGGCTCGACCGTCCGAGACCCAAGGGAAATTACGGGATGGACGAGTTCTTCAAGAGCATCGACACGATCCTGTGGGGACGCAAAACATACAGCAAGGGAATCGAGATGGGAATGGAGGAGAGGATGGCATCGGGATTCGGCGCCGGCATCCAGAACTACGTTTTTTCACGGCAAGCGCAGGAATCAAAGGTGGCAAGATTCAAGTTTGTCAGCGAGCCGATTAAGGCGTTCGCGCAGGGACTGCGGAAGAAGCGTGGCAAGAACATCTGGATAATGGGTGGCGGCGAGATCATTGCTTCTTTTTTGGACGAAGGAGAAATCGACGAGTTCAACATTAGAGTAATTCCGGTTCTGATTGGGGAAGGCATTCCGCTGATTCAGCCGCGACACCGCTTGATTCGGATGAAGCTGCTATCGAGCAAAGAGTTTTCCGATGGCGTGGTGGAACTGCGTTATCAAGTGGCGCACGGGAAGTAACGGGGAATTCGCGCCGCCTGGAACAACCTTTTCTGTGTGCCCGATGAAGATGGAGGAAGGGCCTTGGCGAAAACCAGCAAGCCAACCCCCGCGGCGCTCGGTTTTCGCGTGAAGTCTGGTTGGGCGATGGCGGTGCTGCTGACGGGCCCGTCGAGTGCGCCGAAGCCTGTTAGGTGTCAAACCGTTTTACTTTCCGATCCGAATATTCCTCAATCGAAGCAACCCCACCATGCCGCGCTGGACCGTCCTGGGAAGGAAGGAAAGGCGCTCGCAGAAGAACTGTGTTGCGTCGTAGCTGATGCAGCTAGGAAGTCTGTCCAACAGCTTCTGAAGCAGGCAGCGGCCGATGGCTATGGTGTTATGGGAGCGGGATTGGTTGTTGGCAGCCTTGTGGATCCCGCCACTCTTCATAGCGAACACATTCGAGCGCACGGACTGGAAGGCCAATTGTTTCGAACAGCCCTCGAAGATGCGCTTCGTGAGCAGGGGCTACCGTCAAGAGTGCTCTTGGAGAAGAATGCATACACCACGGCGTCGCCGGTGCTGCGCAAATCGGCGCCAGAGACAAAAAGGATAATCGCCGGGCTGGGCGACTCGCACGAAGGCACCTGGAGGGCAGAAGAAAAACTCGCGGCTTTGGCAGCATGGATCGCCCTTTGTGCGCACAAATAAAATTTGGCCAACTTCAGCGCTTGGCTTGCGCGAAAGACGACGCGATACGGCGGTAAGCGCGCACTTCACCGAATTGGCCGGGGTTGGTGGTTTCTTCCCTGGCGGTCCGCTGCGGCACACTCAGGAGCCGCTGATCTCTTGCTGAGGAATTTCTGCGCGAAGCAACCAAGAATGGCCGGGCGTCTGGCTGATTCATAGCGGCGTGCTTCGGAGCTGTCGTTCTGCGCGAGAGGCCTCTGCGTTTTTCGCCGTAGGTGAATTGGTACAAAACATACAAAAGAAAATCGCATCCAAGAATGCAAAACGCAAGAAATACTGTGGCTGACATAGTTCGCTCGCTTCTTTAACTTACTTCGCGCGGACGAGAATGGGCTGCCCGCACAGGATGCAGAGTAGGAGTGCGGGGGCAAGAAAATCCTGAGGGGTTTGTTAGGAATTTATTAAAATGAGGCTCCAGCGGGGCCTACTCGGCTCAGGACGAGGCGAATTTGATTTCGCGGCGAACGGGCGTGTGGGTTTTGGTCGCGTTCACGATCCTGGTGGTGGCGCCTGCGGCGCTGCTGCCTCGCATTCCTCAACCGCAGTCCTATCACGACTTCGCCGATCAACGGGCCTGGCTAAGAATACCGAACTTCGGAGATGTGGCTTCAAACTTTCTATTCGCCGTGAGCGGCGCCTGGGGATTGGTTTTTCTGTTTGTGCAGGGTGGCGCTGAGCGGTTTATCGATCCGCGCGAACGATGGGCGTACGTCTTTGTCTTTCTGGGCTTGTTCCTTACGGCGTTTGGATCGGGTTACTACCATCTCGCTCCCGACAACGCGAGGTTGGTATGGGACCGCCTGCCAATGACGCTGGCCTTCATGGGATTGGTATCGGCGATGACTTCGGAACGCGTGAGCGTGGCAGCCGGCTTCCATTTGCTACCTCTATTGTTATTGCTCGGCGTGGGCAGCGTGGTTGTGTGGTGGTACAGCGAAGTCCGAGGCGCGGGAGATTTGCGGTTCTACGCTATGTTGCAGGTGTACGCAGTGTTGATTCTGCCCGTTTTGCTTTTGTTACCGCCGCGGTACACGCGCAGTTGGGATTTTGCGGTAGTTTTCTGTTTTTATGTGTTGGCAAAAATCTTTGAGACGGCGGATCGGCGAATTTTCTCGATAGACCAGCATACGATGAGCGGGCACACGTTGAAGCATGTGGCGGCGGGAGCGGCGGGGTTTTGGATTTTGAAGATGTTGAGTAAGAGACGGGCTGTGCAAGGGCCAGGGATAGCAGAAGTAAAAGATGGCGGGCTAAAGCTCGCCGCTACGTTTTATAAATGATGCGGCTGGCGACTATGGTGGCTATGGGTGCGCCTTTGAAGGTGCGGGAGTCGAAGGGCGAGTTGCGGGATTTGCTGGGGGATTGCTTTACGTCGTATGTCCATTCGTGGGTCGTGGAAAAAATCGTGAGGTCGGCGGGTTGGCCGGCAGCGATTTTGCGTTCGATGCCGAGGATGCGCGCGGGGCCCATTGTGAAGAGCTCGACCATGCGTGCGAGTGAGAGGCGGCCGGTGTGGACGAGTTGTTCGAGAGAGAGGGCGATGGCGGTTTCGAAGCCGAGAATGCCGAAGGGGGCGCGGTCGAACTCGACATCTTTGAGGGCGGGCTCGTGGGGGGCGTGATCGGTGGCGATGGCGTCGACGGTTCCGTCGGCGAGGCCGGCGATTAGGGCTTCGCGGTCTTCGCGTGCGGCTAACGGCGGATTCATTTTGTAGCGTGAGTCGTACTGAACATCTTCGTCGATCAAAGTGAAATGGTGCGGCGTGACTTCGCAGGTGACATGCAAGCCGCGCTGCTTGGCCCAGCGGACTTGTTCGAGCGAAGCTTTTGCGGAAAGGTGGGCGACGTGAAGGCGCGCACCGGTGAGTTCGGCGAGTTGAACGTCGCGCGCGACGCAAACCGATTCGGCTGCTGCTGGCATTCCGCGCAGACCGAGACGCGATGAGGTGACACCTTCGCGCATGACGGCGCCGGCGGCCAGCGAAACATCTTCGGAGTGCTGGATCACGGGAATGTCGAGCGAGCGGCAATACTCCATGACCTGACGAGTGAGTTTTGCGGTGGCGATGGGTTTTCCGTCGTCGGAAACCGCGACGATGCCTGCTTCTTTCATGGCGGCGATTTCAGCGATGGCTTCGCCTTTGCTGCCCAAGCTGGCGGCGCCGATGGGCCAAACGCGAACGCCTGCGGCGGTTTTGGCGCGGTCGAGAATGAAGCGCGTGACGCTGGCGTTGTCGTTGACGGGTTTGGTGTTGGGCATGCAACAGACGGCGGTGAAACCTCCGCGTGCTGCCGCGCGCGTGCCTGTTTCGATTGTTTCCGAGGATTCCTGGCCGGGCTCTCGGAGATGTGCGTGAAGATCGATGAAGCCAGGAGCTACGATCAGCCCTGTGGCGTCGAATACTTCGGCGTTTTTGTGATCGCTCGTGAGTTTGCCCGGCGCGGCGAGTTCAACGATTTGTTCACCATCCAGAAGAATATCTTGCGCAGAGTCGGTTTTCGAAGCGGGATCGATGACCCGGCCATTTTTAATCAGAAGCATGCGAAAGATCCTTTTTATCGGTGGAGCGGCGGTTTCTCGGCGCTTGCAATTCTTCCGCGCTGGGGCCTGCGGGAGGCCCGCTTTCTTCGGCTCCGCCGGAAATTAGCAGGAAGAGAAGCGCCATGCGCACGGCGATGCCGTTGGTTACTTGTTCGAGAACGCAGGACTGCGGACCGTCGGCAACTTCTGGCGTGATTTCGCTGCCACGATTCATGGGGCCGGGATGGAGGACGAGCGCGTTCGGCTTCGCCAGGCGAAGGCGCTCGGCGTTGAGCTGGTAGCCGAGAACATAATCTTCGTTGGAGATAGACGGTTCGTGCATGCGTTCGGTTTGCACGCGAAGCACGAGGACCACGTCAGCATCCTCAAGAGCTTCTTCGAGTTTGAAAACGCGTCGGATGGACACGCCGGGAGCGCCGATCTTTTCGAGTTCGCGCGGAACCCACATCGCCGGACCGCACAGCGTGAAGCGGCATCCAAATTTTCCGAGGAGGTGGATGTTCGAGCGAGCGACGCGGCTGTGCTGGAGATCGCCGAGGATAGTGACATTCAGATTGTCGATTTTGCCGAGGCGGTCGCGGATGGTCAGCGCATCGAGCAAGCCTTGCGAGGGATGTTCGTGCGTGCCATCACCGGCATTGATGACGGGAATGTCGAGATGGCGAGCGACAAAGTCGGCGGCGCCGGAAGAGGCGTGACGCATGACCAGACAATCAGGCTTCATGGCGTCGAGTGTTTGGACGGTGTCGAGAAGAGATTCGCCTTTTTTCACGCTGGAAGATTCCGCCTGGAGGTTCATCGTGTCGGCGCCGAGACGAGAAGCCGCGGTACCAAAGCTAATGCGCGTGCGCGTGGAGTTTTCGAAGAAGGCCAGAGCTACTGTTTTGCCACGGAGCGTGGCGAGTTTTTTGAGCGGATTGCGCTGGATCGTTTGAAAGGGCCTGCTTTGGTCGAGAAGAAAAGTCAGTTCGTCCGCGGAGAGCGGTTCCAGAGCCAGTAAGTCGCGAAAACGATGGGTCACATTTGCACTCTTTGGCGATAGCGCGAAAAATCCACTTTCAACTACGGCTCCTGGCGGTCGACGAGAACGACCCGCTCTTCATTGTCAATTTCGCGGAGACGCACTTCGATGATTTCGGTTTCGCTGGTCTGCACCGTGCGGCCGACGAACTGGGCTTCAATGGGCATTTCGCGGTGGCCGCGGTCGATGAGCACGCAGAGCGAAACGCGCTGGGGGCGGCCAAGGTCGAAAAGGCCGTTCATGGCGGCGCGGATGGTGCGGCCGGTGTAGAGGACGTCGTCGACGAGGACGAGGTCCATGCCATCGACACCGAACGTAATGTCGGATGACTGCAGAACGGCCTGGGGCGCAACTTTGGAGAGGTCGTCGCGGTAGAGAGTAATGTCCAGAGTACCGACGGGGACGTCGACGCCGTCAATTCCGCGCATGGCTTGGGCGATGCGCTGGGCCAGAGGAACCCCACGGCGGCGAATGCCGATCAGGGCGAGATGTTTGGTGCCGCCGCTCTTCTCGACAATCTGATGGGCCAGGCGTCGCAGGGTGCGGTCGATCTCCGAGGCAGACATCAATTGGGCTTTTTCGACGATGCGCATGGTCGGGTAATCCTAGCACAAGCCTCTCTGAGCATGCAGGTGGGACAGACATTCTTGTCGGTCGCCTTTGGACCAAGATATGTGGGAGGTGGCTGACGGGCAGGTGAAGCAGGAGACAGGCAAGAATGCCTGTCCTACCGTGTGCTCTCAGGCGGCGTGATAAACTGCCGCGCGACACATCTAGAGAGGTGAAGATGCTGGTTAAAAGGACTTTGCTACTCAGTCGTAATTCCGTGATGACAGCCTGTGGAGCAATTCTGCTCTTGTTGGCCGGCACAGTTTGCGTGCAACGCGCTGGTGCACAAGGAGAGAAGGCAGTCGCAGCGAAGACTGCCGCGCGCCCGAAGCTGGTGGTGATGCTGGTGGTGGACCAGATGCGTGCGGACTACGTTGAAAAGTTTCAGGGGCAATGGACAGGTGGATTGAAGCGACTGCTAGTGGAAGGCGCGTGGTTCCGCGAAGCGGCGTACCCTTATGCGGCGACGGAGACCTGCGTGGGGCACGCCACGATTTCCACGGGCGCGTTTCCAGCCACGCATGGAATGGTAGCTAACGCGTGGTGGGACCGGGAAACTCAGAAAATGGTGACGTGCACGGCGGATCCCAATGCCAAGAACTCGGGGTACGCAGGCGTCAGCCCAAAGGGCGGAGATTCGGCGTGGCGAATGCAAGTTCCCGCGTTTGCGGAAGAGCTGAAGTTCCAAACTGGCAGCGCAACGAGAGTGGTGACGTTTTCCCTGAAAGCGCGAGCGGCCATCACCATGGCCGGGCACAAAGCAGACGCTGCCACATGGTTTGATAGCGGCGGTTGGGCAACGTCGAGCGTTTACGGCGCGATGCCGTTCATCGAGTCGTACGCGAACGCACATCCAGTGAAGGCAGACTATGGAAAGACGTGGACCCTTTCGCTGCCCGAACGCGCGTATTGGTACGACGAAAAAGCCACCGGCGCCGTGCCGCCGAAGGGATGGGAGCTTACTTTTCCGCATGCGATGACGGGAAAAGCAGGAAGCGACGAGGCGGACGAGGTGTTTTACGAGCAATGGTCAGCTAGCCCGTATTCGGACACGTACCTAACAAAACTTGCAGAGAATGCGGTGGATTCGCTGGGGTTGGGCAAAGGTGGCGGGGTGGATTATTTGGGCGTGAGCTACTCGTCCGTGGACTATGTGGGGCATGCCTTTGGGCCGCGCAGCTGGGAGATTCAAGACATTTTAGTGCGGTTGGATCAGGATCTTGCTGAACTATTCGCGAGCTTGGACAAGAAAGTTGGCAGGGGAAATTACGTGGTCGCGCTGAGCGCGGACCACGGTGTGGTGCCAGTTCCGGAAGAGATGCAAAAAACTGGCGCTGACGCTGGCGTCTTGCACTTGCCCGACGTGCAAGAGCGAGTTGAAAAGGCGCTCGCGCCTTTGAATTATCCGAAACCGGCGATTGCGCGAATCACGGGGAGCGACATTTATTTTGTGCCAGGTGTGTATGAGAAGTTGAGAAGCGATGCGACCGCCATGAATGCGGTGCTGGATGCGATCAAGGGAGCGCCGGGCGTAGCGGAGGTATTCCGAGCGGAGCAACTGGCCGACCGTCCCGCTACTCAAAGTCCGCTGATTGAAGCGATGGCAGACAGTTATTTGCCTGGCCGCAGCGGGGATCTCTTCATCGTGCCAAGGCCCTACTGGTTGATGGATGGAACGGCAGTGGGAAAGGTCCGTTCCTATGGCACGGGCCACGGAACACCGTACAATTACGACCAGCATGTGCCGATTCTATTGATGGGCTACGGCATTCAACCTGGCCAGTATTTCGGCGAGGTGACACCAGCGGACATCGCGCCAACGCTCGCATCGCTCTGCGGAATTACGCTGGCACCGCGCGATGGGCATGTCCTGGCAGTAGCCCTTGTCAAGTCCTCCACTTCACACACGGCAAGAAAGGCAGCTGCGAAGCCCTAGATTCGGCTTTTTTTCCACAGTCCAGATATCAGTGAGGAGATTTTGGACGGACCCTGTGCGGCTTCGTGATATTCTTTGATTGAAGTGACGAGCGCTGTGGCTGTTGACCTGACCGTGCATGTCGGTGCGGTGCGCCTGCGGAATCCCATTCTCGCAGCCAGTGGAACCTTCGGCTACGGCGTCGAGTTTGCCCACCTGGTAGACCTAAACCGTCTTGGCGGCATTGTCGTAAAAGGCCTTTCCCGTGAGCCCATGGAGGGTGCCCCCGCGCCCCGGCTCTGCGAGACCCCATCCGGGATGCTAAACGCCGTCGGGCTCCAAAATATCGGGGTCCGGGCGTTCGTGGCAGAAAAACTCCCAGTACTGAGAAAATACGATACGGCAATCATAGCCAATGTATTCGGCTATAGCGTCGAGGACTACGTCGAGGTCATCCGAGTTCTTGAGGATGCCGAGGGGCTGGCCGCCTATGAGCTAAACATCTCCTGCCCCAACGTCAAGAAGGGGGGGATGCAGTTTGGGGGCGATTCGGGCCTGGTTGGTGAGGTCGTAGGGGCAGCGCGGAAGGCAGCGGCCAAGCGACCTCTCTGGGTGAAGCTTTCGCCGATGGTTGCAGACATTGGGCTTATTGCGCGGACGGCACAGAGTGCTGGCGCCGACGCTTTAACGGTGGCGAACACCTATCCGGCCATGGCGGTCGACCCTTGGACCGGGAAGTCCTGTCTTGGGAACCAAACGGGAGGACTCTCCGGCCCGTCTATTAAACCGATCACGTTGCGCTTGGTTTGGGAAACGTTTAAGACGATAAAGACACCAATCTTAGGTGTCGGCGGTATAGAGACGGTCGAGGACGTGCTTCAGTATGTAGCGGCAGGTGCGACTGCCGTACAGGTCGGGACGGCCAGCTTTACTGACCCTACGGTCAGTCAGCGACTTGTGAAGGGATTAGAGAGGGCCCTTTTCAGAGCTAAAGCATTTACTGTCAATGAGATGAGAGGTAGAATTTTCGCAGATTTTGGTTGACATAACGACAACTTTGCGATACAATTTTTTGGATATGAGTAGCACAAAGAACACACTATGAGACGACCACTCTTTGTTTTCTGGGCCGCATTCCGTTGGGTGCTCTTAATGTTCCTTATAGTTCCCGTCATGGACGCCCCCCTCGTCGCGCACTTGAGAGCTCCGGTTAAACCGGTGAAGACCTGGGTTGGCAACGCCAGCTGGTATGGGCCGGGCTTCAATGGAAAGAAGACAGCCAGCGGGGAGCACTTTGACTGCGAGGCTCTGACAGCCGCGCACCCGAACCTGCCGTTCGGGGCCATCGTCCGGGTGGTGAACCCCCGGAACGGGAAGTTTGAACTAGTACGCATCAACGACAGAGGTCCCTATCAAGAAGGACGCGAAATTGATGTATCCTATCGCGTAGCCCGAAAGCTTGGTTTGATCCACTCGGGCGTGAGCCAGGTTCGGCTCGAATTGATGGAATTGCCAGAGAAACACTGACCCCGCCGAAATCGGGGTCTCACATGACCTTGAGCTTCGACGCCCATCCCCGCAGCAGTTTAGTCGTGGCCCTGGATTTTGATTCGCTGTCCTCTGCCCTAAAATTCGCAAAACAGGTTGCGGATCTCGTTGGGATGTTCAAGATCGGAAACCAACTGTTTACCGCTGCCGGGCCTGCGGCGGTGAAAGAAATTGCGGCGCTGGGCCCTGGCATCTTTCTCGACCTGAAATTCCACGACATTCCAAACACCATTGCAGGGGCGGTGCTTTCTGCCGCAGCCATGACGGGCGTGCAGCTCGTCAATGTGCACGCTCTTGGCGGCAAGGCCATGCTGGAAGCCGCGGTGCAAGCTATTAGCGCCGGCGTGCCAATGGGAGCAGACCGGCCGCGTTTGCTGGCCGTGACGATTCTTACGAGCATGGACCAAAAATCCATGAAGGAAGTCGGAATTGGCGGCCCGCCGAAGAGCCGGGTAGTGAAGCTAGCACGGCTTGCAAAAGAAGTGGGTGTAGACGGAGTCGTGGCCTCCGTCCAAGAAGCGCGAGCGATTCGCAAAGCTTGTGGGCGCGAATTCTTGATCGTGACACCAGGTGTGCGGCCCAAAGAGAAAGATGGGGAAGCCGCAAAACACGATGACCAGGCGCGCACGGCCAGTCCGACGGAAGCCATCAAAGCTGGTGCGGACTACATCGTTGTTGGCAGACCGATTCTAGCCGCAGAAGATCCTCGCGCCACCGCGCAGGCCATCGTCGACGAAATCGCCGCGGCGAAGTAAACAAAGTCTCCTCTTTCTTGATTCAAAGCCGTGCAGTGATTGCTCAGAGCTTGGGCGAAGTGTGGCCGCAGGCACAGCCAAGAGTGGCTGTGTTACTTTAATTCTTACGCGCCGCGCGGCGTTTCGTGCTGGGCTTTCTCTTTCATGAATACCACTTCAAAGAGCGTGATTGTCGGGACGGCGGGACACATTGATCACGGCAAGTCGGCGCTCGTAGAGGCGTTGACGGGGACGCATCCGGACAGGCTCGCGGAAGAGAAGCGGCGCGGAATTACGATTGATCTTGGCTTTGCCTTTCTTGAAGAGAATGGCGTGAAATTTGGTTTTGTCGATGTGCCGGGGCACGAGCGCTTTGTGAGCAACATGCTGGCTGGCGCGGCGGGGATCGATCTGGTGTTGCTGGTGATCGCCGCGGATGAGTCCATTAAGCCGCAGACGCGCGAACATTTTGATATTTGCCGGTTGCTGGGTGTTACGCGTGGCGTCGTGGTGTTGACGAAAAGCGATTTGGTTGATGCGGACATGCTCGGGCTGGCACGGCTCGAGGTGGAAGAATTCTTGCGTCACTCGTTTTTGGAGCGGGCGCCGATTGTTTCGGTGAGCGCGAAGACGGGGGCCGGCCTCGCCGAGTTGAAGAGCGTACTGCACGCCGTCGCTACAGAAATCCCTGGAAGAGATGCGGCGCGATACTTTCGGTTGCCCATCGACCGGGCGTTTGCCATGAAGGGGTTTGGAACGGTGGTGACAGGCACTCTGGTTTCGGGAAGCATCGGCGCTGAAGATGAAGTCGAACTCTTTCCTGGAGGCAAGAGGCTGCGCGTGCGAGGCGTACAATCGGGCGGGAAATCCGTTGAACGCGCCATTGCGGGGCAGCGGACGGCCGTGAACTTGGCGGGTATCGATCACGGCGAAGTGAAGCGCGGAATGACGCTGGCTGCGGCGGGACATTTTCGTAAGACGCGCAGGATGGATGTGCGGCTCACTCTGCTGCCCTCCGCGCGCAAGCTGAAGCATCGCGCACGTGTACACTTGCACGCAGGGACCGCGGAGACCATCGCTGAGATTTTTATTTACGGCGAAAACACACTTTCGCCTGGGCAGAGCACGCTGGCGCATTTGCGTTTGCAAGATGACGTATTGCTTCAGCCAGGCGACCGGTTTATCGTGCGGCAATTTTCGCCGGTCGTCACGATCGGCGGCGGAGAAGTACTGGATTGCCTGGCAAGGCGGCCGACGGTGCGAGATTCGGGCCGGCCAGCGTTTCTAGAAATAATGGAACGCGGAAAACGTGACGAAGTGCTTGTTGCCATGACGGAGCGCGCGGTATTGGGTTTGGAATTCGGCGAAATCGTCGCGCGAACTGCCTGGTTCGAAAACGAAGTGCGGGAAGTTGCTCAGAGTTCCAACGTGGCTGAGAAAATTAAGATCGTTTCGTGGGAACCGCTGATTTTGTTGGGCCGAAAGGCGTTCGACGAGGTGCGGCGGAAAATCGCCGAGCGGGTGGAACGATTTCACAAGGAGAATCCGCTTTCTCCAGGCATTGCGCGAGAAGATTTACGCGCTAGCCTGGGAAGGCGCCTGCGGGCGGAGACGTTTAGGGCGGCACTGGAGGAGCTGGCGGACGAGAAGAAGTTGGATGTGCAAGGCGAGGTTGTGAAGCGGGCAGGATCTCAGATTGTACTGCAGCCGGAAGAAGCGCAGGCCAAAAGCGAAATTGAAAAGGCGTTCGCTCAGTCAGGGTTGGCGGTGCCATCCGTGAAAGAGGTGCTGGCGAAACTCTCCGTCGAGGCCAAGCGCGCAGAGAAGTTGCTGCAAATATTGCTGCGAGAAAAGAACCTTGTCCGGGTAAGCCCGGAGCTTATTTTTCACTGCGATGCGCTTGTTCAACTGAAGGTACAGCTTGCGGCGTACAAGAAGGCGAAGGGCGAGCGAATATCGGTGCCGATATTTAAGGATTTGACGGGCATCACGCGAAAGTATGCTATTCCTTTGCTGGAATACCTGGACCGTGAGCGCGTTACGCGGCGTGCGGGGGATGAGCGTGTTATACTTTGAATGTAAGTAGTGCGTAGCCCCGGCGCGGGAGTGCGCTTATCCCGGCGCGAAAGGTAGGTGCCCTATGTGGGACAGCCCAATGCATTTGTTGATCGTTGCGATCGTGATTCTCGTACTTTTCGGGGGGCGCAAGATTCCTGAATTGATGCGCGGTCTTGGCGAAGGCGTGCGCGGATTCAAGGAAGGTATGTCTGGGGCGCAAGCGCAATCGACGCCACCGCCTCCAGCGGCAGCAGCTCCGGCGGAGAAGCCCGCGGAAGAAAAGAAGGCCTAAGAACAGTTTTCTGCGATATCAGGTAAAAAAAATAGTTTTTTCGAGGCGCTCTTTAGGTAGAGCGCCTTTTTCGTTTCGGACTGCATCCTTCCGACGGTCCGCCTTGGTCAGTTACCGTGTGTCAATTGACGTGACCATCAACGAGCGTTAGAGTTTGGGCCGTGCGCACCTTTAATTTTCGAGCAAGTTTACGAACCTTTTAGCTCTATTCGCATTTACGAAAAGAAGGTAGTAAATGGATGCCAAGCCGTTACCAGTTCGTCCGAGCCTCAAACCCTTCACGAAACATGCAAGGGACCTCGTTAGAAGCTGCAACTCCGGCGATCACGCGGAGATTGGGCTTCCGGCGTAATGGAAGGAAATCATGAGTGCAACCCTTCCCGCCACCCGAGTGGAACCGTCCGCCACGTCCATGTCCCGGATCGCGTCCATTGATCTGATCCGCGGCGCGGTCATGATGCTGATGGCAATCGACCATGTGCGAGTCTATTCGGGCCTTCCCGCCGGCGGCCCAACACCGGGCATCTTCTTCACCCGCTGGGTCACCCACTTCTGCGCGCCGGCATTTATCTTCTTGGCCGGAACCAGTGCCTTCTTCTACAGCCGGAAGCATGTTGACCTCTCTCGGCATCTTTTGATCCGCGGCGTTTGGCTCATCTTCCTCGAACTGACTTTGCTCCGCGTATCTTGGACCTTCAACTTCGATTTCGCGCACTACGAAATGGCTGGAGTCATCTGGGTTATCGGCTGGTGCATGATCCTGCTGGCAGGGCTGGTGAAACTGCCTCTCACACTGGTGGGGACGATCGGCGTCGTCATCATCTCCGCTCACAACCTGATGGATCCATACCTCGGCAAACTGATTCCGGCTCTTCCCGACAACAGACTGTCGGGACTTTGGAAGATTCTCTACGTGGGGTTCTTTGCCGGGCCGGTACAGTTCGGAGCCGACGGTCCGAGCCTGATCGTGCTCTATTCGATCGTTCCGTGGATCGGGGTTATGGCGGCGGGTTATGCGTTCGGCAAGATCTTGACGATGGAACCTTCGCGACGAAACCGCCTTTGTCTGGCGATTGGGCTCGCAGCCATGGGACTCTTCCTGGTGCTGAGGGGATTCAATCTCTACGGCGATCCGCGCCCTTGGCACGCCGCAGCGCAGGGGTCGAACGGCTCACAACCAATGCCTGCGCTCCTCGCTTTCTTGAATACCACCAAATACCCGGCATCGTTTGACTTCTTGCTGATGACGCTAGGCCCCATCATTGCGTTGCTCCCGTTGCTCGAAGGCGCGCGGGGGACCTTCGTCCGCTGGATCACCGTCTTTGGCCGCGTACCATTCTTTTTCTACATGCTCCACATCCCGTTGATCCACGTCCTGGCGCTGGTGGTTTCGAAGATCAGGCTAGGCGAGGTGAGCCCCTGGCTCTTCACCAATCATCCGATGGGCAATCCGGGCCCGCCCGAGGGGTACACGTGGAACCTCTGGCTGCTGTACGCTGTCTGGGCAGTGGCAATCGCGCTGCTGTATTTCCCATGCCGGTGGTTCGCCGATCTCAAAGCTAGGAAGAAGGACTGGTGGCTCAGCTACCTCTAGAAATGGCCGATACGGTAGCGGCATTCATTGGGGCAGCGTGTGTTCCACGCAACGCCTGGCACAGTTCGGGGACTCTAGAGAGCGCCGAGGCGATACTGGCGGCACATCCCGAGGTGGCGAGCAGCGACATACATACGGCGGCTATTCTTGGCGACGCTGTAGCTGTGCGTCGGTTCCTTGTGCTTGATGCGCGCAACGCGACGACGAAGGGCGGCGCGTATGGCTGGGACGCGCTCACGCACTTGTGTTTTTCGAGGTATTTGCGGCTCGATCGCGCGAGATCCGAAGGTTTCGTTGCCGCAGCGAGGGCTCTGTTGGATGCAGGCGCGAGCGCGAATACAGGCTGGATGGAAATGGATCACGAGTCGCATCCTGAGTGGGAGAGCGCGATTTATGGCGCTGCGGGGATTGCGCAGCATCCGGGGCTGACACGTCTGCTGCTCGAGCGCGGCGCCGATCCGAACGACGGGGAGACTCCTTACCATGTGGTGGAAACGTACGACAACACGGTGATGAAGATTCTGGTGGAGAGCGGGAGGTTGAACGAAACAAGCATGACGACGCTGCTGCTGCGCAAGACCGACTGGCACGACTACGAAGGGATCAAATGGCTGCTGGGGCACGGAGCCGATCCGAATCGAACAACACACTGGGGGAGGACAGCGTTTCATCATGCGGTGCTGCGCGACAACAGCATCAACATCATCGAGGCGCTGCTGGAGCATGGCGCAGACCCAACGCTTGTTGCGGAGCGGCCGGACACGCGGCAGACAGCCGGCCTCGCGATGTCGGGGATCGCTATGGCGGCGCGAAGGGGGCGCGGCGATGTGCTGGATTTGATGGAACGGCGCGGCATTGCGATCGAACTGCAGGGCGTGGAGCGATTGATTGCCGCCTGCGCTAGAAATGCCTCGGCGAAAGTGCGAACTATTGCGGAGCAAGAGCCCGAGTTGGTTCGCGAACTTGCGGCGCAGGGAGGCGAGCTGCTTGCAGAGTTTGCAGGTGTCGGGAATACGGATGGCGTTCGGCATCTGCTTAATCTCGGCGTTGAAGTGAACGCAGTGACCGAAGATGGTGATCCTTATTTCGATGTGGCGAAGAACAGTACGGCGCTGCACTCGGCGGCGTGGCGCGCGTGGCCATCGACGGTAAAGTTTTTGCTTGAACACGGAGCGACAGTGAACGCGCTGGACGCGAAGGGACGCACGCCACTGATGCTCGCAGCGCGGGCCTGCGTGGACTCGTACTGGAAGCACCGGCGAACGCCGGAGTCGGTGGAGGCGCTGCTCAACGCGGGAGCGACCGTTCGCGGCGTCGAGTATCCGTCAGGTTACGCGGAAGTTGACGAGCTATTGCACGCACACGGAGCAGAGCCTCGGGACTAAATCGCACCTGCGCAGTTTCTTTAGGTTAGCCATGGGCAAATTGTGTTCAAAGAGTAGCGGAAAAGTTTTTCCAAAATAAAAAACTGCACTTTCGACCAGTAGTGGGGCCACAACTTTCTCTTCAAACTTGGGTATTACCTAGTGTCCCGGAAATCCCCGAATTTGAAATGGAACGTACAGGAGAGAGATATGAAACTCACTTGGTTGAAGTGGAGCGCCTTGCCGATGGCAGTGTTGATGGTGGGAACGGCGGCAATGGCGCAACAGCAATCGTCTTCGCAAGGCTCGAGCGCGCCGGCGCCTGCAACTCAGCCGGCAACGCCTGCAGCAAAACCCGATCCGAGCATCGCGCAGCGGAAAGAAAATCAGCAGGACCGCATAGCGAACGGCGTGAAGAGCGGTCAACTTACCGCCGGCGAAACCGCAAACCTGGAGACCAAGGAAGCGGCGATCAACGGCGAAACAAAAGCAGACCGCGCGGCTAACGGCGGGAAGCTGACGAGCGCCGAGAAGACGCAGATCAATCAGCAGCAGAACGGTCTTTCCAAGCAGATTTATCAGGACAAGCACAACGCCAACACCGCTAATACTGGCAAGAGTGAAGTGGGCCAGCGCCAGCAAAACCAACAGGCTCGCATCGCGCAGGGCGTCAAGAGCGGGCAATTGACGGCCGGCGAGACGGCGAAGCTGGAAAATCAGCAGAAGGGCATCAACCAGCAAGTGAAGGCGGACCGCGCAGCGAATGGCGGGAAGCTGACACCTGGCGAGAAAACGCAAGTGAACAAGGAACAGAACGCGGCGTCGAAGAATATCTACAACAAGAAGCACAACGCCAAGACGCAGCCTGGCGCGAAGCCGAAGTCGTAGGTTTTTTCCACTCCCTGAAACGAAAGAGGTGTTCTCCGCGAGGAGGGCACCTCTTTTTTGTGCCGAAACGAATTCAATAGCGCCGTTTTGGCCGCGAGAGTCGGGCCAGGCGCCCTATGCACAACTCGGGCTGGAACCGTTCAAGTTGGATTTGGGCAGATGCTCGGAGCCCAGATACTCCCCCCTCCCCCGCTTTTTGAAAGAATATCAAACAAAAGGACTTAGCAGATGGGGTCTGCGAAGAATATCATTCTAAAGAGCTTATAAGCGGCTTTGATATTCTTGGAAGTCCCATCCAAGTTCATAAGTCCAGGCGCTATAAAGCACGCGGGAATTCAGATCAGAAAAGCGGATGACATTCTGAGTCGAACAGGAGAGTGGGAGTATCGCTGCTGAGATAACGGACTAATACCTGACCCGCGGAGGCCGCAAGCCCGGTCCTTTTAGGGCGGGGTAAGGCCGACTTGCCACTTGCAATCGTAACACATTCGGCATACATTTGTATGATGGTCAAAGAACTCAGAGCCGTTCGCATCAATGAGCGGCACTTAGAAGAACTCAAGAAACTAGCCAAGAAAGAAAGCGAGACAGTCAGCTTCTTGATTCAGCAAGCAATTCGAGAATTCCTTGAGAG
>DATFZQ010000208.1:0-19825 GCA_035314345.1 Candidatus Acidiferrum sp.
AGAAGAAGGATCTCCGCGTTTCGTGTGACGAAACAAAGCACGAAACTACGTCGCCTGAGCAAGACCACTCGATCACGAGTGCACGTTCAAACGGTTGGGCTGAATGCCGAGACAAAAAAAGTGTCGGCACCGAGCCGACGGGGAAGAATGTCTCTTGACATTCCCTTTTATAGGACTTCTCCGAAGCATTCTTGCAACGCCTCATAAACTGCCGAACGCCGGAACGGTTTGAGGATCGTTCGCGTTACGCCCACCTGCTCGCACCGTTTCCTCTCCGCTGCGTCCAGTGGCCGCGAGTGGACTCAGGAGATTCACCCTAATCCTTGTGGTGTCAGCAAGTTTGAGGATATTTGCGTCCGCATCTTCTCGCCTCAGGGCACACACACCCCTGTACTTTCCTAGCGCCCGGAGGGCCAAATCGCCAGGTTCGTTCTGCTGCCAAACATTAGAAGGCGCTAATGAGGTCCAGCCACGAATCGTGCTCTCAAGGGAGCAACTTTTGGGGTCGCACGTTCTTCACTGCCAGCTGCGCTACTTGCCTTGGATCCGCGAAACAAACAACTCCAAGAATTTGTCAGCTTGCACGTCGATGCAAACCTTGGCGTTCGGCGCCACCTTGTCGAGACCTTCGATCACGTAACGATCGCCATCAGGAAAATGTCGCAGTACGTTGCGCTCAATTTCATTCCGCCGGTTCGCCACCGTTTCCCCGCGCGTAAATTCGCCTCGCGTCTCGACGTCGACGTGCATCGCTGGCGCCGTCACCAGGGCCGCGTCGATCGCCACTCCCACCGCCAGCGGATCGTACATGGGCGTCCCGGCGTCCCCGAATTTTTCCGACAGCTCTAAAAGAAATCTCGTCACCCCGTAAATAAAATCATTTACCGGCCCGTGTGTCCGCCCTAGCTGCTCCAGTTGTTTGCGGCTAAACAGAGTCTTATCTCCGACGTCGAGCCCCACCATTGTCAGCGGCCATCCCGCCTGAAAAGCGATTTGCGCCGCTTCCGGATCGTTGTAAATGTTGGCTTCCGCGGACGCGTTCACGTTGCCGCCCTTCAGGGATCCGCCCATCAGAATCACTTCTTTCACCAGCGGCACGATGCTCGGATCTTTTTCAATCGCCAGCGCTATGTTTGTCAGCGGACCAACCGGCACCAGCGTGATTTCGTGAGGATACGCGTGCACCAGTTCAATGATGAGGTCGGGCCCAAACCGCACGTCCGCTTTACATTTACTCGCGGGCAGTTCGATGTTGGCCAGCCCATTCTCTCCATGCCAAAACTCTGCCGTAATCAGTTTCTGGAACAATGGATGCTGCGCACCTCCCGCCACTGGAATGTCGCATCGGTTCGCCAGCGAAACCATGCGCAGGGCATTTTCCAGTCCCTGCCCCGCCGTGACGTTCCCCGGCACAACGGTTATCGCCCGCACGTCCAGCTCCGGCGAATTCAGCGCCAGCATTAAAGCCATGGCGTCATCGGTTCCCGGATCGGTATCCAGAATAATTTTTCTTGCACTCGCTGCGCCAAGCGCTGGAGCGCAGACTATGCCCAGCACAACAACCCCGCAGCAAAACATCCGCGCGAACCACCTTATCCAATCAGCCATATTCTTCGTCTCCATCGAACTCGTAGGGCACGGCACCTTTACCCTGAGCCCCGAAGGGCCGTGCCCGCTCTTATCTCATGCACCTCGGCTGCCATCATAGGGCCGCAACACGTTACCCCGAGTCCGGAAAGGCTCTGTCCCCAATCGGCAAGGTCGCTCACCACAAGCACCCGCTTTATTGTTTTGTTTTTGGACTAACCAACAAAGACGCTGCCAGCGCCACAAGCAAAATCCCCGCCACGACCGCAAGCGAGATCTCCACCGAAATATGCACCCACGGCTCAACAATCATCTTTGCCCCAATAAACGCCAGCACAAACGAAAGACCAGCCGTCAAATACCGCAAACGCCCCAGCACGCCTGCCAAAAGAAAATACATCGCCCGCAAACCCAAAATCGCAAACACATTGGACGTATACACGATAAACGGATCCCGCGTAATTCCGAAAATAGCGGGAATCGAATCCACCGCCATGGTGATATCCGTGATCTCCACAATCAAAAGCACGACAAACAGAGGCGTGGCGAACAGTTTTCCGCCATCCCGCACAAAAAATTTGCTTCCCGCATACTCCTTCCTGACTCGCAGATACCGTTTCGCAAATCGCGAAATCCGGTTCTCCTCGGGATGCATCTCCGCTTTCTTCGCGAAGAGCATGTGCGATCCTGCGTACACCAGAAAAGCGCCGAACACATACAGCACCCAGCTGAACCGTTCGATCAGCCCCGCTCCCGCAGCAATCATCGCCCCGCGCATCACCAGCGCCCCGAGAATTCCCCATTCCAGAATGCGGTGCTGGATCTTCTCATCCACGGCAAACGCGCGGAAAATCACCAGAAACAGAAAAAGATTGTCCACGCTGAGAGCCTTTTCGATCACATATCCGGTAAAAAACTCCAGACCGCGCTGTTCGCCAGAGAAATGCATCACGCCGAGCCCAAACGCAAGGGACAGCCCAACCCAGACGAACGTCCAGGCGATCGCTTCCCGCGTTTCCATTTTGTGAGGACGCCGGTGGAAGACACCAAGATCCAATGCAATCGCGGCAAGTACGATAAGATTAAAGATCAGCCAAAGGAAAGGTGTGCCCATGGCTGCTGTGGCCGGCGCGCCTTAGGGCGCCGACGCTGACAGCGTGTCCGTGGCGTTCAGGTTGGTGAGTTCGATGCGGAAAGTCTGGCCTGCTTGGATCGTCACCGGTACATCCCAGCGCACCCGCACGTCGCCGGCGCTTGCGTCGAAATTCAGCGTGCTAATCCAGTAGTAGCCTGGCGCCAGCTCTCGGAGGAAGGCGTGCCCTTCCAGGTCCGTATCCACCTTGGCCGCAAGATATTTCTTTTGCGCCACTTCCGGAGCCAGCTTCTGCACGCGCTTCTTCTGATTGCTCAGGATCAGCGCCCACTTTGTCTGCGGATTTATGGCGTTTAGCTCCAGCTCCACGCCGGAAACCGTTGCCGGATTCGCGATAATAAATTTCTTCAGCGCGGTGTAATACGCCTGCAAGTCTTTTTCGTACTTCTCTGGATGTGTCTCTTTGTCGGCGTCCTTGTATTTTGGCTTCGGAATGTCTTTGGTAACACCACCGCTGTTGGAGTGCTGGTAAGCCAGCAAAAATTCCGGCGTATGGATGATGTCGTCGGGCTTCAGCAATTTATCCAGGTCAGGAGATGTCAGATCGAGCGTGTCGTGGGCTTTCAGCCAGACCTTCAATTCCTTAGACACTTTTAATCCGTCGATGAATTCATTGCGCGGGGGTATGACGTCTCCCTCTTCGATTTCCTTGGCGATGTCTCCATAGCTCTTCGTCAGAATGTACAACGTAAATTGGCGCACGGGTTCCGGCTTCGCCGCCGTCGGCGATACGCGCGCCGTGATATCCAAAGTGCCCGCGGAGCCCTGCGCCCGTGCCGCGTGCGCGAAGCACACCAATCCCGCGAAGATAGCCAAGGAAACGCCCATTGCTCTTCTCATGCCGAAATCCTAACAGATTGTCCACAGCCCAGACAGAAGAACCGTCGCATGTGTTGCTTGAGTCACCCACGACCAGGCGAAGAGTCAGAAGAGCCGAAAGACGGCTTCGACAGTGACCCACGCAGTGACGGAGCGCTTCGCTCCGTCACGCGCCGGAATGAATTTCCAGCTGCGCACGGTTTCCACTGCCCGCTCATCCAAGCCAAAACCGATGCCTTTAACGATGCGAATATCCTGCGCCCGCCCATCCGCGCCCACAAGCACCATCAGCGTCACCGCGCCCTGCACTTTGCCGTGTCGTGCCTCGTCCGTGTACGTCGGATACGGACAATATGCGCAAGCAGGCTGGACGGCTGCCGGTTTGTAGAGAGAATTCTGATTGTTATAGCCAGCCGGGCCATCACCTTTATCGCCAATAGTTGTGCCATCTTTGGACCCGATGCCGTGGTTTTTTCCAGGACCTGGAGAGTTCGTATCGTCCGGCATCCAGGGCAGTCCAATATTATCGGTCGGGCTAAGAACGGGTGCTGCGCTCGGGTCAAAAATCGTGGGCGGCTCGGGCAGTTGAGGGTGCTCGTTTTGCGGCAGCGTCGGTTTCACAAGCACGATGGAAGACAGCGGCGGGAGATTCCCTTTCGTTGCGGGTATGGGGTTTTGATCGCCGCCGCGGCCACCGCCTTCCGTGGGATGCGCGCTAGTGAGGCTTCGAATAAGTGGTGCGGAAAGCTTGTAGGGGCCCAACGGAGTTGTTCCACCAGGGAAAGGCGGTTTCGTCACTCCCTTTGTATTCGCAAGGAGCAGAAGAACTGCGGCAAAAACCGCGGCATGCGTGATCAGGGAAGCGCCTTGCGAGCGCGCCGGCCGCTGCGATTTATCGAACTTCAGGAGATGAATGGGTGCGCCGTTTGCCGACGACGGTTTGAAATGCGAAGGAATGAGAAGTTGCCCCAGGTTTTCTCGAACGCGGTTGAGCCACGATTCCGTTGTGGGAACGTTGCCGCAAAAAGGGCGCAGAAATGGATCGCGCATACGCAGGCCTCCGTCTCCGCCCCACGGTTCGGCCCGACAACGTCTGGAGGCGGGCACCAATCGGCTAGTCAGAAGCCTCGAGACAGACTTTGGTTGTCTGCGGAGAAAGTTTTGAGCAGTTGGAAAAGTTAAAATCGAAAGCCAGGTATCAGTTTAAAGAGGGGAAACTAATACAGTCGGAACGTCACTTCAATCGGCACCTGCACGGCCACTATCTTGCCGTTCGGTCCTGCCGCTGGCCGGAACTTCCAAGTACGCACGGACTCGACTGCTTTTTCCCCGAGGCCCATTCCGGGATCCTTTAGGATGGAAATGTTGACCGCGCGGCCGTCAGGCGTAATCGTCACCTGCAACACAACGGTGCCCATGTACTTCGCCTTGCGCGCGTCATCCGAATAAAGCGGCGGCGGGCAATAAATGCATTCCGGGATGCCAACGCCATTGACCCCGGCCCGAAACGCGCCGCCGCCAGTACCTCCGCCTTCACCAGGACCGAGACCGCCGCCGGTGCCGCTTCCGATTCCCGTGCCATTGCCATGTCCGAGAGAATCGCTCACGCCGTTGGCCAGCGGGTCGCCAAAATTCGCCGCATTGATATTCGGCACCTTAAGATCTGGCGGGCCAAGCAAAGATGGGTCCATCGCCAGCTTGGGATCCGGATTCTGAGGCTTCACCTGGGGCGGAGTGAACTGCGTCCACTGGAACTTCGGAAGCTTGCCTTTGTTGACGGGGGTCAGCGTGTGGTCATTCGCACCACCGCCGCCGCCCGCCTTCTTTGCGCCCGCAGGGAGTTTCGCCATGTACGGCGAAATATCAATGGCGGTCATGTCGACATTTTTATTCTTCGCTTCCGTCTTAGTCCCGAAATGCCAAAACAACGGAATCAGAATCACCAGTGCAAAGACGCTGCCATGAATCGCAAAAGAAATGATTTGGGTCCAGCCGAAGTTTTCGTCCTTCGTCCAAATGTCCTTCACTTTTACTGGTTTGCTGGTGAAGTTCGCCGGCGGAAGTTTTGCTGGAAAGAAAGCCTCTTTAATGCGCGAGCCAAAGCCGCCGAAATTGGTTCCCCAGGAAACTGCCAAGCGGCTGTTCACGGGACCTTTCGGCACCGGCCGCGAGCTGAAGAAATCTTTGAGATTGTCCATAACGCCCGCGCCGAATACTGTTCTTACAAAGGGCGCGCCAGGACGGTCCGCGACGTTGACGGGACGCTCCGTTAGAAACTGTTTGAGATTGGACCAAAAATTATCAGGAATAAGCAGAGCAGGTGCGCCAAACTTGGGAACCGCCGAGGCTGGTACTGGGACGGCCTTTTGATCGGCCGAGGCAGACACTGCGGGCTTTATCGCTTCAGGCGGAACGAGATTAACAATTAGGTCCGGCACCATCTTCCCCCTGATTTAGACGCAGCTAGGCTCCGTAGGGTGTCCTGAATCGATATGATTCGCGAGGGCCGGGAAAGGTTGCGCGACCCCAGCCGCTGACACCGACTGTCAATCATTGTAACATACAGAATTACAACGCTTTCTCATGTTTCTGGCTGAATACCTGAACCAAAGTACGGTAAACAAGGTACGGCATTTAACATACGGCGAGTAGGGGACAGCATTCGAATCGAGCATGCACAGCTGCGGGCACACACAGAAATGGCCGAACCTCTGGAACTCAAGAAAACACTGAACTTGCCCAAGACTGATTTTCCAATGAAGGCCGGCCTTCCGCACCTTGAGCCGAAACAGCTTGCGGCCTGGCAGGAATCCCATCTTTACGAGCGGATTCTGGAGGCGCGAAAAGGCCAACCCCTCTTTGTTTTGCACGATGGTCCCCCTTATCCCACGGGCACGATTCACCTGGGCACGGGACTCAACAAAATATTGAAAGATGTGATCGTCAAATCCAAAAGCATGGCCGGGCATTACGCGCCGTTCGTCCCTGGCTGGGATTGCCATGGTTTGCCGATCGAGACGCAGGTTGAAAAGGAGCTTGGCGGAAAGGGGAAAGTTTCGCCGTCGGAATTCCGCAGGCTTTGTCGTGAGTTCGCCACGCGCTATGTGGAGCAGCACAAACGGGACTTCCAGCGATTGGGTGTTTTGGGGCGATGGAATGATCCCTATCTCACGATGAACCACGAATACGAGGCCATTGTCGCTGGCGCGCTGCTCGATATCATGGAGAAAGGCTACGCGTATCGCGGGCGAAAGCCGGTCTATTGGTGCATTTACGATACGACGGCACTGGCGGAAGCTGAGGTCGAGTATGAGGATTACACCAGTCCCTCGGTTTGGGTGAAATTCGCCGTGGCGGGCGGCGGGAAGAGCGAGCTTGCTGGGATAAGCGACGTGAGCGCTGTCATATGGACGACTACTCCTTGGACTCTTCCCCATAACCGGGCGCTGGTGTTCCATCCGGATTACGAATACGTGGTCGTTGAAACGGAGAAGGGCGCGCTCCTGCTCGCTGCGGAACGCGTGGCGGCGTTGCAAGCGGAGTGCGGAATAAAAGAAGTGCGAGTGCGTTCGAAGGGGAAAGGGCGGGATTTTGAAAGCCTGAAATTTCAGCATCCCTTTTTGCCGATGCAGGTGCCGGGAATTTTGGCGGACTATGTGACGCTCGATCAGGGCAGCGGGATCGTCCATACGGCGCCCGGGCATGGTTCGGATGATTTTCTCTCGGGCCAAGAATATGGTCTGGAAATTTATGCGCCGATCGATGACAAGGGCGTGTACCTCGAAGGCTTGTCGGAATACAAAGGCAGCAGTGTGTTTGAGGCGAATCCGATCATCGTGAAGTTGCTCGAAGATCGCGGAGCTCTTCTCGGGAGTAACAGCTACACGCACAGCTATCCGCATTGTTGGCGTTGCCATAATCCGGTCATTTTCAGAGCCACAGAGCAGTGGTTCATCAAGATGGATCAAGCGGCGCATGGGAAAGAAAAAACGTTACGCGCGGAGGCGCTCGAGGAGATTCACAATGTGAAGTGGATTCCAGCTTGGGGCGAAGAGCGCATCTACGAAATGATCGAGAAGCGGCCGGATTGGTGCGTGTCGCGACAAAGATTTTGGGGCGTGCCAATCATCGTTTTTTATTGCGATGGCTGCGGAAGGCGCCTTGAAGATTTTGCTGCCCTGCGCAACGTGGTGAAGTGGTTCGAACGGGAGGGCGCGGACGCCTGGTACAAACACACGGCGGAGGAATTGCTGCCTGCCGGAATAAAATGTTCGTGCGGCGCGGGCGCGTGGCGGAAAGAAAACGACATTCTCGACGTGTGGTTTGACGCGGGGTCTTCCAATCTTGCCGTTCTGAAAGGCAACGAGTGGCCGGCGGATGTTTATCTCGAAGGTCCGGACCAGTACCGCGGGTGGTTTCAGAGCTCTCTGCTAATCGCCACTGGGTTGCGCGACCACGCGCCATATCGCAGCGTAGTTACGCATGGGTGGACGCTCGATGAACACGGGCGTCCCATGTCAAAGTCGCTTGGAAACGTCGTTTTGCCAAGCGATATTTGCGAAAAATGGGGAGCGGATCTTCTGCGATTGTGGGTCGCTTCGCAGGAGTATCAAGCCGACGTGAAAATGAGCGAGCGCGTGATGACGCAGCTCAGCGACGCGTACCGCAAGATTCGCAACACGTTTCGATTCGCCCTTGGAAATTTGTTCGATTTTGAGCCGGGTCGCGACGCGCTCCTGAACGATCAGCTCGAAGAAATTGATCAGTGGATGCTGGAGCGCACAGCAGAATTGGTCAGGAAATGCAGGGAGTGGTATGCGGCGTACGATTTTCACCGCGTCTATCACGCAATTCACGATTATTGCGTTGTGGATCTCAGCGCGTTTTATTTTGACGTGTTGAAGGACCGGCTGTACACGAAGGCCGCGAGAAACCATTCTCGGCGTTCCGCGCAAACCGCAATTTGGAAAATCTCCAGTGCGTTGGTGCGACTGGCTGCGCCTGTCTTGGTCTTCACCGCAGAAGAAATTTGGAATCATTTTCCGAGAATTTCGGCCGATGCGGAGAGCGTGCATATCGCGCGATTCCCGGAGGCCCCTGATCTCCAAACAGGACTCGCCGCGTCGGTGGCCGCCGATTGGGATCTGCTCGCTAAAATTCGCGGCGAATCGTTGAAGGCGCTCGAAGCCGCGCGAAATGCGAAGAGAATCAATTCCAGTCTCGAGGCTAAAGTGAATTTCGAGTTGTTTACACCGGCTGCGGAAACCCAGCTCCTGGGTATTCTGCGAAAATATGCGCAGTGGCTTCCAGGATTGCTGATAG
The DNA here is from genome assembly GCA_035314345.1 of Candidatus Acidiferrum sp. Taxonomy (GTDB): domain Bacteria; phylum Acidobacteriota; class Terriglobia; order Acidiferrales; family UBA7541; genus Acidiferrum. The sequence goes on from DATFZQ010000208.1 coordinate 8,882, forward strand.
TTTCGCAGGTAGGAGTTCCCGTCGATTCGGCAGGCGAGATCCGCACACGTGGGCTTCATGGAGATTCTTTCCGCTCCGAGCTTTTTCCAGGTTTGGCGCTGCGCGTGATAGCGGCATCAGGCACGAAGTGTGAACGCTGCTGGAACTACTCGACGCATGTGGGGGAGAATACGCGCTACCCTGGCATCTGCGAGCGCTGCAGCGAAGCCCTCGCGGAAATCGAAGGATTGGAGCTTGCCCGTTCATGAAATTGCCTTCGCGCCTGAAGTGGCTTTGGCTAACGCTGGGGATTGTGGTTTTGGATCGCGCCACCAAAGCGTGGTTCGAAACGCAAACGGACTTAGGCTGGCGTCATGAAGTTGCTCGGCACTTCATTTATCTGGTGCATAGCCGGAATCCGGGGATCGCCTTCAGTCTGTTCGCGGATTCGCATTCGCCCTGGCTGCGCATTCTGCTGACTAGCGGTTCGCTTGTGGTGATCTGCGCGCTGGCTTGGTTGCTGGTGGCCGGGCAAGGCGGGGTTGCGGCGGGCGCAGGGCTTGCGCTTTTACTCGGCGGGGCTACCGGCAACGTCACGGACAGAATTCTTCACGGGGCCGTGACGGACTTTTTCGAGATGTGGATCGGCAGCTATCGCTGGCCCGCATTTAACGTAGCGGATTCCGCGATTACCATCGGCGCCATTCTTTTAATTCTCGACCTATTATTCAGTCCTAAGGAATCAAACTCCTCGGCAACAACGGGCCGTTCGTCCGCGTAAGCCCATTGAGTCACCCCGGAGTTTGGAGCGTTTGATTCCCGGCTGCGGACAAGCTGCTAGAATCTTTTGGTGCCTTCACCCATCACACACCAACTTGCCGTTCAAGAGAGCGATGCGGGGCAGCGCCTGGATCGCTTTCTGGCGGCGCAACTCCCGGAGCTTAGCCGCACACGGATTCAGGAATTAATTGAGTCGGGGCTCGTGCTGGTCGACGGGAAGCCTTCGAAGGGTGCGCATCATCTCCACGCGGGCGAGAAAATCGCCGTTGATGCGCAGGCGCGGCCGCCGATGCAGGCGGAAGCCGAAGACATTCCGCTCGAAATTCTTTATGAAGATGACGACGTAATTGCGGTGAACAAAGCCGCGGGGATGACTGTGCACGCCGGGGCGGGCAACACGCGAGGAACTTTGGTGAACGCGCTGCTGTGGCGAGGGCAAGCGCTTTCCCAAGGCGGGGATGCGTTGCGGCCGGGAATTGTGCACCGGCTGGATAAAGAGACTTCCGGTGTCATTCTCGTGGCGAAAAACGATTTCGCGCACGCGAAGATTGCCGATGCCTTTCGCCAACGCTTGGTGAAGAAAACCTACATCGCTCTGGTTGAGGGATTATTGAAGGAAAAGCAAGGGCGCATTGAGCTGGCGATTGGGCGGGATTTGCACCGCCGTACGCGGATGGCGGCTTTCAAGGAGAAACCAGCGAGCGCTCTGCTAGAGAACTTGCAGCGCAGCGGCGCGCGCGAGGCGCGGACGGATTGGCGAACGTTGGCAGAGGTGGATGGGACGACGCTCGTCGAAGTGCAGTTGCATACCGGGCGGACGCATCAGATTCGCGTGCATTTCTCGGCGATCGCGCATCCCGTTGTGGGAGACACGCTATACGGAGCGGCTGCCCAGCTTCGCGTTGGTGCCGGAACCGGGCGCGCTGCGTCTAATGAGCGGGAGAAGAGCTTGATGTCGGCGCTGGGACGGAATTTTCTGCACGCGGCGCGGCTGGGATTCTCGCAGCCGCGAACCGGAGCCTGGATCGAAGTGCGGGCGCCGCTGCCGGGGGAATTGCGCAAGTTCGTCAAAAAGCTTTCGGAGGCTGCCGGAGAAGATCCGGAGAGAATTGACGCTGCGCTCGCTAGCTACCTATAATCTACTGACATGTCCAGGGCACTGATTTCCTTATTTCTCGTGGGGGTTTTGCTGACGGCGGCGGTCAGCGACCGCGCACAGCAGGCACCGGCGAAGCCTGCGACTCTGGCGCAATCCTCGCCCACTCCTCAGGCGACCCCGCCGGCGGCGCCACAGCAAGGCCAACAGGAGGAGAAGTCTGCGACTCCCCAAACTCCGCAAAAGATCATCCAAGTTGTAAACCTGGTGGACGTCTTGTTCACCGTGTTGAACCGGCGCAACAAACTGGTGCCCGATCTGCAAAAAGAAGACTTCCAGATTTTTGATGAAAAGTTTCCGCAGGACATTCGTTACTTCAGCAAGCAGTCGGATTTGCCGCTGCGCATAGGGATGCTTGTGGATACCTCGAACAGCATCCGCGACCGCATCAAGTTCGAGCAGGACGCCTCGATCAATTTCCTTTTCAGCGTACTGCGGCGCGGCCGGGACGAAGCGTTTGTGATGACGTTTGATGATGAACCGCAGGTGGTGCAGGCGTTCACCAGCGATGCGGGTCTGCTGCGCGATCAGATTATGCAGACTCGGGCAGGCGGCGGGACAGCCATCTACGATGCGATTTACCAGGCCTGCCAGAACGAATTGAGCCATCCGCCGCGTCCGCCGGGAGACCAGCCGGACGTCGTGCGGCGCGTGATGATTTTGATCAGCGACGGCGACGACAATCTTTCGACACACACCCGGGGCGAGGCCATCGAGATGGCGCAGCGGACCAGCGTGGTGATTTATACGATCAGCACCAGCACGCAGTGGATCCAGCTATCACAGACGGATCCCGACAAACTGGCCAACCGCAAGACGCACCTGACCGAAGGCGACAAGATTCTGCAGGACCTGGCGGATGAAACCGGGGGGCGCGCATTCTTTCCGTATCACGTGGACGATTTGGACCAGTCGTTCCAGGATATTGGCGACGAATTGCGGAATCAGTATTCGATTGCGTACATACCTACGAACTACGTTCTCGATGGGCGTTACCACAGGATTCGCATCGAAGTGCCCGATCACAAGGGGTATCAGGTGCGCGCGCGGCGTGGGTATTTTGCGCGGGCGAACCGGGAAAATAATAATAGTCAGCCGAGTCCTTCGGGCCCGGCTTCTCCCTGATTTTGTAAACTCATCCTTTTCCTAGTGGGACAGACATTCTTGTCTGTCTCTCTGTCTCCCTTGGCACCGTAAGGACGAGCCATCTGGGGGGACTGTAAGACCCTACCCAATCTGCGCACGAGAAGGCGACTGACAAGAATGTCTGTCCCACTAACGGGTGGTATCGCGGAGGATGACGGCGTCGGATTCGTTGTGTCCGCGTTCGATAGCGATTTTTGCGCCGTCCTTGGAAAAGCGGAACTTGTCGATGCGTTCAGAAGTGAAATGGGTGAGCTGATGGGGAGCGGAGCCATCCAGAGGCTGCATCCAAAGGTTGCCGATACCTTTTTCGTGGACGGTATAGACAACGGACTTGCCGTCCGGCGCAAACTTTAAGGGCGAGGAAGCGCGTGGATCGATGTCATGGTAAGCGACTTTCTTGTCGTCGATGGAATAGAGGTTCAGGACGAGTTTGTGATCCAGTTCGCGAACTTCCAGCCCAGCGATGGTCTTGCCATCCGGGGAGATGTCCGCTGCACCGTTTGCGGCGCTCAAGATTGTCTCGGGCGTACCACCATCGATGGAGACACGCTTGAGGGGTTTGCCTTCGCCAAAATCAAGGTAATAGACCCATTTGCCGTCCGCCGAGCATAGCGGATCGGATTCCGCGGCGCCAAAGGTGAGTTGCTTGAAGTCCGCTCCCGATGTGTTCATTCTCCAAAGATTGAAGGAGACTTTGCCGGAGCGGCCCGCGGAACGAAACACGATGTAGGGTTGCGGGCCACAGGACGTTAGTTGATCGGAGATGTGATCTGCATCCGAATAGACGAGGGTTTCGCCGCCCTCGGGTTTGACGATGCGGATGTCCGGGACTTGTATGAAGACGATCCGGCCGTCTGTGGTCCAATCCCAATTCCAAACCTCGGTGCTGGAGGAAAGTGGGACAGGGTGGACATCATCAGGTTGGGCAACGCTGGCAACTTCAATCTGGTACCGGGACTGAGACTGGTTGGCAGCGATGGTGCGGCCGTCGGCGGCAACGCTCGGGAAAAAATAAGCGTTCGTGTCCGTGGTGAGACTGCGGTAGTCGCCATTGGGATAGCTGACGATGCCCAGCTGAGCATTCAAAGCGCCGACGTTACCGAACTCGGAGACGAGAAGGCCAGAGCCGTCCGGCATCCAGACAGGAGAGATAAAAATTCTATTGGTGGCGAGGGAAATGATCTGGAGTTTAGCGGAGGCCACGTCAACGGCGAGGACAGCGGCGGTGATGCCCTTAGCCAACTGGGATTCGGTGATGACGATGGTCTTGCCATCAGGGGACCATGCGGGGCTGTAATTGCCTGGGCCCTCCAGAGTAACGTCTTTGAAAAGCGTGCGGTCGGCGGAACCATCGCTCTTGGCGACGATCAATTCGTAAGTAGGAGAATCGTGGTCTTCGCGCAAGAAGGCAAAGCGCTGGCCGTCGGGAGAAAAAGTGATGGGGCTGTCGACGTCCTTGATGAGCAGACGAGGGGTGCCACCGAGCATGGGGGCAGAGTAGAGAGAGGCGAGGGTGTGCTCGGCCTCATCGCGGCGCACGCAGTAGATGTAGTTAGCGTCGGGAGAGAATGTGAGCCCCGCATAACGAGTGGCCGCGGGCGGAACGAGCTGCGTATTGCTGGCCGAAGCGATGTGCCGCAGCCAGAGCGACTGCAAGCCATTTTCGTCGCGGACGTGGAGGAGATATTTGCCGTCGGGGGAGATGGCGGCGAGAGCGATGTGGCCGTTGTTGGTGAGATTCTCGATCGTGAAGGTATCGAAAGGCACGTGACGCGAGCGGAGAACGATCGAGTAGATGCCGAAGGCGGCGGCAGCGACGACGACGAGGACGCCGAGGATTGTGAGGCCGGTGCCAATCTTGTGCTTTCTGGCCGCGTCGACGATGGCGGAGCTGCCGGAAGGCGTCACTTTAGGTTTAGAGGCCGGCGGCTCGGAAACGGCCGAGACCCTGGCCGCGGATTTCTGCGTACTTGCAAGGCGGCTGCCCGAATCGATTTCGCGCTGGAGGCGTTTGAGGTCGGCCCGCAGTTCGGCGGCGACCTGGTAGCGCATGTCGCGGTCTTTTTCGAGAGCTTTGTTAAGAATGCGCTCGAGTTCCGGGGGAACATCGGGATTGATAGTCACCGGTGCTGCAGGGGTATGGTGCAGGATGTTATCGAAAACGACGGCGCTGGTGGAACCGGGAAAGGCTTGTTTGCCGGTCAACATCTGGTAGAGGACGGCACCTAGGGAAAAGAGATCGCTGCGGGCGTCAATTTCTTCACCGCGGGCCTGCTCCGGGGACATGTACTGAATCGTGCCAACAGCCATGCCGGGACTGGTGAGCAGAGTGTCAGCGCGTGCGTCCAGAGTATGGCCGGCGAGACCGTCGGCATGGCGCGGGAGGAGCTTGGCGAGGCCAAAATCGAGGATTTTGATGCCGCCGGCTTCGGAGACGAAGATGTTTGCGGGCTTGATGTCGCGATGAACGATGCCTTTTTTGTGGGCGGCGTCGAGGGCGTCGGCGAGTTGGATGCCGAATTCTACAGTGCGCGTGATGGACAATGGCCCGGCAGCGAGAAGTTTGTCCAGCGATTCGCCGACGAGAAGCTCCATGGCGATAAAGGTGCGGCCGTTATGTTCCTCGATGGCGTGGATGGTGCAAATTCCGGAATGGTTCAGCGCGGATGCAGAGCGAGCCTCGCGGAGGAAACGTTCGAGGGTCTGGCTGTCGCGCTGATTTTCCTCGGGGATGAATTTGAGCGCAACGCGGCGGCCAAGCTTGGTGTCTTCGGCTTCATAGACGACACCCATGCCGCCGGAGCCGAGTTTTCGGATAACCCTATAATGAGCGACAGTCTCGTTAATCATGTTTTGGTTGCAGGATGGATGTTAAACGGTCGCAGAATGTCGGTCAATGCGTAGTGATGCTTTCCGAGTGGCCGACAATACGTCCGGAACCATCTTATTGACGGGAGTTGTCGCGAAGAGTCCGCCGAAGTGGCGGCGGTACTTGAGCTTGCGGCCGCGATTCAAGCGGATGCAAGGACTCAGGGAAACTTATTGGATTTTCCTGCCTACGCGAACGATACCGACACGCTCCGCCTTGGCCTTCCCATGTCACCCGCGTCAGGCCGCCCACCCCAGCAACAACAAGCCGCTGGCAACAATCCAGCTTCCCGCCACCCGCACCGCGATCCTCGCCCACGGCGGCCGCAGCTTAATTACGAACGCCGACACAAGTGCCACAACTACAAAAATTCCTCCCACCAATCCTGCGTACGCCCTGACTAGTGAGAACGACCACTGCACTCCCGCGCCATTCATCCATCCATGCACCAAACCCAGCAGACCGGCAAGCACAGTTATAGTTTTCTTCAGATTCGCGCTAGAAGCTGTATCCGAGTGACAGCACCACCGTTGGATCGGCTTGGCCCACATTAAAGATCTGCGTTGCGAAAGTCACTTTCTTATGCGTGAACTGGACCAATAGACCGCGCTGGATATCGAGCGGCGTCTGGTAGGCTCGCGTGCGTTGTGTGACGTACCCAAACGCAAACCACGCCTTCGGCGAGTATGTCAGCTGCGTCCACGTGTAGAAAAAATTGCCGGCTTTTGTGTCCGTGTCGAAAACATATTCGTTCGCGCTATAAAGCTGTAGCTTCTTGTATGTGGCCGTAAACTCCAGTCCTGGCGCCACTCCATTCACATTTCCAAACACCCCGCCGATCATGGGGGTAGCCTCCAATATCAACTTTTTCCCCACGCTCCAGTCGTACCCGACCCACAGCGACCCCGTCTGCTGGGCCTCGTAGTTGTATCGAGCTTCTATGTGGAGCGTGTCGTGGTCTCCCGTGAATATCGGTGAAAAATACGATTGCCCGCGGGGCACCAAATAGCCATTTAGGCTGACGTTGAAGTCCCATGAGTTTGTCGGTGCCGCTGCATTCGCTGAAGGCGTTGTTGCTTCCGTCTGCGCCGGAAGCCGGCTGCTGCAAAGACCTGCGACGACCAAAATCGCGATGCGCAGGATGGGCGCCATTCTTCGCAGTCGTCGAGGTCCCGATCCTTTATTGGGCCCTCGATACTCCGTAAATCCCAGCCATGTGACACGGGGCCGTTTCCCGATGTCGATGCGCTCGTCCGTCATGGGAGCCCAAAGTTATCATGGCAGTGGCACCCATTGCCCACCAGCAAATAGGATGATTTGCGTAGACTTAATGAGAAATTTTTTGGGAAGCGCGCTGGCATCGAAGAAGAGTATCAGGAATGCCGCCGGTCTATTTCGTCAGGGATGTACCCGGTCTGTACACAAGAATAGAGATGCAACAGGTGTGACAGTGGGTGTTCTAACGACTGCTTCCCCTTTTTGACGATTCAATTTTTCGGGGCGTAGTAGCCTTTGCGGGCTAGGACTTTCAAGTCTTTGCCGGTGACGTCGATTTTGATTTTGCGGAATTTGCCATCGCGGGCCGAATTGGTCGGATAGTAGCCGAGGGTGTACTGGCTACGTAGCTCTTCGGAGATTTGGTCGAAGGCTTCCTGAAGATGTTTCTCGTTGTTCACGACGATCATGCGGCCGCCGGTTTCGTCGGTGATTTTCTTGGCAATGCTGGCGTTGGCGCCGTAGTGCGGGTCGTAAACAAGAAGAATGTGGACGACCGTATCGGTGCGTTGAGCGGCTTCGATGGCTTCTTCGACGCGGACTTTGCTGCCATTGTCCTCGGCGTCCGTAAGAACAACGACGGCTTTGCGGCCGGCTTCGGTCGACAGTTTTTCGTTGCAGGCGAGGTAGAGGGCGTCATAGAAATTCGTGCCTTTGGATCCCGATTGGGGGATCGTTCCAGGAGTGATAGGCCCCCCTCCACCACCTGTGTTGATTTGCGCTTTGCGAATGGCGCGATTGAGCTCGGAGCGGTTGTCGGTAAAATCGGCGAGGAGATCGACGTCTAGGTCGAAGCTCATGATCATGGCTTCGTCGCCCTTGCGCATCACGCGGTTCAGGAAGCTGCTGGCGCCGTCCTGAATGGCGCCGAGCATATATTGCTCGCTGCCGGAGGTGTCCATGAGCAACCCCAAAGTGATGGGCAGCGTCACTTCCTTTGAGAAGAAGGCGATCTTCTGCTCCTGATTGTCTTCGGTGACTTTAAAGTCCTCTTGCTTGAGGTCGGTGACGATGCGCTTGCTCTTGTCGCGCACGGTGACAAAGAGGTTGACCAGGTTTACATTGGCCTTGATCGTGGGGCCTTGAACTTCCGGCTCCTGCGACAGCGCAGGCAGGGCGATGGCGGCGGCAAGCAGGGGCGTCACGCACAGTGCTGCGAGTTTCTTAAGAGAAGGCATGTATACTTTCCTTGACGAGAGATGCCCGGCCGGAAACGGTCCGCTGGGGTTCTTCGCCACGTTAAGATGCTAGCAAGAGGTGCGATGGATGCGTCGCCGGGAGAGCCGGCGGCGGTGCCAGCACTGACTCCGACAGGAAGTTTGGCCTGAGGGATATGAAAAGTCTACGAAAAATCGCGGGTACGACTTGTGCTCTATTCTTCGCGGCGCCAGCTTTGTGGCTTGGGTTTGCGGCGCGGTCACCCCAGCAAGCTGCTCCAGCGGCCCAGGAACCTTCCCCGCTGCCGCCGGACTTGCCTCGGCTGAGCGACGCGCGAGCAAAGATTACGGTGAACGCTAATTTGGTGGTGCTGCCGGTAACCGTGAAGGACCGCTCCAAGCGGCTGGTGCCCGATCTCAGCAAGGACGAATTTCGGGTTTTTGACGACGACGTGGAACAGAGAATTGATGTGTTCACTACGGAGGCTTTCCCTCTTTCGATGGTCATATTGATCGACAACGATTTGAAAAAGGGTGATGCCAAGGAAGTGCAAGACAGCCTAGACGCTATTGTGGGTGGAATGAGCGATCTGGATGAGGCGTTTGTTTGCAAGTTTGACCAGTTTTTTCACCCGGGCAAAGGGTTCACCAGCAACCAGGACGATCTCCTGGTGGAGCTCAGGCGGACCAAGCTGGACAGCCAGACCAATGTGCTGTCTCCCGGCGGGCCGTTCAACGGGCCGAGTATCAATGGCCACGCAGCGGACGGATCGCCCTCAGTTCCTGAGTCCACGCGCACCATCCTCGCGGCGCCCACGAAAGCGCTGGATGATGCCGTCTACGGAGCGGCGGAGCTTTTGAAGGACCGGCCAAGGAACCGGCGGAAGATCATATTTATTGTCAGCGATGGGGTCAACGGCGGAAAGAAGTCCAACACCAATACTTATGACAATACGGTGAAGGAGGTGCTGGCGCACGGCATCTCCGTGTTCGCGGTGGGTGTGGGAAGCGCGTTCTACGACCGCAGGTTCGAACGGCTCTCCGAATACGCGCATGCCACCGGCGGCGATGTGTATTACGCGGCCAAGAAGGAATCGCTTCAGGATCTGTACTCGCGGGTAACCGAAGAAGCGCGCAACGAGTACACCTTGGCGTACGTCCCGCGAGGCGTAAAAAGCGTGAAGGATTACCACACCGTGGAAGTCCGGGTGAAGCGCGAAGGGTTGACGGTCCTTACCCGCGACAAGTACTACACCGGCGGCGTCTCCCAATAAAAGACAAATCGTAAGCTGCGGGACGGAATTTTCTTGACAGCTGCGCGTGACGCTCGTATACGGAGCTAGATGGCATGGTGGGCGGCGCCCGTCATGACCCGAGAAGTGCGATTGACTGCGGCACATGCGAGCCGCGGGTGAAAGGAGCATCGCGATGAAGAAAAAGGGAAAGAAGGACGAAGCCAAGGCCCCGAAAAAAGGGAAGTAAGTTTTTATACTGAAGATTCGGTTGGTTGGGGCGCTGCCCGCTGGGTAGCGCCCTTTTTCATTGGGAGAGAAGAACGCGGATATTTGCGGCCGCTCTTCCCGGCTACGAACTATGCACGATCGTTGGAGGGCTGTTTAGAAAGTTGCCGAAGCACGTCTCTCCAGTTCGCTTTCGCGAAGGTAGAGAAACAAAGGAAGACCGAGAGAAACTCCTACAAACAAAACCGAGACGACGGGAAGCCACAGTCTGCTCATCTTGAGGCGCGCGCCCTCTGCGCGAATAAAACCGATCAGAGTGATTGCGGAAATAAGAACGTCCATCCCAAAGAATCCGCCAATGCGGTTTGCGAAGAGTTGGCGGACGAAGAGGCGCATGTCCAGACCGTGCTCGATGACCCAGGGGACGAATTGAGAATAGGGAATGGCGAAACCCAGAACACAAAGCGCTAGGTAGAAGATCTTGCGGTTCATGTGGTCACCTCGTGATGTGCATTCGGTAGTCAGTTTCCGATTACCGCGTTCAGGACTTAGCGGGTCTCTGGCGTTAATCTCTACTCGACAATTATGCTGCAAACCGCAAATGTCGGTGCCGTTAGCGAATTCTCGCGCCTCGAGATTATGTGTCCATCCGTTCGACCCATTGAGCGCGCGATGCGGGAGCCACGAATGGATCCGCAAAGTACTGAGTTTCCCGCGCAACCTTGTCGCCCCTGAACTCCATGATGCTCACGGTGTAGGACGGCTTGCTGTCATATGTCAGGATGAATTCGGTGATCCAAAGATCACCGCCGCCAATGATTCGTCGGACAGTGAACCGCTTTTTGCTCGGCTGACTGGCGCGTTGGCCCTGTATGTTGCTTCGACCGCGGGTTCGCTCGCCTGACTGCGGATAGTCCAGCACCGCGTCCTCGTGATAGATGCGGTGCTCCGTTTCAAAATCGTTGGCATCGGACGCCGCCCAATGCTGATCCAGTGCCGCACGGATCTCTTGATCTCGCACTGCAGAATACTGCTCCTTCTTTTGTTGATCGTTCATCTTGAGCCCTCAATTTGACAAGAAGATAGAATAGCGCGTCGGGCGCCCGCCTAGCGCGCGATTTG
>DATFZQ010000209.1:0-9456 GCA_035314345.1 Candidatus Acidiferrum sp.
TTTCAGAAACGAATGGCGCCGTCACAACAGTGAAATGGAACCACAGGGAGGAAGAAGGATCTCCGCGTTTCGTGTGACGAAACGAAGCACGAAACTACGTCGCCCGAGCAAGACCACCACTCGATCGCGAGTGCATGTTCAAACGGTTGGGCTGAATGCCGAGACAAAAAAAGTGTCGGCACCGAGCCGACGGGGAAGAATGTCTCTTGACATTCCCTTTTATAGGACTTTTCCGGTTACCGAGTTTACAGGTCAATGGGCCAATTGGCTGAGGAATTCCTGAAGTGGTATCCTTATTTCGTTCTCAGAAGTGAGGCCCAGTATGCAGCGCACGGGCGCCATGGAATCCGCGGCGAACGTTCTTGGAAAAGCTTTTCTCGCTGTGCTTCTCCTCTGCCTGGCCAACTCTGGTTGCAACTCCTGCTATTCCGGCTTCTGGAACGGGAATGGAAGCGGCGTTGCGGTCAGCAACACGTCCTGCCCTTTCACCAAAGCCACTGGTGCCGTTTTCGCACAGATGAGTACGGCTTCCGCGCTTCCGGCAGCCTCCGCAGCTTTTCCATCGGCGCTCGTATCACCGCACGACGTACAGCACATTTTTGTCACGCTCCGCGGCATCGAGGCCCATCCAAGCATGATGGCAGACGAGGATTCTTCTGGCTGGGAGGAACTTGCTCCTGACTTGGCGGCGCATCCGCTGCAGTTGGACCTTTTGGCGGTGAACGGCGATTCTCGATCGCTGGGTTTACCTGCCAGGGCAAATGTCCCAGCCACGGTTCCCGCAGGTGAATACCGTCAGCTGCGACTCCGGCTCATGCCTCTCCATCTATCCACGGATGATGTCATCCTTGAAAACAACGCTTGCGGCAATTTTGGCTGGAACTGCATCGTCTTTGCCGATCGCTCTGTGCGGCCTTTGGAATTCGACAGTGCTGTCGCGGAATTTCACATCACTCAGGAACGCGACACTGACAGCGTTTTCCGTGTTCTTCCAGAACAGGTCATCCATCTTTCTATCGAATTCAATGCCGCTTCTTCCGTCTTCTTCGCATCAAACACTGCGGTCCGCCTCGTCCCCGTCTTCAGTGTCGTTTCTCGCACCGCATCGCCGGCCGACAGCACGCAATAGACATGCGAGATCGTTCCTGCACCGCAGAGTGTCGGGTCAAGTCCCGATAAGTTGCGTTAACGTTACCGGAGATGTGGAATTTCAAGTTTCCGATTACCACTGCGGGACATTGGCCGTTACTTCCGAGCCGACAATTCACCCAGAGGCTTCCGCAGAGTTCCTATGCGCCAGGTGCCATTGCGCGCAGCTTTGTCGGCGCGGACCCCGCCAGAGCCCAACGGTTCAGCAGTTGCTCTTTGCTTTGCCTTGAGTCTTCCGTCGCGAAGGAAACAAAACGCAGGTTCGACGACGACGCGGGGCCGGCCTTCTCTCTCCAGGGACTAAAGAGAATGACGGCCAATTTCCTTGACATTAAACGGCTATTTTCATAATGTCGCGGCCTGCCTTCGGGAACCCCAGGCGAGCGCGAACGAACGCGTCCTTAGCGCAAGACGAAACAAGCCAACGTCTTCGGGAGAACCACCCATGAAATTCCAGAATAGAACACCGCACCTGCTATGCAGTGCTGGATTCTACGTTGTCATGCTACTGCTATGCATTCTTGCATCGAGCCAAACCTTGGCGGCGGCCGATCCTGCCATTCCATCGGGGGACATACGCATCCACTACCACCGGGCGGACGGGAACTATAGCGGGTGGACGGTCTACGCGTTTGATAACACTACAGAAGATACCGGCAACTATGGTGGCGGGCCGGTGCAGGTGACCGGCACGGACAGCTTTGGAGAGTATTTTGACGTTGGAGTGACCACTGGCGCGCAAGAAGTTGGGATCATTATTCATAACCCGACGGCGCCGGGCGGGGACCAAAAGGACACGCCCAACAATTTGTTTGTCGATCCCGCGACGCAGGGAAATGAATACTGGGTGTACTCCGGGATAGCCAAGCTGTATGCAACTGCCCCAAGTTTGACGAATCCGACCGCGCTGCTGCCGGGATATGTGCGCGTTCATTATCACCGGGTGGACGGCAATTATGGAGCCTGGACGATCTATGCCTTCTACGACACGACGGAGTACCCGGGCGACTACAACAGCGGGCTCGTGCCTCCGACGAATTCCGATGCCTTTGGAGTTTATTTTGATGTGGCTGTAGTTGCCAATGCGCAGAATCTTGGGCTGATTATTCACAATCCCTCGGCGCCGGGCGGCGATCAGAAAGACCCGGGACCGAACGAGTTCGTCGATCCGTCCACAGAAGGCTTTGAGTATTGGGGCTACACGGGGATCGGCAAGCTGTACAAGAGCCCGCCAAGTCTGACGAATCCCACGGCGCTGTTGCCCGGGTACGCTCGCATTCACTACTACCGGCCGGATGGAAACTACGCGAACTGGACCGTTTATGCGTTTGAAGACACTGCGGAATATACCGGAGACTACAACGACGGACTGACCGGAGTGACCAGCACTGACTCCTACGGCGCGTACTTCGACATCAGTCTGATTCCCAACGCGCAGAACCTGGGATTTATCATCCACAACATCTCGACGGGAGTGAAAGATCCCGGGCCAAACATGTATCTCAACGTCGGAGCGTTTGCGCAGGCATGGGCGATTTCAGGGAACGCGACGGTCTTTACCGCGACGCCGAGTCCGACGCAAATTCTGGATAGTCTTTTGAACGTGGAGCAAGCGTACTGGCTCGATCGCCAGCGAGTGGCTATACAACCCCAGTTTGCTCAGAGCGGTGATAGCTACGCGATTAGCTCGAGTCTGACCGGCGGGCTGTCTGTGACCACCACGGGCATCACTGGAGGCACCAACATTCCTCTGACTCCGGGCGGAAGCCTGACTGCGGAGGAATTGCTGCGATATCCGCAATTGACCGGGTACGCCGTACTTCAACTGCCGGCAAAAACTCAGGTTTCGAGTGTGCAAACGCTTCTTGAGGGACAGCTCGCGCTTTCCGTGATCGGCTCGAATGGAGCGTTGCAGTACGCCACGGGCATGCAGATCGCAGGCGTTCTGGATGATCTTTACTACTATCCGGGCAAGCTCGGCGTTGTTTTTCACCACGGAGAGAACGATTGGAGCGACTGGCCGGACGACGAAAACTGCGGAGTGAAGCTGAAGCTATGGGCGCCAACCGCGCAGAGCGTCTCGTTGCAGATTTTCGATCACGAACTCGATGCAACGCCTTCGACAGTGATACCGATGCACGAACACAATGGCGTATGGGTAGTGGATGGCCCGCCCAGTTGGAAAGACAAGTACTACCTTTACAGCGTAAAAGTCTGGGTGCCATCGGACGCCGCGGTGGACACGAATGTAACCAGCGATCCCTATTCCATCGACATCGCGTTGAACGGCGCAAAGAGCAGAATCACCGACCTCGACTCCGATGAAACCAAGCCCGCGGGCTGGGACGAGGATACTTCACCTGCGCTGAGAAGCTTAAGCGACATGAGCTTGTATGAGTTGCATATTCGCGACTTCAGCGTGAACGACCTCACGGTTCCCGTGGCTCATCGCGGATTGTACGAGGCCTTTGACGACCAGAACTCCAATGGCATGAAGCATCTGCGCTCTCTGGCCGCAAGCGGGCTCAAGGCCGTGCATATCCTGCCGTCCTTCCACTTCGCCAGTGTAAATGAAGACAAATCCACGTGGATCATTCCGACGGGTCTGGCGCAATATCCGCCGGACGGCCAGCAGCAGCAGGCAGCCGTTAGCGCCAGCCAGACTAGTCCTGCGTATAACTGGGGCTATGATCCGGTGCACTACATGGCGCCGGAGGGCAGCTACGCGATCAATCCGGACAACCGCGTGCGGGAATACCGGGTGATGGTGGATGGATTGCACAAGGCCGGGCTGCGCGTGGTACAGGATGTGGTCTTCAACCACACGAATGCCAGCGGCGAAGGTCCCAACTCTAATCTCGACGAGGTGGTGCCCAATTACTATCACCGGCTGGATGCGAATGGAGCCCTGGAGTCAGCCTCGTGCTGCCCGGATACGGCAAGCGAACACAAGATGATGGAAAAACTGATCATCGACACGCTTTTGCTGAATGCGCGGGAATATAAGATCGATGGATTCCGCTTCGACATCATGAGCTTTATGTTTACATACAACATGCAAGACATTCAGCAGGCGCTGCAGGCGCTTACCCTGGAGAAAGACGGCGTGGACGGAGCCAAGATCTATTTGTACGGAGAAGGCTTCAACTTCGGAGACACCGCGAATAATCAGATAGGGCCGAATGCCTCGCAAATCAATCTGTACGGATTTGGTATCGGGACCTTCAACGACCGAATCCGAGATGGCGTTCGCGGTGGGAGCCCGTTTACTGATGAGCGGGTGCAGGGTTTTGCCACTGGACTTTTCACCGACTCAAGCGACTTTACCAATGACAGTCTTGCGGCGAGCCAGCAGCAAGCTCAATTGCTGCAATACTCCGACTGGATCGATATAGGACTGACGGGAAATCTGCGGGACTATTCGTTTACGGACAGCGCCGGGGCGACTGTAACTGGGGCCCAGGTGAGCTACAACGGGCAGCCCACCGGATATACAAAGAGTCCGATCGAAGCAGTGAGCTACGCTTCCGTCCACGACAACCAGGATCTCTTCGACGCGGTGCAGCTGAAGTCGAGCCTTAGCGACGGCATTGCGACGCGTGCCCGGAGGCAGGTGATGGGCATGAGTCTGATCACACTGGGACAAGGAGTTCCCTTCTTCCAGGCCGGCGATGATCTGCTGCGCTCGAAGGACATGGACCAGAACAGCTATGACTCCGGGGATTGGTTTAACAAGATCGAGTGGAGCGGCCAGACGGCAAACTGGGGGATCGGGCTGCCCATTGCGAGCCAGAACCACGGCCAGTGGCCGATCATGACACCGCTGCTCAGCAACCCCGCCTACACACCACTTCCGGCAAATATTGCATACAGCGAAGCGGCGTTCAGCGAGCTACTGAATATCCGCTACGGTTCGGAATTGTTCCGCATGGCGACATTTGAGGAAGTGCAGCGGAATCTTAGCTTCCTGAACACGGGGCAAAACCAGACGCCGGGGTTGATCGTCATGAAGCTGGATGCCAATGGCGGGAACTATGGAAGCTACAAACACATCGTGGTCATCTTCAACGCAACTAATGCGGCGGTGACTTTCACCGACAGCCGGTTGCAGAGCTTGGCCTTGCATTTGCACCCGGTGCAACGAAAATCGAGCGATCCCACAACGAGACAGTCGACATTTAGCTCCAGAACGGGAACGGCTACAGTTCCCGCGCTCACCACTGCAGTCTTTGTGGCAGAAACCGAGTAGGCAATTGGCTGTCCAGAAGCGCCCTCCAGTCTGAACTCGGTCCGAATTGGATCGTTCAGACAGGTGCTTGTTGCCTTTTGCAAAAGTGATTTCATTTAAACGCATATACTAGTTTGTTAGAAAGCAAACTCTAACTAAATCTGCAGGATTGGCACTGCTTCATCCCCAGTCACGGGCAACTCGGAAGTAATTCCACATGCCTGGTAAGTCCTGTCCCAGTACCTCAAGTTTCCGATTACCGCGTTACCAGGACTTACGCTGGGAATGGTTCTCTTGATTGGGTAGAATCCCCACTGCTGGAGCAAGAAGCACGTGGCTCACAATCACGAACGTATTTAGCTAACAGTTCTGTCAGTCAGATCGGTCGGTTCATTCTCTGCGAACAGGAGGGTGAGGAATGGAACAAGCGCTAACGGTGCATCGGCTCCATTTCGCATTCACCATAACTTTTCACTACATTTTCCCGCAATTGACCATGGGCCTCGCCTTGCTCTTGGTTTATCTTAAGACCAAATTCCTTCGCACCGGTGACGAACACTACAATCGCTCCGCTCGATTCTGGGCCCGCATCTTCGCAATTAATTTTGCCATCGGCGTCGTCACCGGAATCCCGATGGAATTTCAGTTTGGCACCAACTGGGCGGTGTTTTCGCGAGCTGCCGGCGGCGTCATTGGGCAAACGCTGGCGATGGAAGGCGTTTTTTCTTTTTTCATCGAATCCAGTTTCCTCGGTCTATTTTTATTCGGCGAGAAAAAACTCGGCCGCATCGGACATTGGCTGTCCGCCTTTCTCGTATTCGTCGGCTCGTGGCTCTCCGGCTACCTCATCGTCGCCACCGACGCATGGATGCAACACCCCACCGGCTACGTTCTCGGCCCGCACGGCGAAATCGAACTCTCCAGCTTCTGGAGCCTCGTAGTCAACAAATGGGCACTCTGGCAATATGCGCACACGATGCTCGGCTCCGTTCAAACCGGTTGCTTCGTGATGGCGGGCGTCGGCGCGTTTTATTTGCTAACCCACCGCGATGAAATCTACGGCCGCACCTTCGTGAAAGCTGGCGTGCTCGTCGGCGTGGTTGCCGCGCTATTGCAACTCACTCCCACTGGGGACATGCAAGGGAGACTAATCACCGAGCATCAACCTGTAACGCTCGCAGCCATGGAAGGACTGTTCCAAACGCAGAGCGGCGCGCCGCTCGCAATTCTTGGCCAGCCCGACGTTGCGCAGCGTAAGCTCGATAATCCCCTGGAAGTCCCCAGCATGCTGAGCTTTCTTACCTATCGCAAATGGAGCGCCGACGTTCGTGGACTCGATGCGTTCCCTGAAAATCAATGGCCCGATACGATTCTGCTTCTCTATTACAGCTATCACGTCATGGTCGGCCTCGGAACGATCTTCATCGCTGTGATGGTCTTGTCTGCGTTTCTGCTTTGGCGCGAAAAACTTTACAGTGCGCGCTGGATGCTCTGGATTCTGATGCTCGCCGTGCCGCTCCCATATATCGCGAACACCGCCGGCTGGATGACCGCCGAGCTTGGCCGCCAACCTTGGTTGATCTACGGTCTCATGCGTACCGCGCAGGGCATCTCGCCAAAGGTCAGCGCGGGCAATGCATGGTTCACATTGATCGGCTTTATGGGCATGTACACTTTGCTGGCGATCCTCTGGCTCTTCCTCGTCTATCGCGAGATTGAGCTCGGACCCGAACCCGGGGCTAGCTTGGATACGGAAACCGCCGTTATCATGGCCGCGGACTGAGACGCAGGAGGAAGCATGGGAATAACCTGGTTCTGGCTGGTGGCCATCATGCTTACTGTGTACGTCCTGCTCGATGGCTTCGATCTTGGCGCCGGCGCCATCCATCTGCTCGTCGCGAAAACCGATGAAGAGAGGCGCCAGGTGCTAGCCAGCATCGGCCCGGTTTGGGATGGCAACGAAGTTTGGCTGATCGCCGCAGGTGGCACTCTCTATTTTGCATTTCCCGCGCTGTACGCTAGCGGCTTCAGCGGATTCTATCTGCCACTTATGATCGTGCTGTGGCTACTGATCTTGCGCGGCTCTTCGATCGAATTTCGCAATCACATCAAGAGCAAAGTGTGGGATCCGTTGTGGGATTTCGTGTTTTGCGCTTCGAGCTTGTTGTTGGCCGTTTTCTTCGGCGCGGCCCTCGCTAACGTTGTCCGCGGAGTCCCTCTCGACGCCAGCGGCTATTTCTTCGAGCCGCTCTGGACGAACTTTCAGCTCGGCGACGAAGTCGGCATTCTCGACTGGTACACCATTCTGGTCGGCGTGTTCGCCCTGGCCGTTCTTGTGATGCACGGCACTCTGTGGGTCCGCATGAAAACCAGCGGACCTGTAAGCGAGCGTGCGGCGGCGCTGGCACGCAGAGTGTGGTTTGCTGTGCTCGCACTGACCGTCATCGTCACTGCGGTTACGTTCAAGGTGCAGCCGCAGTTGAAAAAAAACCTGACCACATTGCCGCTGGGCTTGATCTTGCCTTTGCTCGCTGTCGTCGGACTCGCCGGTGTCCAGTTCGAATTGATCAAGCGCGACGAACGCAAAGCGTTTTTCGCATCATGCCTCTACATAACCGGCATGCTTACCAGCGTCGTCTTTGGCGTGTTCCCAATGGTTCTTCCCGCACGCAATCCCATCTACTCGCTGACGGTCAACGGTGCGAAAGCCCCCGACTACGGCCTCAAGGTCGGCCTGATCTGGTGGGTCGTCGGCATGATGCTCGCCGCCGGCTACTTCATTTTTGTCTACCGCTCCTTCGCCGGCAAAGTCAGCGTTGAAAAAGACGGACACGGGCACGGCTATTGAAGTTTACGCCGAAAGTACCCCGGGTTCGCGAGTCCGAGTGTTGCCCGGACATTCCGACAATAAGAGTCACACGGCGCGAGGAACGAAGCTAAGTGCTAACCCTCCAGGACGCAACTGCACGCAACATCATCGATACTCTCTGCAAATCTGATCGCCGCTACACTTGGTCTGTAGATGGCTCCTCGGTCAATGTCTATCCCCGCGAAACAGTTGGCAATTCCTCATATCTCTTAAATCGTGAACTTGACTCGATTGCTCTCAAGAACATAAACGGACCTTCTGACGCGCTGAATCCTTTAATGAAACTGCTTCCGGGCGAACAGCTCGGATATGCGGGAATAGGCGTAAACAATGATTATCCGAAACCTTGGAATGCAGTATTTAACAATCTGACTGTGCGCCAGCTCATGAACCGGCTTTCCGAACACAATGGTTCACGCGGTGGGTGGATTTGGAGCGGTTCCAGAGGCCAAACGTTCTTTGCTTATTTCGAGCGCGGCTTTAAGCAATGGTGACCGAAGACCCCTTTGTGGCAACCCACGCTTGCCTGTGTCGTATGGAACAGCATTACGGATTCTGTAGGGCTAGCGTGAAGGTATGCCAAATAGGAAGGCCAAAGCAGTTCCGGCCAAAGCGACAGTTGCTTCTGTCGTCCAAGAGATGGCTAAGCCTCGCTTAGCGTCGTCCGTTCGGACATATCTTAGAAGCGGCCCTTTCATTTCGAGTCCGAAGTTTTGCGAAGGGGAATGGGTACACAACTGCATCACGAAAGAAGACGGCCAGGTCATGCGAAGCTACGAGGGAAGAGGGGTTTACAGGTACGAAGTATTCGTACCGACTTTCCCCGGTTCGTGGATAGAGGGATACAATTCTTCGGACTGGGCAGAACATCACTTGGAACATTCTGCCCATCAGTCTCTGAACTGAGCTTCGCGTCGCCGGACATATAAAGTATTACTCCACTTGTGGCTTCTCCGTTTGCATCGGTGCCTCAGGTTCCCACGTTTCGCTCGACCGCCTCTTTGGCAAGCTCAGGCCACCTCTCATGCCGGATGCCGCCCCGCCCGTAAACAGGTTTCGTAGGAGCTACTCCCGCAGTAACTAACCCCCCGCGGTTTTGACATCGTCTTTAACGTTTCGACACTTCAGCAGTGGTTCCCTTGCGGTCCTCTTCTTGCCTGTCACCTGACCTGGTCGTTGCCGGGCCTTTTCCTTCCGCGTTCACGACCAT
>DATFZQ010000210.1:0-7158 GCA_035314345.1 Candidatus Acidiferrum sp.
CGCGTACCACGGATACTCCCACTTGTCCGGCATCGAAATGATGTGCTGGTTCACCATGTGGAACCATTCGCTGTTCCGCATGAAACGTCCAGTGGGCTTCATCGGATCGACGCCATGTTCCGTGAGCCATAGGTCCACGTCGAAGAAGAAATACTGCTTGCTCCAGAGCATCCCGGCCAGCGCCTGGCGCATGACCAGGGCCTCATCTGTGGTGACACGCTCCGGAGTTATGGAGTTGTAGAACTCATCGGCCTCGCGGTGGCGGGTCTGCATGATTTCATCAAAATTCTTGAAGGGGTCTCCCATGGCCGCAGGCGCCAGATCGCTTAGTCGCAGACGAATGGTGGCTGTCTTTCCCGCAGGCACATTCAACTGATAGTGTGCCGAAGATTTGGTTCCCGTTTTCTCGGGGTTCACGGCGTTGTGATTTCCTTGGACCACGTAGCTGTTAATTCCGTCTTTGACGTAACGAGAGGCGTTGGGCGTACCGAAAAGCCCCTCGTTGTTGGTCTCGTTTTCTGTAAAGAGCAGCGGGACGTCTCCCTCACAATACAGATAACGCTCCCCTAGATCGGCGTGCGACGCCGCGACAGCCTGCGTGCCTTTCTGTCCAGAGACCTGCTTCAACGACGGCTTGGGTGTGCCTGGCCACCAGGTCCAGATGTTGCGAAACCACAGCGTCGGCAGGACATCTATTTTTGCAGCCTCGGGCCCGCGATTACTCACGCTGATCTGAATGAGGAGATCCTCCGGCGACTGCTTGGCAACCTCCACAAAAACATCGAAGTAGCGATCACCGTTGAAGACACCCGTATCCAGCAGCTCGTACTCCATGTCGCCACGGTTGCGTCCCTTATTCGTCTCGATCAGATTGCCGTAGGGAAATTCTGCCTGCGGATACTTGTACAGGTACTTCATGTACGAGTGCGTCGGCGTGCTGTCGAGATAAAAGTAGTATTCCTTGACGTCTTCGCCGTGGTTGGCCTCACTGTTCGTCAGCCCGAACATGCGTTCCTTGAGGATGGGATCTTTGCCGTTCCAGAGCGCGAGTGCAAAGCAGAGCAACTGCTTATCATCGCTTATACCGGCAAGACCATCTTCACCCCAGTGATAGGCGCGGGACCGGGCCTGGTCATGAGTGAAGTAATCCCAGGCGTTTCCATCCTGGCTGTAGTCTTCGCGAACCGTACCCCACTGGCGCTCGCTAAGATATGGTCCCCATTTTCTCCATGGAGTTTTGGCGGTACGGGCTTCTTCCAGTCTGGCTGATTCCGGATTTTGAGACATTTTGTTACTCCTCTTATTTGGCCGATTCGCCTCTGGCGGTCGGCTGAATGTGGAGTGCCTATGCATGCGCGCTGTCAGGTTGGGGGCCGACAGCGCGCTTTTTCAGTTCGCCCTAGCCGCCTAGTCCTTGGCTGAGGCGATTGCTTCCGCTGCGACCTTGTTGTCCGCTGCGGTAAGCTGCGACGGCCCGAGTTTGAAGGTCAGCTTGTCGATCTTGCCGGTGAATGGGAACGGCACCTGATAGTCGTCGTCGTTCACTCCGGTACGGGTATCCACGCCGACGTCAAAGGTCTCGTCAGCCACCTCCAGGAAAGCGATCGAGTTTGGCTGTTTCTCTGTGTCAACGACCTTGCCGTCCACCTTCAAGACACCTGTGCCGCCCTTGCCGATGCCGGGGCCGTCATAGGTGTAGTCGAACACAATCGTGTGCTTGCCCGCTGTGAGTGGCTGCTGGCCAACCCAGCGGTACTGAGCGAGGGTGAGCATGTTGTAATCGAACACTGGCTTGCCTTTGAGCAGGTACAACCCATACCCGCCAAAGCGCCCGCCATTGGTGACGATCATCCCATCGCCGCCACCCGCCGGCACAGTGACCTCTGCGGTGATCGTGTACGACTTGCCCAGGAAGTTCGGTGCACTGCCAGTCGGGATGCCGGGCAGGACACCCGAGTAGGTGAAGACCGTCTGTCCCGCAATGGCGCTCGGCCGTGGTGCGAGCGCCCTCGCAAACGTATCGTTGTTCAGCGGTAGCACGTTGTACTTCTTCGCCTCCTGCAGGAAGAGCGCCTGCATCTCCTTCAGC
This sequence comes from Candidatus Acidiferrum sp., assembly GCA_035314345.1. Taxonomy (GTDB): domain Bacteria; phylum Acidobacteriota; class Terriglobia; order Acidiferrales; family UBA7541; genus Acidiferrum. The sequence goes on from DATFZQ010000210.1 coordinate 2,090, forward strand.
TTGTCAGGCATCGTAGCTGCCAGGTCGTTGAACTGCGAGTAATCCTCGCTCAGGTGGTACAGCTCCCACTTGTATTGATCCGGGGGTGGCAGGGGCGCATTCAAAATCCACGGCCCATGCGGCGGCGTCGTGCAGGCGTACCAGCCGTCGTGGTAGATGCCGCGGTTGGCTATCATTTCAAAGTATTGCGTGTTGCGGGTCGAGGGCGCATCGGCGTTCGCCTTCTTAAAGGTGTAAGCCATGCTGACGCCTTCGATCGGCTTCTGCTGGATGCCGTTGACCGTTTCCGGCGCCGGGATCCCTGCTGCTTCCAGGATTGTGGGCACGATGTCGATCACGTGATGGAATTGCGTGCGAATCCCGCCGACATCGTCGATGTGACCGGGCCATGAAATAGCGAGGCCCTGGCGCGTACCGCCGAAGTGGGACGCAATCTGCTTGGTCCACTTGAACGGCGTGTCGAAGGCCCATGACCATGCGACAGCCATGTGCGGGTAAGTGGTCGCGGAACCCCAGGCGTCTAAGACCTTAAGTTGCTCGGCGATGGGTTCGTCCAGGATGCCGTTGTAGGCCCTCCACTGGTTGGAGGTGCCCACAAGTGTGCCCTCGGGACTGGTGCCGTTATCGCCGTCGATGTAGATGATCAGGGTGTTGTCGAGCTTACCGATGTCCTCGACGGCCTGGATGACGCGGCCAATCTCGTAGTCGCTATAGGCCGTGTAACCCGCATACACTTCGGCTTGCCGGGCGTATACCTTTTTCTGGTCGGGCGTCAGCGAATCCCACTTCGGCAGGTCATCCGGCCAGGGGGTCAGCTTGGCATCCGCGGGGATCACTCCCAATTTTTGCTGGTTGACGAAGATCTGCTCGCGCATGGCGTTCCAGCCCATGTCGAACTTGCCCTTGAACTTGTCGCTCCACTCCTTTTTTGGCTGGTGCGGCGAGTGGCTTCCGCCGGTGGCGTAATAAAGGAAGAACGGCTGGTCGGGCGCCGCGGCGTTAAGCTGTTTCAGGTACTTGATCGCCTCGTCCGCCATATCGGTGGTGAGGTTGTAGCTCGGCTTGCCAATCCACGGCGTGATCTGAGTGTGGTCCTGGAACAGGTATGGCGTCCACTGGTCGGTCTCGCCGCCCATGAAGCCGTAGAAGTAGTCGAAGCCCATTCCCGAAGGCCATTGGTCGTAGGGGCCTGCAATGCTGTATTCAAAGCCCGGCGTGTTGTGGTTCTTGCCGAACCACGACGTGGCATAGCCATTGCCTTTGAGGATTGCGCCGATGGTGGCGTTGTCCGAACCGATGATCGAGTCATAGCCCGGGAAGCCCGTGGACAGCTCGGTGATTACACCGAAGCCCACTGGGTGGTGGTTGCGGCCGGTGATCAGCGCCGCCCGCGTGGGCGAACACAGCGCGGTGGAGTTGAATTCAATGTAGCGCAGTCCCGCCTTCGCGATACGGTCTAAATTCGGGGTCGGGATGATGCCTCCAAACGTGCTGGGAACGCCATAGCCCTGGTCGTCGGTCAGGATGAGGAGCACGTTGGGAGCGCCCTTCGGCGGCACCACGCGCGGCGGCCACCAGGTCTGGGAGTCCTTCGCGTTCTCCTTAATCACGCCGCCGAACGGCGGTGGTGGCGCCGGGACTTGATTTCCTTTGATGGTGGTCGTGGCGCTGGGCTCACCCAACGTGCCCGTGACCACCTGCGCAGAACTACTTCCGCCCGCGAACAAACTCGAGACGGCAAGCGCTCCCAGTGCTAGTTTTCGAATACTCGCTCCAAAATCCATGTTGTTTCTCCTGACAGGTAATTCTGGGTTAGCCTCCGCCCGCGGAGGTTGTGTTTACATATCACCGAAACGAACCGCCTCGACGTATTCCAAACCGTGTATTTCGGAAACCGAGCGAACCTCTAGCACAGGCGCCTCGGGGGCCGTCTCCATTAACATCAGCAGATCTGTGAAACAGCTCGAGCGTATGTGTGATTTCAGTTCCTGTTCGTTGGACCAATCTTGCTCAAGACAGAGCGCCTCCGGATTGCTGACGTCCTGGTAAATCCGGCTTGCCAGGTACCCGCGTTCCCCTCTTGCCGCAACCATGATGGATCGCAGCGCTTTCACCGCTTCGGCCGCATGATGAGGCTGAGCCGTCATTCTCAAATTGAGTTGGAACATGAAATGGAATAGCGCAATCGAGCGGCCATGCAAAGGTCACAAGCAGACGTGTGGATAGGTCGTTGCTGCCAACGGACTTGCTGGAAACAGGAGGGTCAAGTGGAGGATGATGTCGGATCGAAATCCCCCGAAATGTCGGGGAACCCCCCGAAATGTCGGGGGTAGAGCCTCGTGATCAGTCAGTCTTGCTGTTTGACTTTCGGGTGATGCCGAGCCTTACCATCTTGGACTCAAGGGTCGAGGGCTTCAGATCAAGGATCTCTGCGGCGCCAGCTTTTCCGCGGACACGCCAACGTGTCTTTTCCAGCACACTCCGTACATGCTCACGTTCAGCATCGCTGTGGCGGAGACTGGGTTCAGCATTGCTGGGCGAAACGCTCGGCAGGCTGATGTGCAGCCGGGGGCCGTTGGCGAGTATCACGGCCCGCTCCACGACATTACGCACCTCCCGGACATTGCCGGGCCAGTTGTATCGCTGGAGCGCATCAATGCTGGCTTTGTCGATGGATTCAATGCCCTTGCCAAACGATAGTGCGAATTCGTCCGCAAACGACTGGATCAGCAGGGGAATGTCTTCCGGCCGCTCCCGGAGCGGAGGAATCCTGATTGGGAACACATTCAGCCGGTAGAACAGGTCATCCCTGAATCTCTTCTCGCTGACGGCCTTCTTCAAATCCTGGTTGGTCGCAGCGATGATTCGCACATCGACGGAAATAGTTTTGGGACTACCCAGGCGCTCTAATTGCTTCTCCTGCAGAACCCGCAAGAGCTTGACTTGCACTTCGGGCGGCAGTTCGCCTATCTCGTCTAGAAACAGGGTTGAGCCATGCGCTACTTCAAAGCGGCCGACCTGCCGCGAAAGTGCGCCCGTGTACGCACCCTTCTCCCGACCGAACAACTCGCTCTCGATGAGGGTCCCGGGAATCGCTGCGCAGTTGACACGCACCATAGGTCGCGCCCCACGAGGGCTGAGCTCATGAATAGCGGATGCGAGCAGTTCCTTTCCCGTGCCGGTCTCTCCAATAAGGAGCACGCTGGAGTTGGTGGTCGCCACTTGTTCGACCTGCTCCAACACGTGCCGAAGGGCAGCGCTCTCGCCGATCAGGCGAGAATGTCCGCGGACAGCTCTTACCTCCTGCTGGAGATAGACGTTTTCGCGCTGCAGTTGATCGCGCAAGCGCCGCACCTCATGGGCACCTTCCCGGATTGTTTGTTCAGAGCGCGTGCGAGCGATGGCGCTGCCGATCATTTCCACAAAGAGCCGTAGACGACTCACGAGGGAATCCTGCCACTCCCGCTCCCGATGCATCGTCCCGAAGCTGATGGCTCCGATCAGCTTCCCGCCGACCTTAAGGGGAAAGGTAGCGTTTGAGAGAAGGCCGAAGCAGCGGGCAACTTCCTTTTCCCGCGCGGCTTCTTCGGGCAGATCGGCGATATGCGAAAAGCAAACCACCTCTCCCCGCGCCAAATTGCTCGCGATCCACGGTAAGTCTTTTGCCGCCAATCCGGATAACGGCTCCAGCCCAGGTCGGTACCAGGAGTGGCTGTACGCAAAACCCTTGCCACCTTCTTCTAGTTGACCTAGGACGCTGCGATCCAGATCGAGCGCCTGTACGATTTGCCGCTGGGCGTTGACGATTTCGTCGTCAATCGACTCTGCCGTAACGCTGACGAATCGTGCCGACACTTCGGTCAGCAACATCTCGAAGCGTAACCGTTCTTCCAATTCGGCGTTCAGGTCGGTTGGCGGACGATTCATTCGGTAACTCGCAAGTCTTGTTTTTCCCAGTTGTTGCTCGACCAGCAAGAACGTACGCAGACAACAGGACTTGGTACCGGAGAGTGAGTTTCGAGAGTGCTTAATAGTAACCGACAGCGGCAGATGCCAGCAAGCGCACTTTGGTCCGGCTGGTGATCTCACCAAATCCCTCCGCATTTTGCAGGACAGCGGCATTCCGCGCGTGGTCGAGACAAGTGGGCTCTGCCCGAGCCACGCCGAACTCGAAGTCATCAGCCAAAGCGTCCCACACGGGTCGTCGGTTCGCACGTCCTCACGCAAACGGGGAGAGAGGCTGTGCAATTCGTCTTCATCGAACCCGACTCTCGGTCAACTCAACGCCAATTGGACCTCCGTGGCGTTAGGGACCTCGTCAATTCAGAAAACATCGTCGCAGGTGTGTTCACACCACTAATGGCCAAGACGAAGGGATGATTGGCTCCTGGGTAACGGGCTAACCGTCAGTAATCCGCCCCTGAACGAACCGCTGGCTGCGGATTCAATCTGTCAACCAGGTGTTTGCTCTGACACTTACACTGCAGCACCATCTTCACTCTCAACCGCTTCGAGTGGAGGCGAACCCGGAACCGGGCCCGAATCCGCCTCGCCCATATCCCACATTGTGGAATGAATAGACTACAACCAGTGTGTCAGCCCAGCGGGCCTGGTGCGGGGCTCGGGGGCGGCGGTGCAGGTCAGGCGAGCGGCGTGCGGGAGTGGAGTGGTGACGCGCTGTGACGCGACTCGGAACGCGTTGTACTCTTGCACCGTCAAGCAATCCAACTTGGCGAGATGTTCAGCTTATGCGTAAATTTTCGGTGTTATTTTCATCTCTTGGGGTCCTTGAGTTTCATGTTATGCGGTCCAACGTAGCCTAAGTCCTTGATTCCGGGATGTCGCCATTTTCATTTTATGGGTCCACCCACACCTCCTCCTCCTCCTCCTTTTCCTCCACGCTCCTCCGGGCGGCCACCGGCGACGGTAAATCGATGCAGAATTATCGCAAGTTGCGTTACGCGACTTGCGTAATGGGAACTGACGACATACGGTGTCTCGTAAGGCTCAGCGTCCAGTTCGGGATTGTGAACGACTTGGCCTGTTCTCGCCAGCTATTCAGAGCTCTG
>DATFZQ010000211.1:0-5096 GCA_035314345.1 Candidatus Acidiferrum sp.
CACCAGTGCGCTAGCCGCACTGACGGCTTCAGCGCCGGCGGTGCCTTTCGTAGGTCCAGCCGTCCTCGGCGATCTGCTCGGAAGGCTCAGCGCAATTCCCATCGCGGCAGCCAGTCTCGTCATCAACCTGACGGTCGTGCCAATCACAATTCTGCTTCTTTCATTGGACTCGACCGAGAGAGGCCAACAGAACAACACTCCCGCTCGAGGGGAACAAGAGAATTCGTCGTCGTCACCGAGATCAAACGCCGCGATTTTCGCTGGGAAAATCGCCGAAACTCTTAAAGAGCCGATGGTATGGGCGCCGATTCTCGCTTTCATTGTCGTGCTCAGCGGTTTCCGCATCCCTCAGTTGTTCGTGCACTCTCTTTCCCTGCTTGGTCACGCATCCGGAGGCGTCGCGCTTTTTGCCTGCGGAATCGTGCTTGCATCCGGCAAGATCAAAGTCAACCGAAACGTCCTGCTCTTCGTATTCCTGAAGAACATCATGCAACCCGCTCTCGTCCTGGGTGGTTTGCGATGGATCGGCTATGGCAATCCGGTTGTCAGCGAAGCTGTACTGACGACCGCCATTCCAACAATGCCGATTGTGATCATGTTTGCCTTACGGTACGGGATCGCACAGGATGAGGCAGCATCCTCCGTCTTCCTCAGCATAATGGGTTCGCTCGTTACGATGGGGATTTTCATTGCCCTAACGCACTAAGAAATCAACTCATCTACCAGAAACGGAGAATCCAAATCATGACTCAAGTCGAAGCAATCGCAAAGTACGCCGCACGCGCCTCGTTCGATGACCTTTCTGCCGAATCACGCCGGCAGTTACCAATCCACATCCTCGATTCCCTCAGCTGCTCAATTGCGGCTTTGGGCGCCGGCCCCGTTGATGCGTGTCGCGAGCAGGTTGCAGAGTTCGGCGGTAGCGGCCCGAGTGCGCTGATCGGCGGCGGGCAGGCGAACCCCATTTACGCGGCGTTCTGGCACACCGTACTGGTGCGCTACGTCGATTTCATGGACAACATTTTGGCCCAAACTGAAACCGCTCACACCGCGGACAACTTCGGCGTGGCCCTCACCATCGGCGATTACGTGGGTGGCAGCGGCCGCGATCTGATGCTCGCAGTGGCATTGGGCTACACCGTCCAGTCACGGTTTGTCGATCATGCCAACTTTATGACTCGGGGTCTCGATCACACTTCGCAACTGGCATTTTCGCACAACGCCGCTGCTGGGCGGTTGCTCAGTCTGAGCGAGCAGCAGATTGGCCACGCAATGGCGATGGCTGCAGTCAGCGATGCGTCATTCGCCGTCGTTCGCGCAAAGCCACTGTCACAGTGGAAAGGTCTCGCTTCGGCGCAATCGGCGCTCGGTGCCATGAACGCTTTGTTCCTCGCTCGTCGCGGAGTGGAGGGGCCGCTCCAAGTCATCGAAGGCCCGCTCGGGATTGATCATCTCCTGGGGATGAAGATCAACATCGACTGGGATAAAGAGGGATACGAGGGTGTCGTGGGGAGCACCATCAAAAAGTACGACTCAATGATCCACACGCAGTCCGCGGTACATTGCATGGTCGAACTCGCCAGGGCGAACAAGGTCGATCCTGAAAAGGTTACCTCGATTGAGGCAGAAGTATTCCAACTCGCCTATGACTTCGCCGGCGGCGGGCTTTACGGCGTGGACAAGGTCATTCGTACAAAGGAACAGGCGGATCACAGCCTTCCGTATCTGCTTGCGGTGGCCCTGATCGACGGCGATGTAATGCCTGCGCAATTCAATCCGGAGCGCATCATCAAACCCGACGTCCAGGCGCTACTGAAGAAAGTGTCGGTCCAGCCGAACCATGAGTTCACGGAACAATATCCGAAAAAGATGCCTGCCAAGATCACTGTCCGGCTGCAGGACGGAAAAGTGGTTGAGCATGAAGTCCAGGACTACCCGGGCCTCGCCTCCCGCCCGTTCACATGGGAAGAGGCTGTTCAGAAGTTTGACACGCTTGTGGCCGGCCGCATCGACGAAGGGCTATCTGGCGAGATCAAGAATGCCGTACGTTCGGTGGAAAACATCCAGGTGAGGGACTTGATGAAACTGCTCGGTTCAATCAGGGTAGCCAGCAAGACGACATCGTCATCGAAGGCAGCCTAAAAAACTGCAGAAGACAGATCACAAATACAAATCGCAAGACAAAAGGAGAGATTCAAATGGCAATTACATCCGACCGGGTTCGCGAAATCTTTAAGGGGCTTGAAAACGGCGACGGCGCCGCGTTCTTCGAACATGTGTCCGACAACGTGGACTGGATTGTGGAAGGGACCCATCCGCTCGCTGCTCACTACCTTAGCAAGAGAGCCTTTATCGAAGGCACTTTCGCCAAGCTGGCTCAGGTCCTTCCGCAGGGCGCGCAGCTTCATGTGGAGGATTTGATCGTTAAGGACGACGAGGCAGTAGTCGAACTCCATTCTCTAGCGACGGCGAAGAACGGCATGCGCTTCGACAATCGTTATTGCTGGGTAGTTCATTTCCGGGACGGATTGATCGTGCGAGTTCGCGCCTATCTCGACTCGGCGATGGTCGCCCGATTGTTCGAAGAGAATCCGATTGCATGATCGGCCGTATCTGCCTCCCTTTTCCGCCGCCCCTAATACCGATCCAACGAAATGGCGGCGTTCGTGATTGACCTGGAATTGTTTCACGCACTCAGCTTTTGAATTCGAAAATCGGTGGGGTAACGATATGGCGAAGAAAGTTGCGGAACTGATGGTAGATGTCCTCTTGGAGGCGGGCGTTAAGAGAGTTTACGGTGTCTCCGGCGACTCGCTCAACGGTTTTACTGATGCAATACGTTCACAGGAGCAGCTCCAGTGGATTCACCTACGCCACGAAGAGGTCGCGGCGTTTGCCGCTGGCGCGGAAGCGCACCTTACAGGGCAACTTTCAGTCTGCGCGGGGAGCTGCGGACCTGGCAACTTACATCTGATCAACGGCCTCTACGACTGTCACCGAAGCCGGGTACCAGTGCTCGCGATTGCTGCACAAATTCCCAGTGGTGAAATCGGCAGCGGATATTTTCAGGAAACGCATCCAGAGCATCTCTTTGCGCAGTGCAGCGATTATTGCGAAGTGGTGTCGCATCCCGAGCAAATGCCTCGCGTCTTGGAAATTGCAATACAGACGGCAATCTCCCGTCGAGGCGTTGCGGTGGTCGTGATCCCCGGGGACGTCGCCCTCGAGGAAGCGACTGTCGCCTCGCCACGGCTTCTCTTTCCGCCGCCACAACCCACAGTGCGTCCTTCGGACGAAGAGATCGACACTCTGGCAGACCTTCTCAGTGGATCGAAGAAAATCACGATTCTGGCTGGGGCTGGCTGCGCGGGTGCTCATGCGGAATTGATCACCCTGGCCGGGAAATTAAACTCTCCGATTGTTCATGCGATGCGCGGGAAGGAATTCATCGAGTACGACAACCCCTTCGACGTCGGGATGACGGGCCTGTTGGGATTCTCGTCCGGCTATTACGCGATGATGAACTGCGACCTACTATTAATGATCGGGACCGATTTCCCTTATCAACAGTTTTTCCCAAAAGACACCAGGATCGTTCAGATCGATATCCGTGGAGAGCAACTAGGGCGGCGTACCAAGGTCGATTATGGATTCGTCGGGGACACAAAGGCGACGCTTAGAGCCCTCCTTCCAAAGCTGACACAGAACGAAAGCGACAAGCATCTAAAGGCTTCACTCGAACAATACGCGAAAGCGCGCAAGGGTCTCGACGATCTCGCCGTTCCGGGATCGTGGGAGACGGTCCACCCGCAATATGTCGTGAGAACACTCGACGAGTTCGCGGCGGATGACGCGATTTTCTCCTGCGATGTGGGCACGCCGACGATTTGGGCCGCCCGCTACCTAACAATGAATGGCAGGCGCCGGCTGTTGGGCTCCTTTAACCATGGATCGATGGCGAATGCTCTGCCGCAAGCCATCGGTGCGCAAGTAAGTCATCCCGGCCGGCAAGTTGTGACGCTGTCTGGCGACGGCGGGCTTGCCATGCTCATGGGCGATCTGCTTTCACTTCGACAACTAAAAGCTCCAGTCAAAGTTGTGGTCTTCAAGAACGATTCGCTCGCCTTTGTTGAGCTCGAAATGAAGGCGGCCGGCCTTGTTGATTTTGGAACGAATCTCGAGAACCCAGACTTTGCAAAATTGGCCGAGGCCGCCGGTATCTTGGGTTTGAAAGCTGAGACGCCAGATAAAGTCCGGCCGATGATAGCGGCAGCTTTGGAGTATGACGGCCCCGCTTTGCTTGAAGTTCCAGTCAGTCGTCACGAACTCTCGATGCCGCCGACTATAACGCTTGAACAGGCAAAGGGTTTTGGCCTGTTTGCGCTCAAGGCAGTTCTCAGCGGGCACGGCGACGAGCTGATCGATCTCGCCGATACAAATCTCTGGCGCTGAACAGAATGGAACATCAGTTGCCAATCCTTGCAAAAGATACCGGCCCGAATCCAATGCGAGCCGCGCTCTCTCTACTACCAACGGGGAGAATTCGCGCGCATACGGCAATCTTGTGCGTTCTTTTGCTCTTTGGAAGCTGTGCTCTTGCCCAGAGCGCGCCGGTTTCGCCCGATCACCCGTGGCATGGTGTCGGCGAACAAAGAATCGAAGCGGATGCGAAGAATTCTCGCGAGCCCAGTTTCAGCATCGATCCGATCAAGAGCTATTCCTTGGCCGAGTTGATCGACCTGGCGGAAATGCACAATCCCGAGACACAGCTCGCTTGGGAACGCGCCCGCGAGCAAACCGCGGCTTTCGGCGTTGCGCGCAGTGAATTGTTTCCCACCCTGGCAGCTGCTGCACTTTCCCAAACCAGCCGCCAGGAGACCTATCTCGGAACCCGGTACTACCGCCAAACCTTTCAGGACTTTCAGGAGGCATTGGATCTCAACTACACGGTCTTTGACTTTGGCGCAAGGGCAGGCCGACTCGATGCCGCCGACTATAACGCTTGAACAGGCAAAGGGTTTTGGCCTGTTTGCGCTCAAGGCAGTTCTCAGCGGGCACGGCGACGAGCTGATCGATCTCGCCGATACAAATCTCTG
>DATFZQ010000212.1:0-4440 GCA_035314345.1 Candidatus Acidiferrum sp.
CATCGCACCGCGAGATCCATGACGTGCTTTCCGTATCTTGTTTGCGCCAGATCATCCAGCTGCTGCACCGCATTCAGATATTGTGCGAAGCGCGGCGGCTGGAATTTCGGATCGGACTGACGGAGATCATCACCGGTGAACTTCGTGCCCGGCCGCATCGTCCCGGTCAAGAGCCCCCGGCAGAGAGGCCCGTACGCGAAAGCGCTCAGATTCTTTTCGCGCACGTAAGGAAGCACGTCACGATCAATTTGCCGCTCAAAGAGGTTATAAGGAGGCTGGACGGTGTGCAGTTCAGACACCGACATGAACCGGTTCATCTGCTCCGGCGAATAGTTGCTCACACCGATCGCACGGATCAGGCCCTCTTTAAAGAGGGCTTGCATGGTCCGGGCGGTTTCTTCGATCGGGACGGCCGAGTCCGGCCAATGGACTTGATAGATGTCCAAGTAGTCCGTGCGAAGTCGACGGAGCGAATCTTGGACCTCCTTCCGGATACGACCGGGCGAGGAATTTCGCGTAACCGAGCCGTTATGCCACTCGAGCCCGACCTTGGTCGCGATGAATACCTTTTCCCGATGTCCTCTCTCCTCAATTGCCTTTCCGACGATTTCTTCGGAAACCCCGAAACCGTAAACCGGGGCGGTGTCGATCAAATTGATCCCTTTGTCGAGGGCGGCGTGAATCGTTCGAATCGATTCTCTTTCGTCTGTACCTCCCCACATCCAACCACCGATTGCCCACGTACCTTGCGCAATTCGCGAAACATTCATTTCTGTGCCGGAGATTACCTTGTATTCCATTTGCTTCATCCTTTCCTATGAAATATCGTTGCGCCTTCTTTGACTTCCCAATTGCTCCTGGCATTCTTCGGAACCGTCTGTAGTTCCCAGGCCAACTCTAAGCATCATTTGTGTGCAATAGCCGCGACCTCGATACGCGCACCCAGAGAGAGTTTCGCGACTTGCACAGTTGTCCGTGCCGGGTAGGGACTCTTGAAATAGCTCTTGTAGATCGAATTCACTTGGTCGAACTGAGACATATCGGCCAGAAAGATCTGAACGGAAACCACATCGGAGTAGTTCATGCGTGCATCTTTCAAAACGTGCCCTACATTTTCCAAACAATTTCTAACTTCTTGCCCAAAGTCGCTTGGCAATGCATGGGTTTCGGGGTCCGTCCCCTGGAGACCGGAGACGTAAAGGGTTCCGTCGGCCGAGACTCCCGGACTGTAGGGCGTGCCAGCGGGGACCAGTTCCGCGCCGACGGGAGTCTTGACGGACTTTTCCGTGGGCGCGGAAAATAGCAGCAAAGAAGTTACAAGCAAGCAGCCCATCAGTTTTCCCATCGGAGCGTCCCTTCCGTCCCTCGATCGCATGGCCGTGACATCGTATGACCGTACCTTGACTAATGTTCTTTTCATGGTTGCTGGCGCTTCTCGTTTGCGTATGCCTGCGCGAGAGCTCGCATCTCGGATTCGGTGAGCATTGCGGAGATCGTGCGCATGGGCATGTTCATATCGTTGGCGCGCGTGCCTTGTGCGAACGCGTGGAGCTGCTGATCGATATATAGTTCATTTTGTTTCGTCAAGGCGGGCGCTCCGATCCGATAGCCGCCAGGGCCATGGCAGGAGGCACATGCGGCGATACCGCGTTTCGGATCGCCAGCGTAAATTAACCTTTGCACGGGATCGCGGTTGCGGTAGCTGCTGTCGGGACGCGGAGGGCGTTCGCCGCTGCTTTCCGGCAACCCCGGCAACGATGAAAAATAGGCGGCCAGATCAGCGTACTGCTGAGCCGTAAGCGATTGCGCAATCGCGGACATTGGAGCCGACAAGCGTGTTCCAGAGCGAAAGTCGTCGAGTTGTTTGTACAGAACGAGCGGATCGAGCCCTGCCAGGCTTGGAATCCAGGCTTGCGTGCTCAGTCCTTTTTCACCATGACATGCCGTGCAGTCTTGGGCGATGACCTCTCCGCGCTTCGGATCGCCGTTTGCAGCTTGACGAATGGTCGTGTCTGTCCAGGCGATGTACGTGGGGATCTTCAGCGGAGGCTGAATGGTGCTGGAGGCATTGGCGTGCGTGTGAAAGCCGAGAGCGTGATACATCGAGTCCTTCTCGGAAGAGGGCGCATGCGTCCCTTGGTAACGCGGCAAGAGTAAGAAGCCCAATCCGAACGCAACCACGACGATTGCCGAAACAAGAGCGAAAGCGATAAAACGCCATGGATTGTGGAGGCGAGATGGATTGTTTGCCGGGCTCATTTCGTGACCTCCTGGGTTAAGGAATACGCGGGCGCATTCTGGTTGTGTAGGAAAAAGAACTGGCCGATGGGATAGCCGTAAGCAATCAGCACGAGCGCTAGCAGGATGACATTCCAAAAGGCGAACCCGTTAAGGAGCGGGGGCACCGTGGCGGGAGGATTGACTGACAGAGCATAGCGAATGGGAAGCATGGATTCCGCCACGGGAGCAAAGCTTGTTCGAAGAAGGACGTAAAAAAACAGGAGCACTGAGCTGAGAACGACGAGGCCACCCATCACGGACAGGATGACGAGGGGTGCCATTTTCGCGGCAACGGGGTCCGAATAATCAAAGATGGCGTATCGCCGCGGCTGGCCCATTAGTCCTGCAATGTGCCAGGGTATCGTGGTGATCAGGATGCCCCAGAACCAAATCCACAGTTGGAGGCAAGCCAGGCGCTTTGAAACGAGCGGCCTCCCGATAAGCCGGGGCATCAATTCGTAGGCGATCGCGAAGTAGACGATTACAACGGCGCCTCCAAAAATGAGGTGGAAGTGGGCGGTGACCCAAGAGGTGTTGTGAATCATGGCATTCATGGCGAAGCTCATGTTGATGAGTCCACCGAAACCGCCGGGACCTAGCAGAAGCAGCGAAAGACCGACAGCGAGAACCATAGGTTCGTCCCACGGCAACGCCCGAATCCATCCGAATAGCCCTTTACCGCCACGCGCGCGCCCAGCTATCTCGAGGGAGGCAGTGATCGTAAACACCGTGAGCAACGTGGGCAGCGCGACCATAAAAGTGAGCACGGATTGAACGAACTTGAAACCCGCGCCGTGTTCCGGATCCATGAAGAGATGATGCAAACCTACGGGGATGGAAAAAACGAGGAACAACACAAAAGTTACGCGTCCCATGGTGTCGCTATAGAGTCGTCCGCCCGCGGCCTGCGGCATTAGTGTGTAGTACGCGATGTAGGCCGGGATGAGCCAGAAGTAGACAATCGCGTGCAGCGTTATGGAAAACAACGTCCGAGCCAAACCAGCATCGATGGTGTGGCGCCATCCGAGCGTGACGGGCAGAATTTGAAAGAGGACCTCGCTGGTAGCGCCAAGTGCTGTCCACCCCCACAGGAGTGCGCACGCGGTGATGGCAAACATAGCGAGCGGGACAGGTTTCCCGGGATTCTCTCGTTTCCATGCACGGAAATTGACTAGCATCAACGCGATCCAAAAATAAGATCCGATGATGACGAGCGCGACTCCTAAGTAGTACCAGGGACTTCCGATCAGAGGCGGATAAAAGGTGTACAAAACGGAGGACCGGCCGGCGGCAACCGGCACGAGAGCCATGACGGTGCCGATGACGGCGAGGAAAAAACCGGCCCACGCCCATTTTTCTCCGTGGAGCGGCCTTCCTAGAGCAGAGACTGCGATGGCATAGCCAAACCCCATAGCGAAGAACGTCGGAAAAACATAAGCCATGATGGAGCCATGCGCGGTGACGGAGGAATAGTAGAGATTGGGGTCGTCGACGGGAGCGGGAAGAGGGCTGCGCATCAGCATTTGCCAGACACCCAGTCCAACGGCGGGAAAAAAACATAAAAACGCCGCCCACAAGTGGGCGAGAGGAAGTAATTTATTGCGCTCCACAATTCATCCTTTCGTTCGGCGGCAGGTTCTTGAATTGATCTTTGGGCAAGACCAGGACGCGCGCGGCCATGGCGTGATGACCGAAACCACAAAATTCGTCACAAGGCATTTCGTAATTTCCCGAGCGCGCGAAGCTTGTCATCACATTGCTAATGTAGCCAGGCACCACCATGGCGTTGGCGTTGGTGCTTTGGACGAAGAAACCGTGTGTCACATCGGCGCTGGTCAACCGAAAACGAACGGGTGTAGCAGCTGGCACTACGGCGCATTGAGGAACGAACATGTACTGTTCGGCGATAATGCGGACGGTGATCGAGCCATCAGGCTCGACGGCGGAGCCGAGGTTGCTTTCGACGAATTCGCCCTGGAGGTGCAACGTAGCCGGGTTGATGGTTTCCACATCGCTCAAGGGATGCAGCATTTGCGAGACACCGGTGAGCACGATAACCGCCAGCATCACGCCGAGCATGCCTGCCATGCCAAAGAGCCAGCGGCGCTCAGTCTTGTCGATGACTCGTTCCGATACGAGCCCCGCAGCATTTTCGTTATT
>DATFZQ010000213.1:0-24048 GCA_035314345.1 Candidatus Acidiferrum sp.
TACCAACGAACGATTCCGCTATCTGCTTTCGCAAGGGCAAGCCGGCCTTTCCGTCGCATTCGATCTCCCGACCCTCATGGGCTATGACTCCGACCATTCCCTTGCCGAGGGAGAGGTCGGCAAGTGCGGCGTAGCGATCAGTTCCCTCGCGGACATGGAAGCGCTCTTCGACCAGATTCCACTTGGAAGCGTTTCCACTTCGATGACCATCAATTCTCCGGCCGCAATCCTTTGGGCCATGTATCTGGCGGTCGCCGAAAAGCAAGGTGTTGATTGGAAGCATCTCAGCGGGACATTGCAAAACGACATTCTCAAGGAATACATCGCGCAAAAGGAATACATCTATCCGCCGGAACCGTCGATGCGCTTGGTGATCGACACGTTTGAATTCGGCGTAAAGAACACGCCCAAGTTCAACCCCATTTCGATCAGCGGCTACCACATCCGCGAAGCCGGCTCGACCGCGATTCAGGAATTAGCGTTCACGCTGCGCGATGGCATGGAATACGTCGAATATGGAATGCGCCGCGGGCTGGACGTGGATCAGTTTGTTCCGCAGCTTTCCTTCTTTTTCAATGCCCACAATGATTTCTTCGAGGAAATCGCCAAGTATCGTGCCGCTCGCCGCATCTGGCACAAAGCTATGGTCGAGCGCTACGGTGCGAAAAACCCGCGCACCTGGGCGCTGCGCTTCCACACGCAAACGGCGGGCTGTTCGCTCACAGCGCAACAGCCATACAACAACGTTGTCCGCACCGCGCTCCAGGCTATGGCCGCCGTGCTCGGCGGCACGCAATCGCTGCATACGAACTCCCTCGACGAAGCCTGGGCCTTGCCCACAGAGTTCGCCGCCACCATCGCGCTGCGCACGCAACAGATCATCGCGCACGAAACCGGCGTCACCAATACAGTCGATCCGCTAGGCGGTTCGTATTTTGTCGAAACGTTGACCAACGAAGTCGAGCGCGCCGCGTGGGACTACATCGAAAAAATCGACGCGATGGGCGGCATGGTCCCGGCTATCGAGCGAAGCTACCCGCAGCGCGAAATTGCGGAGGCCTCCTATAAGTACCAAGTGGCCGTGGATAAAAAAGAAAAAATCATCGTCGGAGTCAACGACTACGTCGCGGCAGAAAGGCCACTGGACATCCTCCAGATCGACGAAAGCGTCGCTCGCCGCCAAACCGAACGCCTCTCGAAACTTCGCGCTGATCGCTCCAAAGCCGAAGTCGACCGCCGTCTAAACGTCCTCCGCAAAGCCGCCGAAGGCAAAGACAACCTAATGCCCTTCCTCTTCGACGCCGTGAAGGCTTACGCCACCGTCGGCGAAATCTGCGACGCCCTCCGCGAAGTCTTCGGCACCTACGAAGAAGTCGCCATCACGTGATCTGCCAGCAGAAACTAAGCTAAACTCTCTAACGAATATGCCTGAGAAAAAAATAAGAGTGCTGATTGCCAAGCCTGGCTTGGATGGCCACGACCGCGGCGCCAAAATCATTGCGCGCGCCTTGCGTGACGCCGGCATGGAAGTGATCTACACCGGCCTCCGCCAAACTCCCGAGATGATCGCCTCCGCCGCCGTCCAGGAAGACGTCGACGTCATTGGCCTCTCCATCCTCTCTGGCGCGCACAACACCATCTGCCCGCAGCTCATGACCTTGCTGCGCGAAAAAGGTATGGACGACGTCACCGTCCTGGTCGGCGGCATCATTCCCGAAGCCGACATCCCCGCCATGAAGCAATCAGGCATCGCGGAGATTTTCCTGCCGGGCACTTCCACGCAGGACATCGTCACCTTCATCCACAAGCGACTAGCGCGTTAACTCTGCAAGTCACGACGTTACGGCAGTTTCTTTTCGAATTTGACCCGCGTGTAAAGCACCTGAAAGCCCTGCTGGACAATATTGCGCTGCGAAATACTCCCCGGCTGAGCGATGCTGACCGCCAGATCACTTCCCGCCTGCGAAGCGCGTGCCAGACGCCGTTGCAGCAAAGCGGTCTGCACTCCGCGTCTCCTGGCCACGGGCAACGTGCTCGCACCAAACAGTCCGGCAACTCCGTCGTGAAGAGCAAGCGTCCCCCCTCCGGCAATTTTCCCGTCTACCCGCGCCAAATAGCACTCCGTCTTCGGCCCGAATGCAAACAGTTTCATGACTTCGAGCAGTTCCTGAGACACCGGAAACTTTTCCGCAAAACCCTGGGAAACCGTCAGCGTCCACACATCGATCTGGTCCTTGCCGATTTTTTCGATGGCCACGCCTTCGGGAGGCTCGGGACAAGTCTCATCAGGACTCACCTGCCGCGCCATGACATTTGAAAATTCCGTCACTCGATATCCACGCTGCGCGAAATGCTCGATAAAAGTAGGATCGGCCAGCGGACACGTCTCCACACGGACTGTTTCGTCACGGCTGCGGTAAAACTCTTCGAGGCGATCGAACTCCTCACCGCTAACGGGCCCATCAAGCCCCATCCCCACTGCCTGCGTAATCGGCGAGTCCTTCCCGCAATACACCGCAAATCCCCCGGCAACACGCCTCACCGCCGCACCGCTCGCGGGCCGGAATCGTCCTAGAGCCTCCGCGCATTCGACGGCGGCTTGCGCTTCCGCAAGTTCCACACGTCGAGCAAGCTCCAAGTTCAGTCGTAACTCTCGCATGATCGGTTTTTAGTTTTTCCCTTTGTCCCGGTTCTGGTAGTTCTCTCGTACTTGACGCATTGATATTCTAATACGTTTCTTATACGTCGCCCCAACTGCGGGATCGATTTTTCGCTGTAAAAACTCCTGCTCTCGCTGAAGTTTCCGCCAACTTTCCAATCGATCACCGTCCAGAATACCTGAAGCAAGTGCAGCTTGTACCGCGCAGCCCGGCTCATTCTGGTGCTGGCAGTCGGTGAATCGGCATTGCGCGGCAAGTTCATCAACGTCCGGGAATGTTTGCGTTAGCCCTTCCGCGGCGTTCCACAACTGAAGCTCACGCAAGCCGGGCGTGTCGATGATCAACGCACCGTTTGGCAGCACAAACAGCTCTCGCGATGTAGTTGTGTGGCGTCCGCGGCTGTCGCTCTCACGCACTGTGTGCGTCGTCTGCCGATCTTCTTGCAGCAAGCGATTGACCAAAGTGGACTTCCCCACTCCCGAAGATCCAAGTAGAACGATTGTCTGTCCCTTTTTGAAACTGCCTTCTAGCGATTCCAACCCTTCGCCGGTTTTCGCACTGACGAGAAACACCGGTGCGCCCATGGCAATTCCCTCAATTTCCGCGGCAAGCTCGGCGGACTCCGCGCACGCGTCGGCCTTGTTCAGAACAATCGCCGGACGCGCTCCGGATTCCCAGCACTGCGCCAGATATCGCTCCACGCGCCGCACGTTGAAATCGCCGTCCAACGCCGCCACGATCAGTGCGACGTCAATATTCGCCACGATCACCTGCTCCGCGATTTGTTTCCCGGCTACTTTACGCACAAATCGGCTGCGTCGCGTCAAAACGTGCTGGATGAGAGCGTTCTGTTTCTCGGCGCGAAGCTCCACCGAAACCCAGTCGCCGACAGCCGGCCAATCTCCGCCGGCCTCGGCCTCTTTGCGAAATTTTCCGGAAGGCTCCGCCCAACACTCTTCAAAATCTCCTGCCACGCGCCACAAGCCGCGTTGTTGCGAAACAACGCGGGCCGGCACGCACCCGCCCTGCGCGCTCTCGCTCCACAGCGCCTCAAAATACGCATCCCAGCCTAAATCTCGGATTATCACTTGCGAATCCTCCCGCTGCTCGCGAGCAGCAACGCGCGTGCGCTCTGGAAAAGTCCAGGCAACGCAACACGGCTGTGCGTTCGCTTGAACGGTAGCCGAGAACGGAGGTCCAGATCGTTAAGCAAACGCAGTGATTCTGTTGTCAGCGAAAAAGGAGGAGCGGGAAGGCCTTTCGGCGAAATCGTTTGACTAATTTGAAAGCTCGCCGGAGGCACGTCCGCCCAGAACAACTTCAACTGCGGTTTTCACAGGCGCCTCCGACATAAAGATTCAGTGCCTTTTCAGCACTGCCGCTTCAAATTGTAGACACTCGGTCGAAAATCGTCAACACGCATGCATCGAGCCGCACACTCGCGGAAATTTGCCGTGGACCGTATACTGTTCCCCTTGGCGTGCGACGGAGCTTCAGCGCGCCGGTGTGAATCCTGCGCGAGGTCTGCGAGTGGCTGCGTCCGTCCTGAAAACCAGCGTGAAGGCGAAGTCGCCTGACTTCGAAAAAAGCCACCGCCGCATCATCGACCTCCTCACAAAAATCAAGAACGAAGAAGAACAGATTCGCCAGGGCGGCGGCGCAAGAGCCATCGATTCGCAGCACAAAAAAGGCCGGCTCACGGCGCGGGAGCGCATCGCAAAACTGATCGACTCTGGCTCGCAGCTCTTCGAACTAGGAATTTTCGCCGCGTACGAAATGTACGAGGAGTGGGGTGGCGCGCCCTCGGCAGGAACCGTAACGGGTCTTGTGAAGGTGTGCGGGCGCACGTTCATGCTTATTGCCAACGACGCGACCGTAAAAGCCGGCGCGTTTTTCCCGATGACGGCGAAGAAAGTCATTCGCGCACAAAATATCGCCATCGAAAATCATATCCCGACGATATACCTGGTCGACTCCGCCGGCGTTTTTTTGCCCCTTCAGGAAGACGTCTTCCCTGATACCGATGATTTCGGCCGCGTCTTCCGCAACAACGCGGTCATGAGCGCGATGGGCATTCCCCAGCTCGCCGCCATTATGGGCATGTGCGTGGCCGGCGGAGCCTACCTGCCACTGATGTGCGACCACATTCTGATGACCGAAGGCTCGGGATTATTCTTGGCCGGGCCGGCCCTCGTTCAAGCCGCCATCGGACAAGTCACCTCCGCCGAAGACTTGGGCGGCGCAAAAATGCATTCGCAGATCAGCGGCACCGTCGATTTTCGCGAACCCGACGACGACGCGTGCATCGCCAGAATTCGCGCGCTTGTTGATAAAATGGGCGCGGCAAATCCTTCGCCCTTCAGCCACGTCGCAGCGCGCGACCCGCTCTATCCAGCCGATGAAATTTATGGAATATTTTCTAGCGACCCCGCAAAACAATACGACATGCGCGAAATCATCGCGCGCATAGTGGACGCCAGCGAGTTTGAAGAATATCGCCACGAGTATGGCGAAACCGTCCTTTGCGGCTACGCGCGCATCGGCGGCTGGGCCGTCGGCATCGTCGCCAATCAAAAACAACACGTGCAAACCCATGCGCGTGGTTCGGACCAGAAGCGGATGGAGTTCGGCGGCGTGATCTACACCGAGTCCGCCGAAAAAGCCGCGCGCTTCATCCTCGACTGTAACCAAAGCCGCATCCCGCTTATTTTCTTGCACGACGTAAACGGCTTCATGGTCGGCAAAGACGCCGAGTGGAGCGGCATCATCCGTGCCGGCGCAAAAATGGTCAACGCCGTCGCCAACAGCGTAGTCCCAAAAATCACCGTGATTTGCGGCGGCAGCTTCGGCGCTGGCAACTACGCCATGTGCGGCAAAGCCTACGACCCGCGCTTCATGTTCGCCTGGCCCACGGCAAAGTTCGCGGTAATGAGCGGCGACGCCGCTGCCAACACTCTCGCCGAAATCAAACTCAAGCAACTCGAACGCGAAGGCAAAAAGGTTGACGAGAAAGCCCGCAAAGAAATGCTCGAGAGTGTGAAGGCTACTTACGAACATCAAACCGATCCGCGCCACGCCGCCGCCCGCCTCTGGGTTGATGCCATCATCGACCCCGCCCACACCCGCGACGCCCTGATCAGTGCCCTCGAGGCCGCCGCGCTAAATCCCGAAATCCGCGAATTCAAAACCGGAGTTCTCCAAACATAATGGACTCGAGCGAAAAGCAATCTGTGTCCGTCGGCAGCAACGTGCTTCTTGTCGTGGTTGTCCTGCTTTTGTCGGCTATCGCAGGCATTGTTTGCATCATTTACACGAAGGTGGCGCTCGATCGTGGGCCCTTGTGGTTTTTGGCGGCATTGGGGTTCATCCCTGCCGCCCTCGGAATAATTGCCGCGCTTGCAACGATGCTCATCGCGTCCATTCGTCGACGCATCACGGGCGGCTTCCTCATCAGCGGGTGGCTGATCATCGCCATAGTCGCGATCGCTTGGTGGTATTCGCTCCACTTTATTCGGGACCCCTATGCACCATGAGGAGTGATGGAAAACAGGATAACAATCGTTGAATGTCCGCGAGACGCGTGGCAGGGCCTATCGGACTTTATTCCGACAGAATACAAGGCCGAGTACTTGAAGCAACTTGTGCTGGCCGGATTCAAGCACATCGATGCGGTGAGTTTTGTTTCGCCAAAACACGTGAAGCAGATGGCCGACAGCGAAGATGTCATGGCGAAACTCCGCGCTTCCCGTCCCGCTGAGGTTCCTTTGCCCGAAATTATTGGAATTGTCGTAAATGAAAAAGGACTGGAACGAGCGCTGGCCACGCCTGGCGTCACCACAATCGGATATCCTTACTCGATCTCCGCCTATTTTCGGCGAGCGAATGCCAATATGACGCGCAACGAATCGCGCTTGCTCGTCGAGAAATTGCGCAAAGAAACTCTAGCCGCAAAGAAGGACCTCGTAGTCTACATCTCGATGGCCTTCGGCAATCCGTACGACGAGCCCTGGGGACCCGAAATCGTCGCCGAAGCGCTCGAATGGCTGAAAGGAATTCGCGTCCGTACGGTTTCGCTCGCCGACACCGTAGGCACCGCTTCGCCGGAACTCGTCGGCGATCTCTATCGCCAGTTGAAAGACGAAGTTGCAGGCATCGAACTCGGCGTACACCTGCACAGCCGCCCAGAAAATGCCGAAGCAAAAATTCTCGCGGTCTACGAAGCCGGCTGCCGCCGATTCGATAGCGCACTAACTGGACTTGGCGGCTGCCCGTTTGCCGGAGACAATCTCGTCGGCAACATCGCCACCGAAGACGTTCTAGCCGCACTGAAGAAAGCCGGCGCTGATCCCGGGATCAATTCCGAGCGCCTAGGAACTCTCCTTGCTATGACCAACGAGATCCGCACGAAGTATGCACATGCGCCGCTAGTGAATTAGAATCGTTCCCGAGGTTGAGCGCCGACTGTAGGGGCAGAATGTCGTAAATGGGAATTTGCTATGTCGGCGACGACCAAATGCGCGGTGGCAGCCGTGAACAGAACGAGTGCGAAAGATTTCTCCAGCACTTTCAGAAGTTGGGAGACGCGCAAAAATGTATGAAACGCTGACTCTAGAATTCACCGGCCAACTCGCAACCCTGACCCTCAACCGGCCCGACAAACGCAATGCCATCAATTCCAGGATGGTCTCCGAGATCCAATCTGCTCTAGACGAGATCGAGAACAGTCGTACGAGAGTGGCCATCGTTACCGGCGCAGGCAAATCGTTTTGCGCCGGGATGGACTTGGAAATGCTCTCCGACATTGCCAACCAATCTTCCGCGGAAAACATGGACGACTCTCGGCGCATGGGGAAAATGTTCCGCCGCATCTGGGGCTTTTCAAAGCCATTGATCGCCGCGGTGAACGGCGCCGCGCTCGCCGGCGGCTGCGGCATCGCCACCTTGTGTGACTTCACTCTGTCGGTTCCGGAAGCGAAGTTTGGCTATACCGAAGTGAAAATCGGTTTTTTGCCAGCCATCGTTTCCGTCTTTTTGACCCGACAAATCGGCGACAAACAGGCCCGCAACCTTCTCTTGACTGGCCGTCTCGTGGACGCGGCAGAAGCCTTAAGCTTGGGCCTCGTCACGGAAATCGTACCGCGCGAGCGTTTGATGCCGCGCGCGCACGAGGTAGCAGACGTTCTGATTGCCGCCAGCCCCGTAAGCCTGACGCGAGCCAAGCGTTTGCTGACTTCGGCGGCTGCGGCGAGTGTGGACGAAGATCTGGAACGCGCCATTCTCGAAAACGCGCGCATCCGTTGCACCGCCGATTTCAAGGAAGGGCTCGCGTCCTTCCTCGAGAAACGCAAACCTGTTTGGAGCACGGACGTGGAATGATCCACGCCAGCGAGCGTCTCGATTCACAGGAAATGAGAATGATCGAATACCACGACGCTACAGTACGGGTGCGCTACGCCGAAACCGACCAGATGGGCGTGGTCTACCATGCCAACTATCTGGTGTGGTTCGAGGTCGGCCGCGTGGAACTGATCCGCGCACTGGGCATCGAGTACACCCTCATGGAAAAAGAAGACGATTGCCATATCGTAGTGGCAGACGCACATTGCCGGTATCTCCAATCCGCCAAATACGATGAAATTCTCCACATCCGCACGCGCATCGCGGAATCGCGCAACCGCATCGTAAAGTTTTCTTACGAAGTCATTCGCGACGCGGACGGCAAATTACTCGCGACGGGCGAGACCACGCACATCATCTGCGGAAGCAACGGCCGGCCCAAATTGTTGCCGGCAAAATATCACAGCGTCTTTAAATCCGTCGTGGCCCCGCAGCCCGATCGGAGCGAAACATGAGCGCCGCCGCGAATACTCTGCTGAACGGGGACGACCTGACATTCGAGCAACTCTATCGCGTGGCACTCCACAGCGAACAGGTCAGCCTTGCGCCGGCCGCTGTCGAGCGAATGAAAAGCTCCCGAGCCGTCGTCGACCAACTCGTGGCTTCAGGAGCGACTGCCTATGGCATCAACACAGGATTCGGGAAACTCGCATCGGTGCGCATTTCACCGGAGCAAGTGCGAACCCTGCAAGTGAATCTTGTGCGTTCGCATTGCTGCGGCGTCGGCGCCCCGCTCGGCGAAGCGGAAACCCGCGCGATGATGCTGTTGCGCGCGAATGCCCTCGCGAAAGGGTTGAGCGGAGTCCGTCCGCTGGTCGTTGATACCCTCTGTGAAATGCTGAACGCAAGAGTGCATCCCGTGATTCCGTCGCAAGGATCGGTCGGCGCTTCCGGCGATCTTGCGCCGCTGGCGCATCTTGCGGTGGTTGTGATCGGCGAGGGCCACGCCGCGTACCAAAGCGAGATTCTTGAAGGTGGCGAAGCAATGCGCCGCGCGGGGATAAAGCCAGTCGCGCTGGAAGCAAAGGAAGGTCTATCGCTGCTCAACGGCACGCAAGGAATGCTGGCGCTGCTCAGTCTTGCGCTCCGCGACGCGGACATTCTCATCGACAGCGCCGATGTGGCCGCTGCCCTTTCTCTCGATGCGCTGCGCGGCAGCCCTGGCGCGTTTGACGCGCGCATCATGCACGCGCGTGCGTATACCGGTGCCGCGACGACGGCGCGAAATCTGGCGCACCTAAACGAAGGCAGCCAAATCCGCGAGTCCCACCGCTCGGCGGAAAAAGATCCGCGCGTGCAGGATGCGTACAGCGTCCGTTGCACCCCGCAAGTCCACGGAGCGGTGCGCGATTCGCTCGCGCAAGCGCGCGAAATGGCCTCCGTGGAATTGAACAGCGCGACGGATAACCCGCTCGTCTTTGTAAAAGAAGACGGCCGCGGCGACATCATCAGCGGCGGAAATTTTCATGGCCAGCCCCTGGCAATGGCTGCGGACCAAGTCGCTATAGCGCTGGCCACCCTCGGCGGCATTTCCGAACGCCGCATCGAGCAGATGACCAACCCACTGACCAGCATGCTCCCCGCATTTCTTACACCAGAGCCTGGCCTGAATTCCGGCTTCATGATCGCGCAAGTCACGGCGGCCGCTCTCACCAGCGAAAACAAAGCTTTGGCCGTGCCGCATTCCGTCGACTCGATCTCTACTTCAGGCAATCAGGAAGACTACGTCTCCATGGGCATGAGCGGCGCCCGCCGTCTGTCGCCGATGCTCGAAAATTTGCGCCACACGATCGCGATTGAACTTCTGTGCGCCTGCCAAGGCATCGACCTGCTCGCACCCCTAAATACGGGCACGCTGGCGACGAAGGCGTACGAAGCTGTGCGCGCGAAGTCGGCCAAAGTGACCCACGATCGTCCTCTGGCGGCCGAAATCGAAGCCGTTTCGACAATCGTGGGCGAGGGTGTTCTCGCCAATGTTCTTCGCTGAGCGACTCTCCTATTAATGTATGCCTGCTTAAATCTACTAACAACGCTTTGCGATTGTTTCAGGGTTTGGCGGCGAGGGTCTTTTTTAGGTCCGGGCCAATCCGCTCGACGATGGATTCTGCCATCTCTTCGCCAACGAATTTCTGGACCACTGCCCCATCGCGGCCAAGCAGGATGTAGGTTGGTAGCGCGTTCACTCCGAACTGATGCTGCAGGCTGCTATCAGCGTCAAGCCGTTGGGGCCAAGTCATATTGTGGCTTGCGACGAAGGCGCGCCAATCGGACTCTTCGTCGTCCTCGCTGATGCTCACGACCACGAAATCACCACCTCCGTAGACCGCCTGAAGGCGCTTGAGGTTAGGCAAAGCGTTTCGGCAAGGGCCGCACCATGAAGCCCAGAAGTCTAGCAGAACCACTTTGCCGCGATATTCGGGGAAAGGACCTCCCGGCGGCGGCGAACTCTGCACCTGAGGCCCAAGAGCGGCCAGTTTGGCAGGCGGCGAATCAGCGTCGTAGACCCCTCGCGGCATATTGTCATCGTCGAGAATTTTGGAGCTCTTTGCAGCGGGCTTGGTATCAATTTGTTTTTTAGAGCGAGCTGCGCGCGCCAAGTCCGCAAGAGACATTGGCTGGTCCGCGGAGTCGGAACTGGCTTGTTGCGATGGCTGCTGCGACGCGGAGGCCTGCGAGGCACCCTTTCCAGCTGGTTGGGCGGCGTTTTGGGCGGGATCCTGCGATTGGGCGGAGCTGTAGCCAGCCCACCACAGTGCCGCTGCCGCCAAGGGAATGAGCCGTTTTCGCATGGTCGTGCCCCCGAATGAACTTGGGTCCCCACTTCAACGTACGAAAGGGCAATGGCGGGGCCAATGGTACTTCGGGTTCAGGTTGACCTTGTGGTTAGGGGAGCAAACAAGAGCAGTGCTTTCAATGGGTTACCGCTGACTCAGGCACGTGAACAGTGCGTGGCCAGGAGAGAAAGTCGTCGAGGGATGCGGCGACTTTTTCATTGTATACAGGATCTGTATGAGCGAAGAAGACAGGCGCGTCCAGCTGTCGGCTGGCGCCAGCGGGAATCCAATAGAAATTGCCTTCGCCATCCGTCGCAAAGCAGAACCCTTTGCCCCAGCCCCGGCCGGGCAAGTCGAGGGTGTATTTTTGGCTCTCGAGATCGAGAGGTAGAAAGGCTTCAATCCATTCGGCCGGGTTTTGCGGCTCGGCGGGGTTTTCGGGATCGGGAGGCGGGCGGCGGATTTCGATTTGTTCGTTGAGCAGAGTTGGATGATCTTCATAAAGCGTGATGAGCCGCTGTGGGAGAAACGCGCCGATTCCCTGCTCGACTTCCGAAGCGTTGGGATGAACTAAGCGGCTGCGGAAAGCATCGCGCGCGGCTTGCCGCTGCTCGGAACTGAGCCGATTGCGGTACTGATACCAAAGCCGCCGAGCGCCAACAACAGCCACGAAAATCACGAAAGCAACGACCAGCGGCCCAAAGGCCTCGACGAGCAGGGTCTGCATAAGATGATGATACTAGAGGCGCTGGCGAAAAGAGGACCACGAACCGCGAGTAGACAGTTGGAACTTATGAATCGAATGCACTCAGGGCAGCGCGGGGAGCACGTCAGTTTTGCGGAAATCATCGCCTTTGAACAAAAGAGGTTCGCCCGTGGCTTTGGCAAGCGCGTAGGAGAAACAGTCTCCGAAATTCAGACCGGCGGGATGGCGACCCTTGCCGTAATCGGAAAAAGCCTGACGCGCTAAAAATGCGTGTTCTTCGGTAAACGGCTCAATGGCTATGCGGGATTCACGTAACATCGACTCCCACAGCAGGACGCCTTGGGCGCCCGTTCTAGACTCGAGAACGATGGAAACTTCAACAAATGTGGGAGCGGAGATTCTCGCCGCCGTAGCCGCCACAATCGCTTCATCAAAGACGTCCGAACCTGGCTCGCGGAGCAGAATCGCGAGAAGCGCTGAACTGTCGACAATCACTTGGGAAGACCGTGCTCATCGTAGAGCATTTCGCCGTGATCGATATAAGGACCTTTGTCCAAGGCGGCTACACGTGCACTTATGGCGCGAATGGCGGCAAGTGTGGCTTTGCTCTTTCGCCGGCGACGAACCGCTTCGAGGCGCTCGCGGAGGGCCTGGGTCACGGCGGTCGTCAGAGATTCGCCGGTCTCACGGGCAAGCTGGCGGGCGAGCTTGTGGGTTTCCGGGTTTTTTATGTTTAGGTGCATGGCTCTACCATTCTACCAAGAATTCTACCATTCTGCACGCGCCTTCATTACTTCATTTGCAAGCAGCTGTCTTGCAGCGAGAGTTGTTTTGCTAAAGGGCGAGGGCGGAACGGAGGAAGGAGAGCATACGGTAGCCAGCGATGTAGCTGAATGGGGGGAGTTCGAGGGAATAGTGGCCACAGTGGAGTTGCAGGCTGCGGGGTTGAGCGCCATGGCTACGGAGGCAGTCGAGCATCTGACGGCTTAGCTCAGGGGGCATGGTGGGGTCGTATTTGCCGTAAACAAGGAAGGATTTTCGGTCGGCTCCCATGCCGCGCTCGACATAGGGTATAGGGCTGATGGGAGCCCAGTAGTCGCGCAGCTCGTCGACCGTGACGTGATTTCGAAGGCCTTCCCAGACGTGATTGGTTGTAATGCCCTGGCTGATGACATCGGCGTAGTAGGTGGAAAAGTGGAAGAACCCGCCCGCTTTGATAGCTTCGTCGTGCATGAGGGTGATGTAACCCACAGACGAACCGAGGCTGGTGCCGAGTATTCCGAGACGAGTATGCCCCTGCTGTTCGAGCCAGCGGAGGCACCGACGTGCGTCAAGGACCGCTTGGCGATTCGCTTGGAGGGTAAGGCCAATATTGGGGCCGCAAACCTGGTCGGCGCGTTCGTGCCCCTTGGCCATCCGGAGGTCGTGATAGGGCATGCTCATTTTTAGAGCGGTTATCCCAATTCGTTGAAGCCATTCGCAGAGGCCGCGCTGGCCGTGCCACTTGGCGTTCCAGTTGGGAAGCACCAGAACGGCAGGAGATGATCGGCCATGGCCGTTTGAGGAGGTTTTGACAGGAAAAAGTTGGGCGTAGACCGTGTTATTTTCCGGCCACGCAGATTCGATGGAACTCGTGAAAGTCAGTACGTTTTCGCGGTCGAGGGTATAGTCGTCAGCTGGGGTCGTGGCGAACCAGTCGACGCTCTGCTCAATCGCCCGCTTGGCATAGTCATGGACAAACGCACTAGGATTGGTGTCGGCGGGGTCGCCGCCAATGTGTTCCAAGCCCCAGTCGAAAGGTTGTACACGCCGGTTGTCGTCGGTGGTCCAGCGGCGGTGCTCGTAGCGGCGGATTTTTCGTTCAAACCAGTGCATGGAGAAAGCTGACAGCTAACAGTTTACAGTCGACAGCCGAAGAAACAAACAAACGCACAACGCCGAAACGCCAAGTCCGGAGTTCACGTGGGCTCGAATAGCACTTCGGAGTGCAGCAGCTCTGCTGCCGCTTTTTCTCAGCGACTCGCGCGACTCTACATCTGCCGAGGCTCACAAGGTGTTAGGAATGGGGCACGGAGTTGGCTCTGGTTTGTTGAGGCATGTTGATAGCTGTGGGACAGTGGTAAGTGCGGCCGAAAAAAGCGGCCCACTAAACTGTGGTCATCGCCTACTTTTTTCTACTTGGAATTGTGATTGGCAGCTTCTTGAATGTGTGCATTACGCGCATTCCAGAAGAGCAGTCTATTGTCGCGCCAGGATCGCGATGTCCACGGTGCATGACTCCGATCAAGCCCTACGACAATGTGCCGG
Organism: Candidatus Acidiferrum sp.; assembly: GCA_035314345.1. Taxonomy (GTDB): domain Bacteria; phylum Acidobacteriota; class Terriglobia; order Acidiferrales; family UBA7541; genus Acidiferrum. Next base: position 13,845 of record DATFZQ010000213.1, read on the forward strand.
TATTTGCATGGCTCTGGTTGCGCGGAAAATGCAGGAATTGCGGCCTTCCGATTTCGCCGATGTATCCGCTGGTAGAGCTCGCAACGGGACTTTTGTTCGTGGGTTGCTACTTCGAGTTTGGGATTACGCAAGCCACCGCGAAGTGGCTGTTCTTTATTTGTTTGATCATCATTTTGACGGTGACCGATCTGCGCGTGCGCCTTCTCCCCGACTTGATTACCTGGCCGGGATTTGCCGCGGGAGTGCTTTTCTCGGCGTTTGTGCCGCCCAATGATGGTGCGGCATTCCTGCTGTGCTTGAAGCTTTTCCACTGGGTGCCACCCGAGCGCGCTTTGGGAGTGATCGAGGGGCTCTTGGGCGCGGCGTTTGGCAGCCTGATGCTTTGGGGAGCGGCGGCGCTGTACAAGCTGGTCCGGGGCCGTGAAGGCATGGGGATGGGCGACGTCAAGATGATGGCGATGGCGGGAGCGTTTCTGGGGATCAGGAATGCCTTTCTTATGATTTTGCTGGGCACACTTCTCGGGAGCATTCTAGGAATAGCGTTGATAACCACGATGTATGTACGTGGAGCAGGACGGCGGCTCGCGGAGCGGGCCAGCAGGCGAGGCCTCGGTACGGTCAACCAGATACGCTGGCTGATTGCGAGCCAGTATCAACTTCCGCTGGGCACATTTTTGGGCATTGCGGCCCTGATTGTTGTTTTTGCCTTTTCTTCCTTCTCGATTGATCTTGCGCCGCGTTTGCGCTGAGGTTCCTTTCGATGCTAGGGCGATTCAGCCTATGACGTTCGCCGCATTCCAAGCCGAGACCACACAGCGCCTTTGGGAAATCGCCGCCGGCATGGCGGTCGGCATCCTGGCCGTGGTGGGGATTGTTTTTCTTCTGCTGCGCCGTTTTTATCAGAGCACACAAGAATCTCATCAGGCCGACGTTATGATGACGCCCCCGCGCACCGAAAACCCATCCGCGTTTATGGCGGCTTCGATGCAAGGTGTGATCCGCCAGCTCCGCGACCAGGAGAAAGAACTCGAAAGGCTCCACAAGATCGAAAGAGAGCGCGCGGAACACACGGAACGGTTGAGCGAGGAAGTTACGCGCAACATGCCGGCAGGGCTGGTAGTTGTGAACGCGACCGGGATCATCTCGAGCGCGAACCCTGCGGCGGAGCAGGTGTTGGGCATTCAAGCACTGGGATTCCGGCGGTATAGCGAGGTGCTAGGGGAAAAATCGGAGCTCACTCGGCTCGTCGGCGAATGCTTGGCCAAAGGAAGCATCTTCCGGCGCGAACAGGTCGAACACGAGGCTCCGGGAGGCGCAACCAGGCTGCTGGGCGTGACGATTTCGCCCATCCGGCGCGGGACGGAGAAGATAAGCGGGGCGATTTGTTTGCTGACGGATTTGACGGAGTTGGCGGCCCTGCAGCAGCAGATTCAGTTGAAGGAAAGCCTGGCGGCGGTGGGAGAGTTATCGGCCGGTATCGCGCATGAATTCAAGAATGCGCTGGCTACGATTTCCGGTTATGCGCAGATGATCAACGCGGAAGCTGGCGTTGGTGAAGTGGCCGACTCGGCGGAAAGAATTCTGGAGCAAACACGGAATATTACGCATGTTGTGACGGAATTCTTGAAGTATGCGCGGCCTTTGGAGATTTCCAGCGAGCCGGTGGCGCTCGATGGAGTCGTGGAGCGAGTGGTTTCGGAAGTCGCCGAGGCCTTGCCGCAAGTGCGGATTCGATTTGAAGGACCTATGGGAAGTGTTGCCGGAGATGAGGGACTGTTGCGGCAAGCGCTCTTAAATCTCGCGCGGAATGCGGCAGAGGCTTCCGTTGGGGCGGCGAACGGCGGACGTGTACTTCTGCGCGGAGAACTGGTGAGGCACGAAGAAACATACACGCAGCGCATCACGATTTTCGATAACGGCGCGGGAATTGCCCCCGCCAATTTACCTAAGCTTTTTCGTCCATTTTTCACGACCAAGGCAAAAGGTACCGGCCTGGGTCTGGCCGTCGTCCAGAAGATCATCGTGCAGCACGGCGGCCGAGTGGAGGCGCGGAATCGCACGGAGGGCGGGGCGGCCTTTATAGTTACGCTACCGGCGTGCCGGAGCGTCCCGGAAGCGGTAGAATTGAAGAAGGAAAGCATCTAAGTAATAGGCTGGGGATTCCCGCTCACCCCGGGAGAGGCGGTATTCCATGAGTGTGAAAAATTGGTTTGCGGCTTCGATACTCTTGCCAGGTCTTTGCCTGGCAACGTTGCCTGTGCTGGCACAACAGCAGCAGTCGCAGGCGAGTCCTGCACAGCAGTCCGGCGATCCGGTAGCGGATGCGGCGCGCAAAGCGCGCGAGCAGCAGAAGGCCACTCCGAAACCGAAGAAGGTCTATACGGACGACGACATCAAGCCTGCGGCTCCTGCAAGCGACGCGGGACCGGCACCAGCGGCAGGTGCGCAAGCTGCGCCGGGCAACGGGCCAGACGCGGCGGCGAATGGCGGGAGTAAAGGCGACGACGCGGAAAAAGCCTGGCGCAAGCGTTTCCAGGATCTGCGCGACAAAATTGCGGCTGCAGAAAAGGAACTGGACATCCTGCAGCGAGAGGATGATAAAGCCCAATTGCAATATTACAACGACCCGACCAAAGCGATGAACGAGCAATATACACGCAAAGATATCAACGATAAAAACGCCAAGATCGATCGAAAAAAGCAGGAAATCGAGGACCTGAAGAAGCAGCATTCGGACCTCGAAGATGAGTTGCGGAAGTCCGGTGGCGATCCTGGCTGGGCGAGGTAGTTGGTTCGCGATCCGACACATTAAACTCTAAGTGCGAAACTCGAAATGCGAAAAGCGAACTTCGTATTTCGAGTTTTGTATTTCGGGTCTCGTCCCATTTGGTTACTTCCCTTCTCCACACACCCACCGCGCGTTCCCGCCGAAGTGTCCCGCAATTCGTGGTAGAAACAAGAGAGATGGAACCACTGCTCCTTGTTGAAGATAAGAACGAGCTGCGCGTCATGCTGCGAAAGGCATTGGAGCGCGCGGGCTATACCGTGGACGAAGCTCCTGATGGAACCACCGCGATTCAGAAGGTACGCGTGCGGCGATACCTGATGGTGATCACCGATTTGAAGATGCCGGGAGCGTCTGGGCTCGAGGTACTACGCGAATCCAAACAAGCGGACGCGACGATACCTGTGCTGCTTCTGACCGCATTTGGGTCGGTGGAAGAGGCGGTGTCGGCGATGAAGGAAGGGGCATTCGACTTTCTTCAGAAGCCCGTCGATCTGAACCATCTGAAATTGCTGGTGCAGCGGGCGACGCGCCAGCAGGAGATGCAGCGGGAAAACCTGCTGCTGCGCGAGGAGTACACCGCGCGCTACGGATTCCCGCGGATTGTTGGTGAACATACCGCGATCCGGGAGATCAGCCAGCAAATTCAGAAAGTGGCCGCGACCGATTCTACCGTTTTGCTTTTGGGAGAGAGCGGGACGGGAAAAGAATTGTTTGCGCGAGCAGTGCATCACCTTTCGCAGCGCCGCGAGCAGCCGTTTGTGGCGCTGAATTGCGCGGCGATTCCCGAAGGACTGGTGGAGAACGAGCTTTTTGGGCATGAGCGCGGCGCGTTTACGGGAGCGGGAGCGCGCAAAGTCGGCAAGCTGGACCTGGCGCATCGCGGGACGCTGTTTCTGGATGAAATCGGCGAGTTGCCGCTGGCCATCCAGGCAAAACTCTTGCGTGTGCTGGAAGAACGCCGCTTCGATCGCGTTGGCGGGACGCAGACGGTGGAAGTAGATGTGCGCATCGTGGTGGCGACGAATCGAAATCTGCAGAAATTGGCAGAGGAGAAGCTGTTCCGCGAGGATCTTTATTTCAGGATTTCGGCTGTGCCGATGACGATTCCTCCTTTGCGCGAGCGTGGCAACGACGTGCTGCTTCTGGCGGGACACTTTCTGGAGAAGTTCAGCCGCGAATTTAAGAAGCCAGGCCTGGAGCTCTCCGAGGAAGCGACAGAGCGGTTGCTGCACTATCGCTGGCCGGGAAATGTGCGTGAACTGCAGAACACGATGGAGCGCGCGGTGATCCTTACCGATGGGCTCAGTATAACCGCTCAGGGCTTGCAGCTTCCCGCGACCAAACCGGATACCGACCAATTGCCGACCGGAATGTTGCCGGAGCAGTTCAATTGGGAAGGCAGCTTGGAAGAAGTGACCGGGCGGGCGGTTGGCCACATCGAGCGCGTGTTGTTGGAGAGCACCTTGCGCGAGTGCAAATGGAACAAGACGCGGGCTTCGGAAAAGTTGGGAGTGTCGCCGAAGACGTTGCTCGCGAAATTGCGTAGCGCGGGGTTGGAGGAATGAGGGTGAAGAGGCAGGCGCGTGCCGGGTTAACCACGACCACAGCTCCCCCCTATGTTTTTTGTAAACGTTCATTTTAGAGGAAGATAAAGTCGTTTATTTTGATGCACTTTTATAAGTGTTGATTCTAAATGACTTGGCGGCACTATTTTGCACCAAAATTGTGCAAAACCAGGATTGGTATCGCAACCGTTGGATACAAAGGACTTGGGTGTGCCGGCAAAGTCTATAAAGCAAAAACGCCAGCAAGGTGCTGGCGTAACTGGTAAACCCACGGGATTACCTAAGTAATATTAGGAGCTTGAAAACACTTTTTGTCGAAAGGATAATGGACGTAACTTCCGCTGCACAACGTGGGACCGTGAAACCTCAAGACAACAAGGATCTATTGCGCGCCTTCCCATCGAGCGTCCGCGATGACGTGCTGGCAGCGGTCTCCGTCCTTCCGGAAAACCCGCACGGTGGCCGTCCCTCCCAGGTGCGTGTAAACAGTGAGACCATTGAGATCCCCACTCGCGTTTACCACAACACCGATTCGATTGCTAAGCGCGAACTGAGCGGTACTCAATGGCACTTGCTTAGCTGCATTTTGACGAGGCACCGCGATGGCTATGTTCGCCAGAACCATCTGGAGCAGATCATCAGTTGCAGTTATCCATGGGTGCCGGCATACGTCATCCAACTTCTGGGTGAGTACGTCGTTGAAATACAGCAGCTGATCGAAGCTCGGCTGAAGGATTTGGAGCCGAGTGTGTATAGGACTTTTCTCCTCGCAAATCCGGAGTTCCTCGCCCACACAGAACAGCGTGTCATCAGTTATTGGGACTGCTTCTACAGAACTCGAAAAAGAGACGACTATGTAAGATTTCGCGTATTGCACTTCTTTAAGGAGCTCGCTGCTGAAAAGCGATAGGAAATACTACTCCCAGGGACGGACAGCGGTGTGCAGCGCGACTGTGCCGAAGGTCCAAACTTTGAATTCCGCGGAGCTGTAGCCCACGGCGGCCATCAGGGAAGCGAGTTCGGGCGGACGGAAGAAGCGGGCGACGGATTTTGGCAAGTAGGTGTAGGCGGAGGGATCGCCTGAGATTAGGGCGCCGATGCGCGGCAGAACCTTGCAGAAATACCAGCGGTAAGTACCACCTAGCAAACTATCGGGCGGTTCGGTGAACTCGAGGATGGCGATTGTGCCGCCGGGCTTAAGGACGCGTTGGATTTCGCGCAGGCCGGCTTCGTAGTTGGCGAGATTGCGGAAGCCGAAGGCGGTGGTGACCAGGTCGAACGAACAGTCTGCGAACGGCAGGCGGAGAGCATCGGCTTCCAGGAACGGCAGTGCATTTGCGTTTGGCTGAGAAGAATCGCCGCTCAGCACAGAGTTTTTCTGTTTTGCGAGAACCAACATGGGATGAGCAAAATCCGCACCGTAGACGCGGGCCTTCCCTTCCCGGGCGAGCGCGAAGGCCAGGTCGCCTGTGCCGCAGCAAAGATCGAGCACTGCGGCATCGGAGCGCGCAAGAATGGGGCGGAGCTGGCGCGCGACTCGTTTGCGCCAGAGACGATCGAGTTGAAGCGACAGGAGATGGTTCAGCAGGTCGTAGCGCGGAGCGATCTGCGCGAACATCTCGCGGACTTTGTGGGAGGCGTCGACCTCGGTGTGAGCGCCTTCGGTCTGCGTGCCTTTCGCGGGGGCGGAGTTAGTGGGCATTATTACGAGTTAAACGCTGAAAGTCGAAAGTCGAAGAGGCGAAGCCAACAGCTGACAGCTAACAGCTCGGGCGAGGCCGGAAGCGGGAAGCAGATTCCTTCCGACGGGGCGGGAACCTTCGGTCCCTTCTCTCGGAATGACAAGTTGCTTAATTTTGCGGGGCTCGGTTCAAACGGCGCACATGATTGAGTCGGCGAAAGCGCACAGGCTGAAGCCTGTGCCACTTTTGATGAAGGGCGCCGGTTAGCCACGGCGTTTTCTTCCCCCGGTGATGAAGTGCGGAGCGAAATGCAGGACGCGCTCGAGGGTTTCGAGAGGCACGTCGTCGTGGGAAATCGCTTTGCCGATTTTGCGGGCGAGGACGAAGCGGAGTTTGCCGGCGCGGGCTTTTTTGTCGGAGTGCATCGCGTCGATCAGTTTTTTTGGCGGAACGCGTGGCCACGGTGGGAGCGGCCCCAAGCGGCGGACCAGAGAAACAATGCGCGACACTTCGTCGGCTGGAGTGAGGCCGATTTCGTGGCCGAGAAGGGCGGCGGCCATCATGCCCCATGCCACGGCTTCGCCGTGCTGGTAGGTTCGGTAATTTGTGATGGTTTCGAGGGCGTGGCCGAAGGTGTGGCCGAAATTTAGGATTTCGCGGAGGCCGGATTCGCGCTCGTCGCGGCTGACGACTTGGGCTTTGATTTCGAGCGAGCGCGGGATTATGTAGGCGAGCGCGGCAGGATCGCGGCGCAGAACGGCGTCGAAGTTCTTTTCGAGAAACGCGAAGAGTCTTGCGTCGGCGATAATTCCGTACTTGATGACTTCGGCGAGACCGCCGCGATATTGGCGTTCCGGCAGCGACTTCAGCATGGCGGAATCGACAAGGACCAGGCGCGCGGGATAGAAAGTGCCAACGAGGTTCTTCCCTTCTGGAAGATTCACGCCAGTCTTTCCGCCGACGGCACTGTCCACTTGTGCGATCAGGGTGGTGGGAATTTGCACGAGCGCCACGCCGCGCAGGCAAGCTGAGGCGGCAAAACCGGCTACGTCGCCAACTACGCCTCCGCCAACGGCGATGATCAGGGAGTGGCGATCAATCTCCCCCCGAACCATTGAACGCGAAAGCTTTTCAACTGTGCGGAGATTTTTTGCAGTTTCCGCATCATTCATCAGATGCGTAGCGTGTGTGGCTTTCAGACCGAGGCCACTGAGAACGCTCTTCCCTACTGCTCGCCAGACCTTTGGCGAGGACACCAGGTGGACTCGCGAGAATTTTCCCAGTCGGCGGATTTCTTCGGCAGTATGGCGAAGAACGCCCACTCCACAGACGATGGCGTAGCGGCCAGCTGACGAGTTCACGAGAATGCGCTTTTTTTCCATTTGCAAGACTGTTCTTGGAGCAATTTGAATGTAGCACACAGTTCGCCGGCAACGCGCAGGTGCGAGGTGGCGTGCCCTGTTTTACTTCGCCTGGAGTTGCTTGACGCTTTCGAGAAAGACGTGGCCGACAATGGCTAGCGTCTTGGGGCTGATTTTGTCGAGCGAGTCTTGGGGCGTGTGCCAGTAATAGACATCGCCGTTCGGGCCGTTGTCGAGGTCGATCACATCCACTGAGGGGACGTGGCGTTTCAAGAAGGACTGGTGATCATCCTCGATCGGCGTCTCGTCGTCGATGAAGATAGCTCCGTAGCCGAGGTTTTTGGCAACGCCCCAGACGAGATCGACTAGCGCTTTGGTGGAATAGGATTCGCGCTTGAAATGCGGTGTGCGCGTGCCGACGAGATCGGCCAGGAGGAAGGCTTTTATTTTTGTGAGGTCGCCGCTATTGGCGAAGCGCGCGGCCATTTGGCGGCTTCCGTAGCAATTGTCGGGATCCTTCCATTCCGGCCGCACGGCTTCTTCGCCGTCGAAGAACGCGATCCAGACGTTGTAGTGGCTGTGCTGGGAACAAAGTAGGCGGGCCAGTTCGAGCATAACGCCGGTGGAGGAGCCGGCGTCATCGGCGCCAACGAAATTTTCAAGGTGCTTGGTGTCGTAGTGCGTGCCGAGGAGAATCACGCCAGGCCGGTCGCCAGGAATCTTGACGAGAATGTTCTTCATGGCGATGCGGCCGGCGGGAGTGTCTGAGCTGAAGGCATCGACATCGGTGGTGCAGCCGTAGCTTTTCAGTTCGGAGAGGATGTATTCCTGAGTTTGCGCAATGGCCGGTGAACCCGAGGGGCGCGGCCCGAAAGATACTTGCTTGGCGACGTGGGTGAAGGCGCGCTTGCCGTCAAAGCCGCCAGTCTTGTCGGGTGGAGGAGCTTCATCGGCTGGATTTTGCGTGGCCGGAGGCGGAGCGGTAGTGACGGCGCTCATAAAAGGCGCGTCCTTGGCGGAGGGTTGAGGGTTGTCCGCTTTGGCTTTGCATCCAGCGACGCCGAGAAGCACCGCGAGCGCGAGAACTCCCGTGCAAGAAAAACTATTAGACGTAAAACTCATCTAATGCCCTCCTCCGCTGCGGCCTCACGCTTTTTCTTTTTTCGCACGACCGCCCAGGAAACGCCCACACCCACGAAGTACAGAGCGACCAGCACCAGCATGAAGAGCACCATGCTGAGGGCGTCCGGCGAAGGCGTGAGTACGGCCGCAAGAACGGTGATCACCAGCAGGGCGTAGCGGAAATTCTTGATCAGAAACTGGGGAGTGACGATGCCGAAGAGCGTCAGAAAAAAAATGAGGATCGGCAGCTCGAAAACCAGTCCGAGCCCAAGAAGCACGAGCAGAATCAAATCGAAATACTCGTCGATATTTATGAGCGGGACGACGGGCCCTTGAAAACTGATCAAGAAGCGCAAAACGTAGGGCAGCGAAATGAAGTAGCCAAAGGCAATGCCGGTGATGAAGAGAAAAACCGTCGAAAAAAGAAAGCCCGTGATGGCGCTGCGCTCGTGCTTATAGAGCGCAGGAGCAACGAACTGCCAAATCTGAAACAAGACCCACGGCGACGCGATGACAATTCCGATGTAAATGCTACAGGTGATGAGCACGTTCAAATAGCCTGCGGGGTGAGAGTAGACCAGCTGCGGGTTGAGACCGGCCTTCTTCAACGCTGCGGTCATTGGTTTGACCATGAAGTTGACGAAGTGCGGAGCGATGACCCAGCCAATGGCGGCGCCGATCACGATGGAAGCGAGAGAGTTGATGATGCGTTTGCGCAGCTCAACAAGGTGCTCGAAAAACGTCATCTGAGCGCCGGGCTCTTCCTTGGTTGAAACGATGGAGGAATCAGACTGGCTGCTGTTGGTCATGAGAGGGGTCGTGAGAAATATCGTGCGCAGCGGCGGTAGAAACGTCTTGAGAAGGCTCAGCTTGAGAAGGCTCCGCAACCGAGGCGGCGGGCGTTTCTTCCGATAGCTGGGCGGCGTCACCACTCGAACGCGGCACAGATTCGGCAACCGGAGTGACGACCAGCGCTTCTGTAGCGCGAGAATCTGCGTCTAAGGTGGCTGGGGAGGTTTCGGTGCCCGCCTGTGTGGCCAAGGTGGCAGGCTGGTCCGCTGCAACGCTCGCGGCAGCCACAGCTTCGGCAGCTTTCTTACGTTCGGCTTGAAGGGCCTGGCGTTCAATGTCGCGCATTTCCTGCTCAAAGGCGCTCTTGAAGTCGGTGGAAGCTTTGCGGAACTCGGCCATCAGTTTGCCCAGACCACGGGCCAGTTCGGGCAGCTTGTGCGGCCCGAAAATGACCAGGACGACGACAAACAGAACGACCATGTGGGTCATGCTGAGCATAGTTATAGGTAGCCGAAAGACGGGCTATTGGCATCATAGAAAGGGCGTCCCACAGTGTCAAACCACACTTTGGGGTGTGCTATAATTCAGGTTGCGTGGTCACGCGAGGTCAGGATGAAATCTGAACGCCGTGGGTTGGTACTAGTCGTTGCAGTCATCGTCATATCTGCAGTCCTTGGGGGAATATACGGTCCCAACGTCCGAGCAACGACTTCTTCTGCGGCCGAGGATGAGCACGCGGCAATAAGGCAGTTCACCAATGTGCTGGACGTGGTCCAGGCGAACTACGCCGACCCGGTCGATGTAGACAAGGCCGTTTACCAAGGCGCCATTCCCGGCATGCTGCGCGTGCTGGATCCCCACTCGAATTTCTTTGATGCCCGTCAATTTTCGCTG
>DATFZQ010000214.1:0-2309 GCA_035314345.1 Candidatus Acidiferrum sp.
CTGTTGAACGCGAACGCGGTCCTCAGGATGGGCCCTTTGCAGTACCAGATCGAGCCCAGGTTTGGTCTCGCGGCCATATTCAAAAATACGAAACGTTTCCTCGGACCAGTAAATCGCACCGCTGGAAACGTTCCAGCCAAAGCTACCCGTCTTGCTTAGCTTCTGTGCTTCCGCTAAGTAAGCTTCGCTGCGCCGTAATTCTTTCGTCCGTTCCATGACCTTGATCTCGAGTAGGTCACGGGCCTGGCGCAGTTCCAGTTCTTGGTCCTTAAGAGCCTGCTCCGCCCGCTTCCGATCGGTGATGTCAGTGCACGTACCGAACCATTTCACGATCGTTCCGTCGCTGTCCCGAATGGGCGTTCCGCGCGTTTTGAACCAACCGTACGTCCCGTCGCTCCGGCGAATACGGTATTCCACGTCATAAGGCTGTCGCCCCGCGACCGATTCCGTCCAGAATTGCCGGGTAGGCTCGCGATCATCCGGATGCAGTGCGTCCATCCAGCGCCAGCCGAGTAAGTCGATCTGCTTGACTCCGGAATAGTTTGTCCACTGGGCGCTGAAGTAGTCGCACTCGCCATCCGGGCGGGCGCCCCACACCAACTGCGGCAGAGCTTCGGTAAGGCTTCGCCAGCGTTGTTCGCTCTCCCGCAGCGCCTCCTCCGCCCTCCGTCGCGAGGCAGAGAGCCAGCACACGATCAGCGCCAGTGATGCAAAGAACGTCAGAGAAAGGACACGATAGGGCACACGAATCCCTCCGATCTCGACGTAAGGGACCAGCGGCTGGAAAAAATAACCGAGGCTCAGAAGGGAAAGGAGTAAGGCAGCGAGGCCCGGAGCCATCCCGCCAAACCATGCCGTGACAGCAACGGCAGTAAGGAAGAGCGCGCCGCGAATATCGAAACCCCTCCCAAAAGACAGGGTTACCACGAGCGCGACCCCAACGGAAAAAACCGCGAGCCCATAGCGCCAAACTACTTGTCGAAGGATGGGAGGCGGAATCTTCCAGCTTGTCATGGATTATTTGTCCGCTGCCCAGTGTGCGACGGCACCGGGAGATATTGTATTTAAATCGAGCTGCGACTGTGAAATTGTCAATTTCACACGCACCAATCCGACCCTATACCAAAGTATGATTGCGCCGCCACCTAAGCATGATTGCGCCATCTTTGAGCGTGCTGCTAAGGTTGCGTCATGGTCGTCCGAAAGAAGGGGAAAATGGTAGCAATTGTTGATGACGATGATTTGATGCGCAGCGCACTGCAGGGTCTGATGAAATCAGCGGGCCTGCCGGCGCAAGTGTTCGCCTCAGCGGAGGAATTCCTGAAGTCTGGCCAACAGACCGAGGTTGGATGTCTGGTCGCGGACATCCGAATGCCGGGAATGTCCGGTCTGGAATTGCAGGCCAAGCTCAACGCAGATCAGTACAGGATTCCGACCATCTTCATCACGGCACATGGGGACGAGAAAATGCGGATGCAGGCCTTAAGAGCAGGCGCCGTGGAGTTCATGGCCAAACCATTCGACGATGAAGTCCTTCTTGATAGTGTCCGAGCAGCTCTGGAGCGTTAAGCCCAACTGGGGAGTTGAGCCCGATAAGAAGCGTGCACGCAGCACAAGGGGGTTCTGTGGCAGCTACCGAGATATTACGGACTACTGATCAATATTCGTACGAGCGCAGATTCGAGCAAATCATAGGCAATAGTCCTGCGCTGGAAGCGGTGCTCGAACAAGTCGAACGCGTCGCGACGACGGGTTCCACCGTGTTGATCCAGGGAGAGACCGGCACCGGCAAGGAACTCATCGCACAAGCGATTCACAACATCAGCTCAAGGTGCGGGCGGGCTTTCGTACGGTTGAATTGCGCTGCCATTCCGCTGGATCTGCTGGAGAGTGAGCTTTTTGGCCACGAAAGGGGTGCATTCACCGGTGCCATCGCGCAAAAGATCGGCCGTTTCGAGACCGCCGATAAAGGCACACTTTTCCTGGACGAGATAGGCGATATTCCGCCGGCACTGCAGCCCAAACTGCTGCGCGTATTGCAGGAACAGGAATTCGAGCGCCTGGGCAGCACTCGGACTCACCAGGTGGACGTGCGGCTGGTGGCTGCAACGAATCGGGATCTGACGGAGATGGTGAATCGAGGCGAATTTCGTAGCGACCTCTACTACCGTCTGAATGTCTTCCCCGTCCTGCTGCCACCATTGCGGGAGCGCCGCGAAGACATTCCAGCACTAGTGACGCATTTTGTGGAGATTTTAAGCCGCCGGATGGGGAGGGAAATCGAACACATTCCTCCAGAAACGATGTCT
>DATFZQ010000215.1:0-2099 GCA_035314345.1 Candidatus Acidiferrum sp.
GGCGCGGATCGACTGCAGGGTGCGATGCTCCAGGCCCCAGCCGACCACATACTCGACGGCGTCGCACACCTTGTCCCAGGAAGTGTGGAACGATTCGGCGGTTTCCTTCCAGGAGAGCTTCCGCGCCCAGCGGGCCAGAAAGAGCATATAGGCTCGGGTCAACTGGTGCTTACCATCGCACCAGGGAACCTCCTCGACCAGTACGCCACAATTGCGGCATTGGACGCGTCGCATGCGGTACAGCAGGAAAACCAGAAAGCCCCACAGCGGAATGAACTCGAAGCGTCGCTGGGGAAGATGATCGTAACCCGGTGCCGGCTGATGGCACCCCGAACAGATCGCCGCCGAACCCGCCCGCGGCCGGACGTCCACTTCGATGCTTTGCTGGTCGGCTGCGAAGCGGGCGTGCTGGTAGACGAAGCCGCGATGGCGATGGCAGTGATTTAGAATCGTGGTCAATTCCATGGTGCGGACGATTTTCAAGGCGAAGACTTCGCAAGTAAACCGTACTGCTACACCGGCGTCTGCTTGCGCCTACGGCCGCGATCTGGACAACTGGCCACACTCCTGGATGGGACTGGAAAAAGACCTGCCACCAGGAGAAGCACTGGTAGTTTGCTTCCGTCCCTTCATCGAGCATCTGGCCGCCTCGAGTCTCTCCCCGAAAACCATTCGCCGGCACGTGGACAATCTCTGGCTGCTGGGTGGAGAAATCATTCGCGATCTGAACTACACCCCTGCCCTAAGAAAGGTCCCTGCCGAGAAACTTCTTCGTGATGTGGTTGGAGCCGACGGTGGACCACTGATCTACAACGGCTCGGAAGAGGATCAACGCTCCCTCGATTCGACCTGCCGCAAACTTTACCGCTTCCTCAATCAACCCCAGCGCTGAGCCGCAAATCGCCCACGAATCTCCCGGACGAGGCAGAAAAAAGAAGGACAACCGCCGCATGAATCGCAGCAATGGCCCATCCCCACAAATATCCATACACAGGAACATCCAGCGCGACAACCCAAGGCAGAACGAATGTGAGCATGACTTTTCGCGCCAGCGGAATGCATTCTCTCGATTCCTTAGCGACCGCCAGCTTGAATATCCAGTTGGCTTGCAGGTCGGCTGGGAGCTCGAACACCAGGCGCAGACCAAGCACGATACAGTAACTAAAGATCAGCGGTAACGAGAGAACTTCCGCCGAGGGCAGCCCGCCAACTTTGATCGCTGCCCCGCTAAGTGCGGCAAAAAGAACTTGAGAAGCTACAACCAGAGCGAGCCCCGCGAATCCAGCAAGCGCCAGACTATGCCGTTCACTGCGCAACAACGTTGTCATCACGAAGCGGTAGCCAGCCCTCTCGAGTGGAGTCCGCAACAAAATCCGGTCGAGCGTGGAGAGAACCCGGGCGCCACTTCTATGCGGGAAGTCCGAGGGTACGTCTGAGGGTACGTCTGCCATTTCCGGGATTCGAGCGAAATTTGCGCGGTAGCTTACGGCGTAGGCTGCCATTGCAGTCACGATCACGAGACCCAAACCCTTTAGAGCCAGCCACCCAAGAATCGAGAGCGCAGGATTTGTCGAGCCATGAACCAGTTGGGAAAGCCCCAAGAACCAAACCGATGGTAAGAACCTAATCGATGTCTGCGGCAATCGATCAATCATTCGAGGAATGGCAAAGCTTGTGGACAGCAGGCCCATAAGCAGCACGATGATCAGGCCACGGAGGAAAAGGGAGATACGGCGAAAAACACTGTGTGGGAGCGCCGCCATGAGCACTCCTACGGTGGCAAATACAGCGAAAAAACTAAAAATGCTCGCCAGAAGCACCGCCGACACGTGTACGCCAGCAAGCTGGGCGACATAACGAAAGCTCTCCTGTCCCGAACTAGCGGCTAAGGGGAACAACAAAGCTGAAGCGGCATTGACGTCGAGTGCAAGCACTCCGGCAAGACAAAAGATGGCGGTCAAATTCGCCAAAAAGATCAACTTGGTCGAAATCGGAAGCGGGACAAGGTTCATGTAGTCCCGACGGTCTGGGAAAATACTGTCCCACCGCCATACGGCTACTGCTCCCGTGACTACCATCGAGAGGACTATTAAAAAATA
>DATFZQ010000216.1:0-2072 GCA_035314345.1 Candidatus Acidiferrum sp.
ATTCACGCCGCAGTCTCAGACTTACGACTTGATGAAGGCGAGCAAGTCGGCATTGATGACGTCCGCATGCGTCGTCGCCATCCCGTGGGGAAATCCCTTGTAAACCTTGAGCGTGGCATTCTTGACCAATTTGGCTTGCAGCAATGATGCATCCCGGTAGGGTACTATCTGGTCGTCATCACCCTGCATCACAAGGGTCGGCACCGTGATCGCTTTCAGATCGTCGGTCTGGTCTGTCTCAGAGAAAGCCTTGATGCCTTCGTAGTGGGCGAGCGCGCTTCCCGTCATTCCCTGGCGCCACCAATTCTCGATGACCCCCTGCGAAGCCTGCGCGCCGGGTCTATTGAATCCATAGAAGGGACCCGAAGGAACATCGAGAAAAAACTGCGCCCGGTTGGCAGCCAGCGCCTTGCGGAAGCCGTCGAACACTTCGATAGGAGTGCCGTCAGGGTTCTTCTCGGTCTTGACCATCAGCGGGGGAACGGCGGCGATAAGCACGGCCTTGGCTACACGGCCCTGAGGCTCGCCGTACTTCGCAACATAACGCGCCACCTCGCCGCCACCCGTCGAGTGCCCGACATGAATAGCATTCCTGAGGTCGAGATGCTCGAACACCGCCGAAGCGTCAGACGCGTAGTGGTCCATGTCGTGGCCAGTATCTACCTGTGAGGAGCGGCCGTGACCGCGCCTGTCATGCGCAACGACGCGATAACCATTGGCGAGGAAGAACAGCATCTGTGCGTCCCAGTCGTCCGACGACAGAGGCCAACCGTGGTGAAACGCGATAGGCTGGGCGTTCTTCGGACCCCAATCTTTGTAGTAAATCTGCGTGCCGTCTTTCAATGTGATCGTAGCCATGTCCCTCTCCTTCATCTCTATTGTGTTGTGCTGCTGGTTGAATTCCGCCAATGATGTCGCCTATCCCGCCTTTCACAAATCACGACGCGCAACTTCGGAAGAGCGAACAGAACAGTACTTCAGGCGTTCTCAGTTAGTGGGCTCAACAAAGACGGCACTTCCAATGCTCGACCGCTCCTTCTACCGTTTTGCCGTCGGGAACTTAAACGTAGCGCCGCCAAAGATCTGCCACTTCGGCGACCCAACACCGCTTTGATACACAGAATATTGTGGCTCGATGTAGAGATTCACTATGTCACCTCGGGCGTTCGTAAATACCTTGCCGGAGCCGAGTCCGAGCGGGATGTCCCTGACGTGGTGAAAAGTGTCGAACGACCAGGCCCCCGTAGACCGGAGGTAGAAGCCACTGTGAAGATTGTAGATAGCGAATGGTTGCACAGACGTGATCTGGCCAACCGGGCTTGAGCTATTTCCAGAGAAGGAATGCTGATAGGTCGCTACTGCGGCCAATAGTCCCCAGTTGTGAGGTGCAATAACGATTCCTGCAGCGCCGACTTGCCATTTCCCAGAGCCGTAGACTTCCCCTCTTGCCGTCGGCGCCGCGATAAGCGGCCCAACTCCGATCGCGGTCCCATGCTCTCCAAAAAGCACAAAGTCGTAAACCGTCAGATCCCCAGCTCCAGTATTCGGCCCGCCCTGTACACTGGCGGTGGTATTGATCGGCACGATTGCTCGCGCGATTTGACGAAAACCTAATACGTCAAACGGAACAGACACTCGCAGCAAACCCTGATTATTAATTCTTCCGGGATATCCTTCAGGTGAAGGTGCGAAGTAATTCCACAGGTCGAATGTGAGCAGCGGATGAATCGGGTTATTCGCCGCGTTTGTAGCACTCGTCGCATCGGTACTGGTGGGGACAGACTGAGCTTCAAGTCCATCGTGTTTTTGTATCCACGGAGTTCCTGCAAAGACAGCGAGACTTACCGCGAAAGCTATGTTTTGTTTCAAATGCATTTGTTCACCTCTGGAATCCTGTTTGGATCTGCCCGGGAAGTTGCTTCGACGTGAGGAGTTTAAGCTTCGCGCGTGCTCGACTGAGTTGCGCCTTCGCGCTGCCTTCGGTGACTCCGAGAACATCTGCTGTCTCGCGTATACTGAGGCCGAAGTCCTCCACCCACGCCTTGAGCTCCTTCAGCTCGGGGTCGCGGTTG
>DATFZQ010000217.1:0-2765 GCA_035314345.1 Candidatus Acidiferrum sp.
TCTCAGCGAGAGCGAGGTTGGCAAGCTCCACGACGAAGGCATCGTCGCCGGACCCGAACATTCTCCCGCGCAGCCACGGGGCTTAGAACAGAACGAGCAATGGAGGACACATCTTTGAAACTTCCTGTCCATTTCTATAAACCACTTGCGATCGGAGCCCCGCAGCCGCTGCGTGAGCTGCCAGTGAGGCCGGAGCGCATGATCCATTTCTTTCCGCCGCATATCGACAAGATCCGTGCAAGGATACCCGAAACGGCAAAGCAGGTCGACGTGTTGTGCGGCAACCTGGAAGACGCGATTCCCGTCGACGCCAAGGAGGCAGCACGGACACGCTTCATCGAGGTCGCCAGAGCTACTGATTTCGGCGACACCGCGCTCTGGACGCGTGTGAATGCGTTGAACAGCCCCTGGTTCCTCGACGACATCACAGAGATCGTCAAGGCTGTTGGCAACAAACTCGATGTGATTATGATTCCCAAGGTCGAAGGACCGTGGGATATTCACTTCGTAGATCAGTACCTGGCCCTGCTCGAAGCCAGGTACGAGGTCCGAAAGCCGATCCTCGTTCATGCGCTGTTGGAGACCGCCCAGGGTGTCGTGAAGGTGGAGGAGATTGCTGGCGCGAGCCCACGTATGCATGGTTTGAGCCTCGGGCCTGCCGATCTGGCTGCCTCGCGCGGCATGAAGACGACTCGCGTTGGAGGCGGCCATCCCTTCTACGGCGTCCTGGCTGATGCCCAAGAGGGCAAGGAGCACCGCGCATTCTTTCAGCAGGACCTGTGGCACTACACCGTCGCAAGGATGGTTGATGCCTGTGTCGCGCATGGTATCCGTGCGTTCTATGGGCCATTCGGCGATCTGAAGGACGAAGCTGGATGTGAAGCGCAGTTTCGTAACGCTTTCCTCATGGGCTGTACGGGGGCATGGTCGCTTGCGCCCAATCAGATCGTCATTGCCAGGCGCGTATTCAGCCCTGATGTAAAAGAGGTACTGTTCGCCAAACGCATACTCGAAGCCATGCCCGATGGCGCTGGTGTAGCCATGATAGACGGTAAGATGCAGGACGACGCCACCTGGAAGCAGGCAAAGGTTATCGTAGACCTGGCGCGGCTGGTCGCGAAGAAGGACCCCGAGCTTGCCCAGGCTTATGGCTTCTGACCGGATGATGGAGGTCGCGATGAACACGAAAACGAGGAGCGGCAACTACTTCGAGGATTTCCGATTGGGTCGGGAGATCGTCCATGCCACGCCGCGAACGGTGACAGACGGTGATATAGCGCTCTACACGGCACTCTTCGGTTCCCGTTTCGTGGTCACTTCCTCGGCCCAATTCGCCGCCGGCCTGGGCCTGGAGCGCGCACCCATCGACAGCCTGCTGGCCTTTCACATCGTGTTTGGAAAAACAGTGCCCGACATTTCCCTCAACGCCGTGGCCAACCTCGGCTATGCGTATGGGCGTTTTGGTCAGCCTGTCTATCCGGGTGACACGCTTTCAGCAAAATCGACCGTGATAGGCCTCAGGCAGAACAAGGACGGCAAGACGGGCGTCGTCTACGTGCGCTCGATAGGCACTAATCAGCGACGCAAGATGGTTGTCGATTACATCCGCTGGGTGATGGTGCGTAAGAACGACCTGAACGCGCCCGCACCCGAGACTGTTGTACCAGAGTTGCCTGATGCAGTCGGCATAAACGAGCTTGTAGTGCCTTACAATCTGCACGTAGAGCGTTACGACACGGCCCTTGCAGGCAGCCCGCATCTGTGGGAAGACTACCGGGTCGGCGAACGAATCGATCACCTCGACGGCATGACAATCGAAGAGGCCGAGCATATGATGGCAACCCGCCTGTATCAGAACACGGCACGAGTGCACTTCAATCAGCATGTAGAGAAGGACGGACATTTCGGTCGCCGCATCATCTACGGTGGGCACATCATCAGTCTGGCACGCTCACTCTCCTTCAACGGGCTGGCTAATGCACTCAGCGTGGCAGCGGTCAACGGTGGCCGTCACACGAATCCGACCTTCGCTGGCGATACGGTGTACGCCTGGTCAGAGATCCTTGACAAGATGGCGTTGCCCGACCGCGCGGACATTGGTGCGCTGCGCCTGCGCACCCTCGCTACCAAGAACCGGTCGTGCCAGGACTTCCCCTATCAGGATGCTGAAGGCAAATACGACTCCTCAGTCGTCCTGGATTTCGACTACACCGTGTTGATGCCGAGACGAGCATAATTCTCGATTCCTACTTGTAGCGACCTGAAAACATAAACGCTCCGGCCCGAAAACTTCGCTCGTTTTCGGCCCACATTATTTGATAACAATCTTGAGTCGAGTAGGTCTCCGCTGCCGAGAGTGTGATTTCAGATTAAGGCGACCGCGGAGACTTACTCGAGGGTTGGACGAAGCCTACCCCTGACGTTGCTTAGCGCATGGGAAGAGTACCGTCAGCGATGGGCTGTGATCCGGGAAAAGGCCCTGGGGCCGGAGCATCCCGACGTGGCCACGAGCCTCAACAACCTGGCGGTGCTTTACCGGGCCCAAGGCCAATACGCGGAGGCCGAGCCTCTTTACCAGCGGGCACTGGCGATCCGGAAAAGGGTCCTGGGCCCGGAGCACCCCAAGGTGGCGACATGCCTGGAAAACTACGCGATATTGCTACGAAACATGGGCCGTCCGGAGGAAGAGCACCGCTGGAAGCTCGCGCTAGCCTGACTTCCGCGTTTTCAAGATTGGATGCTGATTTCATGCGGGTTCGCGGGCG
>DATFZQ010000218.1:0-2047 GCA_035314345.1 Candidatus Acidiferrum sp.
CCACGTCATCGATTCCATGTTCAACCAGCACGCCAAGTGGCTGTCCATCTGCAACCATCTGTCCTGGCGTCAGAAGATCGCCTCGCTGAACCTGCTGATCACTTCGACGGTTTGGCGGCAGGACCACAACGGTTTCACGCATCAGGATCCCGGGTTCCTGGACGTGGTGCTGAACAAGAGCGCCGCGGTCACGCGCATTTACCTCCCGCCCGACGTCAACTGCCTGCTGTCGGTGGCCAATCACTGTCTGCGGAGCGAGAACTACATCAATGTGATTGTTTCCGACAAGCAGCTGCACCTGCAGTACCTGAACATGAATGCTGCGATCGAGCACTGCACCAAGGGCATCGGCATTTGGGACTGGGCCAGCAACGACCAGGGAAGCGAACCCGAGCTGGTAATGGCTTCCGCCGGAGATATTCCGACGCAGGAAGCCTTGGCTGCAACGATGCTGCTGCGGCAGGAATTTCCTGATATCAAGATCCGTTTCATTAATGTTGTCGACCTCTTCAAACTGCAACCGAGTACCGAACACCCGCACGGGTTGACAGAGGCCGATTTCAATTCTCTTTTCACCTGCGACAAACCGATCATTTTCAATTTCCACGGCTATCCCTGGCTGATCCATCGCCTGACTTACGGACGCAAGAACAAAGCTATACACGTGCGCGGGTACAAGGAGAAAGGCAACATCAACACTCCAATGGAGTTGGCGATCAACAACGAGATTGACCGTTTCAGTCTGGCTATTGATGCCATCGACCGCGTCCCGCGGTTGCAGAACATCGGTGGCCATGCCAAGGAGAAATTCCGCAACCAACAGATCGCTTGCCGGGCCTACGCCTACAAGCATGGTATTGACAGCCCCGAGATTACCGGATGGCGCTGGCCCCAACAGTCAGCCTAGCCGGATCGAATGTGAGGGATAGCTGCGCACGAGTGAACCGGCCACCTTAGATTTGTTCGGTGCAGAGTGGACCGCCGGAGAGAGGCGGCGAAAGGATTCTGATTCTCAATGAGCATAGCAACTGTTTCTCCTAGTTCTCCCGTGCTGCAAACAATGGATCTGACCTGTGTCAACACCATTCGTACACTCTCCATGGATGGGGTCCAGGCCGCTAATTCGGGGCATCCCGGGACTCCCATGGCCTTGGCGCCGGTGGCTTACTGTCTCTGGCAGCAGTTCCTTCGCTTCGATCCGCAAGATCCCGTGTGGCCGAACCGTGACCGCTTCGTACTGTCGATCGGGCACGCGTCCATGCTGCTCTATTCCCTGCTGCACTTGACCGAAGTCCGCGCTGTGAGCAAAGACTACGAAACTCTCGGTGAAGTATCAGTTCCACTGGACGCCATCAAAGCGTTTCGGCAATTGGATAGCCGCTGCCCGGGACATCCGGAGTACCGTTGGACTTCGGGAGTGGAGACCACCACAGGGCCGCTCGGCCAAGGCGTTGCGACCAGCGTGGGCATTGCGATAGCCAGGCAATGGCTGGCCGGACGTTACAACCGCCCAGGCTTCGAGGATCTTTTCGACTTCAACGTTTACGCGCTTTGCGGAGATGGGTGCATGATGGAAGGCATCTCAAGCGAAGCTGCCTCTCTTGCTGGACACCTGCGACTTTCGAATCTCTGCTGGATCTACGACAACAACCACATCACGATCGAAGGCAACACTTCCTTGGCGTTTACGGAAGACGTGGCCACGCGTTTCATCGGTTACGGCTGGAACGTGACGCGGGTTGGAGACGCGAACGACCTCGACATGTTGGCCCGTGCGTTCCGCACTTTTCATAACACCAAGGATCGCCCCACACTCATCATCGTGGACAGCCACATCGGATACGGCGCGCCCCATAAGCAAGATACTAGTGGTGCTCACGGGGAACCCCTCGGCGAGGAGGAAGTGCGGCTCGCGAAGCGAAACTACGGCTGGCCGGAAGACAAGAAATTCTTTGTGCCGGAAGGCGTCTACGACCATTTCCGTCAAGGCATCGGAAAGCGCGGCAAGCAGTTACGCGATGCGTGGTTCGCGCGAATCGGGGAGTAT
>DATFZQ010000219.1:0-10540 GCA_035314345.1 Candidatus Acidiferrum sp.
GGTGACGGTGAAATTGAGCGCGGTCAGCAAAGCAGCGAGGCAGAAGAGCGCAACGCTAGCGCTCCAAAGCGTGAAGCCGGCATTGGGATGGACAAAAAAAGCTGCGGTCATGCCAACGAGCGAAGCAACGGTGGCCCAAAATGAAAACAGATTCAGTGCCGGAAACGCCATTTCCCTTGCGCCAATTTGGAGAGGCAGAAAATAGTTGCCAAAGCCGGCTTGCGGTGCGGTGGTGAGCACCAGAAAAACCATCAAGGAGCCGTGAAACATGGTGAGCGCGGCGTAGCGCTCCGGCGTGCTGCCGAATCCGGAAAGAAAGGGAATTTGCGCGCCAGGCCAGACGAGGTGAATGCGCATCAGCAAGGAGAGGAGCATTCCGAGTAGCACGCTGCCCAGGGCAAGCCAGAGGTAGCGCAGACCGATCACCTTGTGGCCGGTGTTGAAAAGGGTGCGTGCGAGAAAACCGGAACGAGGTGCTTCCGGGGCGGCGCTGCCGCTACTGTCGTAAGTGACCATACCCGGAGCAACTATACGCCTGCTGGCTTGAGGCTGGAAGCAGCTCGGGAGGGGCCATAATCGACGGCTGGCGGAAGGGAAGAATCGCCCTCAACTTCAGCCTCGATAGTTGCCGTGGACTGAACAACAGACTGTTCCTCTTGACCTCGGCGGTGCTATGTCAGACGACTACGATCCGTGCGCTTTGTCTAGACGCTCGCGAAAGCTCTTCGCCCAGTCACGAAAGGCGGCATCGATGTCGCCCCATTTCTCATATGCCTTCAGCCCACCGAAAAATCTGCGGCCGCTCTTGCTGGACTCAAAAGCTACCAGCACGTCGCCGGTCGCCGAATCTACCATTTCCCCTTCAATCGAAACTTTGCCAACACTAACCCTGGGTATCAGCAGGCTGGCCCCCGGTGCTACCGCATGAGTAGCAACGGTTTCAGCTCCCTTCAGAGCTGCGTTCTCTTTGGCGCCTGCGGGCTCCACATTGGTGAGTGCCAACCGCAATACCATGACTCCCGGTCCAGGCTTGTTCACAACCTGGTAGGTTCCTGACTGGGTAAGCTCTTCCTTGATGGCTTTGCTGAAGTATTGCGTCAGCTTGGCCAACTGCTCGGGGTCAATGGCGCGCTGTTGGGCCTCGGGGAGGAGATAAACAAGTACCGGATCAAGGATGAACTTGTTGGCATTCTTCAGAACGTCTTCACTTTTCCAGTAGATCAGCAAATCGGAGTTCTTGGGGTCGGGCTGGAGCTTGAGGTAGTAGTCACCTAAAAAGCCCGATTGCTGATTCGTTTCTTGAGCTTGCGCATTCGACGGCGCTTGCGCTTGCGTCGTGATGCCCATAAGCAGGAGCGAACCTAACAGTAGGCCTAAACAGACGAAGTGCGAAAGTGACCGGGAACGGGTGACAAAGCGGGTCTGGGGTTCAGGAATAACCTGTTCCATGTCTTGCTGCATCTTCCCTAAACCATGTTGATTCTGCATATTCATCTCCGTGTACAATCTCGCGTTCCGATGGGGCGGGCCTGGCCTGGAGAACCGACTTTCGTCAGGAGCGACGCGACCGTCTTCGATCCGCACCTTGGAATGAGCCGACGTAGCTGGGAAAGTTATGTCGAGAAATACTCGTTTTGTGAACGTGGATATCGATGACCCACCAATCATCCGCGCAAACTACTCTCGGGGCAGAGGCTCAGCAACTGTCACTATTGACAGCTACGGATTTGGCGCTTGCCAATAACCGTTTGAGCGACACGACCAGGTGAGACAGTGCACGACAATTAGCGACGGAAGGCCGTTGTCGCTCCATGTCGCTTGCTCCTCTCGACGACTCGCACCACGATGGCCGAGCGGTCGGCAACGGCAATTCCTTCGCGCAATAAGGGCCGCCCTGGGCCGGGGTTCCATACCCGAAGGACCGCGCCGCAGCTTAAAGGAGCAACCATGAAAGCAGCCAAGAAGCTGGCGGCCAGGAGTTTTTTATCGACTATCCCCCTGA
The DNA here is from genome assembly GCA_035314345.1 of Candidatus Acidiferrum sp. Taxonomy (GTDB): domain Bacteria; phylum Acidobacteriota; class Terriglobia; order Acidiferrales; family UBA7541; genus Acidiferrum. The sequence continues at coordinate 2,003 of DATFZQ010000219.1, forward strand.
TCTTGCTGTTCTTGTTCTGTCCAAGTGCGGTACGTGGGCAGTACTTGATCGTCGACTGCACCGGGGCGAATCCGTCCGCCTACCCTAGTATCAATGCGGCGCTGCCGAACGCAGCTCCCGGCAGCTTCATTCTGGTAACAGGGCCCTGCACGGAGAATATCGCCCTGGCTGGCGTGAGCGCGTTGAGCCTCGGAGCCTATTATGGACAGACCGCCACGATTAACGGCGGGGTCTCCATTAGTAATTCACAGAATGTGATGCTCTACGGTCTCAACGTGACAAACCCATCGGGAAACGGCATTTCGGTCTCGAACAGCCGAAGTATCGATGTGGACGCCTCTATCAGCAATGGAAATGTCGGAGTGGGCTTGAGCGTGTATGGAATGTCCGATGTAACCGTCGGTGCGAGCGGTGCGTTTGATCACAATTCCTCTGGCGGGATGAATATCGGCGGCAATTCGTTCGTCTCGGTAGACGCTTGGGCCGGACCGGTGGATATCAGCAATAATGGCGGACCAGGAGTGTGGGCCTCGCAGGCCAACTTCGCTACTGTCGGAAACACCACAATTACGAACAATGTGTTCGGTCCAGGATCGAACCCCGGGTTCGGTATCGAATTGCTAGGCGGCGCTCATGCTCAAATTGGCGCAATTCTCGGGCAGAATGTGGTTTCGGGGAACCAATCGGGCGGCGCTTGGCTGCAAGAGACAGCCGAAATCTCGTTTTTTAGCATCGGAGAGCCGAATCTGATTCAAAACAATGGGCCAGTAGGCGTTTCCGTTGGTCTGGGAAGCCAAGCTACGTTCGCGGATATCAGCGGGCCCTTAGCGGCGCTAATCTCAGGCCATACCGACGCCGGTGTCGACCTGTACGCAAACAGCCAGGCTTATTTCCTCGGCGCGAACCAGGTGCTGAAAAACGGGACTTTTACGAATGCACGTAGTGCAGGAATTCGCGTGGACGGGAACTCGGAGGTTTATCTCCGAGGCGGGCAAGTGGCTCAGAACAATGGACCGGGGATACTTGCTCTAGTCAACTCCAGTGCGGACTTTACTGGCGTGACTTTTTCTGGAAATGCTCAAGGACAGATTATCACCTGCGATTCCAGCTCAACGATGGTCAGTGACCTGACGCAGCCGAACAATCCGTTTTCGCCGGCGGGAGTGGTGTGCAAGACTCCCCATGCCCTCGGGAACCGGGCTAACTTGAAGGCGTTGCCGCCGACTCCAGACTGGAGTGCACATAAGGCGCTCTATGATAAGTACGCTAAGGCCGCTGTTAAGCATTGATCCCGCAAAAATTTATTGATGTATAGGGAGCGGAGCCGCCTCTTCAATCGACTCCGCTTCACAATCTTGAATATATCTGGCAGCAGAATGAACTCAGCATTTGCGGCTGGATGACACGAGTCACCAGACATCTGGCTTTGCGGCGATTACCGCTCTCCGGTGGGTGCGTTCACTGAGATCTGCCCTAGATCTCAGGCTTTATTGGCTTTGGCTTGGATGGCTTCGTTGCGGACGCGGTCGCATTCGGAATTGAGAGACTTGGCGAGCCATTGGTCAGGCTCTTGATCGGTGTGGTAGGAGCGCGCGTGTTCGGCGACGCGTTGCATGACTACAGAACGCGCCTTTTCAGAGACTGCGCCGGATTCGAAGAAGCGGGCGATGGATGTGCGGAGGAGTTCGGCGTTGTTCTGGCAGAGGGCAGCCAAGGCGGGAGCGTCGTTCTTATCTGCAGCGAGGCGCAAGAGGGCGTCGCGGTTCGTCATGGACGCGGCCTGACGAGACGTAAGGGTGAACCATTCTTGAAGAGCGGAAACGGCGCGAAAAGTTTTGGAGTTTATCTTCCAGGGCATGCTAGCCCAGAACACGGTGACGCTGTTGGTGAGGCTGTCGACACACATGCGGTCTTCCGCATTCGCAGTGGGCTTCTTCAACCACAAAACAGTTCCGTCGTCGGTTTCTTCGACGTCAACGAAACCGTTTGTGCGAGCTACGTCTTGAAATGCTTTGAGTTTCTCCATGGCAATTCCAGTCTACGCTGATTCGCGTGAGCTGCTGGTTAAATTGCAAGAGTATTTGCGCGGCCGACACGGAAAAGGCAGGGTACTCAGGACTGTGCCATTTTGGAATTTTCGTACAGTGAATGCGAGCTGCATGACCTGGTGTCGTTGAACCTCCGTGATTGGCGTGCGGATAGACCAACGTCAGTTTGAGAGAGGATAGCCCGCGATTCGTTCGAGGATAGCGATCGGGGATTTTCCCGGCTCGACCATGGCTTGACGCGAGATCAGAAATGTCTGCTCGAGGGCATACTGCCCTTCGAGGACCGCGTGGCTGACGCAATCCGTAAAAACAATCCAACTGGAACCTGGAGGAAATTCCCAACGTTGTTTGGGGCAGGTTTCGCGGAAGCTCGTGTCTTCCTTCATGGCGTTGTGGCAGCGGTGCATGAAGTTGTCGTAGGGGGAACGATGTGCGCCGGGAAAACGCAAGGCGCCGGCAAGGCCGCGCACGCTCCGAGCGAGCGGATTGGTGCTGCGCGCGCGGGGCAAGCCGATGGACTTGGCAAAATCCGGGCCGATAGTTTCGAAGTTCTGTGAGGTGCTCCAGACACGGTTTTGGCTGGGGTTTAGATTAGTGAAGAAACGCAGGATGCGGTCGCCGTTTGTGGGCCGTGTGGGAAAGGAGTCGAAGTGCGGCAAGTCGTTCCGCGCGTGGAGACGGGCGGGTCGTCCACGTTCTTCGAGAGGGCGGAAGCTGGCGAAATCGAGTTTCCATTTTCCGGCGTAGGGTGGAAGAAGTTCGCCCAGAAACTGCGTTGTGTGTTGCGAGTAACTTTTTAGTATGAGACGAAGGCGCGCGGCTTCGACTTCTTCGGACTTGGCGAGGCCGGTGATGCGGTCTTCAGCGGGGCGATAGGCGACATTTTTGTGAAGGGCTGAACTCGTTTGCGCCTGGCCGAGGAGAAAACTGCGATCGTCCTTGGAAATATCAAATGCGGGATGTGAGAAAAAGAGGATATTGCCGGCTTCAAGTTGGGAGCAAAGCCAACGGCCGCGTTCGGAGGGAAGCGCCGATGCGAGCCGAGCGCGTGTCTCCGCGTCATGAACGTCGACGAGCTGGCTCATTCCTTTTGACTGATTTTGCGGAAGCACTTGAGAAGGGGCAACGGACATTAAACGGGCTCACTTGATGAGCTGCGAAGTTTTCCTCTTGTTCAGCTCAGTTACAAAAGCCAAGATACCGCCCCGACAGGCAGAAAGCAATGTTCCGGAGCTTGCCACTGGAAACTTAGAGCTGCTACTGGCAAATACGCTCCAATTCTCGAGGGATGGCCGGGCCCCTACAGGATAACCAAGCCCCGTTCAAACAGGATCTTTCGAGTCGGAGCCTTTCGAGCTTGTAGTTTCTATTGGTGATCATGGCGATAGACCGTACCGCCTTTCATCACGAAGGTCACCTTTTGCAGGACGCTGATGTCGCTCAGCGGATCGCCGGGAACGGCAATGATGTCAGCGAGATAGCCTGGTTTGAGGGCGCCGATTTGATCCTGCCAACCGAGCAGCTTCGCGCCATTCAGTAGATCGGCTTGGAGAGCGGCGAGCGGAGTCATGCCGTATTTAACCATCAGGTTGAATTCACGGGCCTGAGTGCCGTGGGGAAAGGGACCGACGTCGGACCCGACAGCCATCGGGACGCCGGCGGCAAGTTGCTTGCGAAATTCCTGGGCGTGAAGATCTAGAGCGCGGTGATCGCGTTCAGCCTGGGCGGGAGAGGCGGCGTGGTCAGCAAAATATTCGGAGATAGTAAAGGTGGGAACCGCGAAGATTTGTTTTTCGCGCATAATCCGCATGGTTTCGTCGCTAAGCTGGTCGGCGTGATCTACGGAGGCGACGCCAGCGCGCGCGGCGTAGAGTGTGCCGGGCTCGCCGGTAGCGTGGACGGCAACGCGCTTGCCAATGCGGGCGGCTTCTTCGACGGCCGCGCGGAGCTCCGCTTCTGTGTACTGGAAGGGCGTCGAGAGATGGCCGTCGCGATAAGAGTCGGCGCCCGTTTCATATATTTTTATGAAGTCGGCCCCCTCTTTGAATTGCTGGCGAATAACCGTTACGAGTTCGGCGGCGTTGTTCGCATAAGTGGCGTTGGAGAGGACGTGCTGCTCGGGATTGTAACGGTTGGCATCTTCGTGGCCGCCGAGAATGTCGACGGCGTTGCCGCTTATGCGCAGGCGCGGGCCGGGGACTTCGCCGTGATTTATGGCGTTGCGCACGGCAGTGTCGGCGGAGCCTGCGCCTTCGGTGCCCATGTCGCGCTCGCCGGTAAAGCCCGCCATCAAGTCATCGCGTGCAGCAAGAAGCGCAATGATCGTGCGTTGAGGAACCGACTCTTCGACGGTTTGAAGATCTTCGGCGCCAGGATGCAGGAAAAGGTGCACGTGGACGTCAATTAAGCCGGGCATAAGCGTGGAGTCGCCCAGGTCGATGACTTCGGCGGCTGGTGGATGCTTGACCGAGGAACTTATTTCGACGATGCGATCGCCTTGGACGAGGACTTCGCCGGGAGTGATTAATTTTCCGTTTTCAATATCGAGGAGACGTGCGGCGTGGAGGACTATTGCACGCTTCGAAGCGGGCGGTGTCGATTGCGCGAAGACGAGAGAGACGGAAGCGCAAGTCAGCAACAGGACAAACAGTATTAGGAAAGCGCGAGATTCTGATTTCATAGTGCCCGTGATAATATCACTCCCCCGTTTTTCTTGTTTGCCGTGGACAGGCTGCAAGAAAACGCGCCGAATAGATAGGATTTTGCTCCGCCGAGTTGTGCGGCACTCCAGCCGAAAAAACAAAGCCAAAGATCCACAAACGTTTTCTCGCCAGCTAAAGAAACGCGAAAAGCCTTCGTTGCGTGCGGTAGGACTTGCGAAAGCGGAGACCGCTAGAGTTTCTCGAAGAAGTGGGCGACCTTTTTGCTTGCGCTTCCCGTGTAGTACACGGTGACTTTGGCGCCTTTCTCAGTTCCCTTGCCGATATCCTGAGCAGAAATGATGGTGTCGTGGCCTACCACGCGAAAGGTATGCTCCGTGCCATCGGCGGCTTTCACAACGACAGTTTTGCCGTCTTTACTTACATGAGTGACGGTGCCTTCGACGGCGTGCATTCCCCCCTTGCCGATTTTGTCGACTTCAACGGCGGTTTCTTCCGCACCCTTTGCGGTGTAGTGAGCGACAACCTCGGAGCCCTCGGTGATGCCATGGAAAGTGTCTTTGGCGCCAGCGGCGGCGGCATGGGCGCCGTGGACGGTCGTCGTGTCCACAAAATGAATCGTGTGCTCCGTTCCATCCGCCGTTTTGACGGCGATGGTTTTGGCCGCGGCATCGATCTTTGTAATGGTACCGTGGATGGCAGTGACCACATCTTCATCCGCGCGAGCGGGAAGAAGGAAAAGAGAAGCAACGGAGAGCAAACGAAGCGAGTGTTTGAACATGAAAAGCATCCCCTCCAACATTCAAAATTGCCACTGACATTGAAAAAAGAGTACCTCAAGGGAATTAGAAATTACAGAACAAAGAAGCGCGTAAAAATAAGCGAGTGGAACGCAAGGGCAGACTATGCTGTGCTGGAAAACCGCTCTAATGGTGAGCAGATTAGACGGTTATACAATGTGGGCTGTTCGCGTGACGAAAGAAAGGTTCCTGAAAAGCCGTCGAAGGGAGTTTGAGAATTCATGAGACGAATGATCATTGCAATCGCTTTCGCGGCGGCGACTTGTCTGATGATTGCGCCGCAGGCGGTTACCGCGAAGACCAATACGGTTAAGGTTGAACAAGGGTTGCTGTCGGGAACGACTGGTAACCATGCGGACGTGCGCGTGTTTCGCGGTGTGCCGTTTGCGGCGCCGCCCGTGGGCGATTTGCGGTGGAAGGCTCCGCTGCCACCGCCGCCCTGGAAAGGAACGCGCGAGGCGATAGAGTTCTCACCGGTGTGCTGGCAGTCGCCGTATCCGGACGTTGCGCGGCTCTACCAAAGTGAGCTGGCTCCCAGAAATGAAGACTGCTTGTACCTGAACATTTGGACGCCGGCCAAGACCGCTGCCGATCATTTGCCGGTGATGGTGTGGATCCATGGCGGGGCGTTTACGCGAGGATCGGGGTCGAGCCGTTCGTACGACGGTGAGATTTTGGCGCGCAAGGGAGCGGTGGAGGTGACGATCAATTACCGGCTGGGGATGTTCGGGTTTTTCGCGCATCCGGAGCTGACGGCAGAGTCTGAACATCACGCATCGGGAAATTATGCACTCCTTGACCAAATTGCGGCTCTGCAATGGATAAAGAAAAATATTGCCGCGTTTGGCGGGGATCCAAACAGAGTGACGATCTTTGGCGAGTCAGCCGGATCGTGGGCGGTGAACGTGCTGATGGCCAGCCCGCTGGCGAAGGGATTGTTTCAACGTGCGATAGGCGAAAGCGGTGGATCGTTCGCCCCGATGAAGAGCCTGGCGGAAGCCGAAAAGAGCGGCGCAAGCCTGGCTGGTTCGATGGGAATCACGCAAGACGTTCTAAAGACGCTGCGAGGAAAGAGTGCCGAAGAGCTTCTGAAATCGAGCGACAATCAACCCACGCGGGCGATTGTGGATGGCTACGTATTGCCGCAGGACGTGTACGCGATTTTTGCGCAAGGAAAACAGAGCGATGTGCCGCTGCTCGTTGGAAATAATTCGGATGAAGGGACTGCCCTGGCACCGCAGGGGGCTTCGATAAAGGCCGAACAATTTGTCGCAGGTGCGCGCGGGCGGTTCGGAAGCCTTGCCGATGAATTTCTGAAGATTTATCCGGCGAGTTCGGATGAGGAAGCGGTTAAGTCCTCCTACGCAGCGTTTCGCGACCAGCAATTCGAATGGGAGATGCGCACTTGGGCGCGCATGGAAGTAAAAACTGGGCATCATGCTGGGTACCTTTATTACTTCAGCCGCGTGCCGCCTGGGCCGCAGAGTAAAGTTTTGGGCGCTTTCCATGCTGCCGACATTGCTTATGTTTTCGGAAATTTTGTATGGCCCTTCCCATGGGAGGCGGCGGACAAGAGATTAAGCGACGCGATGACGAGTTATTGGGTGAACTTTGCAACGAGCGCCGATCCTAACGGCAACGGACTGGCGAAATGGCCGGCTTACAACGTGGACGAAGATCAATTACTGGAATTTGGGAACCAGATTGGTGTTCGGTTTGGAGTTAACAAAGCCGGGTTGGATTTTTTTGATAAGTACGAGCAGAGTTTGAGAGATAAGCAGAGGTAGGGCTGGGCCAGGAAAGCCGAGAAAAGGCCGCATGGCAGCACAGACTTCGCCCTGCGCAACACCCTCATTTCGAGCCTCTTTGAAGATTCGAGGCTGCAATTTGTTCGAGGAAAATTTGGTGCGGCCGAGTGGATTCGAACCACCACGGTATTGCTACCGCCAGCCCCTCAAGCTGGTGCGTCTGCCAGTTCCGCCACGACCGCACGTCGGTGACAATGACAGTTTAACTGCCAGTGAGAAAGCCTGCAAGCCCAGCCAGGCGACGCTAACGGACCAGTATCCGATCATGGCGTTAGTCAGGCACAAAGTCCGCAATAACGCCTCATTCGCTATGCTGGGAGAATCTGTGCTCAGGCATGTCTCCTTGGAAAGAGGTCAGCGAGCCGTGGGAATTTAGCGGAGAGACTAGTCATGACTTTTGGCAAAGTCGATCCAGGGTATGACGGGCTGGATGCTCTACTGAGGAGAACCGAGCAATCCCGGGGCCAGAGCCCGGCACCTACGAATCACAAAATCAAACAGCGTGATTGCACAGCCGCTACATCAAACGGAATAGCCGACCGCTTAGGGCTTCTTCGGCTGGGCCGGAGCGGGTTGCGTGGTAGCCGGCGTTGAGCTCGACGCAGGCAGATTGCTCTGCGGAGACGGCGCTGAAGACTGCGGCGCAGGCGATGGCGCGACCGGAGTCGTCGCGGGCGTCTTCTTGGGTGAAGACTTGGATGTTTGGTGCAACACCGAGCCGCCCTGCTCAACTGCTTTGTCCGTGCGAATCATCAAAGCCAGGGCGCAGATCATGAACATGATGGCGCACCACGTAGTGGCCTGAGAGAGAATCGTAGCAGCTCCGCGTGGGCCAAAGGCGGTTTGGCTGCCCGCGCCGCCGAAAGCTCCGGCGAGGTCAGCGGCTTTCCCGCTCTGCAGAAGAACGACGATAATCAAAACGAGGCAATTCATCACGAAGAAGGTGGTGAGCAACGCGCCTGCCCAGCGAAATCCCATGACGATGATCGCCAAACCGATCAAAATAGCTATTGTCCACTTCATCCAACCTGGCATTTCTATCTCCCTGCGCAATCTCTTACGATGCTTGCAAACGATTTCGCGTCGAGGCTCGCTCCGCCCACGAGCGCGCCGTCTATTTCTTCCTGCGCCATCAATCCCTGAATATTGTCAGGCTTGACGCTTCCGCCGTAGAGAATCCGTAGTTCCGAGGCTGCCAGCAAACTAAACTGCTTCGCGGCGG
>DATFZQ010000220.1:0-3471 GCA_035314345.1 Candidatus Acidiferrum sp.
CTTTGCCCTGGCGCATCAGGGGGAATGATTGATGCCTCAATCAGCCTCGGCGCCATGCCCGAGCGGAGGATCGCGCGTTCGAGACGTTGCGCGAAGTCATCTGCGGTTAGAACCGCTGTGGCGGAGAGTTTGGGTGTCCCTACCGCAAACTGAAAGCAGCTGACGATCATCTGCGAATCGGTTGATACTTCCTTCTAATGAGCGATCTTTGCAGGTTGATCTGGTCTACGGTCTTCGCACCATTCCGGTCGCGGGCTGCGTTGCACGCTGAAATCCTGTTCCTTCGACACCAAATCAATGTGCTGCATCGCAGATCGCCCAAGCGAGTGGCTCTCAGCAACATTGATCGCCTGGTGTTTGCCGGGCTCTATTGCCTGGCTCCTCAAGTGCTTGATGCGCTGAAAATCCTTAAGCCGGAGACGGTGATCCGTTGGCACCGCGCTGGTTTCCGAGCCTATTGGCGCTGGAGATCACGACCGAACGGTGGCCGGCCGGGGACGCCACATGAGACCCGAGAGCTCATCCGCGACATGAGTATCGCAAATCCGCTCTGGGGCGCACCACGCATTCACGGTGAACTCCTTAAGCTCGGCATCGATGTCGGGCAAACTACAGTCGCCAACTATATGGCAAAGCGTAGGCGGCCTCCGTCGCAGGGCTGGAGGACGTTCCTGCATAATCATGCTGACGGCATCGCGTCGACGGACCTGTTCGTGGTTCCGACCATCTCCTTCCGATTGCTCTATGGATTGCTGATATTGCTAACACGGTCGCCGCCAAATCCTGTGTCTAGGAGTTACTGCACACCCAACGGCTGAATGGATCGCTCGTCAGCTCACGGAGACCTTTGGGTGGGAAGCAGCACCACGTTACATCGTCCGTGACCGAGACGCCGTCTACGGCGACATTTTCACCCCGCCGCCTTCATGCGATGGGCATTCGTGACCAGCCGACTGCGGCACGATCGCCGCGGCAAAACGGATATGCGGAGCGACTGATCGGCTCGATCAGGCGGGATTGCTTGGATCATGTCGTTGCGTTTGGCAAGCAGCACCTTCGCCACCTGCTCGAACCCTACCAGAGATATTACAACGAGGCTCGCACGCACTTATCGCTGAGCAAGGATGCACCGGTTTCGCGTGCGGTCCAGACCGTTGGCAGCATCATTTCCAAGCCGCTCCTGGGAGGATTGCATCATCAGTACGGTGCGTCAGGAAAAGCCTGATGCTTCCAGCGGGCGAAATTCCCGCCTCGGAAAGGGGAACGAGCCGCCCCACCGAGAATCGAGCCTTGGGCTCATGGAGGCAACGACATGAGTTAAGCGTAGGCACGAGCGACGAGCGGGCCGTAACGCAAGTGAAGCGATTGAGCCTCGTGATGATAGTAAACCGCAGGCCGACAGAGTCGTATTGGCTGGAAGGCAATAGTAGGTCACCGCAAGAGGCGATGGTGACCGGAGACTGCGGCGGGGTCAGAGAGCACGGCACGTTCGGAAACGGAAGCATTGAGGAACCTGAGATATCCACTGTGGTCTCGGCTCGTAGCGGAAACGAGCGGAGTATGCTGGACGAATGGAGCATTCCTGAGAAAGGCAAACGCTGCAGTGCGAAGTCGGATTCGCTGGTAGTACTCAGAGCGCAGGAAAGCTGCGCACACGGGGAAGCGGCGAAGCAGATGAAGGCTGACTTTCGGGAAACATCACCCGCACTCACAGAGGCAGGAGCATGATGTCAACGCAACTGAGTCAGATAGCGAAGAAGGCCAAACTGCATCGTACGGTGCGATTCACCTCGTTGGCGCACTTGCTGACGCCAGAATTCCTCACGGAAACGTGGGGCATGATGAACCGGCGCGCGGCCAGTGGGATCGACGGGGAGAGCACCGAGCAGTTTGAGAGCGAGTTGAAGCCGCGGGTCGAAGAGATTTGCGCACAACTTCGAGCCGGCGCCTATCGCGCACCGGCGGTCCGGCGGGTTGAAATAGCCAAAGGGCCAGGCAAAACCGGAACGCGCCCATTGGGGATCCCCACGGTCGCGGATCGGCTGCTGCAGCGAGCGGTAGCGCGCATTATCGAGGCAGTGTTTGAAGCGGATTTCCTTGACTGCAGTTACGGCTTTCGATCGGGGCGCAACCCTCACCACGCTCTGCAAGCGCTGCGCATGCAGATCGTGTCCAAGAAGGTGAATCACGTATTCGAGGCCGATATCCGCAGCTACTTCACCCGCATCAGTCATCAGTGGTTACGCAAGATGGTGGCCCATCGGATCGCCGACCCGGCAATTCTTAAGCTGATTGGAAAATGGCTTAAGGCCGGGGCGATGGTCGATGGGGCACTCATCTCGACCGAGGAGGGTACGCCACAAGGCGGCCCAATATCGCCTGTGCTGAGTAACATTTACCTGCACTTCACGCTTGATCTGTGGTTTGAAAAGAAATTCAAAGCACAGTGCCAGGGCGAGGCATACTTGGTGCGTTTCGCGGATGATTTTGTGGGAAGCTTCCAGTTCTGGGGAGACGCGCAGAACTTCCAGCGCCAATTGCGGGAACGTTTTGCGCAGTTCAATCTGGAACTGGCCGAGGAGAAAACTCGGCTGTTGCTCTTTGGGCGTTTTGCAGCCATCGAACGGCGCAAGCACGGACAGAGGCCAGAGACGTTTGAGTTTCTGGGCTTCAAACACGTCTGTGGAGAGGATCGAGCAGGGCGGTTCGCTCTGATCCGGATCCCCTGCACCAAGAGTTGCAGAAAGTTCCTCGCTCGCGCCCGCGAGTGGTTGCTTGGACACCGACATTGGAAGAGACGCCAACAACAGCAGCACCTCACGGTGATGCTGCGCGGCTTCTACCAGTACTTCGCCTTGCACCACTGCGACCGCAAGCTCAGCTGGATCCGCCACGAAGTCCAGCGACACTGGGTGCACGCCCTGCAACGCCGAGGTCAACGACAGCGGATCAGCTGGGCGTATTTGAGCAATCGACCGTGGTTCGAGCTGCCGTCAGCTCGCACATTGCATCCAGCGGTATGAAACGGAGGTCTTCGCAAAAGTCATCTGGGGAGCCCAGTGCGGGAAATCTGCACGCTGGGTTCTGCTTGGGGAGACGAGTTCAAGAAGCCACGCTCGCTCGGTGAGGGCACTGGCGCGAAAGCGTCAGATAACAGCGAGGCTCCGCAAAGGGCTACCGCTTCAAGGCTCGTCTCTACCATCCTCCGGATTTGATTTCCGGTAGGAACACGGGTCATGGCGGCAAGACTTGGCGATCCAAGGGCTCCCCGTATTCGCTCACAAGTCACAAAATGAATGACGATACGAACAGGTAGTCCGCGCTACACTAACGGATGATTGTGTGTGCAAGGGACGCGCCGTTCAATCGTGATGTTAGGCGGTCCGGGTAGCGCCCCATCCCCCCCGATACCCCAGCTACTCGGCCTTTAGCCTACATTGAGGCAACGACCTCGGGACCCCAGGCGGCTTC
>DATFZQ010000221.1:0-2156 GCA_035314345.1 Candidatus Acidiferrum sp.
ATCGATCGCTCATCCGAGTCGAAAGTGACAAGAGGACATCTCCGCTGATCGATGCCGGAAACCGGCTGGTGATATCCGCGGCCGATGCAAAGGGCTTCTCTGTTCGTCCGGCGACGATATAGTCTGCCGCCTCAGTATTCATCCCCGTCGTCGCCACTAGGACCGCATAAGGTGCGTAGTTGATATTGATCTGTCTGGTTCCGGAATCGACGGTGACGCACTCAGAAAGGCCCGGCAATCGGACTATTTTTCCGTCGTCGTGGCGGACGTAGCGACCGTAATAAATCTCCGGTTTCATCCCGGGCACCTGCAACAATTCCTCGATGGCGGCGTAGCGGGTTTGCGTCGCGCGGGATGGATCGTACTCGAGCAGGCTGCCGGAAGCCTGTGCACTCTCCCAGCGCGCCAAAGAGGAAGGATTGCGCCAATCGACGATGGCAGTGGCCAATGGGCGTGCGGTTTCCAGTTCATGGCCAAGCGCCATCAGAAGCTTTTCGAGAAGCGGCTCCTGCACTTGGTTAAGATCGATCTTTCCCGTTTCATCCGTCAGATCGACGTGGACCTTCGCGGAACTTTGCTGCCATTCGATGCTTTGTTGGCCCGGATGCATGGGCGCATCGGCAGCCGGGGACATTTGCGAAAGCAGCCATGCCGAAGTGAAAACTCCTCCGCGTGCGAGATAATAGGCTTGCAAGTGCTCTTTGCGGTTCTGCAACTCATCCGCCGCCCCGCGCACGGAATTTGCCAAAGCAAACACGATGATTGTCAGTATCAGAATCCCGCCGAGCACGGCGATGAGGACTACGCCTGCTTCCGAACGATGGCGCCTCGTTTTCATTTCGCTTCTTCCCCCACAGGAATAACCAGCAGGAGATTCTGTTCCTCTTTGCCTCTCTGCCAATGAATGCGAACGCCTCGGGGCATCTGCTTCAGCTTGTCGCATTTCCATTCCGGAACCCACGCTGAAGGAACGCCCGGGGCAGTCGGACTTAAGTAGGAAAATTCGATCTGGTCTGCGGGTTCGCCAAACGACTGCCCCGGTCGTAGGACCGGCTGGTTGGACAGTAGGAACTCCACCAGTTGCTGCTGCTGCGAAAAGCCTGTCTCCGTGACCACGAGCTGCTCCGTCCTGTCCGATTGTTCGGCAACCCGGTAGCTTGCCAGCCACAATCCAAAGCTCCGTCCGCCCTCCCAGGAGTAGTTGCTCAGAAAGCGTATCTGTTGGGCATCTCCACGAAAGCTGATCAGTTGCACCTGCTGCTGCTGATATTCTGTGGCGATAAGTCGCGGAACGGCCGAGCTCACCTGGGCCTGGATCGCCTCGCGTTCTGCCAGTCTGCCTTCGAGGGCTGTGACCTTGTCATTGCCTCGGCGCCAAGCTTGTTCGGTGAGCCGCAAGCCCGTCTGCAGAATCAAGAGCACCACGGCGGTCAGAGAGACCGCCACGATCAGCTCGAGCAACGTAAAACCGGAATCGTGTCTAGCGGCTGGCATTTTGTTTCACCATCTTGGCCCACTGCCGGGTTTCGAGAACGTAGTTTTTCTCCTCCAGGCGGTCGCCCCAGGAGATCACCACCCGAATATCAAACAACTGATAGTCGGCGCGGGCAGACTTGGTGTCGTTTGCGTGCTGCGCAATCAGCGCTGTCCAGCGATAGCCATCCTTCCACGAACCGGAGAACTCACCTGGCTGTATCTCTTCGAGCAGCAGTAGTCCATTCATTCTTTCCCGGGCATGCACGAGTGCGATTTCGTGCGGCTCCAGGCGAAGAAGATTGTGTAACGATTGCGAGGAAAGACTGAGGACAGCAACGAACACACTAGCGAGAAGAACCGTGGAGACCATTACCTCCACAAGAGTAAATCCGCGCATCTTGGCCGATCCCCGCGGTCTCATGGCCTGCCCTCGTCCGCCCGCAGAATTCTGGCCTGTCCCGTCCACGGATCGAGTTGAATGCGAGAGGAAGAGCCGCTGGGACTCTCGAGCGTTAATTGGAGGCCTTCGGAACTCCCGTCCGGATAAAAAGCCACCGGGCCAATGTCGCTCGACCAGTCGTCGTCTGCATTGCGCCGACGAATGGAGATGTCCGCCGGCACAGCATAATGAGCGACGGTTGCGCCATCTTCTCGCGTAAGAAGGATTTCCCGATCTGCCG
>DATFZQ010000222.1:0-18787 GCA_035314345.1 Candidatus Acidiferrum sp.
CGCTTTCTTTCTTGGCTAGTTTCTTGAGTTCTTCTAAGTGCCGCTCATTGATGCGAACGACTCTGAGTTCTTTGACCATCATACAAATGTATGCCGAATGTGTTACGATTGCAAGTGGCTAAAGTCGGCCTTACCCCGCCCCAAAAAGGACCGGGCTTGCGGCCTCCGCGGGTCAGGGGGGTGTGAAAAGGTACCGGCGAACGGGCACCCGGCAAGGTTCGATCCTGCCTAGAGCCATTAGCTGCAAGACATAGCCTCGTTACAAGCGACACTTGCTACCCCAATTGGACCGAAGAACGGAGGCAACTCGCCTCATCGGGCAAGCAGCCTTGACCTGATCTTGCCAGGCCCAATGGCTGCTGCCTTACTCTACAACCCGATCAATCGCGTCTGAAAAGGGCGCTCCTCTCGGGCTGCGAATGGAAGCGTCCGCTGGCACGAAGTGAAAACTCCGTTGACGTTTGCCACCGATTCTGGTCGGATGACGGGCAACACTTCCATAATCCCGGTAAGGTAAGGCTTGCCGACCACTCGTCCGGAACCCGGATTTGCGGATCAGTCCCTATTTGATGCGCTCCCACAGAAGCTTATACGTCGCATTCTTTCGCTCAATCACTCCTCCTTTCCCGTCCTCGCGGGGGATAAGGAGAAGGCGATCATTGCCTTGAAATTCGAACCATCGGACATTATTGACGCCGCGCCGATTTGGTTGGCTTGAGTCTTCCACGTGGTGAGTGATAGTTTCCGCTTTCAAATCCACCTTGTAGGTGCCGTAATACGCGATGTAATTGTCGAAGGCAGCCACCTTCTCTTCGCCAGTACCGCCGGCAGGCCCGTTAACGAAGGGCTTGCGAATACCCTTAATGTCGATTTGGACAGCCATCCAGCCGGACCGATCGTAGGTGATGATCCCCGTAGGGTGATCATAAGCAAAGTGAAAAATGGCGTCTGTGCCCTCCACGGAAACCAATCGCCAAGCTCCTATCAATTTTTGGGTGACCTTGTCTTGTTGCGGCTCGGCGCGTATTCCGAACCACGCACCGCTGAGGGCGCAGAGACCGATCAGGCATAAGGATAGAATCCGGTGCTTTGACAGTTGGGGCTTCATGTTCACTCTCCTTATTGAACTCAGGTAACTCCAAAGAAGACGACGCGGTCAACCCGGATTTCAGCGCTGCCGCTTTGGGAGTCTAAGGCACAGCGTGTCGTGTGATAGTAGCGCATTGAAAAAAGCGGGATAGGTATTGTGCATGGATGACGGGCAAACGTGAAGTAATCCCAAGGGAAGGGTTGCCGACAATCCAGGAGTTATCGCATCGCAGCTCGAATCGAAATAAAGAATACGGCGGCTTCCTCTTCAGCGCATTACGCCACCATGCAACGGAGAGACCAGAGTCGCTACGATAAATCTTATCCCCCCTTGCGCTCCCTCTCTTTCTGAAGCAGAATCCGCGCCAAGTGCTGTTCCCCTCTATGGTTGTGATTCATGCGTCGGATCTGGTCAGCAAGGAGCATCAGTGCGCAAGCCATCTGTAGGCGCGATTCTGTTAGCACTCACGCCTTTTGTCGCAGTCTGCTTCTCGGTGTCTCTATGGGACCGCATTTATCCCATAGTTCTGGGTTTGCCGTTCAACTTTTTCTGGCTGATCGCGTGGCTACTCCTCACGCCAGTCTGTATGTGGGGCGCATATCGGCTGGAGGCGCCCCGCTCTTCTGACCGGCATCGTGAAGACGGCGGCACGGCGTGAACTCAGGCGTCGTAGCCCTGGCTTTCATTTCTCTCATCGTGTCAGCAGGCGCGTTTCTAGGTTTTTATGCCGGAGCTCGCCGCAAGATGGATCTGGAACAATGGATAGTAGGTGACAGGGGCTTCGGAATGCTGCTGGTCTGGCTGCTGATGGCAGGAGAGGTCTATACCACGTTCACATTCCTCGGGGCCAGTGGCTGGGCGTACTCCAAAGGGGGACCCGTTCTGTACATTCTCGCGTACCAGCCATTAATGTATGTAGTTTCTTTCTTCATTCTGCCTCAAGTTTGGGAGGTTGGAAGGAAATACCGTATGCAAACGCAAGCGGATTTCTTTCAGGTTCGCTATAACAACAAATATCTTGCCGCCTTCGTCGCCCTGGTGGGAGTCGTGTTCATCGTCCCCTATTTGCAGCTTCAGCTCATGGGACTCGGGATGATCGTAGAAGTAGCGAGTTATGGAGCGATCCATCGCACCACCGCCATGGTCATCTCCTTCTTAATTGTCGCCGCGTTTGTCTTAACCAGCGGAATCCGGGGCGTAGCGTGGGTCAGTGTCTTGAAGGACCTACTGCTCTTGTTTTCTGCTGTTTTCGTGGGCGTAGCGGTGCCCTACATTTACTTTGGTGGAATCGGCCCGATGTTCGCTGCGCTCGTGCGGGCTAAGCCCGCTCACCTTGTTATGCCCGGCGCCACCACGAATCTCGGACACTCCTGGTATGTCTCAACGGTTCTGTTGGTATCGGTCGGGTTTTATATGTGGCCGCAATTCTTCGGTGCCAGTTTTTCCGCGAAGAGCAGCGACACCTTGCGCCGCAACGCCGTCGTAATGCCCTTCTATAGCATCACGATGCCGCTGATGTTCTTCGTAGGGCTTGCCGCAACCCTAATCTTGCCCGGTCTCTCCAACGGCGACCTTTCGATGTTAACCATGGTGCGAAAGACTTTCCCGGCCTGGTTCCTCGGTTTGATTGGCGGGGCAGGGGCTCTCACGGCAATGGTTCCGGCAGGGGTCATGATTCTTACCGCGGCAACATTATTCGCGAAGAACATGTGCCGCCCAATTTTCCGGCCCGGCATGACGGATCAACAGGTTGCTAAATTGGCTAAAACTACAGTCTTGGTGATTACCGTCGCTGCTCTGTGCGCTGCGATCTACAGCTCCCCAACTCTCGTCTCTCTTCTCCTCGTGGGATATGGAGGCGTAGGACAGTTCTTTCCCGGCGTAGTGTTGGGCCTATATTCAAAGCGAGTGACCATGCCCGGCGTCTTCGCTGGAGTTGTGACTGGCGTCTTCGTTTTTGTTGCTCTTTGGCTTACCAGGCACGATCCCGTCATGGGACTCAATGCCGGCTTCATTGCGTTGTGCTGTAACGTCGTTGTTGTCGCAGTCGTGAGTCTGCTTACGCCTGCCGAGCGTGGCGAATTTGACGAGCACCATCACACAAACATCGCATAGATTTCCATCTCTGCGAAGTCGCCCATGACGTCAGCTTCGGAAAGTCAGGAGTTTCATTGGCGCTCGCGGTCGATTATGAGCGGGTAACGGGCTATGCGGAAGTTATCCCAGTAAACCCGACTGCACCATTACTTCCGGCTTGCCGACGATCCGGAAGCTATCGCGATGCGGCTCGAATTTTCTATTAAGCTCGTGCCCCACTTGCACGTCCAGGCGTCATTGGAATCGCAGTTATAGAGCTGCTCCCACGCGGGAGCACCAACTCATTTCTTGGCCAAGAGCGAGCGGGCGTCTTGAAGCTCGGGCCGATCTCCATCGGCATGGCCGCAGATGGCCAGCAGCTTGACGTAATAACTTCTCGCTGTCCCGCTGTCCCCGGACAGCTTTGCCGCACGGGCAGCACCTGACAGCGCGTTAAAACGGTTTGGGGCTGTGCGCAGCGTGGCTTCGAACTCTACCATCGCCTCGGCTGGCTGCTTCAGTTCTAACAACATCTCTCCAAGAAGCTCGCGGGCCGGCAGAATGACTCCCGGGGTGACGTTGTGCTTGTCGGTCTTGTCTTCGTGGTCAGCGGCAGAACGCATCTGCTGCAAAGCGTCCTCGCGTTGGCCCTCAGCCAGAGTTATCCAGGCAGCTGCGATCTCGCGCTGGATGTCTACTTGGTCGGCCCAGTATTTGTTGTTCTCTTGGATAAGAACGTCCCGGATCGCTGCAAGCTGCTGTAAGTCTTTTCGCGCAGACTCGGTATCTCCGATATGTGACGCGCCGAGAGCGCGAGCGAAATGCAGATTCGCTTCCGTCCAAGCATAGCGTTCGCGGGGAAAGGTGTTCTGGGGTATCGACAGCGCGGCCGCTTCCGACCATCGATGTCTTTCGACAGCGTAGCGGGCAGGCGAAGTACCCGTGGCGTAAAGCCAATTCATGTACTGCGGATCGTCTGACCTGCCGTGAAGCACTGCCTTGAGCGCGTTTTTCGCCTCGGAGTCTCGCCCTTCCTGCAGGTATGCATAAATCAAATAGTCCTTGGCATGAAGTTCGTTACCCGGCGCGTCGTTTTTCTCGGCCGACGCTGCGGAAGCAAGGTTGGAATCAATGGACTCCTCCCACAGGCCGAGCCGGGTGAAAATGTGTGACGGCATGTGGAGCGCGTGCGGCGATTCCGGTGCGATCTTGGCGTAACGCCGCGCCGCTTCCAAAGCGTCGCCCGCCAGCGGTGGGTAGTCGTAGGCGTGAATGATGTAGTGGGCCACTCCGGGGTGCTCTGGTTGCTCGGCAAAAATCGGCTCGAGGATTGCACCTGCCTTCCTCTGGTTCACGTACGTTTTGTCGGTTGGAGGTGCAGTCGCGAGCAAAGAGAGGGCATGAAAAACAGCTGCCTCGCGGTCGTCGGGATAGCGCGCTTGCAGCTCCTCCATCGCTTTTTCATAAGCCATGGCGCGAGTGCGATGGTCAAACTTGTCGCTGTCCTTGTAAAATGTCTCGATGGTGGCGATGTAGTCGCGTTCGCGCTGGGTTTTGGCGCTGGCTGACTTTGCCTTTTCTACAGCCGCCACGCCTGCTTTCAGGTCCGCTGGGCCGGGCGCTTCCCAGATCGGATGGTAATGAGTCATGGCAATTCCCCAGTAGGCTATGCCGCACGCGGGATCTTTCTCAGTTACGGCAGAAAACGTATCGCTGGCCTTCTCGTACCAAAAAGAATGAAGCATGGCGACGGCACTGTTAAATTGCGGTTGTACCGCTGGGTCGCAGGAAGCCGGAAAATTCACTTTGCCGAGTTTGCCCGTGTCGCCTGCGGGGTGCTCATGCTGGGCAGCAGCGGGTGTGACGAATGTCGCGCAGACGGCGATTACCACAATGGAAATCAAGGTGAATCGTTTCATGCTGGCCTCCTTGGTTAGTAGCGGATCTTTTGGAAACCGAAAGGCCGAGTGATTCAAGAAGTAGTCTTCGCCGCGTATTTTCTTGCGTGTTGGCACCGAAGTCAAGGTTGAGGGTCAATGCAACCACACACCTGCTTGTGCCCCCCATCCGCGTTTGCATGCGTCGTCCGCATGCATCGGAGGAAGAGTCCGCTAAAAGCAGATCCGGTTGGCTTGGTCAACTTGGCGATTCCGTCTGGATGACGGGCCATGCGGAAGTAATGCCAAGAGGCCCAATCGCGCCATTAGTTCCGGATTGCCGACGATTCTTCCAGGATTGTCTTTCGCTTCTTGATGATGATCTGCATGTCTGGTTCGCAAAAGTCTGGAATATGAAGAAAGATAGTTGTCCGCTTCTGCGACACTTGTTTCCCGCAAGCGCACAATTCCGAGATCGTACCTACCTGCAAGGAGGGGATAAGCTCAGGCAGCATCGAGACTTAACAAAGAGTTTGTTTGGAAGGATAGGTGCGCTTGACTCAGTAGACTTCAGGGGTGTAGCCATGCAAACTCTTTGGCAGGACTTGCGCCACGGGCTGCGGATGCTGGCGAAGTCACCGGGCTTCACAATTGTGGCTGTGCTGACGCTTGCACTCGGTATTGGCGCGAACACAGCGATCTTTAGCGTCGTGGACGCCGTCCTACTGCGACCATTGGCGTACAAGGATTCCCCTTGGCTGGTCAACATCTGGGGCAAATTCGAAAAGGACGGCATTTCGCAGAACTGGATCTCCGAGCCGGAATACTGGGATTTGCTGGACCACAACGAATCCTTCTCGCAGATTGCCGCATACGCATTGGGCGGTAGAGCGAACTTAACTCGCGCGGATGCACAACCTGTGCAAGTTTCTGAAGCCAGCGCGACGGCGGGTGTCCTTCCGCTGCTCGGGATTACACCCATGCTCGGCCGCAGCTTTGGGGCGGACGAAGACCAGCCCGGCCATTCTCACTATGCGCTTCTCAGCTACGCGCTATGGCAAAGCCAGTTTGGCGGCGACCCGAATATCGTAACGAGACCGATTCAGCTCGACGGAGAAACCTACAACGTAGTGGGCGTTCTGCCCAAGCAATTCTCTCTGGGCGGCAAGCAGGATCTCTGGGTTCCCCTTGGTCTGGATCACGCAAAACCGAACAGTCGTGGGTCGCATTATCTTCACGTCGTGGGGCGTCTGAAACCTGGAGTGGATTTTGCGCAGGCTTCGGCGGTGCTGACCCGGTTCGCGGGGGACCTGCGGCGCGCGGATCCCAACAGTTATGGACCGGAACAGGAAAATTTCGACATGTACCTGGTGCCCGTAAAGGAGCAGCTTGTCGGAAGGCTTCGCCCGGCTTTGCTCGTGCTGCTGGGCGCGGTGGCATTTGTGCTGCTCATCGCGTGCGCCAACGTTGCGAATCTTTTGCTGGCGCGGGCTAGCGCGCGCGAGAAGGAACTTGCCATTCGAGCGGCGATGGGTGCGGGACGCGGGAGGCTTGTAAAGCAATTGCTCACGGAAAGCCTCCTTCTGGGGATCGCGGGCGGCTCGATCGGACTCGTGCTGGCATACTGGGGCGTGGATGCGCTACGCGCGCTTGTTCCAACGAACACGCCACGTATGGATGAAGTCCATATCGACCCAGCGGTGCTCGCCTTCACCTTCGGCGTTTCGCTGTTAACGGGAGTGATCTTCGGCCTTGCACCGGCCTGGCATGTGGCGCGAATCGATCTGCGCGAAAGGTTGAACGAAGCCGGGCGCGGCACCTCAGCGGGGGGAGGAAGCCTGAACCTGCGTAGCTTGCTTGTAATTTCGGAGCTGGCGCTGGCAGTGTTGTTGCTCGTCGGGGCGGGACTCTTGATTCGCAGCTTTAGCCGGTTGCTCGACGTTTCTCCCGGTTTCCAAACACAACACCTACTTACGATGGAGCTCTCGCTGCCAGGGAAGACTTATCCGGACGGCGCGGCGGTGCAAAAGTTTTTTACGGAGCTGATGACGAAGGTGAATGAGGTTCCGGGTGTCCAGTCCTCGGGAGCTGTTTCACAAATGCCGCTGACCGATTCTTATACGTCCGGTTCTGTCTTTTTCGAGGACACGTCGATTGCTGACCTTCCGAGAGTGCAACAGCTAGGCAATCTGCCGTACATCGAGATCGATCAACGTTCGGCTACACCACAATATTTTAAAGCGATGGAGATTCCGCTCGTGCGCGGGCGGTTTCTGAAGAACGCTGATGATGAGAGCGCACCGCTAGTCGCCGTCGTGGATGCGAATTTCGCACAGCGCTTTTGGCCGCATCGGGATGCGATTGGGCAACGCGTGGCCATCGACACCATACCCAACCTCAAGCCTGCGGCGCCGCGCTGGCGCACCATCGTGGGCGTGGTCGGGCACGTGAAGCATTATGGGCTCGACGTCGAAGGGCGGGAGCAGATCTACTTTCCGCACAAGCAGCCGCTTTACGGAACCTTTGCGCCCCGCAACATGACCCTCGCGGTTCGCACTGCACTGGATCCGTCGAGCTTGACCAGCGCGATCCGCGAGCAGGTCTTCGCAATCGACAAGGATCTCCCGCTCTACAACATCGCCACGATGGATCAACTCATCTCGAAGTCTGTCGGCCAGCCACGGCTGAACCTTTCTCTACTCGTTGCGTTTGCGGTGCTGGCGCTTGCGCTGGCGGCAGTCGGCGTTTACGGGGTGATGGCCTACGCGGTGACGCAGCGCACGCAGGAATTCGGCATCCGCATGGCCCTCGGTGCGTCTCGAGCGGACGTGTTGAAACAAGTGTTTTTAGAAGGAGGCCGCCTCGCGGCGTTAGGGTTGGCGCTCGGCCTTGTCGCCGCGCTCGCGCTCACTCGCCTGATGGCCAGCTTGCTCTTCGGAGTGAAGCCGGGCGATCCACTGACCCTTGGCATGGCCGCTGCGCTGCTCGCGTTCGTCGCGCTCGCCGCGTGCTTCATTCCCGCACGCCGTGCTACGCGTGTCGATCCCCTCGTGGCCTTGCGCTACGAATAAATCACGGTTCTGCGACTACAACGGACCATGAAGATAAGCCCGAGACACGGTATGGTGAGGCGCCATCATGTGGAAGGCCGAGTTGGGGTCGTCCCCTGGGGATTAAGCGCGTTAATCGGGCAGTAAGGAAGGAATTGCCACCCTTGGCCCTCTCACCAGCCGACGCTAGGCTTCGAATATGGCGTCTTTTATTCTCAAACAAGTGTCGCGCGTTAGAAAACATCCAAGATTCCCCCGCCACGAGACTCCGCCGTGGATGGCGCTCGGTCTTCGCCCTTACCTTCGTTCTTCCCCTCACAGCCTGTACTCAGGGGGCCCCCACCGATGCTGAGAAAACTTCCGAGACAAGTACAGTCACTGAGAAGGCTGTGCATTTTGTTAGCGGAAATACAACGCTCGCAGGAACGCTATCGTTTCCAGCCGGTCCCCATTCACATCCAGCTGTCGTCCTCTTCCATGGCTCCGGTGCGCAGAAGAGGGATCTGTTCACAGCCCGCTGGTTCGCAGAACAGGGCATCGCAGCGCTGGCTTACGACAAACGGGGCGTGGGCGAATCCACCGGAAACTTCCGCACGGTCCCATTCATGGAGCTTTGCGACGACGGCCTAGCTGCTATCGACTACTTGAAGTCGCGGAAGGAGATCGATGCGAAGCGCATCGGTGTGTGGGGCCTCAGCCAGGGCGGCTGGCTGGGACCCCTCGCAGCATCGCGCTCCCCGGAAGTGTCCTTCGTGATTGCCGTGTCTGGTCCTGGAGTCTCTCCCGGCGAACAGATGATCGTTTATTACGCGAATGAGCTGCGCTCCGAGGGCGTGACTGAAAGTGATGTTCAGGAAGCAAGCGTTTTGCGGAGGGACATTTGGAACTACCTCTCCACCGGCGCGGGATATGAGAAGGCGAAGGCCGAGTTGGAGCAAGGGCGAACCAAACGCTGGTACAAACAGGCGAAAGCGCAACAAGACGATTTGTTTGGGCCGCTTCAGATCCCCGCCGAACTCAGCAAACGAGAGCATCCAGGTTTCATTTGGTTCCAGCACGAAATGAACTATGACCCCGTTCCCACCTTGCGAATGGTGCGGGTGCCAGCGCTTTTTTTGTTCGGAGATAAAGACCAGCTGATACCGGTCGCGGAGAGTGTTGCCGCAATTCGGCGAGTTCTGGCAGAAGAAGGTCATCACAACTTCACGATTCGGGAGTTTCCAAACGATGACCACGGCATGCGGCTTATGTCCGGCGAGGGCTATGGCCAGATCGATCCCGAATATCTGCAGACAATGAGAGCATGGCTAGCGAGTCATGTTCGGAACGCACCCTGACTTTGCTGGGCGTGGGGTGAGCGATGTCTCCCCGTGTCCGCATTTCACGCGTGGCAGTTGGCACAATCGCGCTCAGGTCCTGTAAACGCGCTAGCCGTGACCGTTGGATTGCCGGCGAGAAGCCAACTTCACAGGACAAATCCCGCCGTGGAAGCCGGATAGCTTCCGGATTAACCACCCGGAAGGTGGCCAGACAAGTCAATACAAGCGCGTTTCGGGACCTGGGGCTACGGTTCTGGGAGGAACATGTTCTAACCGCCCAATAGTTCTCCTCTTGACAATCAGGAGGACGAGTGTATTCTTCCTCTTGATGCTCAGGAGGAATGCGTCTATGGCGGAGAAACCGAGTGATCTCGTCCAAGGCACTCTGGACATGCTCATACTGAAAACACTCGCGCTCGAACCCATGCACGGATATGGGATCGCCGTCCGGCTCGAACAGATGAGCGATGGCGTTTTCCGCCTCAATGCAGGTTCGCTGTTTGTGGCCTTTCAACGGCTGCAACGAACTGGGTTGATCAAGAGCGAATGGAAAGCCACCGAGAATAGCAGGCGCGCAAAGTATTACGCCCTGACGGAGCAGGGACGAAAGAGGCTCAATAGCGAAACGCGAGAATGGGGAAGGCAAGTGGCGGCCATCGCCAGAATCTTGGAGGCATCGTAAGGGACCATGTCATTTCTGCGAAGCATAGCGAGCGGGCTGCGGTCGCTGTTTCGAAAGAAACAGGTAGATAGTGATCTGGACGAAGAACTAAACGGCTTCCTTGAGATGGCGGCCGAGGAGAAAATGAAGCAGGGCATGGGCCGCAAGCATGCCCTTCGCGCCGTGCGCCTGGAGCGTGGCAGCCTGGAGGTTACGAAGGAAGAGGTCCGCTCTGCCGGCTGGGAATCTTTTGTTGAAACCTGCTGGCAAGATCTGCGCTTTGCCGTTCGCATGCTGCTCAAGTCTCCGGGCTTTACCGCCGTCGCCGTCCTCACCCTTGCCCTCGGCATCGGCGCGAACACTGCTATCTTCAGCTTGGTCAACGGAGTCCTGCTGCGGCCGCTCCCGTATCGCAACCCAAACCGTCTTATGATGGTGTGGGAGAAAAGCCGCGACGGCTCCCCAGAAAACGTCGGCTACGCGACGTATCTTGATTGGAAATCTCAGAATAAGAGTTTCGAGGAAATTGCCATTTACAGCTCCTGGCAGCCCGCGCTGCAAGTTGGGGAGCCCGAACAGCTCAGCGGCCTTCGCGTCACCAGCAATTATTTTCGCACCCTTGGCATCCATCCGGAAATCGGACGCGATTTCTTGCCCGAAGAGGATGTTCCCAACGCCAACAAAGTGGTGATGCTCAGCCACTCGTTGTGGCAGCGCAAATTCAACTCCGATCCCAACATTGTGGGCAAGCCCATCAACATGAACGCAACCCAGTACATCGTGGCGGGTGTTTTGCCGGCGAGATATCAATCCTTGATGAACCAGGACCCGCGCGGGGGTGCCGTGGAAATCTGGCGTGTGCTCGGCTACGACGTTTCGCAACCCTGGGCTTGCCGCACCTGCCATCACCTGGTGGCGATTGGTCGACTGCGTGACGGCGTAGCCATTACCCAGGCCAACGCGGAGATGGACACAATTGCCGCCGCACTGAGCAAAGCATATCCCAAGGAATATGACGATATCGGTGTAATTCTCACCCCGATCCGCGAGCAACTACTCGGCCCGGCCAGCACGCCGCTCTACATCCTGCTCGGGGCCGTCTCTTTCGTCTTGCTGGTGGCGTGTGCGAATCTTGCCAACCTGCTTCTCTCTCGCGCCACCCACCGCGAACGTGAAGTTGCCGTGCGCACTGCACTGGGCGCGACGCGCGGCAGGATCATTCGCCAACTGCTCGCGGAAAACTGCTTTCTCGGCCTGCTGGGTGCCGCGGCGGGACTCATTCCCGCCTACTGGACGCCTAAAGTTCTGGCCAGTGTCGGCGCGGGCGATCTGCCGCGTCTCGATCAAGTGCAGCTCGACTGGCAGGTCTTGTTATTCACCGTTGGAGTTGCGTTGCTCACCGGCATCGCGGCGGGCCTTGCGCCTGCATATCGCCTGTTGAAAAACAATATGCATGATTCTTTGAAGGAGGGCATGCGCGGCAGCGGGAGTGTGGCGAGCCGCCGCTTACGAGGGCTGCTGATCGTATCCGAAGTTGCGCTTTCCCTGACCCTTCTGATCGGCGCGGGCCTTCTGCTACGCAGCTTGAGCCGGTTACTGGTAGTTTCGCCGGGATTCGATCCATCCAACGTACTGTCCATGCAAACCTCCGTTCTCGGCCAACGATTCAACGACAACGCCATCGTGCGTCAATATTTTGCCGATGCCGTCGAACGTCTTCGTGCGCTTCCTGGCGTGCAATCGGCCGCCGCCGCCAGTCAGATTCCACTGGCTGGAAACATGGACAGGTACGGCTTTCACGTCGAAGGCAAAATGCACGCCAATCCCGAAGAAGACCCTAGCGCCCAACGCTACTGCATCACTCCAGGATTCCTTGAAACGATGCGAATTCCCTTGCTTCGCGGGCGTGACATTTCTCTCGCCGACAGAGCAACCGCGCCCCAAGTTCTGCTGGTCAGCGAAACCACGGCGCGCCGTATGTGGCCCGGCGAAGATCCGATTGGCAAGCGTGTCAAGCTCGGCGGTGTGGATCAGCCGTGGTGGACAGTCGTCGGCATCACCGGAGATGTGCACCACGTTGGGCTCGACGCTGATCCCGACATGCAGATGTACATTCCACACCAGCAATGGCCATTTCCGGACGGCCTGATGGTCTTTGTCATTCGTGCCGCAAGCACTCCCGCAGCGATCTCCTCCGCCGCGCAACAAGCCATTCACTCCATCGATGCAACGCAGCCGATTTCGCGCATCATGCCGCTCGAAAGCTATGTGGGCCTTTCTGTGCAAGGGCGGAAATTTGCCTTGATTCTCATTGGCGCCTTCGCCGCGATTGCGCTGACGCTTTCGGTGGTCGGAATCTATGGCGTCACGGCGTATAGCGTTGCGCAGCGCACCCGTGAAATCGGTATCCGAATTGCCCTCGGTGCCCAGCGCGGCGAACTCCTCGGATTGTTGCTCCGGCAGGGAATGCTGTTGGTGGTTTGCGGGGTGATCGCCGGCGTGATTTCCTCCGTTGCGCTCACGCGTTTCTTGGCTACCATGCTCTTCGACGTGCAGCCCACAGATCGGCTAACATTTGCGGGCGTCGTGCTGCTGCTCGTTGCGGTGTCCGCTGTGGCGTGTTTCCTTCCAGCGCGCCGCGCTATGCGCGTGGACCCGATAATCGCCCTCCGTTACGAGTAGTTCACCTTTTAGGTTCAGGAGAAGTGAATCCGCAAGAACTGGCCGTGGGCTCGCTCGAACTCGGAACCAGAGTAGTGCTTTCGCTCGCAAGAAGTAGCAAGATTTCCTCACCCTTTGGAAGAACGCCGATTCCGAGATTCCCATCTTGAAAAAAGCGAAGGTGGAGTGCGCAAAGTTGCAGTGGCGTGTTGCTGCTCTGTGGAAGCTCGATTAGTCCTTGCCATCGATTGGGAACAGATTACGGGCAAGCCGGAAGTAATCCCAGCAGACCCGATTCGCGCCATTACTTCCTGTTAGCCGACGATACGCCCGGAATGAGCCTGGCGTGAACGGCACTTTAACGCGTAGCGCGTCGTTCAGCACTTCGCCGACAGTCAGTTCCCGCAATCGCCGGGTGAGATCACCTCAGGGCTCCTTACTCGCAATGTACAGATACCTCAGCAGGCGCTTTTCGCTCGTCAAGAGTTGTACACAGGACAGGAACCGTTGCAGGCCCTCGAAGTTGATGTTGCCTTCCGCTGCGACCAGTTCCTCTTTCCTTTTCTCCCGTGCATGATGCCAGCGCTGCGCGATCCGGGCCGCGCAGTCGGTTGTGTCGGTTACGCGGATCTGGCAAAACCCTGCTCGCGCAATGAGTCGTTCATTCTCTCCAGGCGGGCTGTACACGTAAAAGCCGATTGAGCTGCGCGTGGCGATTTCTTCGTGGGAAAGCATTCCGCCGACTACCAAAGCGTCACTGAACAGCATCCGCCCGCCCGGCTTCAGTACGCGAAAGATCTCACCCAAGACCTCGGGCCGCCCTGGAAGATGGCACAAAACGTCATTCGAAAACACGGCATCAAAGATCTTGTCGTCGAAAGGGAGATTCTTCGAAACGTCACACTGCTCGAAATGCGCCCGTGAAGCGAGACCTCTTGCCAGCGCAAGTTGGTTCGCATTGCGAACTCCGGCTGCATTCATGTCCAACCCTACAAGGCGGCAGCCGACTTTTTCCACAAGGTGCAGCGCATATCCTCCCGAACCGCACCCAACCTCCAAGACGGACGAATTGAGTCTCAGGTCAAGCAGTTGGGGGATTTCGTTGGACTCTTCAGTTGTGACCCAGCTTGTTTGCCCAAGGTCCTCCCCATAGGTCTCGATGCGCACCAGTCGGTAACCGTCCGACTCATAGTTCCCGTACGCACTGTCGTAGAGATCCACTTTCTGGGACACGTTAAAGATTCCCCTCGATCTACTTCCCGGCCCATATATCAACTAACGAGGAGCAGACTAGCAGCCTACTTCAGTGTTTTCAAAGGCTATGTAAACCGAAGTGGCCTGCCTTATCCCGATCGGAATCTGATGACACCGGGCCGAGTAGTCGGTAAGCCAGAGAGGTGGTCCACCTGATCACCTTGGCCATGCTGCCTGGAATCACGGGCCACCCGGAAACTATCCCAGGCCAGAAGTCCCGTTGGAGGAAAGGTCAAACTACGGAGGACTGCTCACACCTCTGATCACCGAGTACGCCGTTAGTTTCTAGATTACCGAGGATTCTCGTGTTACTGACTCTCCTCCACGATGCGGCCGTTAAGCGGCTGAGGGGGCCGAACATCGTGCGGATAAAGCTTGGCAAACGCGTTGATCTGCTCTGCAGAGATGTCCACCGAAGTCTTCAGCACAAACCAGGTGACGCCCTCACTGCAGGGCGGAGCCGTCAGCGACCCCATGTAAGTGTAATAGGAGGTGTCGCGGGGCAGCAGGCCGGTGGGATTGACCTCGACTCCCGCGATCACCTCCTCTTTGCCCGGGGTAATGGGCATATGTTCCCAAAGCTGGTGAACAGTGCTATTCGCGCTGCCTGCCTTGAGAAGAACTGCGACAGCGGCAACCTTGCCGTCGCTGGCTTGGTGCATCAAGTGGATCACCATATCGAATGGCTTGCCGTGAATGTACTCTTCGCTGGGGCGGTGAAAGTGGAATTGCGTTAGTTCGTAGCGCTTGTCTCCCACAATCAGAAAATTTCCGTTTCCCGGGGCATAGTTCACGCGGACCGCCGTGTAGCCATTGTTAATAATTTTGAGCGGGCCGCTTTTGTATTCGAATCGTATGGCGGGAAGTCCGGCTTTCTTCGCACTTCGAATGTCGATCGGAGACTGTTCCTTGCCAACTTTGCAGGTAGCGTACTCAGGATCCAAGTCACCCCAATGTTCGGCCCCGGTTGCCCCTTCGTAACTCCATCGCGTCTTCCACTGTGCTAGGGGACCCGCAGGCACCAAGACGGCGGTGACAATCAGCATTACAATCGTCATCCAGCCTTTTCGCAAATTGCACCTCGCTTTACGCTCAACGGCTTATCTGCTTGGTTAGGGGCACTGTCGGATCCATGGCCGTTAGTATGCCAGTTGTCGGAAATCAATAATTCGTCTACCATCAAAGTATGAATGTCGACCCCCACCCTGAAGCGGCGATCTCCGGAATTGCCGCGGCCATCGGCGAGCCGGCCAGAGCTCGCATACTCTACTGCCTGATGGACGGCCATGCACGAACAAGCACGGAGCTTTCGATGGTCGCTGAAGTGAGTCCGTCTACCGCGAGCGTACACTTGAATCGACTCAAGATAGCGCACCTCGTCAAAGTGCTGGTCCAGGGAAAGCATCGCTTCTACAGTCTGGAAGGGCCCGACGTGGCCAGTGCGTTGGAAGGCCTGAGCGTCCTCGCCGGCGGCTCTCGCGACAAGTTTGTGCCAAGCACCCCAAGCCGGCTTCGTGCCGCACGGACTTGCTACGATCACATGGCGGGCACAGTGGCCGTCTCGCTCCACGACCGCTTCAAGGCACTGGGGTGGCTGTTAGCCGGATCGAACGGCAGCGACAACGTATACGATCTGACCTCAGATGGAACGAAGGCGTTCGAGGCTCTTGGTATTAATATCAAGGCAACTCGGATGCTGCGCCGCCGATTCGCCTGCGCATGCCTGGATTGGAGTGAGCGACGACCTCATGTCGGAGGGGCGCTGGGGACGGCCTTCCTGAAAGTCGCACTAAAAAGAAAATGGGTGGTCCAGGATCTCGGCAGCAGAGCTTTGGGCGTCACAAGCCTTGGACGACGCGAAATTCTGACTCGATTCAGCCTTCATGTCTGATTGCGCCCGAGTGACGGGGAAGCCGGAGAGCGCCGGGATAAACCGGCATGTTGGTGTGTCCAAGGAAGGCTGGCGTATTCGGTGAGGAAGAGTCTAACCAGGGCAAAAGCCAGAGCCCTGTAGCTTGGATAGCAAGGAGGAAGGAAACTGAATCCTGAAAGCCTATCGACAAAGCCATCTTCCGGATGGTGAGCGAGTCATCAGGCCGTAAGGAAAGTGAACGCAGAAATGCCTCGAAACGATTCAATCATGAAATTGAAGAGAGAATATTTTAGAGCACCGAGGAGTACTGTTCGAGGAGAGAGCATTTTCAGACAGAAATCGCAGCTTGCCAGGCAACACTTCCCTGTTAACTCCTGATCCGCCTGCCAGGCTGAGGCAATAATCTGACTTGAGAGTGCGCTGTGAGCGGGTGTTTTGTGGAGATCTGCCCTTCCTGAGGGTGGATGGTTCCCTGATTTTTTCCCTGTTACGAATGTTCTCGTAACATCCAAGTGTTTGCGAAATCTGAGGTTGGCTTCCCGAACTGTACGATATGCGAACCTTCAGATTTGTTCTATTCGATTTCGAAAGGAAAGGGCCCGTTCTTTGTGGGCTAGGCTCGTTCCAGTACCACTTCTCGGATAACGGCGTTTTATCGTCCAAGTGCCGCGACGGTTTGCTTCGATTATTTTTTCAAACGCGGTTTCGGGATAATTCATCTCTGCTGTAGCTTGAGATAGTTTGTAAGGCTTTTGATGCGCAAAGTAACTTGAGTCTTGTCCAATTGCCCCGCGGCTTCAAAATCCGATCCCCAAACGGGC
The DNA here is from genome assembly GCA_035314345.1 of Candidatus Acidiferrum sp. Lineage (GTDB taxonomy): Bacteria > Acidobacteriota > Terriglobia > Acidiferrales > UBA7541 > Acidiferrum. Next base: position 16,683 of record DATFZQ010000222.1, read on the forward strand.
ATCTCCGCCGGACCGTGGGCCGGCAATTCCACGCCATTGCGGGTCACTTTCAACACATAGGCGTAAGGGAATTTGCCGCCGTGACGACGGGCTAGCGTGGTCAGATCGGGGGGCGTCCGGTATGGCGGAGGGAACGGACCAGCTCCTCTAAGATCGTCTCCATGGCAGGCGGCGCAATGTTTCTTGTAGAGTTCTGCGCTGGATGGCGGATTGGAAGTGGCGACCTGATCTTTCGCGACCGTCTGTTCCTGCGCTACACAAGGTCTGACAAACCACCCCAAAAGGGCGGCCGACACGACGGCGGTGAAGATGAATCTGATAACCACCAAGGAAGCCTACTCTAAACCGGCATATAAGTCCCTGCTACCATGACAACGAAAAATCGTCGCCGCGATGACTGGTGCCAAGAAGGTTCATTCATTGATTGACAAGGTGTACAAGCGGAAGAATCTGGAGATGGCCTGGGAGAAGGTGAAGGAGAACCGGGGCGGTGGAGGTATAGATGGGCAGAGTCTCGAGGCTTTTGAAGCCTTCGTGCGATGCTCGCCTTTGTCGGAAATCTCTACAATTGATGCTACGTCTGTACTACGTTTTCATCGTAGCCATCGCTAAGACAGCAGCAATGCCAGGTCTTCAGGGCGTAGGTCGCGAATCATGCCGTTCTCGGCGCCGATCATTGCGGCGGCAAGGTCGCGCTTGGTCTTCTGCAGCTCCAAGACTTTCTCCTCAACGGTGTCGCGGGCAATCAGGCGATAGGCGAAGATGGGCCGCGTCTGTCCAATGCGATGCGCACGGTCTACGGCCTGCGCTTCAACCGCGGGGTTCCACCAAGGATCGAGAATGAATACATACTCGGCGGCGGTGAGATTCAAGCCCAGACCGCCGGCCTTCAGGCTGACAAGGAAGAGCCGGCAGTCTTTGTCATTCTGGAAGCGCTCCACTCGGGTCTGGCGGTCACGGGTAGCGCCGTCAAGGTATTCGTAAAGTATGCCGTCCTGATTCAGCCGAGCGCGGAGAATCTTCAGCAAACTGGTGAACTGGGAGAACACCAGCGCCTTGTGTCCTTCGTCGAGGACTTCACGTAGTTGCTCGAGGAGCACGTCCAGCTTGGCGCTGGAATCATTGGAACGTTTCGAATCGAGCAAGCCGGGATGGCAAGCAGCTTGCCGCAGGCGCAACAAGGCCTCCAGGACCTGAATCTTGGAATTCGCCAGGCCGGCGGTTGCGATCCGCCTGAGCAACGAATCGCGGTAGTGCTGGCGCAACTCGTCATAGAGCTTCCGTTGTTCAGGTTCGAGCTCGCAGTACACTGTTTGCTCGGTTTTGGATGGCAATTCACGCGCCACCTGCTCCTTGGTTCGGCGCAAGATGAACGGCCGCAACGCTTGACCCAGCAGGCGGCGCGTTTCTTCGTCCGGATTGCGCATCGACCCGCCCGCGACCTTGAAGGCCTTGGCAGCGCCAAGCATCCCAGGGTTGAGAAACTCGAATAGAGTCCACAGCTCACCGAGGTGGTTTTCCACCGGAGTGCCGCTCACCGCCAGACGATGTCGTCCGCGCAGAAGCCGAACGGCCTTCGACGATTCGGTTTCCGCATTCTTGACTACCTGCGCCTCGTCGAGCACTACGTAGTCAAACTCGGTGTCTTTGAAGCGCCAGGCGTCCCGGCGCAGCGTGCCGTAGGTCGTGAGCACCAGGTCGTAAGCGGCAAAGTCATTGCCGTTGCGCTCCAAGCCGGTATGGTCGAGCACGCGCAGCTGCGGAGTGAAGCGTGCCGCTTCCTCCTTCCAGTTGAACACGAGCGACTTCGGAACGACCACCAGAGACGGACCGACGGGCTCGCCCGCGGCGCGCAGCTCGCGGCGGGATTCGAGCAGCGCCAGTACCTGCGCGGTCTTGCCCACACCCATGTCGTCCGCCAGGCAGCCACCGAAGGAGAAACGCTGCAGGAAGTGCATCCAACCCAAGCCTTCGCTTTGATAATCACGCAGGCGGCCCACAAATCCCGCGGGCTGTGCCACAGGTTCGACGCCGTGAAATCGTCGTAGCTCCTCGCGCACGCGTGCGAAGGTCTCATCGCAGCGGGCTTCTGGCTGCGCCGCCAA
>DATFZQ010000223.1:0-4274 GCA_035314345.1 Candidatus Acidiferrum sp.
CCTAGTGTCCCGTCCCATTTAATGATTTACAATACACCGGATTCGTGATCCAATAGTGGCATGTTTGTTCGCTCTCCTGCTCTGCCTGTCGACGAGGTCCAGAAAAGTCAATTGGAATCGGAAAGAGGCGGCGCGCCACAAGCCTACCGGATTGAAACACAATAAAGTGTGTCGGGAAAAGTTCCATACCCTTCGCCGCCGACGCTGAAGTACACCCATCCGTCGGTGCTTGGGATCCATGCGATTGACGCCAACCTGCTGCGATCGTACAAAATGCCTCCTACGACCTTTCTGTCGCCGTTTCCGTCATAAATGGTCGCCGCGGCGCTCGGGGTTCCCGAATCCGGAGTTCTGAAGTCGATTGCCAGCGTCTGGTGCGATCTGAGATGTATCTTGAAATATCGCTTGTCATCCTTACCGAGACTCTCCTTCCAGATGTACAACCCTGGCGAAATCGTTGTGGCGTCGTCAAGTGACTTGCCTGGCGTGGGGAACGGCGAATTACGTCCGCCGATCATTTGGCACTTTTCTTTCGTTCCAAGGCTATTGGGAGGGTTATCGCTGTTCGCTTCCGCCGAGACGCTTTTCATCAGTTGTTCCGCTCGCACGAGCGCCATAGGATCTCCAGGCTTCACCAACTTCAGTGCTTCGGCGGCGTGCTTGTTTGCGTCACCCAGATTTCCCTTCTTCTTGTAGAGGTACGCCAACGTATATTCGGCAGAAAGGCTGGGGACCGCATTGAGCGAGGCTTGCAAAGACTGAATTGCCTGATCGAGATCCTCTTTCTTAACCGCCTCGAGGCCTTCCGAATAAGCTTTCACTGCAGCCTGCTTTTGTACTTCTGAAATACCGCTCGTTGCAATTTCTTTTCGTGCGTCTTCGACACTGTATGGCCGGTTTCGGGATGCATAGGCAAGCACCTGGCCCGCGACAGCAACACCACAAACCAGGACGAAGCCGCCGAAACCATAGAGCATGAACCGATGCAAGAGCGATGAGAATTGCTCTCTCGTCAGCTTTTTTCCAGCAAGGGCGAAGAAAAGCTCCGGGACGCGCCGGGTTTTGAAGGCGACCAGAAAAACTAGACTGAGAAACGCGAACAAGGTCAGCGGATCTTTTACGTCGATGAGCCCTTTGATCAGATCGCTCATAGCGGTCTCCGCGCGCGGCGCCGCGATGACGGGTCCGGGAGTTTGCGCCGTCTCGGGCCTAACGGTATCACAAAAAGAAACGGCTTTAGGACGCAACAACGGGAAGTAATCCGGGGAAGTCAGCCAACCGCCGCTCCCCGGACGTGCTGAAATCGCCATACTCTCAACCCGGTCTCCGTGGATTCCGATGTTCTTACCGGGGAGCTGACTTCCTGTGCGTTTACAACGTCAAGTTCGGGTGACCGGACCGTTATTGTTTGCATGGCCTGCCCGGAAACTATTCCGGGCCAGAAGTCCGGTTCGACGAGATTGCCGTTGCTCTCCTATAAACCCGTTTGAACGAAGCCGCTTCGCGGCAGACGCTTTCGCGTGCTAGGTGTCAGCGGTGTGGCCTGAAGGGATAAAGTTGGGGAAGGGATAAGGTTGGGTCATAAGGAGCTACCTATGACCCACCTTCGCAAAATGATGCTCGAAGAACTCGAGCGTCGTAATTACGCTCAGACGACCATAGACTGCTACATCCAGACGATCGAGGATTTCGCGCGTTACTTCCGGCGCCCTCCGGATCAGCTCGCTCCGGAGCACATCCGCGAGTACCAAGCGTATCTGTTTCGTGAGAGAAAGCTAGCCGCGTCCACCGTGACACAACGACTGGCGGCTCTGCGGTTCTTCTACACTCGGACGATTAAGAAAGCCTGGAGCGTAGCCGATACACCGTATCCGAAGAAAACGCGACACCTGCCCAGCATCTTGAGCCCAGAAGAGGTTGCCCACCTCATCGACTCGTCCCAGACTCGATTTCATCGCATTGTGTTGATGACGCTCTATGGCACGGGGGCACGGCGCGCCGAGTTGACTCGTTTGCAAATCCCCGATATCAACAGCCGACGCATGGTGATCCACATCCGCGGCGGGAAGGGTCGTCAGGACCGCGATGTTATGCTCAGTCCCACGCTGCTGGAAGGCTTGCGCGACTACTGGCGTGGCCTGAAGCGTAAGCCCGCAGACTGGTTATTTCCGGGTGGACGCTGGCACACCGCCAATCATCCCATCACACCCAGGGCGGTGTGGTATGCGTGCCAACGTGCCGCGCAGCGGGCCGGCCTTCAGAACCGGGTTCATCCGCACACGCTGAGACACTGTTTCGCTACCCACTTGCTAGAAAACGGAGCTGACCTGCGCACCATTCAGCTGCTCCTGGGGCATCATGATCTAAAAGAGACCACGATCTATCTCCATCTCTCCCAACGGCATCTCAACGCAACCGCGAGTCCGCTGGACTCGCTCAAGCTGAAAGACAAGGTACAGCAGAGCGAATAGATGAACCGGCCGCCACTCGAGGTGGCCGATCTGGTTCGCGCCGCGGGACGCGCCTTCATCGAACGAAGCCGCCGGTGGATCAACGGGCAACACCTCAAGGTGCTGCGCGCCATCGTGCGCTGTCGCACCGCCGCCTTGGGCGGGCATCTCGATCAATGCACCGACTGCGGGTACCGTCCGGCCATCTCCTACAACAGCTGCCGCAACCGGCACTGCCCGAAGTGTCAAGCCAACGCCCGCGAGCGTTGGCTCCAAGCGCGTCGTCAGGAACTTCTCCCCACGCGCTACGTCCATGTTGTCTTCACCCTACCCCATGAACTGGCGCCACTCGCCTTGCAGAACAAGAAAATCCTGTACTATCTCTTGCTACAGAGCAGTGCTGAAACCCTCCTCGAAGTCGCTCGCGATCCCAAACATCTCGGCGCCGAGATCGGCTTCTTTAGCGTGCTCCACACCTGGAATCAGAAACTCGAACATCACCCGCATGCCCATTGTGTGGTGCCCGCCGGCGGATTGTCCCTCGATCACTCGGTTTGGGTTCCATCGCGCTCTCGCTTCTTTCTTCCCATCCCGGTGCTCCGGCGGGTTTTTCGCCGCAAGTTTGTCATCGCTCTGCAACGCAACTTCCGTCAGGGCAAGCTTGGCTTCCACGGCACCCTGAAGCCCCTCGCTCACCCCAAAGCCTTCTCCGCCTGGTTGCGAACCCTATACCGACGCCGCTGGCACGTCTACTCCAAACGCCCCTTCGGAGATGCCGAGCAGGCAGTGCGCTATTTAGGCCGCTACACCCATCGCGTCGCCATCTCCAACCATCGACTCGTTTCTTTGGTCGACCAGCAGGTCACCTTTCGCTGGCGCGACCGCGCTCATAACAATCAAGAGAAACTGCTGCCCCTATCCCTCGATGAGTTCCTGCGCCGTTTCCTGTTGCACCTGCTTCCCAAAGGCTTTGTCCGCATTCGCTACTTTGGCTTCCTCGCCAACCGGCGGCGCGCCACTCTCCTCCCGCTCTGCTTTCAACTACTCGGAGCAGTACAGCCATCGCAGACCGAACCAGAAGCCTCCCCTGCCCAGGAACCGAGCCCACTTTGGCTCTGTCCCAAGTGTGGCGGAAAGATGGTGGTCATCGAGAGACTTACCGCTGCCCAGATCCAACTCCGCTCTCCACCCTCTCTCCACGGAGTCGCCGCATGATACGACAATTCCGATCTCCCTCACTCGGTGCCTCTCACCACCTGCCGGCGTGGTGCGCCCTTCTTACCCCCAAATCAGCTACCCGCTTCCAACCTCGCCTCAAACTCTCGCCCCGACCCCCGCAAAATACAACCAAACCCATCCTCCTTATCCTCATTCTTCGCTACACTACCTCTTCTCGAAGCCTTTCTCTTAACCCCAACACCATTCAATTTGCATAACTGCCTACCCACGGGCGGCTTCCTTCAAACAGCTGTATCGGAGGCGCCCCGCACCACGTCCCGAACCTACCTGCGCTCTTCTAATGGGGCGCATCCGATACAGCACTAGCGTTTGTCGCCCGCAATTGGCACTTGTCCATAGTGCGCCTAATCAGGAGTTGGCCTTCCGCTGCAACGGACATTTACGGGCTAGGCGCTCTGTGGGCTCTGTGATACAAGAGGTGAACAAACGAACCGTTTACAAAAAATGGCAAAGGTCAAGAACAGTTCGATCAACCGCCGAGATTTTTTGAAGAATGCGGCAGCGGGTGCGGCGGTGCTGGTTGCAACGCCGGATGCCCCAGCAAAACAGCTGGCGACCGACCGCCGAACGGGACCGCCGCCGGCG
>DATFZQ010000224.1:0-3462 GCA_035314345.1 Candidatus Acidiferrum sp.
GCTAGTGTAGTGTCTCTCAAATAACATTACAGAGATTCTGGGATCTTGCTATGATCTGATTCATGGCGAATACCGGTGTAGCGATCAATTTGCAAAGGGCCGAGCGGGCTCAATTAAGGCAGTGGGAGGCATCTCACGGAACTCCCCAACAGGTGGCACTGCGCTGCCGGATTATTCTAGGGGCGCTTGCCGGTCAGAACAATGTGTCGATTGCTGAGAAGCTCGAGGTGAGCCGACCGATGGTGCAGCTGTGGCGCAAGCGGGTAAGCGAGCGAGGCATCGGCGAGGTTTGGCAGATCGCGCCGGGTCGGGGTCGCAAGGCGCAGTACGATCAAGGAAAGCGTGAGGCGATCATCGAGGCGACCTTGCAGAGCAAGCCTGCGGGAATGACGCATTGGAGTTGCCGGCTCATGGCCGAGGCGCAGGAAGTCAGCAAGAGCACGGTCAACCGTTTATGGCAGTTGCACAATATCAAGCCGCACCTGAGTGGCACATTCAAGCTCTCGAGGGATGCGAAATTCTTAGAGAAGCTGACCGATGTGGTGGGGTTGTATATGAACCCACCGGACAAGGCGCTGGTGCTGTGTTTGGACGAAAAGAGCCAAATTCAAGCCTTAGATCGCACTCAGCCGGGGCTGCCGCTGAAGAAGGGTCGCTGCGGCACGATGACGCATGACTACAAGCGCAATGGGACGACCACGCTATTTGCGGCGCTCAACGTGCTCGATGGTAAGGTGATCGGAGAGTGCCACGGCCGACACCGGCACCAGGAGTGGCTGAAGTTTCTGCGCCGCTTGGATGGTGAGTTTCCCGCGGAGTTGAAGTTGCATCTTGTGATGGACAACTACGGCACGCACAAAGAACCGCACGTGCAAGCGTGGCTGAAGAGGCATCCGCGTTTCGTGTGCCACTTTGTGCCAACCAGCTCCAGCTGGCTGAACTTGGTGGAGCGTTGGTTTCGGGAATTGACCGAGAAGGCGATTCGTCGTGGCAGCTTCCTCAGCGTGCCGGATTTAAAACAGGCGATCGACGATTTCATGCGTGCCTGGAACCACAATCCCAAGCCGTTCATCTGGACAGCGAGTGTGGGGCAGATCATCGAGAAGATCGACCGCGCGCGGACCAAGATGGAGCAGATAAAGCCCGGATCAACGCTGCCTCGAGCAAAAAGGAAGGCAGATAAACTGTAATGTTATTTACGAGACACTACACTAGGTGCCTTTGAGCAGCATGTTCCACTGCCCAACACCGTCCTCACGGCAGAACAGTCTCGATATGTTGCCGCGTCGCCCCGCGAAGTGTGGGCACGCCTCTTGTCTGCGAAGTCCATTCAGCCCGATGAATTGGATAGCGCCTGGATGTATCGAATCGGTGTTCCACTCCCGCTCTCAGCCACGAGCGATGAGCAAGGAAGCGAGTTGGTGCGCCACATTTCGATGGGAAAGAACATCCAATTTGATCAGGTTGCTACGGTCTGGGAACCCGGCCACCGGGTCCTCTGGAAGTATCGATTCACAAAAGATTCATTTCCCCCGCAGGCCCTCGATGACCATGTTCGTATCGGCGGTAAATACTTTGATGTGATCGATACCGAGTACGTGATCGATGGGACATCCGAAGGCTCTACGCTGCACGTGGTGATGCATTACCGCGTGAGCACAAACTTTAATTGGTACGTTCGCCCGATTGCGAACTTCCTAGTCGTCAATTTTGAGAAAACGGCGCTGGCGTTCTACGCTCATCGTGCCGAATCCCGGCTTTAACTCATGACTGTCATCGCCAATACCGAAGCCGCGACAGTTAGTCCTCGGTCCCCGCATTTGGAATACGCAAATTGGCGACCGCAAGCAACCTGACCTGGCGATTGGATGCCACCGAAAAGGAGTCGGTAGCCATTGCGTTATTGGCTGCTGACATCGTTTCGGCGCTGCTGTACGCAATATTCTGCGTTGTGAGCGATCGCTCGGGCCTTATGAGTCCAGTGTATTTTGCGCTCTGTGTGTTTATCGGTCTCGCATACACCGCAGCGCCAATCACTATTCTTGCGCTACCCGTCTTCTTCGTGTTCCGACGGATCGGATTAGTCAATGCCTGGTCTTGTCTGTTGTCCGGATTTCTCATGGGTTCGATCACAGCAAGCGCTCTAGCGCATCCTCGCGACGGGCTGCTATCTGTATTGCAGTTGGATTGGAGCGATGACGCAGTTCGACTTATGGCTGTGTTTGGAGGAATCGGCACCATCGCGGCAGCAAGTTTTTGGGTGGTCTTATTAAACAGAAGAAGGCGCGCTGAACTTTGAGTGGCTAGCTTTGGGCGCAGAACCGGCTCGATAACACGAGTTCTGCCGAGTGATGACGGACACACGACATCACAATCCGCCGATAAGAGTGTGGATAGCTTCGGACACATTTGTACGAGCGTTGCCCTCAAAGCGCGCATACACGGGCTCCCAATGATAGATACGTGGTCGATCCAGGAATGATCGAAGTATCGCTGCCCGCTTTGGACGGTAAACCATCCCCGGCACCCACCGATATTCCCTTCTCACGTCACGCTCGAATTCGTCATACCGACTGGGGACAGCGCCTAAAATTGCGAGATCGATATCGACTACCAGTCTGGAGTCGTCATCGGCAGGCAATGCGACGTGTCGCGTTGCCATGATGTGAGCACGAATTCGGGCCAGCGCTTTTGGTACCACCCCGACCCGCCCGCCGAATTCCGCCGCCCAATTTGCGCTCCGTTCCTCGTTTGATTTCGACATTGGTTCGTAGATCGCGTCGTGAAACCAAAGTGCGCACTCCACCTCCGCGGAATATTGGGCGAGGTGTTTGAGTTCGTCGAGCAGCAAGAGACACTCGTCGATGTGTCGCGACGTGTGGTACGCGCGATGCTTCTGCGCATACGCAGATTGCAACCGATAAAACGTGTCGGTCTCGGGCGCGACACCGAGCCCATGCAGCATTACCTGCCAGCGTTCGATATTCATCGCGAGAAACGAGGTGCGTCGTCGCGACGAAGGCCCACGGCCTGCAGAGCGTTCTTTCCGGCGAGGACCAGATAAAGCCATGCTTTCTTCCAGCGGCCAGTTAAGAGCACTATATGGACGTGCCAACCTTGCTCCCGCCGCGCACTGTAACCGCTGTAGCACGCTGTAGGCGCCCGGGTCACCTACGCGCTCGCGGGCTAGGGACTGCGCGCGCGTCATGCCAAGCACGAGCATTTCCGACAGATCGGCCGGAGACGGTTCGCCGGCGTCTCTGGGAAAACTGAGCAGGTAATAGTCCGGGATCATGTCTCGGCGAATCCGGTACAAGGTGCACCAGCGACCGCTAGACAACGCGAATGTGTCGGCGATTTCATGCATGTCCAAAACTCCAGAACGCCAACCACACCGGCGCTCAGCTTAGCGTAAGCCAGCGAAGGCCGGAGTGGGCGCCATGCGGGCGGCGCGGCTCGCTG
>DATFZQ010000225.1:0-15136 GCA_035314345.1 Candidatus Acidiferrum sp.
CATAAGCCAATTCCCTGCGGAGATGATAGCAGGAGCGAACGCACAGCACCACGATACTCTAACGTGAAAAATGACGGGCCTCCGCCTCGCTAGGCGCTCCATTGGACGACAGTGTAGGAACGTGGCGGCAGTTCGAGGGTCGTGCGTCCTCCAGCGGTCGAAGGTTTTTCGGCCTTTTGCGGCGCCACATGCGCCGGCGCATCGAATGTGTTTGCCGCTTTCAGGTCACTACCTGTAAGGACCACAGCGTCACCGGCGCGCGGGGTGGAGCCTTCCCAGACAATTTCTACTTGATGAGGTTTCGCTAAGTCGCGATTCAGCAGGAACAGCGCGATCTTTCCGGTGTCGGCTTGGTGCGTGGCAGCCGCGTCCACATAGCTGACCGCTCCCATGCCAGAGACATCGTACGTCGGCGATTCCACCAATAGCTCCAAAGCCGAGCCGCGGGCAAACTCGAGCGCCCAGCTATACGGATAATAAATCGTCTGCCTTAGGAGACCATTCTGGTTCGTCATGATCGGTGCGATGACGTTGACGAGCTGTGCCAGACATGCGAGTTGTACGCGGTCTGCTTTGCGAATCAGCGAATTGATGAGGCCTCCGACCAGCAGTGCGTCTTCGAGGTTATAGACTTCTTCCAGGAGGTGTGGCGCGTTTTGCTTGTGGCCATTCACGGCATCGCCGGTGCGGGCGCGGTACCAGACGTTCCATTCATCGAAGCTCAACCACAGCTTTTTCGGCGAGCGTTTGTGCCCGCGGACCATGTCGCACACCGCGGCTACTTCGTCGATTTGCCGCTCCATGCTCAGGTTCATCGCCAGGAATTTCGAACTGTCTCCGCCGGTTTCCTCCGCGTTGGTGAAATAGCGATGCAGGGAAATGGCATCGACGTAGTCGTAGCACTGCTCCAGAACTTCGCGGTCCCACTCCAAATAAGTCGGCATGCCGGGGCCGCTCGAACCGCAGGCGATGAGCTTTAGCGAAGGATCGACGAAGCGCATTTGCCGAGCGGCATCCTGAGCTTTCAAACCGTACTCTGTCGCCGTCATGTGGCCGATTTGCCAGGGGCCGTCCATCTCATTGCCAAGGCACCATTTTTGAACTTTGTAAGGTTCCGCGATTCCATTTTTGCGCCGCAGGTCGCTCCAGCGGGTGCCTTTATCTAGGTTGCAATACTCCACCAGCGCGGCCGCTTGCTCCGCGGTGCCCGTGCCCAGATTCAAACCCAGAAGAGGTTCTGTCCCAACGAGACGGCACCACGCGAGAAATTCATCCGTTCCAAACTCATTCGAATTCATCGAATTCCACGCTTTGTCCAGCACCGCCGGGCGGCTTGCTTGGGGGCCAACTCCGTCGAGCCAATTGTATCCGGATACAAAATTTCCGCCGGGATAGCGGATGATGGGAACGCCGAGTTTCTTTATCTCGTCGAGAACATCTTTACGAAAGCCGTTCGAATCCGAAAGCTTGGACTGCGGATCGTAGATCCCCTCGTAGATGGCGCGGCCGAGATGCTCGAGGAAGGACCCAAACACTTCCCTTTTAACGGGAGCAATCGTCCGCCGGGAATCGGCGTAGATTCGGATGGGCTGGCTCGCATTCGACGAAGCCGACTGGCCCAATAGAGTCCGCCCCAATGCCATGTTTGCGCCCACTGCCATTCCCGCTTTAGACGCATCCTGAAGAAAGTGCCGCCGTGAAACTGAACGCATTTGGAAAGCTCCTCCGCAAACTTAAATAAACTATGACAAGTTCGATTCCAATTCGAGCAGCATCAGCCCCGGGTACGTCTAATTGTCCGCGATGCCCAACTCCGCAATCAGGCCGGCGGTGATTGTACTCCCCAAGTCAACGACCAGCGCAAGCGCGCGATTCTACGACGCAAACTGTCCAAGCCGATTGTTCTTTTCCTCCGTTTCATTAAATCGTGTTAAGGTACGCGGTCCGCGCGTCCCGTATCCTAAATCGCTTTCCAGGGGTGGAGGCTTAGGGTAGGTGCCCGGAACTGCTGAAGCTAATCGGCCATTTGGTGGGAATTCCATGTTTGATCTTGCGTGGCAGCGCGGGACGAACGCAGAAGCACGCGTGGCCGGCGGCGCGCGGAATGGCGGAGTGCGTTAGATGAACAAGGAGAAACACGGAATCCATCGAATCGCCGAAATGGCGAACGTTTCCATCGGCACCGTTGATCGTGCGTTGCACGGGCGCAGCGGCATCAAGGAAGCCACTCGCAAGCGCATTCTGCAAATCGCCCAGCAAATCGGTTATTCGCCAAATCTTGCGGCACGCGCTCTTTCGGTTGCAAAGTCCCGTGTGCGTATCGGTGTATGCATCCCCAAGGAGATCCATTTCTTCTACGACCAGCTTTGGGGCGGAGTCCTGGACGAAGAGCATCATCTGGAACAGCTCGGCGTCGAGTTCGAAAACCGTCCCGTCGAAACTCTGGGAGAAGGGGACATCGAGGTTTTCAAGGATCTGGTGGAAAGCCGCGTCGATGGAATCGTCCTCACCGCCGGTAGCCCAAAGGAATTGACGCCTCTGATCAACGAAGCCGAGGAAAAAGGCGTACGCGTCGTTTGTGTTTCTACGGATGCTCCGGAGAGTCACCGTTCGAGCATCGTCTGTGTCGAGCCGCACTTGAACGGCTGCCTGGCCGGTGAACTGATGGGCAAGTGTGTGCCGCCGGGTTCCAAAGTAGCCGTCGTCGCCGGAATGCTCTCGACCGAAGATCACCGCAAGAAAACAGACGGCTTTTCCGAAGGATTTCTGCGGCAATGCCCCCAGGGGAAAATCGTCAGTGTGGTGGAAGGCCATGAGGATGAGAACGAAAGTTTTCAAAAAACGTCGGAACTTCTCCGTCGCTTTCCCGCACTCGACGGACTTTATGTGAACACCGTCAACTGCCTTCCGGTTTGCCGCGCCCTTGGTGCGCGCGGCTTCGAAGGAAAAGTAAAACTAATCACCACGGACCTCTTCGCCGAGATGGCTCCGTACTTTCAAAAAGGGATCATCACCGCGTCGATTTACCAGCACCCCTACCGCCAAGGTCAGATCGCCGTACGTCTCCTCGCCGATAACCTCACCAACAAAGTTCACATCCCTCCGGCAGCACATCTCAGCCCCGGAGTCGTGATGTCCACAAACCTGCACCTCTTCCGCGAAATGCGCCAGACAGATTCCAAATCGAGCGAACCCGCGCTCAAGATCCGCAGCGTCTTGCAAGCCTAAGAATTCGTCCGGCCGTGGATCATTATCCGATTCCGTGAATGATCATCTCCACGAAGTGTGCTGGGTTTCGAGGGGCACGCGGTCGCGGATCAAAGCTCACAACTCAGCCTTTTTGTGCAAACACACAACGGAGCAAGCAACGGAGCGATTATTCTTGCCGCAGTGCTTCCAATGGATCCACTTGAGTCGCACGTCGCGCGGGAATGTACATGGCCGCCAGCGAAACGGCGATCAGCCCGACGGAGACCGCGCCGAAGATCAGCGGATCCGTTGCGCTGACTTCATAGAGGAGGCTTTTCAGCAGGCGCGTCAACGCAAGTGCGCCTGCAATACCTGCGATCAACCCAGCGGCCACGGGGACCAATCCCTGCCGCAAGACCAATGCGAGAACGTCAACGGAACGGGCGCCGAGAGCGATGCGAATTCCGAATTCGCGACGCCGCTGATCGACCAGATATGCCAGCACGCCGTAGATGCCCATAGCAGCGAGGAGACCTGCGAGTGCAGCGAATACAGCCATCAATTGAATCGAGAATCGCTGCCGGGAGAGCGAATCGGCCAGGATCTGGTCCATGGTAAGCAAGTCCGCCGGCAGATTGGAATCGAGCGCAGCGATTTCGCGGCGGACTGCGGAGACCAGTGCGAGCGGATCGTACGCGGTCTTCATCACGATTGCCAACGAGCCGAACGGAACCTGCGGGCCGAAATAGTAGACTCGCGGCTCGGGTGGAGCAGACAAGCTGCGGGACTTTGTCGCCGCAACTACGCCGACGACAGTAAATGTGCTTCCGGCTAACGGGACAGTGATCTGCATGCCGAGCGGGTCGGCATTCGGGAACAATTTCTCAGCAGTGATCTCATCGATGACGGCTGCGCCGGGCGATCCCTGTTCGTCGGAAGCGGCAATGTCGCGGCCGCGCAAGAGGGGGATTCCGAGAGTTTCAAAAAATCCGGGCGAAGCGCGCGTTTGCCAGATGATCTGCTGCGGCTCATTTGGATTTCGCGGATGACCTGCGATCTCGACTCCGCCGCTTCCGGGGCCGCCGTTGTAAGGAAGGAAATCGATCGTTGAGGCGGAGCGCACGCCCGGAATCGCGCGTACGCGTTCGAGCACCAATCGCGCGAAGTTGGCTCTTTGCGAGGGTTCCCGGTATTGCGCTACCGGCAAGGATACGAACGCGGTCAGCACATTTTCGGAACGGAATCCGGGACTGGTGCGCTCCAAGCGAACGAAGCTTCTGACGAGGAGACCGGCGCCGATCAAAAGCATCAGAGAAGCGCAGACTTCGAAGGCGACCATCGATTCACGCAACAGCCTGCGTCCTTTAGTCGATCCGCGCGAGCCTTCTTTGAGCGCTTCCGTAAGATCGATTCGCGAAGTTTCGAGAGCGGGAGCGAGGCCGAACAGCACGCTCGCGGCGATCGAGACGAAAAGGGAAAAGCCCATGACCCAGGCGTTGATAGAAGGGCTGGCTCCGTGAATCAAATCGGTGGGACCGAACTGCGCGTAAAGGCGAAGTCCGTAAAGCGCCAGCAACGTTCCCGTGGCACCGGCGATGGAGGCAAGCAGCAGACTTTCGGTCAACAGCTGCCGGATCACGCGAAGGCGCGAAGCGCCCAAGGCCGAACGGATTCCGATCTCCCTGCGGCGCTTTATCGCGCGGGCGAGCAGAAGGTTGGAAACGTTGGCGCAGGCGATGAGCATCAACGCACCCACCGCGGCGATCAGCACCAACAAAGGCGCTTTCAAATCGCCCGCCTGCTTTTCCGCGAGCGGCTTCAGGTCGACGGAAAATCCGCGGTCCATCGAAGCCTGATTGGGATACTGTTCGATGATGAGAGCTGCAATGCTGCGAAATTCATCGCGCGCTTCCTGGATGGTCCCGCCGGGTTTGAGCCGCCCAATCACGTCGATATTGTGCGGGCTGCGCGTGCCGGGCACGGTTTCGGAGGGAGCGAAGGCGAGTGGCATCCAGATATTGGCGGCAACGCGATAATCGAGAATTGGCCGGATTACGCCGGCGACACGATAAGTTTCGAGATTGATCTGAATGTTCTTCCCGACAATGGATGGATCGCGGCCGTAGCGGCGCGTCCATAATCCTTCCGAGAGGATGGCGACGTGATCTCTGCCGGGCTGATCGTCATCGGTAGTAAACAGGCCGCCGACGATTGGGACGACGCCGAGCATTGGGAAGGCGCTGGCGGTGATCCGCAGCGCCGGGATATCCTCGGGCTGTCCGTCGCCCGTTAAGGTCGCAACCGCGCCGGTTACTGCCGCGATTTCTGTGAAACACATGGCCTGGCGCCGGAATTCGGTGTAATCCGGGGCCGTGGGTGCGATACCGTGCAACGAATAGCGGGGCAGCGTCTCCTGTACGATGACGAGCTGGCCGGGATCCGGGTAGGGCAGCGGATGGAGCAGCACTGTATCGATCGCAGAAAAAATTGCGGTGTTCGCACCGATCGCCAGGGCGAGCGTTAGGATCGCGACGAGGCTGAAGCCGGGGCTTTTCAGAAGCTGGCGAAGCGCGAACTGAAGATCTTGCAACATGGTTTACCGGCGTGAGGACATGAGAGACGTTTTTGGCCCCTTCGTGCTTCCTTCGGGAGCGTTGTTGATTCTAAGTCGAAATTCTCTGTAGCGCCTGATAATTGCGGTTGCTGGAAGCTGATCCACAACGAATTCGTGCTCAAAACATACCAAGATGAACGCGCCAGAATTGTAATCCGTTTAGGCAACATTTGATTCATCCACGTTAAGTTCATTCGGGCGAGGCGTGGATTTCGATGTAGTCGACTGCCGCGTGCTCCGCCCCATCGGGAACACCCTCGATGCGGATGTTGTCGCCGGGGTGGAGAGCCAGACCAACGATTCGCCGCCGCGTGGAAGAATCGCCGCCCGGTTTCGTTGCTGGTAAATGATCGTCAGCGACCCATTCGTCGACGATCCGCTCGCCGACAAGTACGCGGAACTTCGACTTGCCGTTGTTCTGGTCGAAATATTCCACATCGGCCTCATACTTATCAGCAGCACCATCGAATGGGAAGGTGGCGGAACATTTTTGCGCCGGAGGAACGCACTCGATCGCCTTTCCACCCGAAGCGGTTTCACGTGGAACAACCTCGAACGGCACATATCCTTGCAGCTGCATCGCTTCGGCCTCAATGCGGCCGGGATAATGGCCTACCCGGCCGAACTGATCGGCGATGCCGGAAATTTGAAAAAACCAGTTGCAAACGGCGTCGCGCCAGACGATCGCATGCCCGGCTTGGAATTCGAGGCGCTTCAACACTTCCGCGTAACGCTCCTCGTCCACGCGGCCTTTCAACGAGTTCCATTGCTGCACAAGATTTGCCGCTTGCTCCGCGCCCGCGTAGTGCGAATCGTAGATGTGCTGGATGACGGTCTTTCCCGTATGCAAGGCGTATGTGTACGGCACGTGGTGAAAGAAAAGTAGCAGTTCGTCCGGGGTGCTACCGAGCGATTCGTACATCTTCGCGACGGGTGCACGATATTGATCGACATAGCGCGTGCCCGTTGCAGCCGTGCGATCCATGCCGACCCCATCGTGGTCGGCGCGGTGCCATTGCCCCCAGCCGTTTCGTTCCGACGACTCGACTCCTGGCCCGAAATGGCTGCCGAGAATATCGGTAAGCGTTCCTGCGCCCAATGGACCTGTGTAGCTTTCATAGATCGGCCAGGATGCGAGCAGCATCCCTGAAATTGTTTGCACCATGGCTGGATCGTTTCCAAAGTTGAGGCGTGTCCACTCCTCCGCGATCGTTTTGGAATCGAGATTCGGATTCCACGCGAGCCTGCCATATCCATAGAGATTCGCCATCGCCAGCGGGTGTCCTAGCCAATTCGTAGCCATTCCGACATTCACCACCGCAACGAATCCGCCGATGGGTCGATGAAAAGTTTTGCCCGCCACAATGTCTTTAACCGGTGTGGGCTGCTCGCGCGCGTGCATGTCGAAGTCGAGAACTTCTTTCCACATCGGCGCAAGAAAACACAAGTGCCGCTGCTGGCCCGTGTATTCCTGCGTGACTTGTAGCTCGATGGCTTCATTCGTTTTTTCGAGCCCGCTGAAAAGCGGTGACACCGGTTCGCGCACCTGGAAATCGATCGGTCCATGTTTGATCTGGATGATCACGTTGTCGTCGAACTTGTCGTCAAGCGGATGAAAGTTGTCGTAGGCCGCTTTAGCGCGATCGTTTTTGGGATTGGTCCAATCGAGATGATGGTTATAGACAAACGCGCGATAAAAAACGATTCCATGATGCGGCGCAAGGGCGCGCGCAATCACATTGGCGGCATCGGCGGGGGTGCGCCCATACGTTGCTGGACCGAGACGCCCCTCCGAATCCGCCTTCACGACCACGCCTGCAAAATCCGGAACCAGCCGGTAAATCTCGTCGAACTTCTTGCCCCACCATTCGGCAACACGCGGATCGGCAGGATCAAACGTGTCCAGGCCGCCGATCACTTTTGGGCTGCTGAGATCGACGGAGATGGATAGCCGAACTCCCCAGGGGCGAAAGACATGCGCCACGCGAGCGAGCTGCGGCAGAAAGCTATCTTCGAGAACGCCCGGATTGGCATTTACGTTGTTGATCGCGCATCCGTTGATCCCAATCGAAGCGAGCAGCCGCGCGTATTCGCCGGCGCGCGTCAAATCGGCTCGCACATTTCCGTTTTCAAAAAAAATAGACGGCCCGGCGTAGCCGCGCTCAATGCGGCCGTCGAGATTGTCCCACTGATCCACCCAGCGAATCGGCGCATAGGGCTGCTGCGTTTCGTGCAAGGAGGAAACACTTTCGCCGCGCGCGATCCTGCTGAGCAGCGCAAACACGCCATAGAGAACGCCACGATCCGTCGTTGCCGTCACAATGAGGCAGTCGATTCCGTGGAGTTTTTCCGTTGCGAGCAGGAAACCATCTTCGTGCAGATCGGTCTGTTCGAAGAGCTTGGGCGAGTCCGCTCGCAATGCAGAAAGGGGACCCAGGAGGATGGCGGACTCCCGCGGCAAGTTTTTCTCCTCACGCAGCGTCCGCGCCAACATCCCTCGAATGCCTCGAATCAGTTCGGCATTTGCGGAATTGAGGATCGGCGAATCGCCCCGCACGACCACACTCTCGGGCAAAGCCGAAAATTTTTGCGCAACGCTCTTGTCCAGCGGCGCATAGCGCAACCAAGCGTCAGCTCCAGTTTCCGCGCGCGCGCACCTCGCCCCAAACCCACAAAACAGAAGCGCGGCGCAGATGGTTATGTGCAGGAAACGAGGCATGGGATTGCCAGTCTATAGCATTAAACAGCTTGGCCGTGCTGGCTTGCCAGCCGCGGCGAGATATGAGGTCTTTCCACTGAGAACCGAAAGATTCGCCGTGTACGTTAACGGCCGTGCTATAGTACCAGCCGTTTTTCAGATTACAAGTATCGCTATTTTTTCTCGGAGGTTTTGATGAAGTTTTTTTCTCGCGCCCGGCTAGCTGTCGCTGCACCTATGGCTCTCTTGGTTTGCGTTCCCATTTTTCTCCGCAGCCAGGCGCAAGACGTTCCCGCTTACCGCAATCCGAAGCTGCCCATCGAGCAGCGCCTGGCCGATCTTCTCTCTCGCATGACGCTCGAAGAAAAAGTCGCTCAGATGGAAGGCGTCTGGGAGAATCCGGCCTTCATGCGCACTCCCGAGTCGCGCTTCGTCGATGACAAGGGCGCGTTCCTCCCCGACCACGCGGCCGTCCTGCTAAAGGACGGTATCGGCCAGATGTCGCGTCCGAGCGAAGTCTCCCACGGCCCGCGCGAAGAAGCGGAGTTCACCAACACGCTGCAGAAGTGGATGAAGGAGAGCACGCGGCTTGGCATTCCCGTGATGTTTCATGACGAATGCCTGCACGGCCACATCGCCGACAAGGGCACGTCTTATCCCGCGGCGATCGGCCTCGCGTCCACCTGGGATCCGGAATTGCTGCACGAGGTTTTCACCGCCGATGCCGCCGAGGCGCGCGCCCGCGGTGTGCACGAATGCCTCGCGCCCGTTCTCGATCTCGCGCGCGATCCGCGCTGGGGCCGCACGGAAGAAACTTACGGTGAAGATCCCTACCTCGTGTCGCGCCTCGGCGTCGCAGCGATAAAAGGCTTTCAAGGCGACGGTCCGGGTGTCGACAAATCGCACGTCATGGCTACTGCAAAACACTTCGCCGTGCACGGCCAGCCCGAAGGTGGCACCAACGTCGCCCCCGGAAACTATTCCGAGCGCGTCATCCGGGAATACTGGCTGAAACCTTTCGAAGCCGCTGTAAAAGAAGCTCACGTCTACACCGTGATGGCCTCCTACAACGAAATCGATGGCATCCCTTCCCACAGCAACAAACATCTGCTTACCGACATTCTGCGTCACGAGTGGGGATTCAACGGCGTCATCGTCTCCGATTATTTCGGCATCACCGAATTAATTCGCATCCATCACGTCGTCGCGAACAAGGAAGCCGCCGCGCGCATGGCTCTCGACGCCGGCGTGGACATCGAGTTGCCGTTTCCGGACGCCTTTCCCGGTCTCGTTCAGCAGGTGCACAATGGCACGGTCTCTGAAGCCGCCGTCAATCGCGCCGCCGCGAGCGTCCTCCGCGCAAAATTCCTCGCCGGCCTTTTCGACGATCCCTACGTCGATCCCGCCTACGCTGAAAAAATCACGAACAGCCCCGAACATCAGAAACTCGCGCTGCAAGCCGCGCGCGAGACTCTTACGCTACTGAAAAACCAGAACAATCTTCTTCCGCTGGATACCGTCAAGTACAAACACATCGCCGTCATCGGTCCCAACGCGCACGACGTGCATCTCGGCGGCTACAGCAACAAGCCCGGCCGCGGCGTGAGCATTCTTGACGGCATCAAAAATCGCGTCGGCTCCAGCGCGGAAGTTCTCTACGCCGAAGGCACGAAGATCACGGAAACGCTTCCTGACTGGGACGCTGACAAAGTCGAACTCGGCGATCCCGTCAAAAACGCGCAGCGAATCGCGGACGCGGTAAATGTCGCGCAAAAAGCCGACGTCATTATCCTCGTCCTCGGCGACAACGAATCCACTTCCCGCGAGGCCTGGGCTCCCGAACACAAAGGCGACCGCGACGATCTAACGCTCCTCGGCAATCAAGACGATCTCGCCAAAGCCATGCTTGCCACGCACAAACCCGTCGTAGTGCTGCTGCTGCATGGCCGGCCCAACGCCGTCACCTACATTGCGGAAAACGTTCCCGCGATTCTCGACGGCTGGTATCTCGGCCAAGAGGGCGGCACCGCGGTAGCGGAAGTACTCTTTGGCGATTACAACCCCGCGGGCCGGCTGCCCATCACGGTGCCGCGCACCGTCGGCCAAATTCCGGACTACTACTACCAAAAACCCTCCGCGAAACGCGAGTATCTCGACGACACCACGAAGCCGCTATTCCCCTTCGGCTGGGGGCTGAGCTACTCCACGTTCAAATACGACAACCTTCGCGTCACTCCTGATTCCATCGGCCCAGAAGGAACCACGCACGTCAGCGTGAACGTAACCAACACCGGCAAAGTCCGCGGCGACGAAGTCATACAACTTTACATCCGTGACGAAGTCAGTTCCGTAACGCGCCCCATCAAAGAACTGCGCGGCTTCCGCAGAATTTCGCTCAACCCGGGCGGGACAAAAACGGTCGAGTTCTCTATCGGTTTCGATGAGCTGTCGTTCTTGAATCGCGACATGCACAAGGTCGTCGAGCCAGGAACGTTCAAGATCATGGTGGGCGGGAATTCCGTCGACCTGATAGATACGACTCTGACGGTTGCAGAAAAATAATCGGGGTTTCGTGCATTCAGTTCGTAATTCGTGGTTTGAAAATGTTGCCAGGAGCGCAGTAAGGCACGCTCCGAGGGCAATCGTAAATTGAATTACAAAGGTGAACCATGGCCCAATCAGCAAACGCGCCGATGACGCTCGGCATCATTGTTGGAAACCGGGGCTTTTTTCCCGGCCATCTCGCGAGCGAAGGCCGTCGCGATATGATCGCCGCGCTCACGGCCATAGGTATTAAGCCAATCGTGCTGGAAGAGAGCGATTCGAAACACGGCGCGGTGGAGTCCCGGCAGGACGCCGCAAAATGCGCCGACCTCTTCAAAAAGCACGGCGAACAAATCGACGGCATCGTTGTGACGCTCCCGAATTTCGGCGATGAACGCGCCATCGCGGACACGCTTCGCATGGCCGATCTCGGCGTTCCCGTCCTCATGCAAGCCACGCCGGACACGCCAACGCGCATGTTGATCACCGATCGCCGCGACAGCTTCTGCGGAAAAATGTCGGCGTGCAACAACCTGGCGCAATACGGAATTCCTTACTCGCTGACGACCCTCCACACCGAAGCGCCCGACTCCGCAGCCTTCCAAAAAGATCTGGACTGGTTCCTCGCCGTGTGCCGCGTCGTCAAAGGCCTAAAACGGCTTCGCATCGGCGCCATCGGCGCGCGTCCCGCGGCCTTCAACACGGTTCGCTACAGCGAAAAAATTCTCGAAGCGAACGGCATCTCCGTCGAAACTCTCGACCTCTCCGAAGTTATGGGCAGAACCGCCCGCCTGAAGGACGACGACAGAAAAGTGACCGACCGCCTCGCCGCCATCCGCCAATACGTCTCGACGCAAAGCATCCCCG
Organism: Candidatus Acidiferrum sp.; assembly: GCA_035314345.1. Lineage (GTDB taxonomy): Bacteria > Acidobacteriota > Terriglobia > Acidiferrales > UBA7541 > Acidiferrum. The sequence goes on from DATFZQ010000225.1 coordinate 11,913, forward strand.
ACGCCTCACTCATAAAAATGGCCAAGCTCGGCGCGGTCATCGATACCTGGATGCGCGACACCGAAGTCACCATCAGCGCCATCCAGTGCTGGACGTCTCTCGAAGAATTTTTCGGCGTCGTTCCCTGCACGGTCATGAGCATGATGAGCGACCAGGGCCTCTCCAGCGCCTGCGAAGTCGATGTCGCCGGCGTCGTCGGCATGCACGCCCTGCAGCTCGCCTCGCAAACTCCCAGCGCCCTTCTCGATTGGAACAACAATTATGCTGACGACCCCGACAAAGCCGTCTGTTTCCATTGCAGCAACTTGCCCAAACATTTTTTCAAGGATGTCCGCATGGACTTTCAGGAAATCATCGCCGGCACCGTCGGCAAAGACAACACCTTCGGTACCTGCGTCGGCCGCGTCAAGAGCGGCGCCATGAGTTTCGCGCGCTTCTCCACCAACGACCGCGCCGGAAAAATCTCCGGCTACGTAGGCGAAGGCGCCTTCACGGACGATCCCCTCGAAACCTTCGGCGGCGCCGGCGTAGTAAAAATCCCGCACCTCCAAAAACTCCTCCGCTACATCTGCGAAAACGGCTTCGAGCACCACGTCGCCGCAAATTTCTCCACGGTAGCCTCCGCCGTCCACGAAGCCACCACCCGCTACCTCGGCTGGGACGTCCATTCCCACTCCGCCTAAGCCACTGAGGAAAGTGCAGTCCGGACGTTACTTGGGGCCGCGTCGTACTCCCCAAATCCCTCAGGGAAAAGCTGCGCGTGGAGGCCGGCGACGACTTGCTTGTCGAAGCCGAAGGCGACCGCATCACATTGCGTCCCATCCGCCAGGAAGCGCTACTAAAGAAGGAATACGGCATCTGGGTTTACCAGGGAGAGCCTTCGGATACATCCATCCCGGATTTGATTGACGCAGAACGCGAAAAACGGATTCGGGAGCTTATCGATTGAGAGAGTTCTTTGACACTTCCGTGCTGGTCGCCGCGTTTCGCCGCGGCCATGTCCAGCACGAACCTAGCATTCGACTGCTCGCAAACGCAGAAAAGAAACATTCGGCATGCGCTCTTAACACTTTCGCGGAAGTTTATGCCACCATGACCGCGCTGCCAGTTAAGCCCTTGATCCCGCCACAGCAGGTATTTCTCTTCATCGAGGAGATCCGCCAGCGCCTCACCCCTATCTCTCTGGAACCCGCGGAATACTACGACACCATCCAAAAAGCCGCCGATCACGGCCTCACCAGCGGCCGCATCTACGATGCTCTTCTGCTGAGTTGTGCCGCCAAATCCAAAGCACAATTCATCTACACCTGGAACCTCAAGCTCTTTCACTCCATCGCCCCCAATCTCGCCCCTCTCATCCGGACCCCGTAATCGAAGCTTATCCAGCCCTTGTCGGAAGGGATCTGCTGTTCTCTGTCCCATCTCGCTACTCGTCGGCCGGGCCCATTCCAACCAAAGGTAATTCTCTTATAGCGTTGGCTCTCTTTCTTCCAGTGGTCAACGCTCACGCGGCACCAATCTCTAAGCCCTGCAGAATCCGGAAAAATGCGCCCATAACCCTTTAGAATCCGCTTACGAGAAAACGCCGGGGGTAGTAGTCTTATTGTTAACTAGACGCCCCGCCCAACGACCGAGGGTTCTGACCCTGTCGGAAACGGTGTCTGTCCCGAGCGACAAACGGAAGGGAGGGACCTCTCCGTTCGTCTTTACATCGTTAGATCCTTACTTCATTGCTTCTTTCTTCCCCCTTCTCCATTACAATCCCCGCGTTCCATTCAGGAGCCCAGTTCACCATGGGGGATCGATGAGCGCTAGCCTACGGCTCCAGGAAATCCGCGACGGCTTCGAGCGACCCTTCTGGGTCGCCAACGTCAGTGAAATCTTCGAGCGCCTCTCCTACTACGGCGCGTTCTCCTCGCTCGCCGTCTATCTCCAAGAAAAGCTGAGTTTCTCCACCGAGCAGACCGGCACGCTCACCGGTCTCTTTGGCGGGATGGTCTGGTTTTTGGCAATTTTCGGAGGCGCCGTCGCGGACAAGCTTGGCTTTCGCCGCGCCCTCTCGATGGCCTACCTCATTCTGGCCGCGGCGTACTTCCTGATTGGTTCGATCGGTGCGTCGTGGCTTGCACCGATTCGCGGCGCGGTTCCGCTCAGCTTGTTTGTCGGCGTCATCCTGATTCTTCCCGCTCTAGGCATCGCTCTCGTAAAGCCGTGCGTTGTCGGCACCACTGCCCGCGCTTCCAAGGAAAATGTCCGCACCCTTGGCTACTCGATTTACTACACCATGGTGAATATCGGCGGCACCGCCGGCCCCTTCGTTGCAAACTGGGCGCACACGCACTTTGGGCTGGAGAGAGTTTTTCGTATTTCCGCGCTCAGCGTTTTCGCCATGTTCTTTCTCATCCTCTTTTTCTTCCGCGATCCCCGCAAACTTGGCGACGAACCCACGCCGAGTGTGCTCCAGGTCATGCGAAACTTTCGCGCGGTAATCTGGCCACCGCGATTTCTCATCTTTCTTCTCATCTTCACCGGCTATTGGATTGTCTTCTGGCAGCAATACACCAGCCTGCCGGGTTTCATTCATACCTACGTGGACGCCAACGCCCACGTCGAGCTCATCCTCATCACCGACGCGCTCATCGTTGTCTGCCTCACCTTCGTAGTCAACTATTTAGCCCGCAAGATTCCGCCATTTCACGCCGTCATTCTGGGCACTGTCGTTTCTTCAGCTTCTTGGCTGGTCCTGGCGTTTTGGCCAACGGTAATGGGCGCGGTGTGTTCGATCGCCGTGCTAGCTCTAGGCGAAATCATTCAGCAGCCGCCTTATTACGCGTACATTTCGCGTCTCGCGCCTCCCGGCCAGCAAGGTACGTATATGGGCTTCGCTTTTCTTCCGATTGGAATCGGCTCGATGATCGGAGGCTGGTTCGGCGGGACGATGATGCATCACTTCGGCGAAGTCGCCCACCATCCCGAGCGCGCCTGGTGGGCCATCAGCGCCGTCGGCTTCGCCACCGCCCTGCTGCTCTGGATTTACGACCGTGCCATCAAACCACCCACCGCGCACGAGCCGGCTTCATGACAGGGCACATCGCATTCTTATTTCGTAGGATTTTGTCTGGATTACTCGCTCTCTTCTCAATTCACCATGCGGCGGAGCGAGGCAAGCGCCTGCCGCGCCAGCGAATACCGCGGCTCGACTTCGAGCGCCTCTTGAAAGCATT
>DATFZQ010000226.1:0-44022 GCA_035314345.1 Candidatus Acidiferrum sp.
TTCGTGTCATCAATTCTTATCTAGACCAAAACCAACTGAACCTGTAACGCAATTCTCGTGCTTCTTTTCTTATCCAGCACTCCAATCCGCCCCGCATCTTTCGAATTGGCTTCACAAAGTTGGGAGGGTACATGAGGCCGAAGCTTGCCGCAAGCGCTTGTAACGAGTTCTAAATACCCTCGCCAAATATCGGCTAGATATCGAAGACCGTCTTGAGCGGTCAAGCGCGAACTCGTATGCTCATTGCGGGTGACTTTCACAGGGTCTAGAATTGCCTAGAGTCTGAAAAACACATCGGACCCCGTGCTCAGACGATAGAAATCGACCTGGATGATGAACTGCTTGCAACAGTTGTGGCCTTCCTCTCAAAGAACTCGCTGTGGGCGTGCTGTGGTTCTCGCGGTGCTGACTGCCGCTTCGATGATTTCCGCCAGCATGCTGGTTCTTGCCAAGGAGCATTTCCCTCAGCAGGCGGGCGCGGTCACCGTCGAGGGAACGGTCCGAAACACGGCCGGTGAGCCTGTCGCTGATGCGATGGTACTTCTCGAAGAGAAGGGCAACACAACAATTGTCGAGACGAAATCGAAGGTGGATGGGACGTTCGTCCTTTCCTTCGTTCACGGCGGCACCTATACCGTCCGTGCTGAAAAAATGGGATACAGCGATACGGTCGCAGACTCGTTGGAATTGCGGCTGGGAAATAAGAAGCACGTCGATTTAGTCCTACATGCGCCACCAACGATGAAAATCGAATCTTCCGAGTCCTCGCCGTCCCCCAAGCTCTCGCCAGAAGCCATGGAATTCAAGGACGAGCCGAACTTCACGGTGGCCGGTGTTACCGATTGGAGCAATCTTGGCTTGCATGGCTCCGCGGCCAGTTCGAAAACCAGCGAATCACTTGCGAAGGAAACTCTCACACTGAAATCGAACGAGCCGGACGTGGCGCCAACGGGCAAGTTGGGCAAGCAATACGAAATAGCCTTAGCTGATAGAGCCAAGGGCGACTTCGCGGGCGCTCGCGAGGAAGTTCGAAAAGCGCTTGCGATAGCCGATAATGCAGAGGGACATCGTCTGTTGGGCGAGCTTGATGAGCGCTTGAATGATCCTCTGGATGCCGTACACGAGTATGAGCGGGCCGTACGGATGGATCCTAGTGAACAGAATTATTTCGAGTGGGGCACCGAGCTGCTCCTGCACAAAGCTGCTGAGCCAGCGGTGGAAATTTTTACGCGCGGGTTCAGCGCGCATCCGAATTCAGCAAGAATGTTGACGGGACTCGGCGCGGCGCTTTATTCGAACGGATCCTGGGAGGAAGCGGCGCGGCGCCTTTGCTCGGCCTCTGATATGAACCCCGCCGACCCTGCTCCATATCTTTTCCTCGGCAAGATCGAAAAGACGATGCCCGCGCCGCTGCCTTGCAGCGAGCAGAAGCTGGCGCGGTTTGCGCAAGAGCAGCCCGGAAATGCTCTGGCCAATTACTATTGCGCGATAAGCCTTTGGAAGCGCGAAAAGGGATCCGAAAATCCGGCGGACTTGAAACAGGTGGAGATACTGCTCGAAAAAGCCGTGGCCATCGAGCCCATGCTTGACGAAGGTTATCTTCAGCTTGGAGTTCTGCATTTCGCACGCGGCGATTTCGAACGGGCCATTCGCGATTACAAGAAGGCGATCGAAATAGATCCTCAACTTGGCGAGGCGCATCGCCAGCTCGGTCTGGCGTACCAACGAACGGGTGAGAAAACGAAGGCCCTAGAAGAATTTCAAGCGTATGAACAGGCCGAGAAAACAGAGGCTGCCGAAAGCGAGCGGCAACGACGGGAACTCCGGCAGTTCTTGATTATTCTGAAGGACCAGCCAGAAGCTGCTCCACCGCGCTAAAAAGCCAGGGACTAACTATTTTTTGGCTATTTGGTTTTGGGTTTGACAGCCGCGACGATCCCGCTGCCTTCGCGAATAGTAAGAATCTGGTTGGCACTCACATCCATGAATTTTTCTAGCTTCTGAGTGGTCGGCCATTTCACTTCGATGAGATCCACTTTTAGAACTTTCCCGAGGCCAAAGTGCAGGCGCATGTCGCTTTGCGACATGACGCTTGTCCCGCTGTGAACTTCATCCATCTGGGCATGCTTGCCCGTCACTACGCGAACGCGAGCGCCAATGGCGGTGCGATTGCACGTGGTCCCGATCAGTTTTATTTTGATCCAATTCTGCTTGTTGCCTCCGTCGTTGCGAAGAAGGGAAGGCAAATCGTTCATATTTAAGATCACCGCGTCGATGTCGCCATCGTTGTCGTAATCGCCGAAGGCAGCGCCGCGACTCGAGAAATGCTCGTTTATGCCGGTGCCCATCTCGGACGAAACGTCCTTGAATCGTCCATCGCCGAGGTTTTTGTAGACCAGACGCGGATTCTTGAAAGTCTGGCCTGTGTCGTGGCCTTCAATCTCCGGGTAAACGTGTCCATTGACCTGAAGAAGGTCCTGCCAGCCATCATTGTCATAGTCGAGGAACCCGCAGCCCCAGGCGACGTACTGATTGTTGACGCCGATTCCGGAGGCGAAGGTAACATCGTTGAAGGTACCGTCTCCGTTGTTGTGGTATAGGTTGCAGGTGTCGTCGGCAAAATTCGTTTTGAAAATATCGAACCATCCGTCGCAGTCGTAATCGGCCACGCCAATGCCCATCCCTGCTTGCTCATGGCCATTCTCGCTATACGCGCAACCGGCGATCACCGCGACATCCGTGAACGTGCCATCGTGATTGTTGCGAAAGAGAATGCTGGGCTGCGAATCGACGGCGACATAAATATCCGGCCAGCCATCGTTATCGAAATCGTAGGAAACAGGCGTGATGGAATAACGCGGGCCCGGCTTCAAGATCCCCGACTTCTCGGAAACGTCGGTGAAAGTTCCGTCGCCGCTGTTGTGATAAAGCAGGTTGGTGTCTCCCGGAAGACCGCGCGGGCCGCACATCGTGGGGATGCCTTTCCACTGGCAAACGGGAGGCTCGGTCGGCGAAGGAGTTTTTTCGGGATCGAGTTTTATGTAGTGGCAGACGAAAAGATCAAGGTGCCCGTCGCGGTCATAGTCGAGCCAGGTGCACCCGGAACCCCAGCGGACCTGTTCGTCGTAAACGCCGGCTTTGCGCGTGACATCGGTAAACGTCCCATCTCCGTTGTTGTGAAACAGAATGTTGTGTCCCCAGAAACAGCAGAAGAGATCGTCCCAGCCGTCGTTGTCATAGTCGCCGACGCAGACGCCGGTCTGCCAACCGGTGCGTGCCAGGCCTGATTTTTCCGCGACATCGGTGAAAGTTCCGTCGCGATTATTTTTGTACAAATGAGAGGTGGGAACTTTCCCAGGCGGCCAGTTGGTATTGAAGCGCGTTCCGTTCGTTAAATAAATATCGAGCCAGCCGTCATGGTCGTAATCGAAAAAAGCCAATCCACTGCCTTTGGCTTCAATAATGTATTTTTTCTGATCGACGCCGCCCCAGACGTTTGGGGAATTCAGACCAGCTTCCTTGGCCACGTCGACGAACACGACTGGCGAAGCCGATGGTGATGGGGAGCCGCCCGCTTTCGGCGTCTGAGGAATTGGCTCAGCTGCAGCGTCAAGGAGCAGGGAGCGTTTCCATTTCCAGAGCGGGCTTACAAGCGCGTCCAACAACGCGCTGCCCAAAAGAACTGAAGAAGAACCGAGGAAACGGCGCCGGAGGGGATTCTTCATCGACTCATTGCCTTTGGCGCTATTTTGGGGAACGAACGCGGCACGATGCCTGTGCCTTCTTTTACCGCGATGATTCGATCGACGGGAAGATTCGCCAACTTGTCCACCTGTCCGCTAGGCCAAGTAATTTCCAAAGATTCAATTTTCGTGCGTTTGCCGAGTCCAAAAAAAATCCTCGAGTCGTTCGCCGACATATAGCTCATGCCGCCTTTGGATTGCTCGACGTGTACGAATCCCTCGGAGGTGAGCTTGAGCGAAGCGCCAATTCCATCGCGATTCGAACGCGTGCCAATGAGCAGAACTTCCAGCCAGTGATTTTGGTTGCCGCCATCGTTGCGGAGGAGTTCGGGATAATCGCCGCGGACGTTGATCGCGATGTCGATGTCGCCGTCGTTGTCAAAGTCGGCGGTAGCGAGGCCGCGGCCGGCGATGGGCCGGGAGAAGTCTGGACCGAATGTGTTATCGGAAACTTTTTCGAACTGACCCTTTCCTAAATTGTGGAACATGAGCAAGGGCTCTTTGTAACTGACTTCACCGTGATAGAGTGCAACGTTGTCCAGCATGGCGCCGTTCAATTGCACGATATCGTTCCAGCCGTCGTTGTCGTAGTCGAGGAACTTCATGGATACGCCGCTCAGGTGGAGGGCTTTGTTGCCGATGCCGGAGCGATACGTGTAGTCGTCGAACGTTCCATCATGATTGTTGTGGTAGAGACGATTCAATTCGAAATCGAGGTGCGTGATGTAAACGTCGAGCCAGCCGTCGCCGTCCACGTCCGCGGCATCGATGCCCATGCCGGCTTCGTAACGCCCGTCCTCGCTCGCCGCCAAACCGGAAACGAGCGAGACATCCTGAAAGGTTCCGTCGTGTTTATTGAGAAATAGAAAATTGGGCCATGTGTCGTTGGCGATGGCAATGTCTGGCCAGCCGTCGCCGTTGAAATCCGCGAGGACCACTCCCATGCCTTTCGATTCGGGTTTGCCGACGCCGGATGCGTCGCTCACATCGGTGAAAGTGCCATCTTGATTGTTGTGATAGAGCTTGGTTTTCTGTCCCTTGTAGTTGTTTGGATTGCAGTACGAGCGATAGCCGGGGCGGCGTTCGCCACACCACAGGTTCGTCTTCGGCGTCCATTCAATGTAATTGGTGACAACGAGATCGAGCCAGCCGTCCTTGTCATAATCAAACCATCCGGCGCTGGTGGACCATCCGCCTTCATCGACGACGCCGGCCTTGGCGGTGACATCGGTGAAAGTTCCATCACCGTTGTTGTGATAGAGAATCGCGCGGCCGTAGCCGGTGACGTAGATATCGGGGTAGCCGTCGTTGTCGTAGTCTCCGACGGCCACACCCTGTCCGTAATGTCCCATGCCACCGAGGCCAGCTTTCTCGGTGACGTCAGTAAACGTACCGTCGCCATTGTTGCGGTAAAGCGCGGAACGTAAGGAATGCGCAGGTTTGTAGGCGTCCGTTTCGCCAGATTGCACGAAAAAGAGATCCATCAAGCCGTCCTGGTTGTAGTCAAGCCAAGCGACGCCGGTGCCCATGGTTTCGAGATAATACTTTTCTTCGGTTTGCGTGGAGTCTTGCAGAAAAGTAATTCCGGCTTCTTTTCGGACGTCGGTGTAGCGGACAGTTATGCGAGAGTCCTGCGAATTCGTATTTGGAGTCTGCTCCGCGAGAGCCTTTTGATGGAAGATCACGCCAACTGCCGCGCTCAGCGCCAGGATGGCGCCGCACATGCTCACAAGAAACCGTCGCCTGTGTGTCTCCGGTTTTTTTCCCATTCCAAGGTTATCTCGACGGTTTCCGTTCCATCAGCAGCGCGGCCATAAAGTTCGCAGCGTTTTCATCACAACATTTTCAAATACTGGAGCTCTTCACGCATTCTAGCTCCGGCCATTGGCGCGTTCAACCGTGGGTTTCCGCCAGCGAATCTCAAAGTGTCCGGTCGGCCAGCGAAAGCGCCAGCTGAAATAACTGCAGCCTGGCAGCCATCGGCATAGGTTCGCGAATCGTGGAGGCCACGTCCGGCGCTCGCGACAACGCTTCTTCAATGCGATTTATATCCAGGCCACCGGCGGCGTTGCTGCCCTTGAAGCGATTGAGCACTTCTCGGGCCTTGGCGATTTCTCCCGTTTGAAAATAAAAAAAGCCCAGCGTGGAATAGCTCCCGGGCCATTCTGGGAGCAGATCCACGGCGCGCTCGAAATTTTCCTCGGCTTGCGGAGTCTTGCCCTCCAAGACGGAGACAATTCCCAACCCCCAATAGACTTTTCCGGAACCAGGAGTTCGACTGAGACCTTTCCGCAAGGTCTCTTCGGCGCCGCCGGCATTATTCTCGCGCAGTTCCACCAGAGCCAGGGATAGGTAATACTGATCGTTATCCGGGTTTCGCGTGATTGCATCGCGGAAAATTTCCGAAGCCTGCGTAGTATTCCCAAGATGTGCGTAAATATCGCCAAGCAATGCCAGGAAGGCGCCGTCCTGTTGGCCCTGCTCCGATACCTGTTTGGCGGTTTCAAGCGCCTGCGCATATGCGCCTTTTCGAAAGTACGCGTCGGCCAAATCGAATTTCACGTCATCCGAATCGGGATTTGCGGCGAGGGCGGCCTGAAAATGCTGGATGGCGTCGTCGTACAAACGATAGCGCGCCAACAGCACTCCCACTCCCGTCTGCGTCCGGTAGTCGGCCGCGCTCAACTGATCGAGCTGCGCGATTATCTTTCGGGCTTCTTCAGGCTTTCCCAGCTTCAGATAAGTTTCCGTGAGCATATAGAGATTCTCGGGCTGATCCGGATGTTTGCTGATCTCTTCGGTCAGCTGAGTCAGGTCCAGTTGAGTGCGGTTCTGACTGGAAAGGCTGGAGCGGTTGTCCATGTATTCGAAAAGGTGCTGAAACGGGTAGGGACCCAGGGGAGCGCTTTTCGAGAGCGTTTGAAAAACATTCAAATCCCGTTGCGCGGCGTCCATCTGATGGAGGCTTCTTTCAACCATGGCAAGCTTGTAGTAGCCTGCTGCGGGCTCGCGGCTTAACTTGACGTATCGACGCAATAGGTCGGCAGCCTCCGCGAATTTTTTGTTTTCGATTCGGAGATTTGCCAATTCCAGCATGGCATCGGAAAGATCTGGGTTCGAGCGTAGAGCGGCCTGAAGCAGTTCCTCGGCTCGCGCGTGATTTCCCTGGTGCTCTTCGATGTAGCCCATGTTGAATAGACAGGAGGCGTTGTGCGGGTCCTGCTTGCGGCCGGCCTCAAAATATTTTCTGGCTTCGTCGAATTGCCCAAGATGCCGGTAAGAAAGACCCATGAACACGTAAGATCGCGGGGAGGGATCCAATTCGATCAGCGACTTGAACTCCTCGATGGCTTTTTGCACTCTCCCGGACATGAAGTAACTCTCTCCGAGGGCAGCGCGGAGATCGGCGCGTCGCGGATCGATTTTCACGCCCGATTCCAATAAAGGGATCGCATCTTCATAATAATTTTGGGTCATGCTGACCCGCGCCAGGAGAAAAATGACATCCGTATTTTGAGGAGCTAGTTTGTGGGCGCTAACCAGCAAATCCATCGCATCCACGAATCGGTCTAGCTCCTGATAGACCTGCGCGAGCAAGTAGAGCGTTCCCGGTGAATCGGGCTTCAGCTTGAGCGCTCGCTGCAACGCCGGTTCAGCTTTGGTGTATTCGCCGCTTCGAAGATAAACCTGACCGAGGTTGTAAAGAATCTCCAACGTTTCCGGCTGCAGGGCGTTGGCTTTCTCCAATTCCAGTTCCGCCGCGCGGTACTGTTTTTCAGAAGCGAGCAACACACCCAACGTGAACTGCAATTGCACGTCGTCCTTATTTTCTGCGGAAAGATCCGTGGCTAACTTTAACCCCTCTGCTGTTCTGCCGGCCCGCAGGTAGGCGCGGATCAAGTTGAAACGGGTTGCGGTGTCTGGAGGGTGAATGCGCTGAAAATGCGAAATAGCCGCTACTGGCGAACCCGTGGCCATCAAGAGCAAGCCCAGATTGTAATTTCCGTCGCGGTTGCCGGGCTCGAGAAGCAGAACTTTTTTGAATTCTTTCTCCGCCAGATCGAGCTTATTTTGCGCGACGTACAAGTGCCCGAGATTGTTGATGGTCCTTGTGGAGTTGGGGTTAATCTTCAGCGCCCTCGTATAAGCTTCCAGCGCATTAGTGAAGTCTTTTTGGTCGGTATAAATAATCCCCCGCAGATTGTAGCCTTCAACGCTTGAGGGATTATTCTCCAGCTCTTCCTCGATTTTCTTCTTCGCTTCATCGATCGAGCCATTACTGAGGAGATCTTCTGCCTCTTGAAGAAGCGGCGAGATCTTCGGAGGCTGCTGGGCTTTACTGCCCCTAGGTGTGCTCTGTTGCGCAAATCCTGCCGCGGGAATAAAAAGCAGAAGCAGTGAAAGGAATCGGCACAGCCTTGGCGAGCGCGCAGCGAAAGCGAATCGAGGCCTAAGCGATGCGCCACTAAGCATTTCCTAATGTTCCTCCGTGGGCGACCGTGTGCAGCGCCGAAAAACTCAATTTAGCATCTCCAGTGCTTGCTGAGCCAACTTGTGCTGGGGTTGCTGGTGGAGCAGCGCAAGCAAAACCTCTCTTGCCTTATCTTTATCGTTCAAGAGCACGTAGAGGCGGGCCAGATTTATATAGGCTTGGTCGAAGTTCGGTGCTACGCGGATGCAAGTCTCGAAACTTTCCTTTGCTTCTGGATAGCGTTGTTGGCGCACGAAAAGAACGCCCAGGTTATTCAGCGCTTCGGGATAATCCGGGCGCAATTTCACGGCCTTTTCCAAATAGTTCGCCGCGCTCTCTAACTGCTCTTGCCGGGCGTAGAGCATTCCCAGGCTGTAGTTCGTCTCCGGATTATCAGGGTCTAGGCCGAGAGCGCGGTTCAAGGGTTTTTCGGCATCCTCAACCGCTCCCTGCCGCCGATACAAGTTGCCGAGGTTCAGTAGAGCAGTGACGTATCCGGGCCTAAGCGACAAGGACTGCTGGAAGTTACGAATGGCTTCGTCGGAACGACCCTCCTGACCGGCGACCATGCCAAGATTGTTCCAGGCTTCCGGATAATCGGGGCGCAGCTTCACGGCCTGTTCGAGATATCGCCGCGCATCCGCTAACGCATTTTTCCGAAGATAGAGCGTTCCCAGGTTGTAATACGCTTCCGGCTCCTCCGCCTTGGCGGCAATGACCTGTTTGAACGACGCGGCAGCTTGATCCAGATAGCCGCGCTGAAACATCGCCACGCCATACGAAAATTCGTTGCGCTGAAAGGCGTCTTGGTGAAGCGTGCCATCGAACGGCAGCGCCCGCCTCATGCGGGCTGCGGCCGTTCCAGGCATAGATTTCGCGTCCTCCGCGAGCCGCTCCGGTTTCAGCGGCCCCTGGTAAACCTTGACGATCATGCCGTCCGCATTGACGAGAAAAGATGTGGGGAGAGCAAGGTTCCTGCGCCGGTCAAACAAATATCGATAAATAATATTATAGATGCCCGCCACCTCTTGCGTGCCAAGCAGGATCGGGAAAGTAATGCCCTCCTTCGCGGCGAACGATCGCAGGGCAGAAGTATCGCTCGGATCGTCGAGGTTTATCCCCAAGATGCGAATTCCGTCCGAGGCGAAAACGGACTGGTTCTTTTGGAGCGTGCGCAATTGCTCCCTGCAACCTGGCGCGGCCGTTCCCCAAAAATGCAGCAGCACGAGGCCGTCTTGAAACGACTTAAGACTGTGCGTGTTGCCCGCGAGATCGGGCAAGGAAAACTCTGGAGCGCTCAAGGGTTCGATGAGCAAGGTTTCAACCGACGAAGATAACGTCTCCGGCTTCTGAGCCTCTCCGGCCTCATATAAAGGGGCAGCCGCAAACGATTTTGCCGCAAAATCTTCAGTGCCTTCTTCAATCTCGATCTGACGGTTTACAGGCAAGTGTTCGAACACCTGCGTCAATCCGCTGGGCCACCGAATCGTCGCACGAACTGTTCCTTCGACTTTTCCGACACCGAAGAAAAGCTCTTTGCTGTGCTGCGACAAAAATCCAGAACCTGCTTGCAGATACTTCGTCTGCCGATGTCCTTCGGCCTCGACCGTCACCGCGCTTCCAATGGCATCGCGATTGCTCTTTTTTCCCCGCAAACGGAACGCGATTGAATTGCCAATCTCCTTCATCGTGTTATGTAGTATCCGAAGCTGCGGCCCATTTCGGTTTTTGAGAATTACTTCCAGACGCCCATCGCGATCGAGGTCAGCAAGCGCGAACGAGCGGCTATCGTCGAGAAAGTCCAATCCAGAAATGCCCGAGACATCCGAAAAAGTCCCATCGCGATTGTTCGCGAAGAGGACATTTCGCTCGTAGCCGTTCCACGAGGCGTCCGAGCGAATCAGTTCATTGACCGCGTTCCACCCCAACTCGTAATTCGCGGCGGGCATCGAGCTCGCTGGCGAATTCGCCACCACCTGCCGCCAGAAAAAACTCGAAACTTCACCCGTGTCGCGGCTACTAGCGTTCGGTCCTGAAATATATCCGTTCGCCACATACAAGTCCGCGTAGCCGTCGTGATCAAAGTCCCAGGCGTCCGAGCCCCAAGCCCAGCGTCCCACGTCAACCCCGGCTCCGTGGCTCACATTCTGAAACTTTCCATTCCCTAAATTGCGATACAGCGAATTACCGCGCGCGTGCTGGCGATAGAGCGCACGAACCGCCTCCGGCTCTTTTTCGTGAAAGCGCTTTTGTTCGGAAACGCGTATGCCCGCGGAGGACCACATGTTCGAAACGTAGACGTCCTGCTTTCCGTCGCTGTCGAAATCGAACCAGCTTGCGCTCATCCCCGCGCCGACGTCCTCAACGCCCGCCTCCGCGGAGACTACCGTGAATTTCCCATCGCCGTTGTTGCGGTAAAGATTGTTTCGCCCGAAATCGTTGGCCACATACAAATCGGGTGCGCCATCGGAGTTGTAGTCGCCCCAGGCGCACGCGAAGCTGTAGCGGTCGTTATCCACGTTCAACCCTGCGGCCTCGGTGCGATCTCGAAAAGTCGCATTGCCCTCGTTGTGAAGCAGAAAGTTCGGCGGCCCATTGCGCGCGTCGAAATAAGGTGCTGGATAGTGGTACTGCTCCAGCCCCAGGTAGTAGGTGTAGAGGCAGAAGTATATGTCGAGTCGCCCGTCGCGGTCATGGTCGGCCACGGCGGCGTGCGTGAACGTTCCCTGCGGCGGCTGGGCAAACTGAAACGCGTCTCGTTTCAGCACAAACTTTCCTTTTCCTTGGTTCAGGAAGAGCAGTGGCCCGCTTCCACAAACCACCAGAAGATCCTGCAGTCCTTTGTTTTCAAAGTCGGCGAACAGCGCGCAAGCCGTGCCATCCAGCACCCCTACACCAGCCTTTTCTGTTACGTCTTCGAACGTGCCATCGCCGCGGTTGCGATAGAGCCGGTTCGGAAGCCCCGGGGGCTGGCAGACGTAGAAGTCATCCAGCCCATCGTTCTCGAAATCGCCCACCGCCAACCCGTTGTTGCCGTAGACATCGATTCCGCACGCCCCGTCCAAAACGGTCCGCCAATGATCAACTCCATGAAGCATCTGCTTTTTGTAGGAATTCGTTTGGCCAAGCGCATGGGAAGTGACGTCGATGAATATCGGTGTGCGCGCCCGGCTGAAGGTTTCCTGCGTCGCCTCCCATCGGCGAACGCGCCATCCGTTTGCGTCATCGTGCGACCACTGAGTCAACCAATATCCAATGCGCTCCTCGCGCTGCGCTTCTGCCGTCGTGCCTGCGAGGTCGTAGCGAATGTCGACCTGAGCCAGCTGGGAAGATCCGCCAATTTCTTCGATTCCCGTAATCTCAAACTCCGCCGTATCCACGCGCGACATCGGACCGAGATAGGTCTTTATCTCCTGGAGAAAGCGCTCACGCCCCGGTAACACGGTGCTGCTAAATGTTCTTCGAATGACCTCGATCCCATACTCCGATCGCAGGCTTGTTTGTTGAGCGGGAACGAGCGAGCACGCTTCGAGCGATGCGTCTAGGAATTTCGCCAAGACGTTGAGAGCTGAGGCTCCGTCTTTCAGAGCTTGGCTCCATTCGTCGAGAAGGCGGATGATTTGAAACGCATACTTCTCCGAAACGTATTCATCCGCGCCCGGAATGACTTTCCGGAGAACGTCATCCAGTGGAGATTTCGCCGGATAGTGTGGTGTTATTCGAAAATCAGCGAAGTCGAGAGCGGAGTTGCGCTCGGCGGGAGATTCCCTGAGGAACGAGTGAAAGGCCCGCGCGTGGATGGGCGCGGGGAAGAATAACAGCGGCGCCCAGCGCATCTTCTTTAGCAAAGCGCGCCGCGTGAAATCCTGCTCTTTATCTTTCCGGCGCGCCATTCTCGATTATCCCCGCCGCTATCGTTCGGCCTTCGCATGCTAGCATCCAGGCGAAGCTGCGCCAAAGATTAACCTGCCCGCTCTGAAGCAACCAACGTTGCAAGTTACGAGTCGGGTCGTGCGAAGCACGGAGCGCCGGGAACTCGATCAGGACTTTTCCGTTGGAGCGGGCCCCGAAGATTCACGCAGAATCAGTTCAGCAGGAATCTGGTATTCCCGACCCTGCGGGGTGGCGGAGCAGGAGAGTTCGTGTAGAGCGTCGGCCGCCATTTGACCGAGCATGTCCCGGTGGATATCCACGGTCGTTAAGGAAGGGTTGCTGTATTCCGCCAGGCGCGTGTTATCGAATCCCGTTACCGAAATATCCTGCGGCACGCGGCAACCCCCCTTCAATAATCCCTTGATCACGCCCACAGCCGTAAGATCGTTTACCGCCATTACCGCGGTCGGCCCTGGAGACAGTTTGGCGATATGCAACCCCGCTGTCAGGCCGCCTTCAAAGCGCAAGTCTCCAGGTACGATCGGCCCGGGCTCCAATCCCAACTCCCTCATGCACTGTCTGTAGGCTTCAAGCCGCGCGATATTGGACTTAAGCTTCGGACGTCCGGCAATGAAGGCAATGCGCCGGTGCCCGGATTTATGCAAATACTCCACGATTTGCTTGATTCCAGAGAAGTAGTCGATCCGCAGCTTGCTCACGTACCCGCGAACAGGCGCCAGATCCAGAAACGTAACGGCAATTCTCCTTCGCTCAAATTCCAGGATGAGCCGCGAGCTTATTTCTGAGGTCATGATGGCCACGCCGCGCACGTTGTGCTCCATCATCCGCTCCGCGGCTTCACGGGTTCGGCGCGGATCGTAATTCGTATCGCTAAGTATGGCGTCGTAGCCGAGCTGGCGAGCTCGAATCTCGAAACTCTTGATCACTTCAGGAAAAAACGGGTTCACGATGTCGGAAACGATAATCCCAAGCGTGCGGCTGTCTCGCGAAGCCAGATGCCGCGCATGCGCGTTCGGAAAATACCCGAGTCGCTTCACCGTCAGCAACACCAGGCGGTGCGTGCGCTCCCCCACTTTTCCGGTCTTATTCAACACATTGGAGACCGTCGCGGTGGACACTCCAGCAGCTCTCGCCACATCGCGAATGGTTAACCCCATATTGCCAGCATCAGCTGTCCTCGACCAAATCTCTAAGCTACACCATTAGCCTAACAACCGGAAATCCTGCACCTGCCCGGAGTATAAATCAGAAATAGTGCTTGACAACATACAAAATACCGTGATATTTGCCAGGTTAAGCGGTTAAGTGCTTTGGGGTCGCTTAATTGGGGTCGTGCGATTTACGCCCTTTCTGTTGCCTTGGCTTTCTCCAATTAACTGACCTTGGTGGCGTGGAGCAGCGGCTTCTCTGGCTAGTCTGGTTCGATGTGCGAATCCAGCCAGCGGTCTGTCGTTGCTTCTGTTACGGGGCCCAATCGGGAGCGCTGCTCCGCGATATGGCCCGCGCTTGGGGTGCAACCGTGCGTTTACGCTGCGGGGCTCGTGCTTAGGAGGAAGTTCATGAAGCGAATGACTGGTTCGATCTTAATCCCCAGGGCAGTTTTGGCGATTGCCGCCGCGATGGTTCTCACGCTATTGTGCGTCTCACCTGCCCGGGCTCAGGTGGACGCTGGCTCCATCTTGGGAACGGTTACAGACGCCTCCGGTTCAGCGGTCCGTGGGGCCACGGTCACGCTGACTAACGAAGGCACCAATGCCGCTCTCTCGACGACTTCCGGGTCGGACGGAGGATACAAGTTCACTCCTGTCAGAATCGGTAGTTACAAGATTGCCGTAACCTTCCAAGGCTTCGAGACGGTCGTTCGGCCGCATGTCACCGTCAACGTCGGTGAAAGCGTAGTCGCCGATTTCAGCCTGAAGCCGGGTAATGTCACGACCACTGTCGAGGTCACCTCCACCACGCCTGTCCTCGAAACGCAGGATGCTTCCGTCGGCCAAGTCGTTGACTCGCGCAGCGTCAATAATCTTCCTCTCAACGGCCGGAATTTCACTTTCTTGGCTCAGCTTGCTGCGGGCGTCAACACGCCCCAGGCTGATACTCGCGGCAACGCTGCTAGTGGCGCCTTCACGGCCAACGGTCTTCGCCCAGCTCAGAACAATTACCTGCTGGATGGTATCGACAACAACTCGGACACTGTGGACTTCCTGAACGGCACGAACTTTGTCGTCCTTCCCCCAGTGGACGCCGTTCAGGAATTTAAGGTGCAAACATCGGACTTCAGTGCTGAGTTTGGTCGCTCCGGCGCCGCCGTTCTCAATGCCACCATCAAATCCGGAACCAACGAGTTCCACGGAGATGTTTGGGAATTCTTCCGCAATGACAAGCTGGACGCCGCGGACTTCTATGAAAACGCAGGTGGCGTCAAGAAGGGCGAACTTCGCCAGAACCAGTTCGGCGTTACTGCCGGCGGCCCTCTATTCATCCCGAAAGTATTTAACGGCAAGAATAAGGTGTTTCTCTTCGGCGACTACGAAGGGCTTCGCCGGGTTCAGGGGACCATTTTGACAGGTACTGTTCCGACCGCTGCGGAACGAGCCAGTTGGAACGCAGCTGGGCCCTTCGTGAACCTGCAGGATTACATCACTGGTCAGTCAGGTACGACCAAGGACGATTTGGGACGCGCCGCTCCAATAGGTACGATTTATAATCCGGCGACAACCCGTTTAGTCACCGCGGGACAAGTCGACCCCGTTAGCGGCTTGGTCGCCACAACCACCGGCTTTACGCGCGATCCGTTCGGTACTTGCGCAGCCAGCACTCTAACCTTCACCCTAGCGGGCTGCAATTTGAATATGCTCCCTTTTAGCCGGATGGATCCGAACGCTATAAAGCTTCTGGACCTTTTTCCAAGCCCCACTATTCCGGGGACATTCGGGAATTTTGCCACCTCGCCGAAGCTCTATGAACACAGGAACTCCTTTGATACCCGCATGGATATCAACTTCAATGAGAAGAACCAGCTCTTCTTCAGGTTCAGCCTCGTGGACGACCCGCAATTTATTCCTGGCATCTTCGGGGGGGTCGCGGATGGCGGCGCATTCCAGCAGGGCCCCCAGACCGCTATCGCAGAGCAGACCGCGATTGGATATACGCACACATTTTCGCCCACGCTCATCAATGAGTTGCGCGCCGGTTTCAACTATCTGCATACCACCCGCGCAAGCCCCGTGGCAAGCGAGCAGGGTCTTCCGGCTCAATACGGCGTCTTGGACATTCCGCAGACCTCACAGAACGGGGGCCTTCCGGCATTCGGCATCGGCGCCCTCTCGACCCTTGGCAGCAATGCTTTCTTGCCCTCGAATGAGGTCAGTTCGACGTTCCAGCTAACCGACGATGTCACCAAGATCTATGGCAAACACACTTTCAAAATGGGGATTGAATACCAACACGTCAAATTCTCCACCTTGCAGCCGCCGTGGTCTCACGGCCAATTTAACTTCGGCGGTTACACGGACTCCCCGGGGGGATCTTCTGGCAACGTGGGGATTGCAGACTTTCTGTTGGTTCCGCAGACAACGACAGTACCAGCAGGCATTAATTACGTCGGGGGAGCCAATGGTGACTACGTCTCGAACATCTCCTTGACCGACAACGGGAAGAATTATTATGGCGGATACGGTCAGGACGACTGGAAAATTACCCCCAAGCTGACCCTCAATCTGGGGGTACGCTACGATTTCTTTGGGCTGGTCTTCGAGCACCATTCGAATCAAGCCAACTTTGTCCCCAATCTGAATGGATCGCCAACTTACTTAATGCCCGGAGGCAAGGACTCCTGCGCAGACAGCTTCGTTTCCGATAGCTTCATCACGCTGCTCGCTCAAGACGGAATCAAATGCCTGGCTACCAACCAGTACGGCAGCGGCCTTGGAAATTCGCAGAAGAGCAATTTTTCACCGCGCGTAGGATTCGCCTACCAGGTCACTCCCAAGCTGGTCGTCCGCGGTGGATTTGGAATCTTCTACAACGGGTTTGAGAATCGTGGCTTTTCGCCGAACATTGGTGAAAACTATCCCTTCCAATTCAACTTCTCCTTCTTCCCGGGCCTCAAGACAACGAGCACGGGCGCGTTTGACCCGACCGGCCTCTATCCGTTTGCCACTGCCGGGCCCGGAGGAACTCCCTGCGGCGGAATCGGTGCAAATCCGATGAACGGATTGGCGACCTTTGAATCCGGATTTTCATGCACCCCATTGAGCCCACTTTCGGTTAACGCCAGTGGCTTGGCCTTGCGCGGCATTCAATTTAACTACCTAACTCCTTATTCTATGAGCGGCAATCTGACGGTTCAATATCAGATTACCCCCACCATGTCTTTTCAGGCCGGCTACGTAACCTCGCAGGCCCGCCATTTGGAGACGTTCCCGGGGAGCAACAACGTCCCGGTGATCACGGACAACAACGCTAACCAAGCGAGCCTGGTTCCCTATCCGGATTTCGGGCGGGGCAGCAGTTATGCTGCTACGCAGGGAAATAGCATCTACCAGGGCTTGCAAACCAAGATCGAAAAGCAGTTCGCAGGCGGCCTGAACTTCCTTGCAACCTACACCTACTCCAAGACCCTCTCCGACGCCGGCGACTTGCTCAATGGCGGTAGCGTTGCCGGTTACCGTGCGCCAAGCGTTCCTGGCGTCGGCATCCATTTCGATTACGGTCTGGCTGACTTCGACATTAGGAATGTATTCCACTTCAGCGGCGGCTATGAATTGCCCTTTGGTAAAGGCAAGAAGTTCGCTGCCGATGCCACGGGCTGGAAGAACCAGGTGATTGGCGGCTGGAGCATTAACTGGACCACGACGCTCCAGGGTGGCCAACCCATCGGCCTCAGCTGCCCGAACAGCACGGCGGCAGGATTAAGTTGCGATGTCCTCCGTGTTCCAGGTCAACCCCTGGATCTCGGATTCTACACAGACAAAAACGGAAAACTGAACTACTACGGAAACCCGAAAGCGTTTAATCAGCCATGCGTTCTTGGTCCAGGGGGCGTTCCGACCGCTCTCCCGTCGGGCTGCGTACCTTTGACGGGCGCTGCTGCCTTGGGTGAACTAACTCAAATCGAAGGACCGGGATTCCACCGCCTAGACTTCTCCACGTTTAAGAATTTCTCGGTTACGGAACGCATCACGCTGCAGTTCCGTGCTGAGATCTTTAACATATTTAATCATCCAAACTTCAACGCCCCGAACTTTGGCGGCAACGGCGTGGTGGCCGTCTCCGGCTCGGGCAACTTCACGAGTCCAAACTTCGGTGAAATCGGATCCACGCGCGATGCTCCTTACGATCCGCGGCAAATCCAGTTCGCTTTGAAGCTGGTTTTCTAACCATACCACACCCCCTCCCCATAGAGCGCTCGTCGAGGGCGCTCTATGGGGAGTTTTTTGTGCTCGCCCTTTTGCTTCTGAATCCCGCAGTGATAACCTAGGAACGTCGTGTTTATACTCGGTCGCTCAATCAACTCTTTTATTTTCATGCTCTTGGCATGCGCACTGGCGGTGCCGGCCTCCGCCGCGCAAGACCAGCGCCTCAACCAGGAATTCCAGGCTGCGGTCGCGCAATACGAATTAGGACACTACGCGGAAGCAGCTACAAAGCTGGAAGCGTTGGTTCGAGAAGTCCCGGAAAGCTTTGAGATTCATGAACTTCTCGGCCTGATCTACGCCGCCCAGTCCCAGGACGCCACCGCTAACCCACACCTTGATAAAGCCGTTCGGCTAAATCCCAATTCCGCCCCAGCGCGGACGAATCTTGCCGCCAATCTGGTTCGGCTGGGAAAACTCGATCGCGCCGGCGAGCAGTTCAAGAAGGCTGTTGAGCTGGATCCTCAGAGTTTTGACACCAATCACAACCTCGCCGAGTTCTACGTCCAATCCAAAAAGCTCGCCGATGCCGTGACCTATCTGGAGCGTGCCCAGCGCATCGATACCTCCTCTTACGACAACGGCTACGACCTTTCGCTGGCTTACCTCCTTACAGGTCGTGTGTCAGAAGCACGGCGCGAAATCCAGCGGCTTCTAGGAGTTAAGAACACCGCTGAGCTGCACAACTTGCTTGCTGAGGTGGAGGAAAAAGACGGGAACTTCGTCCAAGCGGTCAACGAGTACGAACTTGCTGCCCACGCCGATCCTAGCGAGAGCCACCTGTTCGATTGGGGCAGCGAACTCCTTCTCCACCGAACCCTTGGACCGGCCATCGAGGTCTTCCAGGACGCTACCCAGCGCTACCCTGCCTCGCAGCGACTGGCCATCGGCCTGGGGATGGCCCTTTATGCGCATGGCAACTACGACGATGCCGTCAAATCATTGCTAAGGGCGGCTGATCTTAACCCTTCCGATCCCAGCTGTTACATTTTTCTTTCCAGGGCCTACTACAGCTCGCCGAACCAGGCCGACGACGTGATCCAACGATTTCGCCGTTTCGCTGAACTCCAACCACGCAATGCCCTAGCCCTCTACTATTACGCGATGAGTGTATGGAAGGGAAAGCGGGCTCAGGATCCAGGCCTGGATCTCCAACAAATTGAAACACTTCTCAAAAAATCTCTCGAACTCGATCCCAAACTCGCCGAAGCACACCTGCAGTTGGGCAATCTATACTCCGATCAGAGCAAGTATGCCGAGGCTATCCCGGAGTACGTGCGAGCCCTGGGACTGGACCCCGATCTTGCCGACGCCCACTATCGCTTGGGGCAGGCCTACGTCCGCACTGGCCAAAAGGAGTCGGCCCAACAGCAACTCCAGGTCTATCAAAAGATTCACGAACAGAACCTAGCCGATCTCGAGAAACAAAGGGCGGAGATTCGTCAGTTCGTTTACGGGGCGAAGGATAGCCCATCCGGCAAGCCCTGATTGCCCGTGGGCCGCTGAATCGAGGCTGGTGGCATGTAAGATGAGCGGCCTGGTATTCAACCAGTTGGTTGAATACGAAATCCGGTTTCGGAAGCATGCGGACCCGGTGAATGGGGGAAAATGACGGTGGTCGCGGCAGCCTTTTGCAAACGCTTGACTTCAAAGGAGGCGCGGCGTAGCGTACGCTAAGCATTGCGTTTACAATGACCTACCACATGTCATCACGATCCAAGGCAGCGCGAAATTCGGTTGGTCTTTCGAGTTCCAGGTTGAACGAATTCGGCTCAAACCCTCGGGAGCTTGCCAGGCAATTAAGTTTCACGCGCCGTGAGTTCTTGCGCAGCGCCGCCGGGGTTACCCTGGGCTGCAGCCTGCTCGGGTCTGGCCTGCTGGCCCAAACCGGGATTCCCCAAAAGAAAAGGAAAGTTGTGGTCATCACCTTTGGGGGCGGCGCACGCGACCAGGAAACGTTTGCGCCGGAGGGTCAGGAAAACATTCCACATTTGATGCGAGAACTGATCCCGCAGTCCACTTTTTTCACGCAGGTCATCAATCGCGGCATCCTCGGGCACTACGTGGCTACCGCCAGCCTGGCCACCGGGGTCTATGAGACAGTCAACAACTTTGCGTCTCTTCCTCCGGAACACCCGACGGTATTCGAATACTTTCGCAAGGATTTGAAGCGCCCCGCGTCCGATGCGTGGGTGGTAGCACCGAGCAATGGTTTCAATCGCATCGGCGAAAGCAACAATCGCTCGTACGGTCCGGGATTTGGCGCCGGCGTAATTTTGCCCAAGCATCTCTTGACCGCGGCAAGCGCGAGCGGCGGGGATTACGAACATTTGTTGCGCGACAACTACGAGACGCCGTTTTACACGCCAGAACTGGGCGGCAGCGAATTTGAATTGCAGCAGTTGCAGATGCTGTTGAAACTTTCCGTGGACGACTTCAAAAAACATGCGCGCACGCTTTCGAGTCCCGATGAACTTTCCGTTTACATCACGCGCCAACTGATGCAGCAAATCGCCCCCAGCCTTTTGTGGATTACTCTGCACGACATCGATATCGCGCATGCGGGTGCATATTCCCTCTATATCGAGGGTATCCGCCGCACGGATCGCCTTTGCGCCGAGCTCTGGAAAACAATTCAGACGGAACCGGAATATGCTGGCAACACCACCCTTTTCATCCTGCCGGATTTTGGACGCGACTCGGACGATGATTCCGGCGGCAACGGATTTCAGCATCATCGTACCGGCGATGCGCTTTCTCGCACAACGTGGATGATGGCGATGGGCGCAGGCGTTCGCGAGGGAGTCGTCATCGACCGCGCGCTGGATTCCACCGATCTTGTGCCGTCGATCGGGTCGATCCTGGGGTTTAATGCGTCGCTTGCACAGGGCAAACCCATCGTTGAGCTTGCGTAACTTTATGCCGCGCATCGACCTCAAGCCCGAACAGTTCAGCGGTTATCCACCTGAAGCGCGAAAACTCGTCACGAACGATCTTGCCGCGCTGCAGCGTCTGCCGTTGAGCTTTTTGCCGAGCCTGTTGCGAGAGGTTATCGATTACGATTTCAAGTTCCCTGCGGAGCGAAAAGCGATCGAGAAAGAAATGGCGAATCTGAGCTCGCTCTCGCCGGAACAGACAAAGGACTGGTTTCAAGGGTTCGCGCAGATTCGTCTTTCCCCGCAGCTCGAACAGTTCGATTGGATAAACGCGCCGGCGCAGTTTGTCGAGCAGCTCTCGGCATATCTCTGGACGACGCACCAACTGGATGCGTTTCGCGTTGCGGCGCTCGCTTACGCGGAGCGTTTGCGGGCGGCGGTGCCGCCGGAACCTCCTGCGATTCCCAGACTGGGAATTACTGTGATTGGCCAGGGAGTCACGACATCTGATGAAATTCTGTTTCGCAAACTGCGTCCACACGGCGTGTATTACAATCGCGTGCAGCCGGAAAATGGGTTGAAGCAGATTCTGGAAGCGGTGGCTGCTCGTGCCAAAGCACATCCCGCTGTTCACGACCATTGGTACATTGATGGCGGGCAAGAAGCGGCCCACGATACTGCACTTACTTGTGTTTCCTATCACGCACTCGGGCCGGCGCGCGCAGCCTTGTCGAGCAAAATACGCGTGGAGATCGAGCGGCCGGGCATGGGGCCAGAGACGCTGCGGACTTTGCTGGCGCAAATGCGGCCGGCGGATCTTGGTCTGGAGCCGCGAGTGGCGCAAGACGAGAATGGCAGCGCGGTAGAATCAGTGGGCGCAGTGATGGATCGCTTTCAGGTCAAACTGCTGACGGAGGGCTCGGGCACGCAGATTTTTAGCACGACTTTCGCACAATGGGCGGCACGCGAAGCGCTGCGACGCGCGCAGCCGCTTACGCTGCTGGTCCGTTTCGCTCCGCGACAACGACAGAAGCCGATGAACGAAATGCTCTCTGCTGGAACCGACAGCCGAGTGGAACTCGATCCTATGGGCTCGCTGGTGGATGCGGATATGGGAGCGTATTACAACTGGTTGAACCAGCAACGGTTGACGGGAGCTGAGCAATCTTCATTCCTGGTGTGGTTCGAGAATCACAGCGAAGCAGTGGCGATTGGACCCTCCATGCCTCGCGGGACCGAGTCGACTACGGTAGTTGATCTCACAAAGTTGCTTTCCTGGATGATTTGAAGATTTTCGAAGAATAATCGGGAGGAGAGAAGAATGTGTAAAAGTTGCAGGCATCTTGGGTTAAGCGCTTCATTCTACGCGACGGACGATCAGCTTGAAAGCGATCGCCTCCGTGGAGATGCAGAGAACTGTGCTCGCACCTATTCGTCGTTCTCCGGTACACTCTGGGTGAATTCCCATGACTAAACTATCGCGGCGCACGATGCTGAAGAGTGCTATCTCGGGAGCCACTGTGGCTTCTATCCCATCCATGTCCTGGCAAGAGCAGAAGGCTCCGATCCAGCGCAAGGGCCATATCAAGCAATCGGTTTCACGCTGGTGTTACAAAGGGATTGCGCTTGACGACCTCTGCATCTACGGGGCGCAGATTGGTTTGAGGGGCGTCGATCTGCTAAATCCCGATGAATACGAAGTACCCGCGCGTCATGGCTTGGTTTGCAGCATGGGCTATGCCGACGGCGGCGAGATTGGCAAAGCCATGAACCGCGTAGAAAACCACGCGAAAATCGAGGAGGGCTTTCGCAAATATATCCCGCTTGCTGCCAAGGCCGGCGTGCCGAATGTAATTACGTTTTCCGGAAACCGCGCGGGCATGTCCGACGAAGAAGGCGCCAAAAACACCATTCTCGGGCTCAACCGCGTCAAGAAGATTGGCGAAGACTACGGCGTCACTATCTGCATCGAGCTTCTCAACAGTAAGGTAGACCACAAAGATTACATGTGCGACCACACCGCCTGGGGAGTACAAGTCGTCGAAGCCGTGAACTCACCACGCGTCAAATTGCTGTATGACATCTACCACATGCAGATCATGGAAGGGGACCTGGTTCGTACCATCCAACAGAACATCCAGTGGATCGGACATTTCCATACGGGCGGTGTTCCCGGGCGGCATGAGCTCGACGGTACACAGGAAGTCCAGTGGGATGGAGTGATGCGCGGAATCGCGGCAACCAATTACCAGGGGTACGTGGCGCACGAGTTCGTGCCTTCGCGCGATCCGCTAACTTCGCTGCGGCAAGCGGTAGATTTGTGCGATGTCTAGCGTTCAGGCGCGCGAATCCCGCGGATAAGAATTTACTCACCCCTTGCGGAGCTGCATGAACCCAACCGAAATTGTGCGTTTGGGCAGCGTTCGAGACATCGCGCATTTCCAGGAGCATCTCGCGGCGCTGCGCTTGAAGATTCCTTGCGATTCCGAACTTATTCGCGGCTCCGAGTCTCCTCTGGCGCAGCCCATCGTCCGCGAGGGAATCAAGATTGGCAATCGCTTCACGGTGAACCCGATGGAAGGCTGGGATGGAATGCCGGATGGCAATCCCAGCGAACATACGCTTCGCCGATGGCAGCGATTTGGGCGCAGCGGCGCAAAACTGATTTGGGGCGGCGAAGCGGTCGCTGTTTGTCACGAGGGGCGCGCCAATCCGAATCAGCTTGTGGCGGCTTCGCATACACAAGCAGGATTGGCGAGGCTGAAGGAAGCGCTCATTGTGGAGCACTGTCATGTTTCAGGTTCGGATGACGGTCTTTTGATTGGATTGCAGTTGACGCATTCGGGCCGTTATAGCTGTCCGAACAAAAAGGGGCATCCGGAGCCGCGCATTCTGTACCGTCACCCGATTTTGGACCGCAGGCTGAATTTATCGTCGGACTATCCGGTGATGACCGACACGGAGATCGAAGAAGTCATTGAGCAATTTCACCGCGCTGCGCGCATGGCGAGCAAACTGGGTTTTGGCTTTGTGGACATTAAGCATTGCCACGGTTATCTGGGGCACGAATTTCTCAGCGCCCATACGCGAGAAGGGAAGTACGGCGGAAGCTTCGAGAATCGCACGCGATTCTTGAGAGAAGTAGTGCAGGGAATACGCGCGGTCGCTCCGGGATTGCAAATTGGAGTGCGGCTTTCGGCCTTTGACGCGATTCCCTATCGGCCGGATCCGGCGCGTTCGACACCGGGAAAGTTGGGACCGGGGATTCCCGAGGAACACCGGCATTTGATTCCTTACCGGTGGGGGTTTGGAGTCGACCAGAGCGATCCTACGCAACCGGATCTCACCGAGACAATGCGCTTCTTCAGTTTGTTGGAGGAGCTGGATATTTGTCTTGTGAACGTTACAGCAGGGAGTCCTTATTATTGTCCACACATTCAACGGCCGGCGTTTTATCCGCCCTCGGATGGATATCATCCGCCTGAAGATCCTCTAGCCGGCGTGGCGAGGCAATTGGAAGCGACGAAGCAGCTGAAACAATGCTTCCCAAAACTTATTATAGTGGGGACAGCTTACAGTTACTTGCAGGATTTTCTGCCGAACGTGGCGCAAGCGGCGGTGCGTTTGGGATGGGTGGATTCGATCGGATTGGGACGCATGGTACTCAGTTATCCGGAGATGCTTTCCGATGTGGTGGAGGGCCGGGCGTTTCAACACAAACTCGTTTGCAGAACATTTAGCGATTGCACGACAGCTCCGAGGAACGGATTGCCATCCGGATGTTATCCACTGGACTCGTATTACAAAAAGTCGGCGTCCGCGGAACTTCTTAAAGTGGCCAAAGCACGAGGATAGCAGTGCGATCTGACGAGACGAGCAGGAATATTTTGGAATGACGATCAAAACGATACAGGAGCGTCGAAAGCTGCATCGCGAAGTGCAGGGCATCGCGGCCGCGCTTCTGCCCTACGAGACGAATGGGCAAGTGGCTGTCGTGGCTTTTCAGCGGCATCTCGCGTCCACGCATCGTGCTGGATTGATGAACGCGGTCAACATGGATACGGGGTACGTAAATTATCTGAGCGATGCGGAGAAACTCAAGGTGCTTGACTGGACTCGTGAAGCGTTAGGCGAGGGCGTGCCGTTTGTTGCGGGCGCATATATCGAAGGATGTGACGGCGAAGTTGTTGCGCTGTACAGGAAGCAGATGGACGCGATCGTCAGGATGGGTGGAATACCCATTCTGTTTCAAACGGCGCGACTGCATGGAAAGCCGTCCATTGAAAAAGTGGCGACGTATCAAGCTGTCTGCCGCGGATATGCGTACGTACTGGGCTTTGAACTGGGACGCATGTTCGCGCCTAACGGCGAGATTTTTGATACAGACACGGTGCTGGGCTTGATGGACATTCCCGAATTGAAGGGGATAAAACACTCGTCGCTGGACCGGCTGGTGGAGCTTGAACGGCTGGCGCTGCGCGACGCGCGGCGTCCGGAGTTTCGCATCTACACCGGCAACGACCTGGGAATCAACATGATTGAATACGGTTCCGACTATTTGTTGGGACTCGCGACATTTGCTCCGGAAAAATTTGCAGAGCGGGACCGTCATTGGAAAACAGGCGACGCTGCGTATTATGCGCTTTCCGATGCGCTGCAGTATTTGGGAAATGTAGCTTTCCGCGAGCCAATTCCTGCCTACAAGCATTCGGCAGCGGCATTTTTGCATTTGACCGGGCGCATTCCTTCGATGCGGACTCATCCCAAGAGTCCGGAGCGGCCTGCATGGGAGCCGGAAATGCTGCGGTCCTGCGCACAGCGGCTGGGTTTCGCCTGATTTCGGGATGAAGTTGCACTCAGAACCAATACTGGCTGATGTTTTCTCTCGTGAAATCCAGCGGAGAGCCCATCACAATTTTGCGTGTTTCCGGGAACACGCGGATCTGGCCGACTCCCGGGACGTCCATCCCGTCGTGCGGAGTTTCGTGACGGAGCATCATCGCAGCCACGGCGGCAGTCAGCTTGCCTAGTTTGCCGGGATCCCACAGCGTTATCGTCTTCACCGTTTTGTTTTCGATATAGTGCCGCATCAGATTGGGTGTCGAGAGTCCGGCCATGGCGATTTGACCGGAGAGTCCCGCCTGCTCGATGGCTCTAGCGATGGCCGGCGGTGCCGCGGAACTGTTTCCGATAAATCCGCGCAAATTCGGATAGGCCTGCAGCAAGCTTTGCGCCTGCACAAACGATTGCTGCTGGTCGTCATTGCCCGGAACTACAGCAACCAATTGCATTTCTGGGTATTTTTCCTGCTGTTGTTTTTTCATCCAGAAGAGCCAGGCATTTAGATTCGAAGCGGTCAGCGAACCGGTAATGATGGCGTATTGTCCGCGGCCGCCAAGCTGCTCGGCGAGAACATCCATTACGTGACGGCCCAGCGTTTCGTCTTCGACCTGGCTGACAAACCAATCGCGAGCGTCCGGTTGCGCGTCGGCATCCCAGGTCAGCACGGGAATGCCGTAGCGGCGGGCCCGGCGCAGGACGGGAGTGAGCGCGTTAGCGTCATCGCAGGAGACGGCGAGCACGGCGGGATGCCTTGCCAGCAAGCCGGCGATGACGTCGACCTGGAGGCTTGCGTCTGCGGCGGTCGGTCCGGTGTAGAAAAAATGAAGGCCTAGTCGACTAGCTTCTTGCGAGGCGCCATCGCGCGCGGAATTGAAGTAGGGGATGCCGACCAGTTTTGGCACCATCACGAACAGCGTTTTGGAGTTGCGCGGCAGCCGCGAGCAGGCAGTTGCCAGAAGAAGTACGGCTAAGGTAAGACTTGCGATTCGGCTGCTTTGGCGCGGCTTCATTGCCGATCCTCCCGGCTTCCTCGCAAGAGATTTCCAGCGGCGACCGCTACCAGCAGCATGGCGGAGGTAAGAGCGTATTGAACAAAGGGCGGAACATCGAGAAGCAGCAGGCCGTCTTGCACAATGTAAAACGCTGCAACGCCAACCAGCGTTGCGATGACGGAGGCTGCCCCGCCCACGATTGGCGCGCCGCCGAGAACGACAGCGGCGATGGCCATTAACATCAGGCCCTGACCCATGTCGGCGCGAGCGCTCGCAAGCCGTGCGACGAGCAGAATGCCGGTCGTTCCGCACAGCAGACCTTGCAGGGTGTAAACGCCGAACAATGTGAGAGCGACTGGGTATCCGGAATATCTCGCGGCGACGCGGTTGCTGCCAATCGCGATGACGTAGTGTCCCCACAACGTGTAGTGCAGAAGTACTGCCGCAACCGCGGCGATTGCTAGGAACAAGAAAAATTCGACGGGAATGCCAAGTAGCGCTGCGTCGTTCCACCACAGCAGACCGTCAGGAAAACCCGCGAAGCTGTTTCCATTGCTGAGGGCCAAAGCAACGCCGCTGAAGAGAATCATGCTGCCAAGAGTGACCAGGATGGACGAGAGGCGAAGAACTCCGATCAGCAAGCCGTTAAAAGCGCCGCACAACATTCCTGCGGCGAGCGCAGCTGCCTCGATTGCCTGGACGGGCAACTTGTGTTGAGCGGCGATGCCCGCTGTTACTGCCGCGACACCAACAATCGCCCCGACGGAAAGATCGATTCCTCCGGAGGCGATAACGAACATCATCCCGAGAGATACAAGCCCTGCTTCGGCGAGCGGTTGCACGAGAAGCTGCCAATTTAGAGCCGACCAAAAGTCGCCGCTGCGATAGCTGGCATAGATGCAGAAAAAGAGCACTAACAGCGTAACGACGCCGGGCTGCAAGTTTCCCGATAGACGCAGCTCCATTATTCTCTTGGTGAATTTCGACTGGGAATTCACGAGTTTTTCTAGCGACGCAGGTGAGGAGGAAGTCATGCGGAAGGACTTTGCTGAAGCAGAAGTTTTCGGTGAAGACGCGGGGCACTGCTGAGGATTACGCCGAGGAGTACGATTAGGCCGGTAGCGATGTTTTGCCAAAACGTGGCGACGTGGAGAAGTACCAGTGCTTGTTGTAGCGAACAGAGGAGCAAGACTCCCAGAAATGTTCCGAGCAAGCTTCCGCGGCCTCCTAGAATATCCGCGCCGCCGAGAACGACCGCAGCGATGACCGTGAGCTCGTAGCCATTTGCGGCATTGCCCTGCACAGCGCCGAGTTGTGCTGCGTAAAACACTGCGCCGATGGCCGTCAATATGCCAAGCGAGATATAGGCGAAATAGATCGGTTGACGCGGGGAAATGCCGATGCGGGCGGCGGCGATTGGTGAATCACCGAAGCGGAAGAGCGCGCGCCCAATCTGCGTGCGATGAAGGATCCAAGTTGCAGCGAGCACCGTCAGCGCTGCCGCCAGCACGGAAGCATCCAGGCCTCCCCAGCGCGGGCTTCCGATGGCGTTTAGCCAGGGCGGAATGGAACTTTCCCATTCTCCCTGCGTCCATTCGAGGAGCAATCCGCGAAACAAGCCGGCGGTGCCGAGCGTGGCGACGATCGGAGGAATTCGCAATTCGGCAATCAGCGCGGCGTTTACCGCGCCGAGCGTCGCGCCTGTCAGCAGGCCAATTGGAAGCACAACCGAGGCAGGTAGTCCACGGTTTCCAAGGCGCACTAGAACGACGCTCACAACTGCCAATGTGGCGCCGGCGGAAACGTCGATTCCCCCGGCCAAAATAACGTTTAGCATGCCGACGGAGATGATCAACAGGACGCCCATGCTTCTGGCGAGAAGTGCCAGATTTACGGATGAAAAAAATCTCGGAGCGGTTATGGCGAGTGCAATTCCCAGCACGAGGAGGAGTGAAGCCAATTTTGTTTCGTGGCGATGAATGCTCAAGCGGAGTCGTTCGGAGGCGCTCGACCTAAGTGGGGTCACGACTCGCTCCGTGCCCGCGCCGGAGCCGAAGCTTGCTCTGCTGGCGTGCTCCCGTGGAGCATGGCGGCCATCAATTGTTCGCGGTTCATTTCTGTACGTAAATTATCTAGAACGAGAGAGCCCGCGTGAAAAACCAAAATGCGGTTGGCGAGGTCGAGCACCTCGTCCGTTTCAGAGCTGATGACTAGCAGAGCTGCTCCTGCGGCGGCCCACTCGCGCAGGCGTTTGTGAATTTCCGTTTTGGCGCTTATATCCACGCCTGCGGTGGGTTCATCGAGGACCAAAATGCGCGCTCCAGCCATGTGCCAGCGCGCCAGCAGCACCTTTTGTTGATTTCCGCCACTGAGAGTTTCCAGCGTCGCATGTGGTCCCTGGCAGCGGATGCCAAAATCGGAAACTCCAGCGGCCGCTCTGTCGGTTTCCCTAATCAGAAAACCGAATCGCGCGCGTAGGTGCTCGGTTGCGCCCACCAGGTTTTCCGCTGTGCTTCGCCGGACAAAAAGGCCGGAGCGCAGCCGGTCTTCTGGTACATAGACCAATCCGTGGCTCATCGCGCTGCGTGGGCCGGAAAGGCTCAGCAGTTTTCCGGAAATTCTCATTTCCCCGCAGTCAAAATGGCGCAGACCTACGAGCGACTCGGCAAATTCCGTGCGTCCTGATCCCGTCAAGCCAGTGAGCACGGTGATCTCTCCGGAGCGCAAGGTCACGGAAATGTTGCTGAATTCTCCGCGGCGAGTCGCATTGCGCACCGTTAGCGCGTCTCGCGGCGCGTTACTCCGCGTCACGCCGACTGCGCGACCCGGCTGGCCGGCGGCATTTTCCCCGGCTTCGCCGAACATGGCTCGCGCCAGCGCGTTTCCGCTGACCTCTGCTGGAGTGGCGGAAAGCGCGACGGCGCCGTCGCGCAAAACCAGGTAACGGTCTGAGATTCGCCGCACGTCGGAAAGACGGTGGCTGACAAAAATCACGCCGACGCCTCCGCGGGCGAGTTTGCGCAGGTACGTGAGGAGGTGATCGGTGTCTTGCAGGGAGAGCGCGGCCGTAGGTTCGTCAAGAATGAGGATTCGCGAATCGTAGGCGAGCGCGCGAGCGATGGCCACACGCTGTTTCATGGCGAGCGGCAGTTCTTCCACATTGCGGTCCAGACACGAGAGAAGCGGGGAATGCCTTTCGATGCGCTCCAGAGTCGCAGCGGCAATGCGTTTTGAAGCACGAAATGAATAACTGAACCGACCGGCGGGTTCTCCGGCGATATTTTCCGCCACCGTAAGCTTGGGAAAAAGGCTCAGGTCCTGATAGATCACGGCAATGCCAGCGGCGCGTGCCTCGCGCACTCCGCCGGGAAGCGCCTTTCCCTGCACGATGATCTCTCCGAAATCTTGCCGCGTTGAGCCCGCGAGAATTTTCACCAGCGTCGACTTTCCCGCGCCGTTGTGTCCCATCAGAGCGAGAATTTCTCCCGCTTGAAGAGATGCGGAGACGTCGCGCAGGGCCGCCGTGGCCCCATAATGTTTCCAGATTCCGTTGATCTCTAGCAGTGAGGAAGGAGGCATGTGAAGGCCGGCCGGCGCAGTGAATTTGGGAAGCAGACCGCCGGATGATACTCGATGAGAGTTCAGCGAGGCAATGTATTCGCGATGTTCGGAAGCGTGGGCTCTTCGCTCACGACCGGCGCGTCATGTAAGATAACTATGTTTCATTGCACTGAAATCGATGTGACTGCCCTTATTGCAATTCCAACTGGAGGAGTTCATGGGTGCTTCCAGGCCCTCGGTGCCCGAACTGCGCTATCTGAAGAATCTATGGGATGCGGAGCTGGCCGCTACATTTGACGAGCCGGAATTGCTTTGCTATCGCTCGAATCTTTTGGGCGCCGACCTGCGCATAACAAATTTCGGCGGCGGAAACACCAGCTCCAAGATTGTGGAGACAGATCCTGTCAGTGGCGCTCCCACGGAAGTTTTGTGGGTTAAGGGGAGCGGCGGCGACCTTGGAAGCATCCAGCGCGGCGGCTTTGCTACTCTTTTCCTCGACAAGATCGTTAGCCTCAAGAGCCGCTATCGAGGTGTTGCCCACGAGGACGAGATGGTGGACTTTTATCCGCTGTGTGCGTTCGGCAAGAACAACGTGGCAGCTTCCATCGACACGTCTTTGCACGCATTTCTTCCGTTTCGTCACGTAGACCATCTTCATCCCGACTGGGGCATCGCGCTGGCAGCGACCGCGAACGGTCTCGAACGCCTTGAGGAATTCAATCTCCGATTCAATCACAAAATCGTGTGGGTTCCTTGGCAGCGTCCGGGATTTGAGCTGGGCCTCATGATGGAGAATGCCGTGAAGACGCATCCCGGTTGCGATGGCATCGTACTGGGTGGACACGGACTCTTCACCTGGGGCGACACACAGCGCGCATGCTATCTCAATACAATTAGGATCATCGATCAGATCGGCCAGTTCGTGCTTGGTCAGGTCGAGGGCAAAACCAGTTCCGTTTTTGGGGGCCAGCGTTATGCGACGCGTGCCGATCGCGAAGAACTTGCCAGCAGCATTTTTCCTGTGATTCGAGGGTTGGTCTCCGGCGAGAAGCGCTTGATTGGAAACTACAACGGTTTGCCGGAAGTTCTCCAGTTTGTGAATTCGAATTGGGCTGCGGAATTGGCCCACTTGGGAACCAGTTGTCCCGATCATTTCATACGCACGAAGATTCGCCCGTTATTCGTCGACTGGAATCCCATGGGTGATATTGCAGGGTTTCATGGCGCCATCCTGCCGGCCATCAATAAATATCGCGAAGAATATCGGCTTTACTACGGAAGGCACGCAGCCGCCGATTCTCCTGCGATTCGTGATCACAACCCTACCGTTGTGCTTGTGCCAGGCGTGGGCATGTTCAGCTTCGGCAAAAGCAAGACCGAGGCGCGCATCACGGGAGAGTTTTACGTCAATGCCATCCACGTGATGGAAGGCGCTACTGCACTCGACGGCGGAAACTCGCCGGCCAGCGTGCCACAGGCGGGACCAGCTGCTCCGCACTCGGCGTTTACCGTGAAGCATAACTATGTCGCACTGCCGCCTTCGGAAGCGTTTCGCATCGAATACTGGGCGCTGGAAGAAGCAAAACTGCGGCGTCAGCCGCCAGAGAAAGAGTTCAGCCGCCAAGTCTTCGTCATCGTTGGCGGAGGCAGCGGGATCGGACGCGAAGCCGCGTTGCAAGCGGCGCAGCGCGGCGCGCATGTTGTTGTGGCCGATCGCGATCTCGAGGCCGCAAAGAGTGTCGCAATGGAGATCACGGCCATTTGTGGGAAGGAAAGCGTTTTCGCGCTGGCACTCGATATTCGTGACCGAGAATCCATTCGCCGCGGATTGCATGCGGTAGTCGCTGCTTTCGGCGGCTTCGATTGTCTGATTAACACCGCAGCGCTGTTTCCGTCTTCGCCCGATGGGCGGATTTCAGATGAGCAGTGGCACAGCACACTCGATCTGAACGTCACGGCGAACTACTTGCTGGCCGACGAGGCTGCCGCGATTTTTGCCAAGCAAGATCTCGCTGCATCGCTGGTCTTCACAAGCTCGGCCAACGCCGTAGTTTCCAAACGCGGTAGCGAAGCTTATGACGTTAGCAAAGCTGCGGTGAGCCACCTGATACGGGAACTGGCTGTATCGCTCTCGCCCCTGATTCGCGTGAATGGCGTCAGTCCAGCGGCGGTGGTCAAAGGCTCGACAATGTTTCCCCGCGATCGCGTGATAGCGTCGCTTAAGAAATACGGAATTGCGTTTCGAGAAGAGCAAAGCGACGACGAATTGCGCTCCCTATTGGCAGGTTTCTACGCGCAGCGAACTCTTACGCATCAGCCGGTAGAACCGTCAGATTGCGCGCGCGCCATTTTGTTTTTGGCTAGCGACCAGGCGCGTTGCACCACCGGACATATCATTCCGGTTGACGGTGGGCTCCCGGAGGCTTTTCTCCGGTAGAGGGACGCGAGAGTCAGTCGGTGGATTTGGCCGATAGCGCGCGAAAGCGTTCGAACGCTTCTCCCCAGCGATCCGAATCCTTGGGCTCAAAAACTCGAGCAGGAAAACTCGTCGAGATGAGATCCCGCGCTTCTCTGAGTGAGGCCACCGCCCCCGTCGCGACCATTTGCATGGCAAGATTTCCAAGGGCCGTTGCTTCGACTGGGCCGGCAAGCACGCGCCGCCCGGTGGCGTTTGCGGCGAACTGGTTGAGCAGAGCGATGCGGGAGCCACCCCCCACGATGCGGATCTCTTGAAACTTCGATCCCACAAGGCTTTCCAGTGATTCCAGCACTTGGCGGTATTTCAGCGCCAGACTCTCCAAGATTGTGCGTGTTACCGGGCCCACTCCGATGGGTTTCGGTTGTCCACTCTTTGCGCAGAACGCTGCGATGGCTTCCGGCATGTGTTTTGGCAAAGCGAAAGAGCTGTCATCCGGATTGATCAAGTGTTGCAGAGGCGGCTCGGCGGCAGCTTTTGCTAACAACTCTTCGTAATCAATGCTTTTTCCTTCGCTCTGCCAATCTTTGCGGTAGCGCTCCAGAAGCCACAATCCGCAAATGTTTTTCAGCAGCCGCACCGTTCCGCCAACGCCGCCTTCGTTCGTGAAATTCAGACGACGCGCTTCGTCCGTGACCACTGGGCTAGCCAGCTCCGTGCCTAGCAGCGACCATGTTCCCGAGCTGATGAGCGCCACATCTTTACCCGAATGCACCGCCGCAAATGCGGAGCCAGTATCGTGGCAAGCGGGAGCAATCACTGGGGTAACCGAGAGCGCATCCAGGCCGCCGGTCAGCTCTGGAAGAAGGTTTCCCAGGATCGTACCCGCGTCCACGAGGGGTGGAAGCATGTGAGTGGGGATTCCCAGTTTGTGCAGGATTTCCACGGACCATTCACGTTTGTGGACATCGAGGAATTGCGTGGTGGATGCGTTGGTGCGCTCGCAGACGATCTTCCCGGTTAGCCAGAAATTGAACAGGTCTGGGACGGTCACAAAATGTTCGGCCATTTCCAACGTGCGCGGTGTTAGAAGTTGAGTCGCATACAGCTGGTACAACGTATTAAAGGGCAAAAATTGAATGCCCGTCGCGCCATAAACCATCTCTGGCGTCAAAATCTTGAGCGCGCGCTGCATTACTCCTTCTGTCCTGGTGTCGCGATAATGAAATGGATTTTCCAGCAGCGAGCCGTTCTGCCCTAGAAGGGCGTAGTCCACGCCCCAGGTATCGAGGCCAATTCCATCCAGGCGCGCGACGCCGTACGCTTCTATGGAGCGCAGCACGGATTTAATTTCGATCCACAAGCGCGGCACATCCCAGTGCAGGCCGCCGGTATCGATCACCGGCTCGTTTCGGAATCGGCCAATCTCTTCGATGGATAAGCGGCCGGAGTGGAATCGCCCCAGGATGGCGCGGCCGCTTTCGGCGCCGAGATCGAATGCTAGGTATGTGGACCCGCCAGAGGTTTCTGACATATTTTTCAGGAGAGAGCGCGGTCTCGCAGCGTTACGCGTAACTCGATACCGACGCAGCGTTTCGCTTGCTGCGTACTTCGGTGATGCGCTCGAGATAACCGCTTTTCCGAAACGCGTCCAGGGGATCCTCCGGCAAGCCGTGGGAGCGTGCCCATTCGCGGATTGCCGGCCGAACATCGGTAGAAAAAGCCTCCTTGAGACAGACCTCCGCGTCTACCAGCGCACATTTCGCCTGGCACGTGGCCAGCTTCTCGTGATCTACAATAGCGGCTTTCGCGTGCAATTCTTGTGCGGTCGTCACCGTCTGAATCATCGCCTCAATCTTGCCCTTCAAGTTGTGGCTCTGGTCAATCATGTAGGCCACATCCGCTCGCTTGCCCGTTTCCCACTCGAAATAAAAAATCTCGTGGAAGATCCTGAATATTTGATACGGGTCGATGGAGCCGAGTGTCAAATCGTCGTCTGCGTAGCGGCGGTCATTAAAATGAAACCCGCCAAGCATGTCGTCGCCCAGCAGCCAAGCGACGATTTGCTCGATGTTTTGTCCCTGGTAGTGGTGGCCGGTGTCCACGAGTACCTTGGCCTTAGGCCCCGCCTTTTTCGCGAGCAACAAGGCCATGCCCCAGTCGGCAATGTCGGTGTGATAAAACGCCGGCTCAAACGGTTTGTATTCGACGAGCATTCGCTGGTCCGGAGCGAGACGCTCGTGGAGTGACTCTAAGCTTTCTTCAAACCATTTTCGGCGCTGGCGAATGTTTGCCGTTCCCGGGTAGTTGGAGCCGTCTGCAAACCACAGAGAAACGTCTCGGCTGCCCAGTTGCTTGGCTAGGTCGGCGCTTTCCAGAAGATGAGCCATCGCAGCCGTTCGCGCGACAGGAACCGGACTGCCCACGGAACCATACTTGTAGAGTTGGTCCTGAAACACGTTTGGGTTGATGGAGCCCGGCCGCACGCGAAACTTTTCGGCCAGTGCTTTGATATTTGCGACACCTGTGGCGCCGTCCGGCAAGTCCCACAGAACGTGCAAGGCGATCGTGGGACAAACACCCGTCAAGTGATGGACTTCTCCCGCATCGCTGAATTTTTCCTCGATGGTTGAAGCTGCGGCCGGCTGCAGAAACTTACCGAATCGTGTTCCGGTATTCGCGAAGCCCCAGGAAGGCAATTCAATCTGAAGAGCGTCCAATGCGTGTGCGATGAGTTCGTCTGTTTTCGCACGTTGCGTCATCTTCGTCGGTCTCCCGCGCGTCGTAACCTTGTCATCCATCGCGCATGCTATTCCCTTTTTGTAGCGATGTCCATTTGTGAGCCCCGAAACCGTGGTTAGCACCAGGAAATGGTCAGCGCAGGTTGCTGCGAGAAGTCGAATCGCTGCACTAAGTCTTTCTCTTGTAGTATTTTGAGGAGTGCGTGGGGCCCGTAGCTCAGCGGTTAGCTAGATGATTCTCTAAGTTTTGTACCCTCGCCTCAAGGTCACGCACTTTTTGGGTTAGCTTTTGTAGCTGGATGTGGTCAGACGCTGCGGGCGAGTCAGTTTGTTTGGGCCGGGCCGTTGGGGTGGTTGCATTCGGCGCGTTCGCAGTATCTTGCGCGATAGTTAGTGCTTTTCTGGATAAGCTAAAAAAAGGCGGGGTGCTGCTCCGGTCAAATGGACCCCACTTTTTTCGTCGTCGAACGCGTACTGGGACGAGAGTATACTCTCCCCCTCCATCAATCCAAGGAGGCTTAGTTGGAGTTAGTTAACGAAATGACTATCTGCAAGGCAGCCGTTCGTTAAACGCAATTCTCCCACCGCAGCTTGTTTTGCAGTCAAGATCGAGTTTGAAATGGCCAACCTAATCAGGAGCGGAATAGAAACCGCCCTTGAAGAGCTGCAGGAAACAATTATTAGGATTCGCACGCAACTTAGTCCCAAAGATGAAATGCAGACCAACCTGGAAGAGCTGAGAGCGGAAGCAGAGAAGATTGAACAGCTCGCGCGCGCATTTCGCGAGGGATCAAACCATTCATAACCCTCACCTACACTACCCTAAGAATCTGTTTTTCATGCCAAAGAACACAACGGGACGCTAACCGCGCCCAACAAGACAGATTGCTTCGCCAAATGCCGAGGCAGCTTCTTCAGTGCCAGGTTTCCCGGAAGCCGGACTCTAAATTTTAATTTGCCGTTTTACCGGGTCGGGAGTACAAGCATAAGAGTGGGCGTCCTGCTCGCGAGAATCCCCACACCGTGAGGGCGCCCGCCATGTGGACTCCTGACAGGCTATTACCCCTACCGCGAAGCCTCATTGCTCAACTGACTGACACGGGAACGCCTGCACGGTCCGCTCCTCTGACGAAACGCGACGCGACCGTAATTCTCTCGCATATCTACACGCGCTTGCTCTACGCCGCGTACGAAGACCCGCAGGATGCGCTCGCGAAGCTGTCCGCAGAGCAGACTCTGCTGCGGCTGCGGGCCGAGATCCATAAGGACGTTTTCGGGATTGAGGTCTGAGATGGGCCCCACTGCCGGGTTAAAAGTACCGCAGGTGGGGCTTGCACCGGGGGTGGGGGCACCTGTTGTCCGATTCGTCCCCTGGGTAACGGCAGCGTTAATCAGAACTTAGCCCGCAAGTTGATTCTCTTCTTGATCGGAGTTGGTAGGCGGTTGTCTTACCCTCAATATGATCCACTTTTCTCTGAATGACGTTGTTTGCGCGTAGGCAAGCAGTTCTTCGGTGTATAATCCGGGGCACTCGTTCCTGGATAGGTGGCTCTTGACTCCGACGCAAACTCCAAACCTTTGGGTCCCCGTCTGTTGCGAGCGCGTGATGCGCTACAACATGTTCGTCCAACAGGGCGGCACTGGCTACGGTGCACTGGTCTGCTCCGTCTGCAGCAAGAGCGTCACGTTCGAGCTCGAACATCAAGCCGACTTGTCCGCCTACGGTGAAGGCGCCCGCTTCCTCAGCATGCTCTGCGCTCCGAAGCCACCAAATGTGCCGCGCCAAAAACCGGCGGGGGATTCCGCTTTGAACGACCAAACCCTGTGATCTGGATCGTCGGTTCCTGAACCGCGGGCTCACCTATGATTGACGAGACCATCTCTCACTTTCGCGTCATAGAGAAACTTGGGGCTGGCGGAATGGGTGTGGTTTACAAGGCCCTCGACACCCGCCTAGACCGCCCCGTCGCCCTAAAATTTCTGCCAGATAATATGTTGCAGGATTCAGAGGCTCTCGAACGTTTTCGTCGCGAGGCCCACGCCGCTTCTGCTCTC
This sequence comes from Candidatus Acidiferrum sp., assembly GCA_035314345.1. Lineage (GTDB taxonomy): Bacteria > Acidobacteriota > Terriglobia > Acidiferrales > UBA7541 > Acidiferrum. The sequence continues at coordinate 37,009 of DATFZQ010000226.1, forward strand.
AACCATCCCGGTATCTGCACCATCTACGAGATCGGCGAACAGGATCATCGGCCTTTCATCGCCATGGAATTCATCGACGGCGAAACCCTCCGCCAATACATCCATGGTCAGCCGCTTCCTTTTGCAAGGATCCTCGACCTCGGGCTTCAAATTGCAGATGCTCTCGACTTAGCTCACACCGAAGGCATCATCCATCGGGACATCAAGCCCTCCAACGTCTTCATTACCAAACGCGGGCAGGTCAAGGTCCTCGATTTCGGATTGGCCAAGCTTGTTGCGAAAGATTTGCAGCCTCTCAATTCCGAGGATTCCTCATGCAAAGCAACTCAGGATTCCTTGTCTATCGTTGGCATCATCAGCGGCACTCCCGCCTATATGTCGCCGGAGCATGTTCGCGGCGATGACCTCGACCGCCGCACCGATATTTTCGCTTTGGGTCTACTGCTCTATGAAATGTCCACCGGCCGCCAGGCATTCGGCGGCAGAACCGGTGGCGCGATCATAGAATCCATTCTCACGCGCACTCCCGCCTCCGTTCGGACGCTGAATCCTCAGATTCCCCTGCAGCTCGAGGAAATCATCAACAAGTGCCTCGATAAGGACAGAAATCTTCGCTACCCAACCGCCGCCGCCGTGGGCTCCGATTTGCAGCGGCTAAAGAACGTTTCCGAATCCGGTCAGGTCACTTCATCCGCTGCGTTAGCCGCCGCCGCCATATCCGCTGCTCCACCTTCCGTGCGTCGCTTCAGTTGGACGGCAATGGCAGCTATAGCCGCACTCCTTGTCGCTCTCCTTGCTTTTGCAGGCTGGTTCTACAACACGCACCGCGCTCACATCTTGACTCAGATGGACACCATCGTCCTCGCGGACTTCACCAACAAGACTGGGGATCCCATCTTTGAGGACACCCTGCGCCAAGGTCTTGCCGCGCAGCTCCAGCAATCCCCCTTCTTGAGCCTGGTTTCCGAGCAGCGCATCCAACAAACTTTGCGGCTCATGGGGCTGCCGCCTGACAGCAAGCTTTCCCCCGCGATTGCCGGTGACCTTTGCCAGCGTGCCGGAGGCAGGGCGTACTTGAGCGGTACCATCTCCAGCTTGGGCAGCCAATACGTCATCGGTGTCAGCGCCGTGAATTGTCAGACCGGCGATTACGTCGCTCAGGAACAATTCACTGCCAATGGGAAGGAAAACGTTTTGAAAGCGCTCGGTGAAGCTTCCACCAAGCTTCGCAAAAAACTCGGAGAGTCCCTCAAGACTGTCCAGAAACTCGACACCCCCATCGAGCAGGCCACCACGCCTTCTCTCGAAGCGCTCCAGGCCTACAGCCTCGGGCGTAAAACCATGCTGGGCAAGGCTGATTACACCGCCGCCGTCCCCCTCTTCGAGCGCTCCATCGAGCTAGATCCGAATTTTGCGATGGCGCATGCTTCCCTTGGCACCGCGTATCACAATCTCGGCGAAAAAATTCTCGCCGCGGAAAATACCCGCAAAGCCTACGAGCTTCGCGCGCACGTGAGTGAATGGGAAAAGTTCTACATCGAATCCCACTACCAGCACTTTGTCACCGGAGACTTGGAGAAGGCACGCCAGGCTTACGAACTCTGGGCGCAGATCTATCCCCGCGAGCAGGTGCCGCCCATCAATCTTGGCGTCATCTACCAGACTCTCGGACAGCACGACAAATCCCTCGCACAATTCCGCGAGGCGCTCCGCCTAGGTCCCGCGGACAGCCTCAATCTCGGCAATCTCGTCCTTGCCTACATACATCTCAATCGTCTTGACGAAGCCCGCATTGCCGCCAACGAAGCCTTGACGAAAAATCTCGACTCCGGCGACCTGCGCGCCTATCTCTATCAACTAGCATTCTTGAAGAACGATCTGCCCGGCATGGCACAGCAGGTTTCCTGGTCAGCCGGGAAGCCTGGAAATGAAAACAACATGCTCTATCTCGAAGCTGGCACCGCGGCCTATTCTGGCAAACTCACCGCTGCTCGAGAGCTCTCCCGCCAGGCGGCGAGCTCTGCCACACGCGCCGGTAAAAAAGAAATGGCTGCTGCCTGCGAATCCGCCACTGCCTTATGGGAAGCGCTCTACGGAAACGCTTCGGGGGTACGCCAACGCGCTGCCGTCACGCTCGCTCAGTCAAACGGGCGCGACGCCCAGTTTGTTGCTGCCTTCGCTCTTGCCTTGATCGGCGATTCGGCGCACGCGCAAACTCTCGCCGACGATTTGCAGAAACGTTTTCCCGAGGACACTATCGTCCGCTTCAATTACCTGCCAACGATTCGCGCCCAGCTTGCTCTAGCTGTTCCCTACAATGGAACGAGGGCCGTGGACGCCCTCGCCGCCGCTTCCCCTTACGAACTCGGCGTTCCCGGCAGCAGCACCTTCTGGACCAACCTATATCCTGTCTACGTCCGCGGGGAAGCGTTTCTTGCTGCTCAACGGGGAAATCAGGCCGCAGCCGAGTTTCAGAAAATCCTCGATTGGCCAGGCGTCGTCGTTAACGAGCCCATCGCCGCGCTCGCCCATCTTGGACTCGCTCGCTCATACGCTCTCGCGGGGGACGCGCCCAAGTCCCAAGCCGCCTATCAGTATTTCCTCACACTCTGGAAAGACGCCGACCCCGACATCCCCGTTCTCATCGCCGCGAAGTCTGAATTCGCAAAGCTCCATTGACTGCGAGGCACCCAAGACTAGCAGGCTCGGGGAGCCCCTCGGGCTGTCAGTGAACGACAAGTCGGCGTTTATCAGACGCTAGGCCAGCCGAGTCCACTTCTCTGGATTGCACTTTGATTTGTCAATCTGGCTTAAATCTGGCTGAATCGTCAATGCCGCGCTGCTACGTCGTGGCTGTAGGTTTCCCTTGCTCGGCGAATAGGTTAGGTAGGGATGCAGAGGCAAGGGTTTACCTAAATTCGCAGTTCCTTCTCCATTCCTGCCAAAAAAGAGCACGCTCATAGAAAAGCGACTGGATGGTAAATGTATGATAATAAAGCTGTAACCCTACCTTCCCTGATTGGTCGTTGAATTGCCACTACTCCATCGAAGCGCCCGCAGAGTTCGGAGGAAACTAAGCATTCATGAAGAGACTGGTATTAGTGGTCCTACTGCTAGTTGGCACGTCGGCATATGCCGACACTTTGACGATTAACGGGGCGCCATACGGTGAAAACGGGCCTTATAGCATGAGTTTGAATGGCAGTCTGGCAACGACGCCGATGATCTGCTACTCGGACAAGAATTTCATAACGATTGGCGAGAGTTGGGGCGTCCAAGCCTATACCATCACCCAGATCGGGACGCTGTCAGGGCCGTTTGCTGGCACGACGATGGAATATAACGAGCTCGGCTATCTGGGGGACCAGCTGTTCGGCGATCCCGGCAATGCCGATCTGCAACAGGCCATCTGGGCGGTGCTGGGCCGCGGCGGTACACCCAACGCCGATTACACGAGCGCAGTCAACTTTGTAACTAACAATCCAACTTACATGACCTCGGACGTGTTCTACATTCCGGTCGGCGACTTCTCGGGCAGTAACTATCCTTATGGGACGCCGCAACCCTTCATCAGTCACGTGCCAGAGCCCTCCAGCTTGGTGCTGCTGCTCAGCGCTGGATTGCTTGGATTGGTTGGCCTTTTGTTCAAGAAGGCGATCAGCTAGGTTAACTTCCGCTCAATTTCTTAAAATCCGCCGTGGAAGACTGACGGCGGGTTTTATTTTATGGGCGAGCGCAACGGGAGTCGTCGGACCACGCTGCCAATCTGGTAAATCAGGTTAGCGGACATGTGGTTTTGAGCCGACCCAATTGTCAGGTTGCGAACTAATCAGGCAAGTACCAACGAGTGTAGGACTGGCTCCAACAGAATCAGGAGCGGCGACTCGGAGTTTAGAGCGCCTAAAACTGCTTTTACTTTGGTACTAGTCCCTAGGGCCCTCTGTACCATCGACCAGAATTTAACCTGTCTGCGATACTCCCTGTACTGAAAACGCAACGTTTATGAGGTCTCAGTTAGAGCTTCGAGGCCTCCAATGCGAAAGAGGAGTCAAGCGCATGTCCGGCAGGCACGAATCAAGCCGCAACGCTAGCAGCGTACTCAAAACGACGACCTGGGGTGCGCTTATCGCTTGCTCTGGCGCCTTGCTCGTGGCGGGTCTCCTCGGATACAACCCGTGGAACCATGCCAGTGGCTTGGTTCGGCACTCCGCGCCTCTCGCCGTACAATCCCTGCCGTCGGATGGACTTGCAGCCCCAGCTGCGCACGCTGGCTCTTCACCAAATGTATCGGTTGACCGGGCCTTTCCTCTACACGGTAAGTCAATGCAGTCCGAAGCCGCCATTGCAGAAGTCTTTCCGACCGCCGCACTCCGTAAGAACGCGGACCTCCTAAATCAGCCTGCGCCTAGCCACTCAGGCGCTCCTAGCAATGACATCAACACCAGTTTGGCAGCCAGCACCACCGACGACCAGGCTGCGGCGGTCGCAAAAATCGCCCCGGACCTGAAGGGTGTAAATCCTGACGCTCCAATAGACGTCATCGTCCAGTTCAAGAATGCTTCAGGTGCGTCCGACGTGGCCGCGGATGGAGCCACGGCAAAGACTGAACTGCCGCTGCTGAACGCCGAGTTGGTCACGGTGAAGGGCAGCAGCCTTACGAACCTCGCCGCACACTCCAGCGTGGCGTATATCTCTCCGGATCGCCCTGTTAGAGGCTCTCTCAATCACGTCGTCACTGCGGTAAACGCCGACCTCGCCTATGCCAACGGCTGGAATGGCACGGGCGTCGGGGTCGCTCTGATTGATAGCGGTATCAGCCAGGGAATTTACGATCTAGCCGAAGACAATAGTTCAACATCGCGCATAGTTTACAACCAAAGTTTTGTGCCCGGCGACACTTCCAGCGGCGACCCGTTTGGCCATGGAACGCATATTGCCGGAATCATCGCGGGGAACGGCTACACTTCCGAGACTTCAAACTACACTGCCACGTATCGTGGCATCGCGTCAGAAGCAACAGTCGTCAATCTACGTGTGCTCGATGCTACCGGTGCGAGCCTGGATAGTACGGTGATCTCCGCCGTCCAGAAGGCGGTCGCCCTCAAGAGCACCTACAACATTCGAGTCATCAATCTGTCGCTTTCCCGCGGAGTCTATGAAAGCTACACCCTGGATCCGCTCTGCCAGGCTGTGGAATCCGCATGGAAGGCTGGCATCGTGGTGGTGGTCGCAGCCGGCAACATGGGTGAATACTATGCTGCGGGTACCAACGGTTACGCAACGATTGGCGCGCCGGGGAACGATCCGTACGTCATCACCGTCGGCGCAACCAACACGCACGGCACCGGCTCGCAAGCTTCGCAGACGGTGACCAGCTACAGCTCAAAGGGTCCGACATCGCTCGATCACATCGTTAAGCCTGACCTCGTCGCTCCGGGCAATCAGGTGGTTTCACGCATGTCTTCGTCGGGCAATGCGATCGTGACTGCCGACCCCGCGCTCGCCGTCTATCCCTGCAACTCTTCACTAACCATCTGCGGCTCGCAATTTGGGTCGCCCCGGTACATGCGGCTCAGCGGCACAAGCATGGCGGCGCCAGTGGTCAGCGGAATCGCGGCTCTCCTACTGCAGAAGACGCCCTCACTTACTCCCGACCAAGTGAAAGCTCGCTTGATGAAGACCGCTTGGAAGGGTTTTTCTTCCAGCACAACGGCGACGGACCTCTCCACGGGCGTTGCTTACACGATTGAGCAGGATATCTTTGCGGTAGGCGCTGGGGCGGTTGACGCTTCTGCTGCGCTGGCCAATACGGACCTCGCTCCCGCAACCGTGGGCTCAGCCCTATCGCCCACAGCCGTGTACAACTCTTCGACCAACACCGTCACCATCTCTGGAAGTACCGGGACAATTTGGAATAACTCTGTTGTTTGGGGTAATTCTGTAGTTTGGGGTAATTCCGCAGTTTCGGGTAACTCTGTCGTCTGGGGTAACTCCGTCGTCTGGGGTAACTCTGTTGTTTGGGGCAACTCCGTCGTTTGGGGCAATTCCGTCGTCTGGGGCAATTCCGACGGCTCTTTAGGAAACGCCAACTAGGGAATCCGATTTTCGCGTGCGCACGCGCATAAGTGTACGTTTCAGTAGAAAATGAATGTCGCGAAAAGCTAAAGCCTATATCGCACTGATCATCTGTTCTGGGGTCTTGGTCCTGGCCTTCTCCGCAGGATCGTGGTTCTCCACGGGTCTCAGCCAATTCCTGACAGTTCTCGGTCTGGCAGCCATCTCCTCGACGTTCAAAGTACGAATACCGGGTATTGAGAGCACGATGTCCCCGAATTTTGTTTTCCTTGTACTTGGAATGGTCTTCTGCAGTTTCTCTGAAGTGATTGCCATCACTCTAGTGGCTGCCCTGGTGCAATCGCTTTGGACCGCGAGACAGCCTCGCCTTGTTCAGGTTGCGTTTAGCGCAGCAGCTCTCATCTTGAGCGCGAGCGTCGCGTATCAAGCTTCTTATCTTCTTCTGGGAGCGAGCGCCGTCAATTGCCACGTAGCTTTGGTAATTCTTGCTGGAAGCATTTATCTTCCGCTCAATACGGCGTTGATCTCTGCTGTCATCGGCCTTGTCGATGGCAAGCCGTTGGCACAAGTCGGCGGAATCTGTTACCAAAGCGTGTTCCCTTCTTTCATTGGTGGAATCGTATTTGCCGGGCTGATAGGCGGAACATTCTCTCGCCCAACAGTTTGGAGAGGTGCGATCGTGCTACTCCCGGTAATTGTGCTCGGCTATCTGTATTCGCTGAGCCGGACAGCGTCGGTTGCGTCGGTCCCCATCCGGTCAGCCCGCACGGAAGAGGAAGAGTTCGTCGAGGTTGGCTCGAGGTTGCCACGACCTCGGGCTTAAAGTGAACGGCTGTTTGGCAATCTCCGCTTGGCCACCCACAGCGGCATGGTCGATAGATGTCTCTCCCATGGTTTTTGGCGATTCGAGATCTTCGTTTCCAGCGCCTGTGGTCCTAT
>DATFZQ010000227.1:0-4431 GCA_035314345.1 Candidatus Acidiferrum sp.
GCTCCGGGCTTGAGATTCCAACAGCGTTCGTTGCTCCGGACTCAACGTAATGGTAGGGGCTATGCGCATCCGCGACCGTGTCCTCAATCATAAGATGCGCGCGGATCGATAAAGGTTGTTAATTATGACGCACTACACTAGGTGGGCAGAACTACCCTCCGGGAAAGCGACCTGGAACTTAGCCTCCGATAGCACCTGACTAGCGGATTTAAGTTTTTCCGAGCCACTGATGAACTCTACCTCCTCGATCTTGGGACCCGGGCTGAAGAGCAGGAAAAACTCCGCCTTCTCTGACCCGGGAACCAGATATCTGAGTAAGTCTGTCAATAGTTTTTTTATCTCCCTTCACGAACCTATTCACAGGGTATCCACAAAGATTTCACAGGATTGTCCCACCAGCGACCGCAGCCAGCGGTGAGTTTCGTTTGGTGAGCGCCGCCAGATATCGGCTCTCGTCATAAGCCACCCGATCTTTCCAGCAACGAAAAACAATGCGAATCCATTTGAAGGCCAACCCTCGCACCGCCGCGTGGTGCCCCTTGCCTCGCTCCCGCTGTTGTTGATAGTAACTTCGCGCCCATTGCGAGTGAGCGATGGAATGTCCCGCCCACTCGTGAAAGCTCTGCCGCAAAAACTTCGGACAGGCCCAGCGAAAATGGACCCACTTCTTCTTCCCGCTCTGTTCCGTTACCGGCGCGATCCCACTGTAGGCTTGCACTTCCTTGGCATTGGCGTAACGCTCCCGCTGCGAGCCAAACGCCGCCAACAAGCGCGGCGCCAGCACCACCCCCGCTCCCGGCAGCGACTCAAAAATAAAAAAATCCGGGTGCGCTGCCGCCGCCTCCTCGATCTTGCGGTCCAGATCCGCAACTCCCCGGATCAGACTTCGGATCACTCGCGCGCTCACTTTCACCACTGCGCTCTTGGCCTCGATCACCGCTCGATCCCGAATCGCCGGCATCGCCTGCCGGATTCCCACCAGGCGGCGCTCCACCAGTTCGGGATAGTGGCAGCGCTGCTTGCGGAAGAACGCACGCAGTCGCGCCGGCGGAACCTTCTGCAGTTCCTCCAGCGTCGGCCACTGCTCCAGCAACGCGCACACCAGCTCCGTATCCAGCCGGTCAAACCAGTCCAGCATCTGCGGAAAATAAATCTTCAAGTGGTTGGTCAACCGATTGCATTGCGCCGTCTTTTCCTCCACCAGCTGGCGCCGTTCCTCCACCAGATTTTGTACCCGCCGCGTCTCTTCACTGTCGGGCGACAACCGGCGCAGTTTGTCGCGATGCTTCAACAACAGATCCACCAGCAGGTCCGCATCCCGCGGGTCATCCTTCGCTCCCGACGGATACAGCGCTGCGCGCAGATTGGCCGACATCGCCGGCGGCACCGGGAACAAATGCAAGGGCTCATACTTGCTGAGCATGAACACCAAGGCTCCCTTCACTTGTTCCACCGCCACCGCGATCGGCCGATTGCCGAATCGTTGACAGAGTTGCCCCACCCACGCCTCGACCGCTTCCGGTGTATGTTCCACCTCTCCGCTTTCTCGCTGGGTTGTACCCGCGGCCTGCACGCACCACGCATGTTTCTGATCTGCCCAGTCGATACCCACCAACGCCGCGAACTCCGGCTCCTCCCGTAGAACTTTGCTTTCTGACATAACTCCTTCCTTACCCTCCTTAACTATCGTGCAGGCCGGCTTTGCTCCCGCGAAACCCTTATAGTACGAGTCTTGCTTGTTGCTCCAGACTTCATCTGAGTATTCGTTTTGGAAGCAAAACACGTCCCGCGGCTCGAGCTTCTGGTTTAAAACATCTCGTGTTTGGCGTTAACACTCGTAGCCGCGGGACGCCTGCTGGCTGCTATTGTAGGCAGCCCGCAGAAACTTTCATCCGCAGTCCCTCCACAGAGATTTTCACAGCGGCGCCGCGCCGCGACGGCTGTGGAAATCTCTTCCTTCAAATCTCACTGCTCGACTTACTATAAGGCGTTTACACTCAGAACCCCGGTCGATGAGATCGCGGTAGGGACAGCCATCTGCTGGCTGCCACCGGGTGGCCGGGGGCAGTCACCCGCTCCCCGGCTCCCACAGAACGTAGCATGCAGATTTCCCGCACTACGCTCGTCAGAAGTTGCTTCACAGCGTGGCGATAGCTTGCAGCTCCGAGTAACAGAGATAAAGCTTTGGTCGCAGCAACGGAAACCGAGCCTTGATCTGCTGAAATTGCTTCCACCAGACCTGCCCGTGCCAACTCCGGCTGCTCAGCATTTTGCGCCAGTAACGTTCCACAGCCCGATGGACCCGTTGCAAGGCCCGTATGTTCCCGGCGATGCCGTAGTACGCATAATGACCGCGGAGCATTTGATTGAGGCATTCGGTTTGTTCCCGGATCGACAAGTGCCGCATCCGCCGCATCTGGTCTTGCAGGCGCATCAACGCACGCCGCAGGCGTGACTTTTCCGTACGCAGCCCGACCCGAAAGTTGCCTTTCCGATTGCGCGTGCAGTACAGCGTGAACCCCAAGAAATAAATCGTCTCCGGGCGTTTACGGCCACGCTTGCTCGCGTGTCGCTGCGCGAAGCGACCAAATTCGACGAGCTTGGTCTTTGACGATTCCAGAGTCAAGCCAAACTTCCCTAGTCTCTGGCACAGTGCTTTCTGGACACGTAGAGCATCCGCGCGATATTGGAAACACAACACAAAGTCGTCAAGGTACCGCACCATATAGGCTTCGCCCCGTAACCGAGGCTTGACCACGCGCTCGAACCACAGATCGAGCACATAGTGCAGATACACATTACTCAGCAACACGCTGATCGAACCACCTTGTGGGGTGCCTTCCTCGTTCGCATGGACCTCCCCATCTTCCAGAATGCTTGCTTTCAGCCAGCGTCGGATCAGGCTGATCAGACGCGGGTCTCCCACCCGATGTTCGACAAAGCGGAGCATCCATTCGTGGCTTAAGCTCCCGAAAAAGTTCTTGAGGTCCGCCTCCAGCACCCATTCCACCTTCCGGCCAGAGATCATTTCATGCAGGCTGGCCAGCGCTTGATGGGCACCCCGCCCAGGCCGTCCGCCAAACGAGCATGACAGAAAGTCCTGCTCATAAATGGCCGACAGTACCTGCGCGGCGCTTCTCTGGAGCGCCCGATCCGCTACACAAGGCACGCCCAACGGGCGTTTCTCCTGCTTCCCGGGTTTCGGGATATATACTCGCCGAATGTTCGGCGCTGGATATCCCTGGCGGTGCACCGATTGAAGCATGGCTTCAATCCATACCTCAAAGCTCTCCTTCGCCTCCGGCACGGTCTGTCCATCTACCCCAGGGGCCGAGTCGGTCGCGATCTGACAGAGATTCTCCCAAACTCGTTCCTTGGTGATGTGATGGGCCAGTGACGTAAACCGGAGCTTTGGTTCACACCGAGCTCTCGCTGCTATTCGTTCGAGTCCCGTTGTCATGGTTGGCGATTCTTCTCTTTGCATAGAAGGCCGAATCCTCCCTTTGGATGGAGCCCATGTCTCCTTCGAACTGTTCAACTTCCGCTGACCGCTTCCCCATGTAGTCGGCTCTCCCGACCGCAGAGTAATATCAGTCAGTCTGACTTCCGTCGAGTCATCAGGTCGTCCTTGCTTTGTCGGCTTGTCTGACCTTACAAGCTAGTTGCGCTTGAACCCGTCGGATCTCCCTTGTTCCCATAGAATCCTTTGGCCGCATGCTGGCGGTACGAACCCCGGAAGCATCACTGGATACTTGCCATATCGCATCCAGTGTTTCTGCCTTCCCCGGTGGGGGATAAGGTCGGCTACTTCCATCTCGATCGATTTCGGGGCTATTTTGTCGTTCACTGATGTTCCGGCCTGCAACCTCCCTGTCTCCGCTTCGCAATGGCCGTTGCCGGACATCACGCAAGACTCGGTACGCGGCTGCGAGCTAGGCTTTGCCGCGGTCTCCATCTCAGGAAACTGAACTCCATGAGCTTTCAAGGCACAACCCCGCACAGATCCGGACGGGCGCTCGTTAGCGCATCCGGTTCTTATCTCGGATGAGTAGCGGCGAAGCGAGCATCGGGGAAAGGATGGAGCACAGCCGGTTGGGGAAACCAGCGCTGCGCCAAGTCGAGCATCCGAGTCCAGTTGATGCGGTGTTTCTGGCTCCGGCGGCGTATAGTATGCCACCAGCCAACCAGCACTCGGTGCCGGAACAGGGATAGGCTAGCGTTGTTTCCCGGTACCGCGTAGTAGTTGAAGTGCCCCTGCACGACCGACCGGAGCCATTGGCCGGTTTGGCCCACGGGATCGTGCATGCGCTTGCGGAGCTCCGGTTTTATTTGCCGCAGCTTGGCCCGCATGCGTTTGCGAATCGTCGTGCGCCGCACCATGAATCGCCCCAAACTATTCTTCCCGCTAATGTGCGTGAAGCCTAGAAAGTC
>DATFZQ010000228.1:0-47468 GCA_035314345.1 Candidatus Acidiferrum sp.
GTTGTAACTCTCTTCGGCTACGGAATAAGCATTTGTGTTGACCGTGGTCACCTAACGATTGAAGACGGAATCGGCAAACAGAGACGTTATGCTCGCTTTCCTCGCGTTGGACATGGACTGAAACGGCTGGTCGTAATCGGATCGGATGGCCTCGTTTCCTTGGCCGCCCTTAGATGGTTAGCCGATCAAGGTGCTGCGTTTGTCATGCTCGACAGGCTCGGAGAGGTCCTTGCCACCACTGGTCCCGTGCATCCTTCTGATGCTCGTTTGCGGCGTGCACAATCGCTCGCCGAAAGTTCGGGAATGGCTTTGCGCATTGCGATAGAACTAATCAAGCGAAAGCTACTCGCGCAAGAGCGGCTCGTTCGAGATAAATTTCATGACGATGCATCGGCGGAAGTAATCTCCAGTCAGCGCCATGCCTTGATGAAGGCAACATCCAAGGAAGAAATACGACGGTGTGAAGCACACGCGGCTCTCGCATACTGGCGCGTCTGGCATACACTGGTTTTGCAGTATCCACGATCTGACTCACAGCGTGTTCCTCAGCATTGGTGCGCTTTTGGAAGCCGTATTTCGCCTCTCACCAAATCGCCACGACTCGCGATCAATCCTGCAAATGCAATGCTCAACTATTTGTACGCGATTCTGGAATCAGAGGCGCGACTAGCAATTTCTGAACTTGGCCTCGATCCCGGCCTTGGAGTTCTTCACAGTGACACGCGCACGCGAGACAGTTTGGCTTGCGACCTAATGGAACCGATTCGTCCGCAAGTGGACGCTTTCCTGTTGGATTGGTTGCGCAGCGGATCATTACAACGAAAATGGTTTTTCGAGGAGAGAGACGGGAATTGTCGATTGACCGGTGAGTTTGCTGCCCAACTCTCGGAAACCTCCAAGCTTTGGAAGCAGGCTTTGGGACCTTTCGCTGAGTGGATGTTGCGTACCTTGTGGTCCGGTAGCTCAAGTACCTCAAAGATAGAGACTCCTGCCACGCGTTTGACGCAAGATCGGAAGCGCAAAGCAAGAGGGATTCCCACGCAACCTTTGGCAGACCATGCGATCACAGAACGGACTCTGGCTTTGGCGACCGCGCCCAATGGCACTCAAGTAGTTCCAAAGCTGGTACGGTTGAATAGATTTGACCCGGTTGCGCAGTCGCGCCGCGCAGAGAGCCAGCGGCGGCAAGTTGCTGCGCAGAAGGCGTGGGATCCGAGCGAAAAACCAGACTGGCTAGACGAAAAAACCTATAGAGAGAGGGTTCAACCACGCCTCGCACTAATTATTGTTCCCAAGATTATGTCGGCTCTCTCGATTTCAGAGCCTTATGCTTTGAAAATTCGCAGAGGTCGATGCATCCCGCATCCGAGGCACTGGAGGACGCTAGCGGCCCTGGTTGGTTTGGCAGCCGATTCGGTAGCTTTCGAACGTCTCGGATGGAAGCCGCATTTTCGTGATGTGATCACCAACTGACTATCAAATGTTCGTTCTAATGCAGAGCTTCTCTAATGGATCGCTGATTTGAAGACTTTTGCCGAAATATTGTCGCTCGTCTTTTCCTAGCTTGGCAGTAGCGAGGAGCATCGCTGTGCGGCAAAGCGACGATGCTGATGCAAGGTAGTCCTTGATGGCAAGAGCTTGCGCACGAGTGCCGGACGTCGCGAGCGCAAGGGCGGCGAATCTCCGCACAGCATCCGAGCTAGTCTCCCGAAATATCCTCAATAGGTCTTCGGCGTGATCCCAATTCCTGTGGTGCTGAAAGACGCTAAGAATCCACATCGAATAATATTCTGACGGCCTGGCCTCCAATGCGTTCAGAATGGGAGCGAGAAGCGCTCCGCCAATTTCGGATGCGTGGCTCTGGGGCAAATCGGTGAATTCCTTGAAGAAAGCTGCAACTGATTCGGCCACGGGATACAATCGCTCAAGGTTTTCAAGCACAGTCGGGATTAACTCTGGTTTTCGCAATGCCGAGAGCCTACCTAGAATGAATTGAACTTCACGGTAGTCCACGTTTTCACCCTCGAGAAGTGCTTCCCGAAGCATCTCCGACAGATTAAACGCATCGATTTCCTTTTTTTGTTCGTCTTCAAGTTCATCGTAAGAAGGGATTTCGTAATCTCCGTCCCCAAAAATCTGGAGCAATCGTCGCCGATTCTCTTCCTTTTCGCTATGTATGGTTAGGTTGCGCTCGACGTAATCTGTCGCCGTCGAGATTTTTGTTTTTGCTGTTTGCAGGGTCAGCCCGTGATTGCGAAAGAGGGTCTCCCCCAGAACCCGTATGCCGTACTCAGCGTCTTGAACTCTGTCGGCGAATATAATGTAGTCATCTACAAAGCGAATAGAATCGACCCCGAAACTTAGCAGCGTACTATCGACGTCGATCAACACCGCTTCGCCCAAAAGGCGCGACGCCGGTGGGCCTACCGGAATTCCATAGCTGGTACCTCCAGAAAATCTCGTTAGCATTTTTTCCAAGACCCTTATGTAGTCCTTCATGGTCTTGCCGGAGGACGCTTCTAGCGCATTGACCAACCGATGGTGATATATGCGAGGATAAAAATCGGCAATGTCCGTAACACCCACAATGCAATTCGACTTGGTAGCACGTTTCGCGACACTACTCCGAAAGTTCTTCCAAGAAGCACCACGTTTGTAGAGTTCGCTCGGCGATGTCCCTTCTGTTCTGTAGGAAAACACCTTGTCTGCGGGCAGGCGGGATTTTGAAATCGACGTCTTTAATGCCAGAACGAGAGCAGTATAAAAAACAAAATCATACGGGTGGAGCAGCCCCACTCTTCGAACGTTCAAACGTGACTTTGGCGCAAACGAAAGGATTGCGTCGTATCCTTGGTATGTATCCAAGTCTACTCTCGACAGGTCGACGACCAACTCCGTCCAATTGTCCTTCAAGATTCCAAGCTCGGGAGGCTCCGCGAAGAAGGTACCGTATCCATGACGGAGCGTTGCTTTCAGTGCTCGTTTTAGCAAAGCGGTGCTTAGGTTCATCGCTTGAACCTACCGTCAGGCGATACGCCTGGGGTCAGTCCCTAGTACCACGCCATCGTTCAGCAGTACTTCATCATCTCTGTTCTTACAGTGTTGAGAGCGGGGAAAACTTGGGTTCTGAAGTCCGCTTGACTAGGATATCGTCCATAGTATCGCGCGCGCGTCGAGATGTTCTTTAGTTCGCAAAATTCGTCGTAGACGGTCATCGTTTCCGTGTGCTGAATCATATTGTTGTCACGCGTGCGATGGTCGGCCGAATGTTTGGACTTGGTGCTGAAGAAGGCTTCTACGTAATGCAATGCTGCATAAAATGCCGCGGTGGACGCCCACCCTCTCGCCGGACCACCGGCAAGATCGAGATTGCTGAGGAAGGTTTCATTTTCTTCAGCTATTTGTGTGTGTGTCTCTTTTGTTGGCACGGTTGAATATCACCGGAATTCCTGTGACCATTTCTTCCGGACTGACCTCACGTTGAATATCAATCACGTAGAAGTCGAAATGCAAGCCACCAAGCTTCTTCATGACCAGCTTTTGAACTGAATACACCTCTTTGCGGGCCGCCGGATTCCAATCATCAATCATGATCCAAACGTGAAACACATCTTCGCTGTGGCCTCCCAGAACCGCGCGTACGTGGTCAAGGCGCGAAAAACAGTCTGCGACAAAATTGCCCACCGGAACCGGAGCCTCCGACATTCCGGAGAGCGAAATCAGGGTGTAGAAGTTGTCAGCCCAGCTAGCCCCGCCACGAGCTTCCTTCTCTCGGGAGACTGTAATGTTCGCCGCATGCGCTGAACTGTCCATCAAAATCGGCGAATAATCTGGCGTAGTAAGAATCATTTTTATCGCTTCCTCACTGAATCGGACGGGGTGATGTGAACGATCTGCTGAGCCTGCACCATGTACACTGGGTCGCCGTTGGGGGCAAACACGTCATTGAGCCTCAACACCTCGGTCATTACCGGTTTGATTTTGAGTGAAGTCCCGTCATGCAGAATGTACGTGCTCCACTGCTCGCGGTCCGCCTCAAACTCAATTACCTCAGCATCAACCAATCTCCCCTGAAAGTTGACTTGACGCCGAGTAGACATTTGACCTTCTCCAAAATCAAATTGCGGTTCTGCCTCTGTGACCACACCTATACATCGTAGCCTCAGAGCAGGATGAATACCAAACTCGAGCTCGTCATTCGCATTTGGTGCTGAGTGTCCAAAGCGACCCCACACAAACCCCTAAAAATAGGAGACTTACGGCTAACCCAGATCCCGATACATCCCCGACGCCCTTCAACAGTTAGTGCATCTTATGAACCGGATGTTGCAGGCGTCAAGTGAATTCTTGACATATTTCGGGAAAACATGCTCCATCTTTAAACTACGACGAGAAGGTCGCCGTGACCTCCGGTGAGACTTCCCGCGCGGTTGTGGCTACAAGGAAAGCTGAAGTTACTCAGCGGACTCGCTCTTAATGCCAGTGATTGCGGCATAGAGGCCCAGTGCGAATCCCAAAAGAACCAAGCAGTAGACCGCTCGTGTGCAGATGCGAATGAGGTAATCAGAAGCTTCTTGGACGCGACGTGCTGCCGTGAGGGCTGCATCGCCAAGAAGAGCTACGGACACGCCTTGGAGTATCACCGAGATCATAGCAAACTTCACTGCCACAAAACGTGGTAGGTCATGATCAGGCTTAGTCTTGAGCGTTTCCCTTACTTGTGTATTCATCTTCTCTAAAGGGCCGCGAACCTGCTCCCGAAGGTTGCGCAAGTCCTTCGCTGTCGAGGGGAACGCGTCGATTAGACGAGACGCGCTATCGAAGTCGCTGTTTACCTCGGCCAACGCTTCTTGTGCTCTGACTGTGTCCTGCGTGATTAATGTCGAAAAATCTTGAGGCGTACTGTCTTTGCCCGCTCGCTTTTCGTCCTGAATGCGGAGCAGTTCCGCCTGCTCTTGACCTACGAGAATTTGCAAAGAGATGACGGTCTGCCCGCTCTCGGTACGGAATTGAAACTCGGCCTTAGTGAGCGAGTCGTGAAGATCCTTTAGATTCTCCTTCACAATCTCTTTGAGAATGAACGTGAGGGCAGCTATCACGATGGCTATGATGCCGCAGATTTTAGCGATCTTGGCCTTTTGCTTTTTCGTCATGCTCTGCCTTCACGCATCATGATGTTGCCTCAATACGCGGCCCGGACGGCAATCCGACGAATTACGAAACGAGGTTCGCGAAACTTTTCGACGGCTTGCGAATGCTGACTACCAAATAGCTCGCTTCTACAGCATAGATCAACCAAACTATCGCATCGAGAAGTTCATGAAGGACGCCCACCTCAATCTCGAAAGCGCTGCGCCGCGGCTTACACAAATAATCGATGCTTTCGAGCAAATGGAATAGACCGCTCAATCCGAGTCCGTATTTGAGGAATATAGTCGCTAGTCAGTGCGATTCCGCCAATAAAATCAATTTACCGACGAAACTGACGAGAAGTACAGGGAGGGCACCGTATCTATACGTTCAGATGTGGCGGAATTTCAGACCCAAATCTTTCTTGAAGGATGCGCTCGTGATAAGTCCTGAGCCATTCGTATTTTTCGAGAACTCCACGCTTTTCGGCGTATTTTCCCAAACATCGTCGGATAAAGTCGCGATGAATCTCTAGGAACTGTAAATACTCCTCATCTTCAACTCTGAGTTCCACCTCGCAGGCCTTCAAGTAATCCAAGTAAACCGTAGTTCCTTCCAGTCTAGTCAGGCCGAGTTCAACTAGAAAGTTTGCATCAACCGGAGGGCGCAGAAGGCTCAAGGCTTTATCATCAATGACTATTCGCGGCGGGCCACTGTCAAGCTCATAAGCTCGCACTACTGCGGGGCCGTAAACGACATCCCAGCTCTGAGTGATTTCTCCGATCGTGACTGCACCGCGGATTGGGACTCCCTCCGGGATCAGGGCAACCTGAGCACGCAATATAGTCTTTAGTTCGTAAATGAAATAAGCGGGGCTTGGTTCCGGTGTGCTCCGGATGACTGTGTCAGAAAACTTTGTGAATTCGATTTTCACAGGCTCGTCTGTTGGGTGGGGCGCGATGGATTCCGCCAGTATGCGCAGTATTCGCGAAACTTCGCCCGCTGTTCTTTTCTCTATTAGTTCGCGGAAGCCCAGAATGTCCAAGTAAGAGACTATCGAACGTGTGTAATTCACACTTTGCGGTTTCGGATGACGATACCATGACTCCCACGTGGCAAGGTTCATGACGCGATTCTAACACCGAGCCTTACTGCGCCAAATAAACCAGCTATCCGCTAAAAACAGGCATACCCCCGAAACACTGAACTGCACGCGCGTCGCGATCAAGCTAAAACAATTTGCACCAAAATAGTGCGAAGAGGGCAGTTTCGCTCTCTCCTATCCCCTATCCCTAATGTGCGTTGACAGGCGAAGAAAAGGCGGCAATACTGGCCTTCCATGATTGGCCAGCTTCGCGGACGCCTCGCCGAAAAACGCCCGAATCAAGTGCTCGTCGATGTCTGCGGGGTCGGCTATCTCGTCCAAGTTCCACTCTCTTCTTTCGCCGCGCTCGGCGAGCTTCACACTGAAGTCACTCTTCTCATTCATACCCACGTCCGCGAAGACGCCCTCGCGCTGTACGGTTTCGTTTCTTCTCGCGAAAAGCACCTTTTTGAGATGTTACTTTCCGCTTCCGGCGTTGGGCCTTCTCTCGCCCTGAAGATTCTTTCCGGCATGAGCGTCGAAGAACTCGTCCCCGCCATTCGCGGCAGCGATTTGGCGCGCTTGACAAAGATTCCTGGCGTCGGACGCAAAACCGCGGAACGCATGGTCGTAGAACTCAAGGACAAGATGGAAGCTGTCGTCTTGGAAGCCCAGAAGCCAGCTGCCGCCTCGCTCGCGGGAGCGGAAGCCGACGTGATCTCCGCGCTAGTCAATTTAGGCTATGATCCGCGAACTGCTGAGACAGCGGTAAGCGAAGCCAAGCGCGAAGTCGGCACAACGAATTTTGAGCGATTGCTACGCGCCGCCTTGCAGTCGCTGTCCGCGCCGAAAGGTCGCACAACTCATGCCGGCGCATAGTCGTGCAGTGGCAGGGGCCGACTTTGGTCGGCCGGAATAAAACGAAGCCTCGACAATGCCCGACGCCAGCGCAAAACGATCTATGGACCGAAGCGAACAACACAGAATCGTCTCCGGCGCCCCCTACGACGAAGACGCGCGCATCGAAGCCAGCGTCCGCCCAAAACGCCTCGACGAATACATCGGCCAAAAACGCGTCAAAGAGAACATTTCCATCGCCATCGAAGCCGCCCGCAGCCGCGGCGAAGCCCTCGACCACGTTCTGCTCTATGGCCCGCCCGGCCTCGGAAAAACCACCCTGGCCCAAATCATTGCCAACGAACTCCAGGTCCCCATCAAGACCAGCGCAGGACCGCTCCTTGAACGCAAAGGCGACCTCACCGCAATCCTCACCTCACTCGAAGGCAAGGAAGTTTTCTTTCTAGATGAGATTCACCGCCTGCAGCCCGCTGTCGAAGAAATCCTCTATCCCGCGATGGAGGATTTTCGCGTCGACTTGATCATCGGTCAGGGCCCCGGCGCCCGTATCCATCCTTTTCAGTTGGGACACTTCACACTCATCGGCGCCACCACACGCGCCGGACTGATCACCGCCCCCTTGCGCTCCCGCTTCGGCATCGTCCACCGCCTCGATTTCTACGAGCCCGAAGATTTGCTTACCATCATTCACCGCTCGGCCAAGATTCTAGGTATCCTCATGGACGATGGCGGCGCCGAAGAAATCGCCCGCCGCTGCCGCGGCACACCGCGCATCGCCAACCGCTTGCTTCGCCGTTCCCGCGATTTTGCCGAAGTGCGCGCCGCCGGCCGTATCACCCGTGCCGTTGCGCAGGAAGCCTTGGCCATGCTCGGGGTAGACGAAAGCGGCCTCGACGAAGTCGACCGCAACCTGATGCTGGCTCTTCTGGATAAGTACGCCGGCGGTCCGGTAGGGCTCGGCACGCTAGCCGCCGCCCTTTCCGAAGAAGAAGACGCGATCGAAGAAATCTACGAGCCTTACCTCATGCAGATTGGATTGATTGACCGCACTCAGCGCGGTCGCGTGGCCACCCCGCGCGCCTACGAATATTTTGGCAAAGAACTACCAAAGCGCCAGCCGCGTCTTTTCTGAAGACTAGTTGGTTTTCATCACCCGCGCATCTGCTCCATTCGAATCCAACTTTTACAGTTTGCTAGAATGAATCGACCATGAGCGTAATCGACGAAGTTCTCCAAGCAAACGAGATCTACTCCCGCACGCACGAATTGCGACGGCTCACGCCGCGCCCCGAGCGCCATCTTGCCATTCTCACTTGCATGGACACGCGGCTTTCCATTCGCACGCTGGGTCTGAAAACTGGAGACGCCCACATCATTCGAAACGCAGGCGGCATCGTCACCGAAGACAGCCTGCGCTCCCTCGTCGTTTCACATTACCTGTTGGATACTCGCGAGTTCATGATCATCAACCACACGGATTGCGGCCTAATGCGCACCACGGAACAAGATTTGCGAAACAGGGTCCAGAATCGCGCAGGGACCGCGGCGATCTCTCCCGCGTTCTTTTACGCCTTTCAGAACATCGACGAAAATGTCCGTCATCAATTGCAAAAGCTCCGCACGCACCCCTGGATTCCTAAGGAAGTCGCCGTCCGCGGATTTGTCTATGATGTGACCATCGGAAAGCTACGTGAAATCAGCGACAGCTAGTTCGCGAAGAGATGCACAAGGTGCGAAGCGCGACGCGCAATCAAAAAAGCTTTGTCCCCTCGCTCCAGCTATTCGTAACGCAACGCAATAATCGGGTCCACTCGCATCGCCCGACGCGCAGGAATGTAACAAGCGAGCAGCGCCACGCCCGTCAGCAAAATCGCCACTCCGCCGAACGTGACCGGATCCGTTGCCCCGACGCCATAAATCATTTTCGTAATCAGCCGCGTCAATCCCAGCGCCGCCACGACGCCTATGCCCACGCCAACGAGTGTAATCCTCATTCCTTCGCCCATCACCAAACGCAGCACATCCCCGCTGGTCGCACCCATCGCCATGCGGACGCCGATCTCCTTCGTCCTCTGCCCGGCCAAATAAGAAATCACGCCATAAATTCCAATCGCCGAAAGCACCAGTGCCAGCACGGAAAACACGCTCAACAACATCATCGCCAGCCGCTGCGTGGCAATCGACCGTGCCACGATATCCCGCATGGGTTTCACTTCGTACACCACCGCGCTCTGATCGACCCTCTCCGCGGCTTCGCGAATCCCGCTCACCACTCCCAGTGGAGCGCCCGCCGTCCGCGCAACGTAACCGCCACCGTTCGCCAGCAGCGGCCAAAACTTATCCGGCACTTGCCACACGGAAAGATAAATCTGTGCCTGAAGATTCTCGTGTTCCCTCGATCCCAGGCCCCAACTCTCCACGTGTCCCACCACACCCACGATTTCCGCCTGCAAGTCCATCAATCCCAGGTTCAGACGCTTTCCAATCGGATCTTCCTTCGGGAAAAAGGTGCGCGCGAACGTAGTGTCTATCAAGACGACCGCCGGCGCGTGCTCGTCATCCCGCTCCGTGAACCCCCTGCCTCGCTGAACCGGAATGCGCATTACCTCCTGGTAATGCCGCGAAACCATAGTGAACATCGCAAATGGCATCTCTTGCTCCGTCGCTGGCTTGGGCCGCCCTTCTACCCAGAATGGCAGCTCCGAATCGCCGGACATCGGCAGAGTGCCTTCAATCAAGGAAACTGCCTCCACTCCAGGCACATTTTCCAACCCGCGAATCGTCTCGAGATACTTCGTACGCAGTTGTCCCGCGGTCGGATTCGGTCCGGATGTCGAAGAGATGTTGAAGGACAATGTGTTCCGCGGATCAAATCCCGGATCGATGCTCCAGAGGGCTGCCAGGCTGCGAATCATCAACCCCGCTCCGATCAGCAGCACCACCGCCATCGCCATCTCCACCACCACGAAAACGCTCTGCGTGCGATGCCGCGCCCCACTCGAGCCACGGCCCCCTTCCTTCAATGTCTCATGCATATCCGGCCGCATCGTCTTGAGCGCCGGCACGAGTCCAAACACGATCCCCGTCAAAACAGAAATTCCTAGCGTGAAAAACAAGACGTGCCCATCAATCCCTATCTCTTCTGTCCGCGGCAGAGTTTCCGGCAGCGCTGCAAGAATCGCTCGCGTGCCCCACTTCGCCAGCAGCAGCCCGATGCCGCCGCCCACGATGCCCAGCATCACGCTCTCTGTCAAAAGCTGTCGAATCACCCGCCCCGGGCTAGCGCCCAGCGCTGACCGTATGGCGAATTCCCGCGAACGTCCCGTCGACCGTGCTAGCAACAGGTTCGCCACATTCGCGCAAGCGATCAGCAACACAAAGCTCACCGCACCTAGCAGCACCAATAAAATCCCCCGCACCGAGCCAACCACGTCCGTTTTCAGAGGCACCATCGCAATTCCTGAACCTTTATTCGAATCCGGATACGCCGCAGCGAGGTTCTTCGCCACCGAATCCATATCCGCTTTTGCCTGCTCAAATGTGACTCCCGGCTTCAATCGCCCAATCGCGTTTGTCCCCATGCCAATATGCCGGTCGCGAAACGACGTATCCGTCCACTGTCCGATCGGCAGATACACATCCGTCGGGCTCAACCCGGTAATCCTCGAAGTTGCGACCCCCACCACCGTATACTGCTTCCCATTCAGCGTAAGGCTCTTCCCCAGAACGTCCTGCGACAATCCAAACTTCCGCCTCCAAAGCCCATCGCCAAGCACCACTACCGGCGCTCCGCCAGCCTGGTCCTCTTCGCCCAAAATATTCCGCCCAAGAATGGTGTTGATTCCTAGCGCCGAAAGAAAATCCGCCGAAACCATGTGTCCGTGCAGCCGTTCGGGCTCTCCAGCGCCGGTCAGGTTATATTCCTCAGTTCGGAACGCGCCCAGGGCAGAAAACGAATGGTTGTCTCGCCGCCAATCCTCAAAATTCGGGTAGCTGATTGAGCCCATCCCGGACGAATCGGAGTTCGAATACACCGCCACCAACCGCTCCGGGTCTGGATACGGTAGTGGATTGAGCAAAACGCCGTTCACCACAGAAAATAGCGCCGTATTCGCCCCAATCCCCAACGCAAGCGTCAACACCGCGATCGCCGTAAATCCCGGGTTCTTCAGCAAAACTCGCAAACCGTATCGCACGTCTTGCCAAAAATTCGTCATGAGCCCCCCATACCACACTCGCCGCAGGTCCGTCTTCCGCCAAGAGATACGCCACCCGCCCGCTTTTTGTTCCCCAAGGTGCGACAGACATTCCTGTCTGTCGCCTTGTATCTCACCTTAGTCAGCCTTCGGCGGGCCCCTCACCAAAATGACGCCACCCGAAAGCAACTCTTAACGCCGGCCGCATGAGCCGCCGCTTGAATCTGCCGGTTGAATCCAGACTCCGGACAAACTAGAGTTCGCTAATGCGCACGCCGCGGTAGTTTCCGGAAGCGTTCCCGCACAATCCGCCAATGCACACAGTTTATTTGTCGCTTGGTTCAAACGTTGGTGACCGCGAGGCCCATCTTCGCGCGGCAATCGCCGCCCTTCGGCCGGTCGGCGTCCAGATCAAACAGGTTTCCTCGATGTACGAAACCGAGCCGGTAGACTATCTCGACCAACCATGGTTTCTAAATTGTGTGTTGGAGGCCGAAACGGAACTGCAACCGCACTCGCTCCTGCAATCATTGCGCGACATCGAATCGCAATTGGACAATAAAAAAGAATTCGCAAAGGGACCGCGCAAAATCGACCTGGACATCCTCCTCTATGGCTCCGATACCATCGCCACTCCCCACTTACAAGTACCGCACCCGCGCATGCATCTGCGCCGCTTCGTCCTAACCCCGCTTGCCGAAATTGCCCCCAACCTCAAGCATCCGTCTTGGCCAGCCACGGCCGCAGTTCTCCTTGAGCGTCTAACGGATCCAAGCCAAGTCTGCCGATTGTAGGGGTACGGCACGCCGTAGCCATCTTTTTCCTCTTCGGCGCGGGAGCCGGGCTACGAGGTCCGGTGCAAAAGCAACCGGTGCAACGTCATTGCCTTTGGTGAGATCGACTCCAACTCAATCAAAGATAGCCTCCCCTCGGTAATCTCTCGCCACCGGTAAACACCCGGCTCGCTCTCCACCACCTCTCGCCCATTCAAATTCCGCAAAAACTCACGCGCATCCGTAATCGCCGCTGTTTCCCGGTAACTCGGCCGTGCCAAGGCCTCCACCGCGTAACTCCGCAGCAGTTTGCTCCAATAATGTTCAAACAAATCCCCGGACGCAAAAATGTCGCTCCAGGCCACTTCGCCACCATAGGACACTACAACGCCCACTACGCGCTCGCCCTTCAGGCCCAAGGTAGCCCGGTCAAACCGCCTCTTCAATTCTTCCACAAAACTATCAACGGAAGCCCCAACGCGCCCTCCTTCATAAATTTTGGCGTAAGCCTGAGTAGGTGCGGCCGTGGCAATCGCGTCTCCGATGGCCACCGAACTCAGGGGTGCTGGAGGCGCAGCTGGCTGGCCTGCGGCTCCTCCGGCTGGTCTGGCCTTAGACAGGGTCCCGGAGCGAACCGCATCCCAAACCTCGTTCTGATTCTGCGCTACCGCTGCCTGCTCCCGCACGCTAGGGTGGACAATCGTCTTAGAAGCCCCAAATTGCGAACTAGCTCCCGTCCACCTCCCGTGCTCCACGCAAAAAACATCCAGAGGCAGAGGCTCCGACCCAACCGGCACAATCCGGTCCTTCCCAATAATTCGGTCCTGCTTTCCCCCGCTCACCAATTCGCCCGCCAGCAAGAGCAATGGGCGCTTGCTGCGATTAATCAACACCAACTGGTTTACGCTTGCCCCGGAGTTGTACTGCGGCACGGCCACCGGCCGGCCATCTCGTGTCCGCGCCAGCCCCGCCGCCCCCTGCTCGCTGATAATCACCTCTCCGCTCGAAAGCCCCTCGTCCAAAGTCAAAAACGGCGAAGTGTCCTGCGTGAAAGAGCTTACAACCGGAAAAATAGTGATATTTTCGTACGTGACCGGATCCAGCAGCCGCCAATTGCCTTCTGGTTTCCCCGGCACCGGATTCGGTGCAGCCCCAATAAGCGACAAACCCCCCAGCGCGCTCATACCAAACAAGCTCCCTAAAATGACACCAAGCATAGATCGATCCATAAACCCTCCTTCGCGCGACCCTTCCAGGACGCACCTCGGGCTTAGAACGTCTATCCTTGATTTTCTTGCAGGATAAATTGCAGGGAAGGTTTCCAGAATCCAGGGCTGAGCGAGAGATCGCTCCGTCGTGCTCTCTTCCGTTCACCCGGTTTCAATTCAATTGAGCTGCTTCGTGTGACCGTCTCTCCAGCGCACGCTTCCATGCACCCCGCGCGCTGCTAAGGTCCTCATCGCCGTTATACCGTCGAATGGCCAGTGCTGCCAGGTGGGTCGCTCGCTGAATCAGCTTCAATTCAAATGCCGTAGGCGCGCGCGGAACGCAACAGTACATTTCGAAGGACCCAAGCACGATTTCGTCTCGCAGAGGTATGTCCGCCGACCAATAAAGATGCAGACCAAACTGCAGAGCTCCTTTAGCAATCGTTTTAAAATCACGCTCTGTGTCATCTGGTAGGAGCATGACTGACACGATGTTTCCTATCTGAAGATCGATGGCTGTACACAAGTTATTCAGAACCTCGGGGAGGGGCGCCCCCATCGAGATCAAGTCCAGAATGTTTTCTTCTCCCAACAAATCCGTCTGCTTCTTGCCGGCACCTCGCCCTCGTAAAGGCAAATGTCTGCTGGTCCATTTGGTTCGGGGTCCGTCTTCTCTCATACGCGTTTTCTCCTGATCCTGCCTCCCAAATCCTCCGTGTAATCGTTACAACTTCCCGCTTGCCTGCTTGGTGGATTTGCACTCTTCGCGTAGCTCGCCATTAGTGGCCGCCTGCCGTTTGAGCCCCATTGACACAAACCGTATTCGCTTGCCCTTCACCTCGTACAACGCGGCATCCGCCGCATACAGCAGCGTTCCAACGGATTCCGCATCCCTGGGGTACGCGGCCACTCCCACGCTCACCGAAAGCGCTGGCTCCTCCGAATCCTTCCCAAGAAGCTCGCAGATTCGCTCGCCTACCAGCGCCGCATCGGCCGCTCCCGTTTCCGGCAGAACCAGCGCAAACTCATCTCCGCCTTGCCTCGCAGCCGTATCAATGGACCTGCAGCAACTTCGCAATGCATCCGCCAGACGGCAAAGAGCCCGGTCTCCTACCAGGTGCCCGTACTTGTCATTAATCTTTTTGAACTGGTCCACGTCCAGCAGCATCAGCGCGAATTCCCGCCCTGTGCGTTTTGAACGGCTGATTTCCGTGTGCAATACCTCGAAAAGACGCCGGTGATTCGCCAATCCCGTTAGTGAGTCGCTTTCCGCTTGCTCTCTGAGCCGCCCCTCCCGTGCCTCCTGCTCTGTTACATCTCCCACAATCATTTCGTAGCCGTCGAATGCCCCGCTCCCCGTGTAGACTCCGCGCCCGCTCAGCCGCACCTTCACCGTCGCGCCATCTTTGCGCAGGCACTCCATCTCGAAGCCTTCCATTTCTCCGACGTTCCGAAGACACTCGATCCAACGATCGCGCACCTCCGGATCTCGGATCACATCCCTGGCAAAGTCCGTCTCCAGAAATTCCTCTCTGGACGTATACCCCACCATGCTCAGGAAGGCTGCATTGGCATAGCCAAATTTCCCCTTCGCATCCACACGGCAAATTCCGTAAGTGGGGTTGTCAACGAGTGCGCGATAGCGCGCCTCCGCGTTCGCGCTCGTTTTTTCCGCTTGCGCCAGCTCTTCACGCAATTTCTTTTCTTCGAGCGCCCGTCGAGCTGCCATTGGCAAGTGCTCCATATGTTCCGGTTCGATAAAATCGTAAGCGCCGTTCGCCGCCAAAGCCGCCCTGGATTCTCTTCGCAAGCTGGCCGCCACGAAGACCAACGGCACGCTCCGCACCACCTGCTGAAGAACTTGCAATGCCTGAGATCCGCTCCAGTTGGGACTGGGATATTCCGCCACAATCAGGTCAAAACTCTCTTTGCGAAGTTGTTCGACACATTGCCCCAGTGTCAAGACGATGTCCGCATGAACTGCAAATTCCGCCTTCTTCAGCTCCTGCAGGCAAGAATCGACTTCGTCAGCATCGCGGTGAACGAAAAGGACCCGCAAGGACTGCCACCGATTTGCAGCCGCATGACGGCTGGCACCGTCGTGGTCATTTAGCCTGGGTTGACTCCCGGAAAGGGGAAACATTGGCAATACCCTTCGAACCCCACTCGAGCCGCCCCTCAACGGGGCCTCGGCAAAAGTGATTGGAACACCCAAACCTTAGTAGGGATTAATCTCCTGGTCTGTCTCCTTTTAGACAGTACCTCCCCTACCTGCTTTGCTAAGTTTCGGAGTGTCTCCACCCGTCCACGCGCCAGTTCCTTTTGGGGTCCAAGTGCCGGCTTCGACCGTGGTCCCAATAGGGAGGGCCATCATGTTCGCCAAGTGTCCTAGATGCCAAAGCCACCGAATTCATCGCTCAAGGCGCCGCGGAATTCTCGAATCAAGTCTTCTCGCTCTGCTTTTCATTCGACCATTCCGTTGTCTGGCGTGCGATCATCGCTTTTTCCGCTGGTCTCTCACTCCCAATCCCAGCCCGCAACGCCCCGAAGCCTTGCGCATGCCCTAGCGCCTACCACGCTCAGCCAATCAGAACCACACCTCAGGGGCTTCCCAGGTTCGCGCGTTAGCCTCTTGGTGCAGCTCCGAGCCGCCCTATGGCCTCTGGGGCGAACTGCGTCGACTGTGCACTTTTGCACACTTCGCCAGTGCTTCCTCTTGCTATCGTAAGTGTGAATTTTAAGCGGTCGACGACCACAGGCCTCTCCATCCAAATATGATAATTAAGAAATCCAAAGCCGCACCTCGACCCGAGGCCAAGAAACCAGCCTCATTCGACCCGCAGGCTTTTCTCGATACCGCGGGTGTATCAAGAAAAGTTGCTGAATATCGGCGAGGCGAATCCGTCTTCAGCCAAGGAGACGGCGCGAACACCGTTATGTACATTCAGAGGGGCGGCATAAAACTCTCCGTTGTGAACGGCTCGGGCAAGGAAGCGGTTGTCGCGATGTTTGGTCCAACCGACTTTTTTGGCGAGGGCTGCATGGCAGGCCAAGCCCTCCGCATGGCGACGGCTACCGCCATTGCTCCCACCATCCTTCTTGTCATCAATAAGAACGAAATGCTTCGTGTGCTTCATGAAGAACACGACTTATCCGACCGTTTTATCGGGTACATGCTCGCTCACAACATTCGCGTGGAAGAAGACTTGGTCGATCAACTCTTTAACTCCAGCGAGAAGCGCCTGGCGCGAACCCTTCTCCTTCTCGCCCGCTATGGCAAGCAGGATCAGCCGGACCGTGCACTCCCCAGAGTATCCCAGGAGACCTTGGCCGAAATGATCGGCACCACGCGTTCTCGCGTGAATTTCTTCATGAACAAATTCAGAAAACTTGGCTTCATCGAATACAACGGCAAAATCAAGGTCAACAAATCCCTACTGACCATTGTCCTTCACGAATAAGCCGCCAGCATCAAGTCACGTCGAAATCCGGCCGGCCAGGCCTGTGTTTGCTCGCGCCTGGCTGCACGTCGCCCCTCGTTTCGTCACCCCACCTTGAATTCGAGCAGTGGTATCCTTTCTTCTTAGGGTCCCTCGAAGAAATCAAAGAACGCGAGGTTGCTCCATTCCCCATCTATGCCAACTGAGAACATCGGGAAAATTCTGCAAGTAAACGGGATTGAGCTCTATTACGAAATACACGGTGCCGGCGAACCGCTCTTGCTTCTACATGGCGGCAGCGGCTGCCACGAGGACTGGGTCTATGCCGGCCGCGATGAATTCTTGCGCGAACACACTCTCATCACCCCAGATGCTCGCGGCCACGGTCGCTCGACAAACCCTGGTAAATCCATCACCCACCGCCAATGCGCTCTGGACATCCTCGCGCTCCTCGACCATCTGGGCATCAAAAAATGCAAGGCCATCGGCATAAGCATGGGCGGAAACATCCTTCTTCACATGGCCACTCTGCAACCCAGCCGCATTGCAGCCATGGTCGTCGTCAGCCCCACTATGTATTTCCCCGAACAAGCCCGGGCCATCATGCGACAGGTTCCGGTTGATACTCAGCCGCCCCAAGCATGGGAAACGATGCGCAAGCGCCACAAGCTCGGCGACGAGCAGATTAAAGCCATCTGGCAGTGGTCCCGTGGTATGGCGGAAAGCTATGACGACATGAACTTTACACCGCCCACTTTGTCCAAGATCAGCGCTTCAACGTTGATAGTCTACGGGGATCGTGACTTCCTCTATCCCATTGAAATGGCGGTCGATATGTATCGCGCCATCCCTCGATCTGCTCTTTGGGTCGTTCCAAACGGCGGCCACGGCCCCGTCTTCCTCGAAGCCGCTCCGCACTTTGCCAAAACCGCGCTCACCTTCCTCCGTCAGTAAGTGCAACAGGCTTCTTCACCTCGGCAAAATTGAACCCTGAGGATCAATCCATTCCGTGGAATGCGAGCGAGCAGGGTGTCAGATCAAAACTATGGAGTCGGCGGATGCAACTCGTATTCGTGCGGCGGTTCCGCTCCGAGTAGGTAGCGCACGAAGTAGTCCCATCGGCGCCGCGTCATATAAAGCGTCGCGCTCCCATAGCCGTGATGCTGGTTGGGCAAGAGCAACAGATCAAAATCCTTGTTGGCCTTGATGAGTTCGTCCACCACAAGCAGCGTGTTGTACGGCGGCACGTTGTCGTCCAGCGTCCCGTGCGCAAGCAGCAGATGTCCCTTCAGGTTTTTTGCAAGGTGCTGATTGGCCTGGTCATCATAGTTGGTAGTCCCGTCGGCGTTTTTTACCAGCAATCCCTGATACCGTTCGCCCCAGTCATCTTCGTACTCGCGATTGTCATGGTTGCCGGATTCCGAGATTCCCACTTTGAAAAAATCGGGATAGCGAAACATGGCGTCCGCAGTAGCGTACCCTCCGCCCGAGTGGCCGAAAATCCCAGCGCGCTCGATGTCAATCCACGAATACTTCTGCGCCAGCTCTTTCATGCCGGCGATTTGATCGGGCAAAGTGTTGTCGCCCATGTTTCCATAATAGAAGTCGTGAAATTTCTTCGACCTCAGCGGATTGCCCATCCCTTCGATTTCCACCACGACGAACCCAAGTTCCGCCAGACACTGCGGATCGCCGCGTCCTGGCGCGAAACCCCAATAGCCAACGCTGCCGCCCTGCGGTCCCGGATAAATCCGATTCACAATCGGATATTTTTTTGCAGGATCGACATTCGTGGGTTTGTACATCAATCCGTAGAGGTCGGTAACGCCGTCGCGCGCTTTCACGGTGATGGGAACAGGCGGCTGCCACCCCGCCGCGAGAAGCTTCGAGATGTCCGTCTTCGCAACGGTCGAGATCAATTTCCCCGTATCGTCGCGCACGACTGCAACGGCAGGCACGTCAGGTTTGGAGTAGCTATCGAAGAAATAGCGGCCCGAAGTTGAGAAGCTGACTTCGTGGTTTCCACTTTCGGTAGTCAGCAAAGCGAGGTTCTTGCCGTCGAATCCTATTCGATAGAGATGTGCGAAATAAGGGTTCTCGCCTTTCTCGCGACCGAGACCCAAAAAATAAAGCACGCGATTTTTTTCATCCACGCGCAGCAACTGCGTGACAACCCAATCGCCGGAAGTGATTTGGTTTTTCAGCTTGCCCGTCGCGACATCGTAAAGATACAAGTGGCCCCAATTGTCGCGCTCGGAAAACCAAATGACCTCTCTGGAATTGGGTAGGTAGCGCCAGTTCACCCGGCCCCATCCGGATTCATATTGGGTAGCAGCGGTTTCTTCAAGAACGTTGCGCACCGTCCCGGTTGCGGCATCGGCCACGCGAAATTGCTCATGTTTATGGTCGCGCGAGGTGGAAACGAATGCGAGATGGGTCGCGTCAGGACTCCACTCCACGTCGTCCCAGTCGCTGCCCCGGCATTCGACGTCGTCGCAAAGCGTCGTCCGGTGCTGATCGGGAGGCAATTGCAGCCGAATCACTTTATGAGCGTCCAGATCAACCACCACACGCTGAATGGTTGTCACTACGTCGTCGCCGGGGAGCGGATACTTCCAAGCCTGAAGCACCGGATGGCCGACTCTCGTCTCGACAAGATACATCTCGCCGACGCCGCGCTGATCCTGCTGAAATGTCGCGATCTTCTTTGAGTCGGGCGACCACAGCAAGATCGGCCGGTCACTGTGAATCCACCCGGCGTTATCGGTCGCGTAGCCGAAGTCCTTCACACCGTCCGTTGTGAGTTGCGTCTCTTTGTTGCTGGCCACATCGCGCAGCCAGAGGTTGTAATCGCGAATGAACGCCGCGCTCTTGCCATCGGGCGAAATTCCTTCTTCAGGACGTTCGGCCGCGGCCTTGGCGGGCTTAGGTTCGGCGGTGCATTTGTTCCCTTGCAAGTCGCAGGTCCACTGCTGGCCCTTCAAATGAAAAGAAATGGATTTGCCGTCGGCAGAAAATTCGAACGTCATAAACGGCAGGTGCGCTGCGTTGTATGAAGCCCCGGCTGCCGCAGAAAGAGCAGCAGCAATTTTAGCGTGGTCAAATGCAGGCTGGCGTGATCCGCGCACAGCGTCGAAAACCACGAACTCGCTCCCATCCGGCCCCAGGTCGCGGAACAAATAGCGATCCTCTGGCAACCACTTTCCTCGCACGTCATGGAACACGAGCGGCCGCACGTTGTACGCCATGAATTTTTCGGCGTGTTTGTAATCATCAGCGGTGAGAACCCGCCGCTCCGCGGAATTGGTTTGTTGCGCCGTCGACGGAAGCGCAGCGCAGCCGGCTAATCCTGCCAGCAAAGCAAATCTAAACACGCCAGAGGTCATTGTTGCCCGCAATCGCATTCGGTTCCTCGTTGATGTTGGCCAATCGCTAAATTCGTATTCGACAGTTGGGACGCGGTAGCATCGCGCTTGCATGGCGTGTAAGTCAAGCCAAGTGCGCCGAAGTGCCCGCAAGGGTAATCTAATGGAACGGGTCCAAGGTGAGGGAGTAGGAAAGTTTTCAGAGATGCGAGGGCTAGCGGTCGCTCCCGCCAAGATTGGTGCGAGGCTTGCTCCTGCTGTTTTTGGATGCTTCGCTTTCCTGTTTTTCGTACTCCGCGATTTCCTCGTCGCTGTAAGAATAGGAATCGCGTGATGCGAACATCGAGTTGGAACGCCCGGCCATTTTCTTCTTCTTGCGCATGGCGCCGAACTCGTGGCGTACCTGGCGAATAGGTCCTTCGATCGCTTTCACTTCCACGAGCAGGTCGCTGACTTTCTCGAGAAAATCGTGCAGATGGAAAGGCCTCACCACGTAGGGTGCTCTGGCCAGCTCTAGCGCTGGGACGTACTGGCTTCCGGTCATTTCCGGCACAAGGTAAAGGGCACGTATGCGCCCCCCCTCTTCGTGAGAAACGCCTGCCAGTTCGCGCAGAGTGATGAAAATCGGGGTGTCCGTTCCGGCCAACGCAATGTTGGCGATAACCAGAGACCATTCGCCGGACTTGAGCTCCGTCAGCAGCAGTTTGGGGTCTTGCACCAGGCGGACGCGCCAGCCTTCCGAATCAAGGATTTGACGCAAGGCACCCTGGTTATTGTCGTCGTCATCCAGGATGAGAATGCCGACCTGCTGCGGTTGCACAGGAGTAGGGGTCGCCATCAAATAAGTATAGCAACGGGCAGGAGACCCCCGGTCAGACAAGCAAGGGCCTGCCGCGTATCGGCCAATGCCGGACCAAATCGGTCCTAGAGGTGCGGGGCTTCGGGAACCGGCGAAGCCGGCGTTTGACCCTTCTTTGAGGTCGCCCGTGATAGAGCAAGATGAACCGGAGCAGGATTGGCGATATCCGGGATGGTAACTGCTTTGACAAGAACGAAAAGGAGCTTTCCGTGCCCCATGATGCTGGCAGAAACGGCAAACGGAATCTTGGCAGTGGCTTTTGACGGGTCAAACTTCAACGCAAACGATATCGGGGTTTTGCGTGCGCCAATGGGGATTCTTTCCTCCGCGAGAAAGGCAGCGGGATCATCCGCGTCATGGCTGAGGTCCCTGAGCTGCACAATCAGAACGGCATCCTTGGGCAAAGCGGGAGGGCTGCCGAAGGTTGCCGTGCCATTTATTGAGCCGGCAGTAGGAGCGGCAGGCGGATACGAGCTTTGCAGGTGGCATTCCTCTGCCAGCATCTCCGGATGAGAGGAGTCGGCGTTGTCTACGAGGAAGCCGTCTTCGCCAGTGCTCGACCAGACCACCGTGCCCTCGGCGTATTTTGTGCCCGACGGGGTTTCGACCTCCTTCATATTGTAGATGTGCCCGTTCAAGGTCAGTCGCGCTGCCTTGGTTTCGACCAGAATCACGGTTCTGGCGCCGCCAGCGCAGAGATATTCGCGCCGTGGCAAAGCTAACCTCATCGGGAAGCGGGATACCGCACGAGGCGGGGGAGCAGGAGTCTGCGGTGGGGGTTGAGACTGCGGTGCCGTCGGTGATTGAGCTGGAGGGGATTCCTGTGCGCTTAGAGAAGGATCCCGCAGGACGAGTAACACTGAGACGGCGGACGCGATGGCAATGGCCGACAAACGAATTGCGGTCCTGAACATACAAACCATCCTAACGCAGAAACCTGATAGCGAGGGTCTTATTGGCCAATCACAAGGTCGTACCCGTCTTGCACTTTAAGTTGGCTGGTGCCGTCCCAGAACATCTTGTAGATTGTCATCGTTTTGCCCGAAGGATCGCGGCCTGTGAAAAAGATCTGAAGGCCGTCGCGAGACCACTCGGCGAAAGAAGACGTCAAGTTCGGCGGGCTTAGAAGGACGCGGCGTTTGGACTTGATCTCGTAGAGAAAAAAGGCTTGTCCCGGCGGCGGCCCGGCATTCTTAGCGGCATCCTTATTCGTAGCCTGGGCATTCTTCAAATAGGCTGCCGCGGCCGCAGGCACCAATTCGGCGGAAACGAGAAGCAAATCCGGGTTGAGCGGGTGAACGCGCACGGTATTGGCGCTGGACAAATTGAATTGGTCCTTGCCGTACAAGTCCGCACTGGAAAGTGTTTGCTTCAAGGTTCCGTCATCCCCAATCCAAGAGAGAGTTTGCAGGTCGCCGGCGACCAGCGTTTGCGCATCAGCCCAGCCTTGAAAGCTAATGGCTTCGCCAGGATAGACGAGAGTTGCTTTCTCTGGTGCATCCACCGGCATAGTCCAAACCTGCCATTTGGCGCCGTCAAATTTCAAGAAAGCAATGCGCGTGTCGTCAAGCGACCAGAACGCCTGCTGGACCGAGCCCCTGAGCAACTCTGTTGACTTACCTGTCGCCCAGTCATAGAGCGAGATCGTTTGTTCGCCCGCCTTTTCAGCGCTCTTCTCCTCGCCCTTTTCATCCGTCGTGTACAGCAGCCGCTTTCCATCATGCGAGAGAGCTGGCTGGTAGCCGCCTTTTCCCGGAACCGTCCGGGCGACGGTGCCGCGTTTGACGATCAGCTTGCCCGCGGCATTGATATACGCCACCGCAACGGGCGGCTTGAAGTGCGTAATAGTCGGGGGAGCAGGCTTGTCTTTGGCGTCGTCATCGTCGTCCGTAGGCTGATTGTTGATCTTGGGGAAGAGTTCTGTGGCCACCCGTGCACACCCTTGCGCCGAGCCGATCTGGGCGTGCTCGAAGGAGGCGGTAAAAGCGAATTTGGTAGCTGATACGGGGTCGGTGCAGGCTTCGCGGGTCAGATGTACCGAAACAGCGGCGCCCGTTTGAGAATCCTTCGCATGGTAGGTCCAGGAATCAGTTGCGCCTTCGCGAGCTACGTCGGCCGGTTCCAGCGGGATCGGGGGATAACCGTTTCGGTCAAGCCGCTCCGGCCCCCTAAGGCCGATACGAAGGCTCCAGGATTGGTCGTTACCTTGAACCAGCAGCAGGATGGGGTAATGCGTGGATTGAGGAGCGGGTGGTCCGGCGGCAGGTTTTTTAGCTTGGGCTGACGGGCCAGCCTGTGGGGGGGCTGGCTGAGGGGACTGTGGTTTGAGTGGAGGTTGCTGTTGGGTAGTCGGCTGGGGCCTTTGAGCAGAACACAAATGCGCCGAGAAAAGCACGGCGGACGCACCAAGAAGCAACCGTGCTAGTGGGGACTGTCGCACGCAGATCCTCCCGAACAAGCAGGATACCCTGTGCTGTAGAAGCGCACAATCGGGACAAAAGGACGATGTGAGTGGGGTGTACCAGGGCTTTCCGCCCGCAAATACTAACGAACAAAAAGCGAAAAATGACTTGACAAAGCGAATAAAAAGCGAAATACTTGGCCGTGCTTCGAGGTGGGCTATGTCTCCAGTTCTTTCCTCCACGGCTAGAACCTTTGGTATCCGACGCCGCCACGCAAGACAATCCACGGCAACTCTCTTTCCTGTTATCCCCTATGCGACAAGCCCAACACCAAAGGCCGGTGATTCGCGAGGTGGAGTCCACCCTGTCCATGACAGTGTCAGCGACAAGGTGGGGGCCGCAGCGGGTACCGGCTTAGGCGGCAGCACTTCGGGTTACACCACGGCGGATTGCCCCCCGCCGACCTCGCGAGAGGCGGTCCCGCGCAGCCTTGAAAGCCGCGCGGATCACCGGACCCAAGACGCAGCCGTACCGCTGGTGGGCATTGCCCGCCTCGCAGCATGCTCTCCCCCCGCGGAGAGCCATCGCAAGTCCGCCGAGCGGCCGGAGTACTATCTGCTGCCGGTGAAGTCGATACTGAACCGCTGCGATTCGGCGCGCGTGCCGTTCGATTGGACGATCAATCCTTACCGCGGATGCGAGTTCGGCTGCCTCTACTGCTATGCGCGGTACACCCACGAGTACATGGAGCTGGATGGCGGCGAATTCGAACGAAAAATCTTTGTGAAAAAGGATGCAGCGTCGCTTCTGGCCTATGACGTAGGACACAAATATTCGTACGCCTCGGAGAGTTCTGGCGGCGAAAAGCCCGAACACATTGCAATCGGCACCGCGACGGATCCCTATCAACCTGCGGAGCGCGAATATGGAGTGACCCGCGCGTGCCTCGAAGAGTTATCCAAGCGCGAAGGCTTGAGCATTTCAGTGATCACTAAATCGAATCACATCGTGCGTGACATCGATCTGTTCAAGAAGATTGGCGAGCGTTCTGAGCTTTCTCTGAACATCACTATCACCACGCTTCGCGCCCGGCTGGCGCGATTGCTCGAGCCGCGCGCGCCGAGGCCAGACCTGCGAATTGCCGCCGTCCGCCAGTTGCGCGAAGCTGGTCTTCGCGTGGGTGTATCGGCCTCACCACTGATCCCCGGCATCACCGACCGCGAAGGCGAGCTCGAAGCGGTGGCCGAAGCCGCCCATAAAGCCGGAGCGCAATGGTTTTTCTCTGGCGTCCTTTTTCTAATGCCGTCTTCCGCCAAACAGTTTTTGCCGTTCATTCGCGAAAAATTTCCCCGTCTCACGAAACAATACGAGGAGTGGTACACAAAAAAGGCCTACGCCCCCGAGAAGTACCGAAAGCAAATCGCCGATCGCGTGGCGCGCCTAAAGCAAAAGTACGGCTTCGACTCGCGCCCCCAGCGCGACACCCAGCGTACAACGCCGTGCGCCCAAATGAAGCTCGGCTGGGGCGCCGCCGCACCGGACCTACCAGGGATGCGCTCCTGCGCGGCAGGGTAGAGAATCGGAGCCAGAAGGGGATCCGATATTTGGACAAGAGCCGCTGGTTGGCACCTCAGTGAGACGTGGTTAGCTGCGGGCTGGACGGCAGGTGCTCTTCAAAGTAGCCGAGAATATTTGTGTAAACATCGAGATTGGTGCCTTTGCCTTCGGAGATGCTATGCGTGCGGCCGGGGTAGACGCGCATATCGAATTGTTTGCCGAGCGAGATCAATTTGTTGACCAGCAGCTCAAAGCCTTGGAAGTGCACATTGTCATCACCCAAGCCGTGCATCACCATTAAGTCTCCGTGCAGCCCATCTGCAACATTGATGGCGGAGCTCTTTTCGTAGGCCTTCGGACTGTCTTGCGGCAAACCCATATACCGCTCTTGATAGATGCTGTCGTAGAGTCGCTGGTCGGGTACCGACGCCACCGAAACTCCAACGCTGTAAATTTCGGGATAGCGAAACATCAGATTGAGCGTTTCCGTTCCTCCGCCGCTCCAACCCCAAACACCAACACGCTTTGCATCAATATAAGAATGCGTTTTTTCGAGCGATTGCAGCGCGGCCGCCTGCTGCTGCGACGAAAGCGGACCCACATTCCCGTATACGACCTTGCGCCATTCGCGGCCGCGCGGAGCAGGCGTGCCCTGGTTGTCAAAGCTTGCCACGAGGTAACCGGCGCTGGTCAGTGCGCGGTCGAACATGGACGGCCAGCGATCCGCTGTTGTTTGTCCGGCGGGCTCGGAGTAGACATTTACAATCAACGCATATTTTTTTTCTGGATCGAAATTCGGCGGCTTCATCAGCCACGCGTCCACCATCAGGCCGTTGCCCGCGTCTACTTTCACGAATTCCGTGGGTCCCCCCGATAGCGGCTTCACACGTTCGGCAAGCGCGGAATTGTCCGCAGTGTTTCTCATGATTCGGTGATCGGGCAGGTGCACCACTTCAAAAGTGGGCGGCAAATTTAACGAAGAATAGTTGTGAAATGCCCATTCGCCATTGGGTGAAATGGTATAGGAATGCGTGCCGAGCTGATTCGGCGTAAGGCGTTCCGCTGCAGCCGAGCCGTCCAGCCGCGCCCGATAGAGGTAGCGCTGGGTTGGATTGTCCGGCGACGCGATAAAGTAAATCCACTTTTCATCCGGGCTCACGCGGTCGAGGCTTACCACGTCGAACTCGCCGTGCGTGACAAGCTCCGCTTTGCCGGAATCGCGCCCCACGCGATACAAATGCCGCCAGCCGTCGCGCTCGCTCAGCACCAGGAACTCGCGGCCC
Organism: Candidatus Acidiferrum sp.; assembly: GCA_035314345.1. GTDB lineage: Bacteria > Acidobacteriota > Terriglobia > Acidiferrales > UBA7541 > Acidiferrum. The sequence goes on from DATFZQ010000228.1 coordinate 26,156, forward strand.
TTATTGATCCACAAAACAGATGCATTCACGTCAACCCACGCGCGGTCTTCGTCCACAAAAACAGTTTGCGCGACGCCTGACGAAGCATCAGCGAGCAGAAAATCGTTCCTGTTCTGCAACCGGTTCATGTGTTGCAGCAAAACGTGGCTCGAATCTGCCCAACCCATTTGAGGAATATAGAAATTGTGCGGATCTCCCGTCGTCTTCATCCAGACGACTTGTCCGCCGCCAGCGTTCGCGACGCCAACGCGAACCGCCGAATTGTGCGTTCCAGCAAGTGGATACGGATATTGCAGCGTTTGCGGATACGGACCCGTGTTGGGATATGGAATTTCAGTAACGATCTCACCCCTCGGCGCGCCCAGATCATAGATCAACGTGTAGTTCCCGACGCCAGTGGTGTTGAATTGCCAGAAAGCTATGGCGCGGCTGTCCGGGCTCCACTCAAACCCATCCCGGATGTCAAACTCTTCCTCGTTCACCCAGTCGGAAGTGCCGTTGATGATGGTGTCCGAGCCGTCGCGAGTTAATTGCGTGATTTGTCCGTTGCTCAAATCTTCGACGTAAACATTGTTGCCGCGCACATAGCCCACTTTGCTGTTGTCCGGCGAAAACTTGGCAAACATGAGGCTCGATGCGGGAGCGTCGCCGCCGAGTTTCCGCAACGCGCCGCTCTTCAAATCAAGAACCCAATAATCTCCTCGCGTGTTCTGCCGCCAAACGGTTGTAGAATTCGTGAACACCAGAACCTGCCGCCCGTCGGAAGACATTGTGTAATCCTCGACCGGCAACGGCGTTTTCTCGCCAGCCGGAATCAGCCTGCTGGCTGCAACCAGTATTTCCCTTGCGCCGGTCGTCGTTTGGTAGCGAACGATGTCGGTGCCGCCGGCTGTGGCTGACGGCTCTATAGCGAGATAGAAATCTCCGTTCCCCAGCCACGTGCCCCCGCGAAAAGTCTTCACGCGGAATTCAGGGCTGCCCATTGTGCGAGCGACTAGCTTTGATGCAGAGCTTCGTTCATCTGCATGAACTGCAAGAGGTGCGAAGATTGCCGCCGCAAAGCCGAGAGCGAATAGCGCGGCTGCTGGGAGCCCGTCCTTTTTTCTCGCCAATCTATTTGAGGTTAAAGATCCTGGCTTCGTTTGAAACATTCTTGTCCCCCGTTTAATCAATCGCGGAAGAAAACGCTACCAGATTCGACCGCCTGTAAGCCTGCCAACAAAGGGATATCACGGAACGATGATGCGCGATTCTTCGCGCTTCAGTTCCGGGGCGGCGGGGAATTGGCCGCGAAGGAATTCGAAGTAGCGGCGAGCGCGGGGTCGGCCGTTCGTGCGCAGCAGACCCATGCGGTAAAGGAGGACGAGCAGAGTGAAAATCTCGGAATCTTTTGCCGGCGGGGCGGCGGCCCTTCCATCGTTTTGCTGCCTAAATTCATTTAGGAATGCGGCTAGTGCGGCATACAACTCGCGTGGCAGCGTAGCATCTGGAGGCCTTTCGTAAAGAATGCCGGAGCCAAGCGTTTTGTAGGTTTCGGCCAGAGCCTGCAGCGCGGCAAGAACATCGGGATCGGTAGTGGCGGGATGCGCGACGGAAAATTTCGCCGCGGTGAAGGCCAATCCAGAAAGTATATTTTGGTGAGCGTAGATCACGTCTTGCGGCACTTTGACGTCGAGGAGCGGTGTGTCCTCCGGCAGCGAACGCTGATGCTGATCCTCGTACCGATGCGCCGCGACCAGGTAAGAACAGTCCGAGGGACAGTCGATCGAAACTTCGCGCTCCTTGCCGCAACACACGGCGCAGATTTTCTCGCCCTTCGCCGGACAGAATCTTTCGGCTTTGCGTTTTTCACAGATCGGACAGGACACAGCGGCTCCCAGTGACTCACAGGCAAACCAGCAGAGTAACTCGCCCAAGGTTAAAAGACAAAATGCCTAAAAAACAAAACTGCGGCGCACCATGGTTTGATCGCCCGAGTGAATGGGCATGGAATCGGAGTGACGCGGAGGAAGATTTACTCCGGGAATCGTGGGTAGACCGGAAGAACGATCGACCAACACGATGGTGACTGGCCCTGAAGCTTGCAAGCGCAGCTGGACATCAATGCCCTCGGCTGGCGGATTGGCGTAGTCGAAGCTCCAGTGGCCTGCCTGATGCCAGCGCGCGTCGGACGGCTTGCCAAGATCGTGTCCATTGACGCTCGCGCTGAGAACTTCCGCTTGCGCGACGCCGACGTGGAGCGTGCGCGCATGGCGTGGCGTGGTGATGCGGAGATGCAGCGTGCGCGCTGCGCCGTCAGTAGAATTCTCGAGCAGCTCCGCTTGCGGAGGCGCTAGGGCGATGGATGGCGCTTCCTGCTGGAGAAAATCGATGGGATACCAGTCGGGAACGAAGTCTGGAAGTTTGCCCCGAGAGGGAGAGTTGCCCAGATATTGGGCGGTCCAGGAGTCTACGCGGTTGGTCGAGCTTGTCCACAGAGCATTGCCTGTATCGGCGTCAAGTGCGTAAGAGAGCAGGCTGGGTTTAGGATGGGTTAAAGAATAACGCGTAGTTTTTGCAGCGAGAATACACAAAATGAGCGCAGTGGCAAACGCGAGGATCGCAAGTAGTTTGCCAGCGGATTCGAGTACGGGATCGAGATACGGGAACAGGAAAAAGAAGAACACGCCGAAAGTTACGCTCAGTAGTTGCGTGCCGACAGAAGTGAAGCCAAGCGCGGTGTAGAAACCCTGCAAAAGAGGAACAAAGAAAACCAACGCGGGCACGCTCAACACACAGAGAAGCAAGACGGCGAGAGGCGAGAGACGATCCGGGCGAAAGGCCGCAGTCATGGTTGCAAAAAGGCCGACGAGCAGCGGCCAGACGAACAGATAACTGCCGCCCGGGAGCCATTTCGTTGTTACAAGGATCAGGACAAAAATCAAGAGCGCGCCACCAAGAAAAAATGCGGGCGGCGTGATCCTCTTGCGAAACAGCGAGTAGAGCAAAGTCAGAACCCCGGCCAGCAAAGCGTATAGACCGAAGACGTAGAGAGCGTTTTGTTCGAGCCCGCCCTCGGGAAGCGCGTGGAGGTGAAGCCAATGCACGCCGAGGACAAAGCCGAGCCCCATCATCAACAACACAAGAAGGATGACGATGTGTAGGAAGAGGCTGGCTAAAATAGACAACAGACTCGTTTGCCAGGCGCCATTGGCGTAAAAGATCGCGCCAAAGAGCAGCACACCCGAGACAAGTGCGAGAGGCCAAAGAAAGCGGCTCGAATAATGCACGAAGAAATTTCCGGGCAGCGCAAAGTACACGGAGTCGCGGTCCTCAAGCTGCGTGAGATCCGTGCTGCCGAGGCTGCGGGCGAGAGAAAGCGCGTTTTCGCCGTGCTGCTGCAGGCTGCCACGATCGAGCATTTGCGGATTGTCGAGCGGGGTGTGATAGGCCTCCCAATGACCAATAAACGCGAAATTGAGCCCGGCGGCTCCGGATTTCTTGAACACAGTCATGTCCGTGTCGTTAGGCATGTGTTTGTAAATTTCGTAGGTCAGCGAAGAACCGGAAGGATGCGGCGCCGCTTGCGCGAAAATTTGCACGAGGCGGCCGTTGCCTGCGCTAGTCTCAAACATTTGCGATTCGCCAGCGTTTCCACGAGCTTCGAAGTTGACCACGACGCGCACATCTTTCGCAGAGGGATTTTCTCCGACGAACGCGGAAGCGCCGAGCAACCCGTCCTCTTCGCCGTCAGTAATCACGAAAAGAATGTCGTTGCGCACTGGAGGCGCGGCTCGTAAAGCGCGAAGTGTTTCGAGCAAAGCAGCGACGCCCGCGCCGTCATCGCCTGCGCCAGGCCCAGCGGGAACAGAGTCGTAGTGCGCAACCAGCGCGACGGCATCCGACGTGCCGCTTGTGCCCTTCAAACGCGCAATAATGTTTTCCACGGTCCCGGCAACTTCGTAGCGAGGTGTAACTCCAGTTACGCGCTGTACTTCCGGGACGAGTCCGAGCGCCGTGAGCTGCGAGACAAGATAATCGCGCACGCGATCGTGCTCGGCAGATCCAATGGGATGAGGCGCGGTTGCGAAGGCGTTCAAATAAACGAGGGCGCGGTCTGCGGAGAAGACATCCGGCGATGCGGAGGCGGCCACCGGATCAGGCGTTCCCTTGTGCATCGCGCACACGCCAGCGACAACCAAAATAAACAGAAAAATCACCCAACCCGATACTCGGTTTTCCACGAAAGATACCTCAGCTCTGGACCGGAACGCCGATAGTAGTGCGTGGCCGTTCAGAAGGGCAAGCCGAGATTCGCGTCTACGCCATGATGACTTTATTGCGGAAGCGCCGGGCGGCGATGATCAAAAGAAGCGTGCCGATAATGAAAAGAGCGAGACCGTCGGTCCACAGATGTTTGATGCCAGCTCCGCGGAGGATAATCCCGCGTGTGATGTTGATGTAATACGTGGCGGGAATGAGATAGCTGATGGGGTAGAAAAGGGCAGGCATCGTCTCTCGCGGGAAAATATATCCCGAGAAGAAAACGCTCGGGAGAATGGGCAGAAAAGCGAGCTGCATGGCCTCGGCCTGAGATTTGGCCTTGCTGGAGATGAGGATTCCCAGCGAGAGAGCCGCGAAAAGATAAGGCACCGAAAGAAACGCAAGAAGAAACACGCTACCGTGAATGGGAACCAGGAAGACGAAGCGCATGAAGAAGAGAATAAGGCTCAGCTCGAAGAAGCCAATGCCCAGGTAGGGCAGCAATTTGCCAAGGAGAAGGCCAAAAGGACGAACCGGCGTAACGAACAGTTGCTCGAGAGTGCCGCGCTCTTTCTCGCGGACGATCGAGAAGGCTGTAAGAAATGTAGTGACGTTAAGGAGCATGATGGCAGTGAGCCCGGGGAGGAAAAAATTTGCGGAGCGAGAGTCCGGATTGAAGAGCAGTTTGGGGCGCATGTCCACCGCGAAGGCGGCACGGTCTTGCAAAACGCGGCGAAGAGATTCATCCAGGCCGATAGCATTGGTCACGTTGATGGCCTGGCCGGCGACGGAAGAATCCGAGCCATCGATCAGAATGAGGACCTGCGCGCTCATGTTGTGGATGAGCCGGTCGGAATAATCCACGGGGATCTTGACGCCGACGCGCGCTTTGCCGGCGATGATCATATCGTTCAAATCGTAGTCATTCTCGACGTAGCGGATGATATGAAAGGTGTCGGAGTTTTTTAGGCGGTCAAGCAGTTCGCGGCTTTCGCGCCGTCCGTCCGCGTTGTAGACGACCGTATTAATCTGACGGATGTTCGTGTCGATGCCGAAACCGAGAAGAAACAATTGCAGTAGCGGCATGGTCAGCGAGAAAAACAGCGTTCCTGCGTCCCGGCGAACGTGTAGAACCTCTTTGTAGAAAATGGCGCCGAAACCGCGGAACAGGTCAGGCACGCGACGCCTCCAGGATGGCCTGATGCTTATAAGTGAGTTCCACGAAAACGTCTTCCAGGCTGGGGGCCAGCGGACGAATTTCGGCGACGGCAATCCCGTTCTTTAGAAGCTGCTCTTGAAGATCGTGAAGATTGAGGTCGTCATTGATAAGAGCATGAATGGACTGGCCAAAAATCGTCGCGCTGCGAATGCCCGGTATTTGGCGGGCGAAGCGAAGCGCGCGCGTGACTTCCGGAGTCGTAATTTCCACACGCATCGTTCCCGGCGGCTGAACGTCGGGAAGTTCGCGAAGCGAATTCGGCGTGCCGTCGGCGATGATCTTGCCGTAATAAATGTACGCAACGTGGCTGCAACGCTCGGCTTCGTCCATGTAGTGCGTGGTCACGAAAAAAGTGATGCCGTGTCCGGAAAGTTCGAAGAGAAGATCCCAGAGCTGGCGGCGCGCCACGGGATCGATTCCCGCGGTGGGCTCGTCTAGAAAAAGCAGCTTGGGCTCGTGCAACATGGCGCAGCCGAGCGCCAGCCGTTGCTTCCATCCGCCAGATAGCTTTGCCGACAAGCGATTCATATACGGCCCGAGTCCGTTGCTCTCGACGACTTCCTCGATGCGCCGTTTCAGCCGGGCTGGTTCGAGGCTGTAGATGCGCCCATAGAACTGCAAATTTTCTGCGACCGTCAGATCCTGATACAGACTGTAGTTTTGCGACATATATCCGATGCGTTCGCGGACGACTTCGGAATCCACGCGCACGTCCAGTCCCTCCACGCGAGCGGAGCCACTAGTGAGCGGCAGAAGCCCAGTGAGCATTTTGATGACGGTTGTCTTGCCGCTGCCGTTGGGGCCGAGAAAGCCGAAAATTTCGCCTTTCTCGACGCGGAAGCTCGCGTCATTGACTGCGGTTACCTGGCCGAAGCGCCGGACAAGATGTTCGGCGGAGATAGCAGGTTCACCTGGATTTTGCGAGGCAGTGGCCACGGGCTAATTTCCCGCTTTCAATTTCACGTCGGCGGCCATACCCGCAAGAACATGCCCAGCGGGATCATTGATGCGGATTTTTACCCCGAATACTTGATGAACCCGTTCCTCGCGTGTCTGCACGTTCCGCGGAAGAAATTCTGCTTGCTGATTGATCTGTTCGACGATGCCTTCAAAAACTGTCTTCGGAAAAGAATCGACGCGCACTTCCGCTTTTTGACCCACTTGCACGCGGCCAAGCTCGGTCTCGGGAATATAGATGCGCACGTAAATCTGATCCTGCTCAAGGAGCGTGGCCACAGGGGTGTTCGGCGCGATGATATCTCCAGGGCGGACATCGAGAACTTCAACGGTAGCGGCCGAGGGCGCCGTCACCTCGCGCTCGCGGAAGCGCGCTTCGTCATAGGAATACGCAGCTTTTGCGAGTTCAACATCTTCGCGGCGATTGCCGCTTTCAAATTTCTCGAGCGTAGCCTGGGCTTCCCGGTAGTGCGCCTCCGCGGAGGCAATCTCCTCCGGGCGGTAGCCGCGCCTCAGCACATCGAGCTTGTGCTGGTAGTTCTGCTGCTGCGCCAGCGCCATCTTCCAGTTGGCCTCGGCAGTGTCGCGCTGCTGTTTCGAGACGAGATCTTTTTGTGCCAGCGCTTCGTAACGCTGAAAATCCAGGCGCGCGCGAACTTCGTCAGCGGCAGCACGCTCAACATCGGACTGCGCTGCCTCGATATCTTCTTTCCGGTAGCCGTTCAGGTGCATTTCATAGTCGGCCTTGGCTTGCGCGGCAGCGGCACGCGCCTCGGCGATTTCCTCCGGGCGGAAGCCGCGCTGCGCTTTCTCGGCTGCGGCACGGGACTGATTGAGCGAAGCCAGCAATTCCTTGTCGTCGAACGTAATCAAAGTCTGGCCAGGCTGCACGCGATCGCCTTCGCGCACCAGAACCTTGTCGATGCGGCCCCCTACTTTCGAGCCCACGCGAATGTCGCGCGCTTCGACCGTGCCCGAGCCTTGCAGCGCGCTATCGCGCCGGAACCACGTGGCGTAAACCGTTGTGCTGCCCAGGATGACGGCGACGAGAATCAAAACGAACACACGCTTGCGAGTCATGAATCAATCTCCACAAGTAAATAAAGGAACTCCGGTTAATGCTGTTTCGACCCGCGGGGTTTCCGGTTGCGAAACGCCGTCGTTACGCGGAGCCAGTCCGGACCAAAGCACGTTGAACGCGGATTCCATGCGCGCGTGCAAAGTCGCGTCGCCATTCAGCGACCAGATCAACAGTGTTCCGAAAATAGTCTGCCGAAAAACGTGTGCGATCTCGCTCGCCGGAAGGTCTCGGCGGATCTCGCCGCGCTCTTGGCCGAGGCGGACAATCTCCGTGTGCAGCGCGTGGACGCGTTTTTGCAAATCAAGCATCGCTGCACGGACCGGAGTGGTCGAGAGATATGCCTGAAGAAGAGTCCGGATGATGCCTGGGTGGCGCGTGGGCTCCTGTGTCATGCGGACACCCAGCGAGCGCAGAAACTGGGGCATGGGCTCGCCAGTACGGTGGGCTTCCTCGACAGCGGACTCCAGTTTCGCTAGCTGCATTTCGCCAAAGGCGAGAAGGATGTGGTCCTTGCTCGGAAAGTAGTTAAAGAAGGTGCCCTTACCGACGTCCGCGGCTTCGGTGATGTCTTCCACCGTCGTCTCGGTAAAGCCTTTCCTGGCAAAGAGATCGAGGGCTGCACGAAACAGGCGTTCGCGGGTTTCAACGGTGCGGCGTTCGCGCCGGCCCCGAGAAGGGGCAGCGGAAGAACGGCGCGTTCTTGAAGCTTCCGGTTTTGCTTTCTTGACCATTGTTCATAAATGACTATAGGTCAGAAATTCTCCGATGTCAACACCATCCTGCTCCTTTTTTCCACATCCAAGAACACGAAGGCCCCGGCGACCGGGGCCTTCGCACTTCCCTCATCCTCAATATTGTCCGTTGCTATTCCTTCAAGGAGTTCGGATCGGACATGTTCTTGGGAGACTTCCGATTGAGATAACTGACCAGTTTTTGAGCCGGCGGAGGCACTGCGACCGCGCCCTTAAAGATAATCGCCTCCGCGTCCAACTTCTTTCCGTAAACACGCTGGTTGGCATCACTGTCCGGGCGAACCGTTGAGCCCTCAAGAGAGATGCCGGCAAACAGTCCTCGCGAGCGCGAATAGCTGAGTACCTCAGCTCGCAGCGTCGCATCCGATTCGGCGCTTGCTGTTCGGCCCTTTGGCCCAGCTGCTACGGAAGCGTCCCCACCGAGCTTCACCTTGCTCTTGAGTATGGAGTGCGCTCCCCGGGGATTCATTACAAGGAGGACGAAATCGGTTGCTTGCCCGCCGATTTGGAGGCCGACACTGCCGCCTTCCAATGCCATCATGGAGGGTGCGCTCCAGGGGCCGGTGTAGTGTTCACCTGTGCGGCAAGTCATGGCCCCACGGCCGTAACTACCTCCGACGACAAATGCAGCCTTCAAGACCGAGGGATAAATGATGACGCATTCCGCTTTGTCGATCAGATCCTGAGGGATGTCATCGGGGATATCCATAATCTCCTTAATGACAGTGCCGCAATTTTCAAGCCGGTCAGCTTCCTTTTCTTGTGAAAACAGCGGCGGGGCGACCATCGCCAACGCCATGAGACACGAACTAATTCGCTTGATCAAATTTCACCTCGCTGAAATTTACAGGTCCGGGTAATGAAATGATAGGTTGTCCGGAGTCTGTACGCAACCGCCAGTTTATCAGGACTATTTGAGTGGGCCTGTTCCATTCAATACAGCTAATGAGTAGCCGCTAATCAGTAGATGCAGACCACGGAAGAAATGTTGTGCACTCTTTCGACTATACTTTCACCTGCGGAGATTTTAAGGCGGGAGATTTTAGGACAGAGGAAACATGGGCTTACGAAGATCGTTTGGATCGCCGGCCTTGGCCTTGGCGCTGCTGACGGCCCTCTATGTTTTGGCCTCGACCGGCGGCCGCGCACAATCCAATCAGACACGGGAACAGGCTTGCTGCACGGCGAAGCACGACGGGAAGCGGGAGGAACGTTCTCCCAAGCGTGCCGCCGCGGCGCGGTTTGGCGCGCGCGCAGACACGCTGCTCGCAGTCGCGCCTTCCAGCAAAGGCGACTGGGGACTTCTGATCGTTGATGCGCAAACGGGAGAAACACTCTTCGAGAAAAACGCTGACAGCTATTTTGTGCCGGCTTCGAACATGAAGCTTTTCACTACCGCGCTGGCGCTGGCCAAGCTGGGGCCAGACTACAAGTATCACACTACGCTCGAAACGCGCGGCACGATATCACCCGGGGGCACACTTTCCGGCGACCTTGTGTTAGTGGGGCGGGGCGACCCCAATCTTTCCAACCGCAAATTTCCTTACGAACTAAAGGAGGAGTTTGATGGGCTACCGGAAAAAGCGCTTGTCGAGCTTGCCGATGCGCTGGTGGCCCGCGGCGTGAAAGAAGTCTCCGGCGATGTGATCGGCGACGACAGTTACTTTCCGCGCGAGCGCTATCCGAACGGCTGGGAAATCGACGACATGGTGTGGGAGTACGGCGCCGCAATTTCCGCCATCGTGGTGGACGACAACACCGTCGCGGTGACCCTGATACCTGGCGAAAAGACCGGAGATCCGGTGCAGGTATCGGTTACACCGTTGACTCCGGACTTTGCGCTGCAGAACGATGTGACCACCTCGGCCGCGGAAGTGAAATCGGATTTGACGCTCACGCGCGAGCCGGGTGCGAGCCTCGTGGTGGTGCGAGGCACGCTGCCGGCAAAGAGCGCGCCACGGAAACTCGTGCTGGCGATTGAAGAACCTGCGCAACACGCGGCGTCGGTTTTAGCGGAGCTTTTGGCGGAGCACGGCGTAAAACTCAATGGAAAAATCCGCGCGGTTCACGTTCCTGAGGCGGATGTAACGCCGCGTGCTGTTCTTGCGGAACATGTATCCGTGCCCCTCGGCGATTCGGTGAAGCTCGTCAACAAAATCAGCCAAAACCTGCACACAGAAATGCTGCTACGCACCGCGGCGCGGCAAAATGGTTTGTGGAGCGCACCGGAAGAAATGTTGAAGACTCCGCAGGATTTTTATGCCGCCGCGGGAATTGCGCCGGACGACGTGATTCAAACGGATGGCTCGGGACTCTCTCGGCATGATTTGGTCACGCCGCGTGCCGTCGTGACTCTACTCAAGTACGCGCAAGGGCAGACGTGGTTTGCGCCGTACTACGCGTCGCTGCCGGTGGCGGGAATCGACGGTTCGCTGCAGGACCGCATGAAGGGCACAGCGGCCGCAGGGCGAATCCATGCGAAGACAGGATCGGTCGAACACGTGCGGACTCTCTCCGGTTTCGCGGAAACGCCTGGCGGGCGGCGGCTAATCTTTTCGTTCCTGAGCAACAACCAGGGCGGAAAAAGCCACGAAGCAGCCGATGCGTTGAACGGGCTCTGCGTGGCGATGATCGAAGAATTCGATGAAGCTGCAGCGACCATCGCGCCCGGTCGCGATCACGAAAAACAGAAATGAAGTGGCAAGAAAGCAGCCTGGAATAGAAAAAAAACAAAATGTCGCGGACGGCAGAAGACGTACTTGAGTTTGACAAGCTGCGGGAGCTGCTGCGGCTGAGGACGACGTGCGCGCCTGGGCGGCGGGCAGTGGACGCGCTGGAGTTTGGAACGGATCGCAACGCACTTGAGGCGGCGTTTGCTTTGATTCGCGAAGCGCGGGAATGGCTGCGCGGCGGCGGCGAATTGGGATTTGGTGGGCTCGCCGATCCGCAGGAGTGGCTCGAGAAAATCGAGGGGCCGGGAATCGTTCTGGAAGCTAAGGAAATTCTCGCCGCTGCGTCGCTGCTCGAGACTGTGGGATGGTTGCGCGGACAATTCCGGGAGGAGGCGGCGAAATTCCCTTTGTTGACGGCGCGCGTAGCTTCGTTGGCGGACTTTCGCGAAGCATTGACGGCGATCCGGCGATGCTTGTTGCCGAATGGAGAGATCAGCGGCGACGCGTCGTCGGCGCTGCGCCGCATCCGCGCGAGCATCACGCAGACGCGGGAATCGATTCAGAAAACGCTCAAGCAAATCCTGCGGTCTCGCAATGCAGAGGCCGGCGAAGACTACGTCACGCTTCGTAATGAACGGTTTGTGATTCCCGTGCGCGCGGAAAACCGGCGCAGCGTCCCGGGAATTGTGCATGGTGCAAGTGGAACCGGGCAGACTGTTTTTCTCGAGCCGCTTGAAACAGTAGAAGCGAACAACGAACTCACACAACTTGCGGAGGACGAAGCGGCGGAGATTTTGAGAATTTTGCGCGAACTCACCGAGCGCCTGCAGATAATTCGCGAACCATTGCTCGCTGCAGCGGAGACCATCGCGGAACTTGACGGTATTTTCGCTCGCGGGCGATTTGCGCGGGATTTTGATGCGGCGATGCCGGAATTCTCCGATTCTGGCGAGTTGCGTTTGGTGGACGCGCGGCATGCTGTGCTCGAAGACAAGTTGCGCCGCGAAGATCGCGCGGTCGTACCGATGACGCTTGCGCTCGGCGGCGCGGAAAAAGTTCTGGTTATCAGCGGGCCGAACACCGGCGGAAAGACCGTCGCTTTGAAAACGACGGGGCTTGCGGCGCTGTCCGCGCAATCAGGGATTCCCGTGGCGGCGCAACGCGCAGTGCTGCCGATTTTTGACGGCGTGCTAGTGGACATAGGCGACGAGCAGTCCATCGCAGCCGACCTCTCGACGTTTTCGGCGCACATGCTGAATTTGAAGACCATGATGGAATTGGCGACGCCGCAATCGCTGGCGCTCGTCGACGAAATGGGCACAGGAACTGCGCCGGAAGAAGGCGCGGCGCTGGCCGTGGCGCTGCTCGATGAATTTCGTGCCAAGAATTGCATCGTGCTGGCGACGACGCATCACGACCGGCTAAAGACCTACGCTTCGACGACACCTGGAGTGGTGAATGCCGCGGTGGAATTTGACGACGTAAATTTGCGGCCGACGTACCGCCTGATGGTCGGCGTGCCGGGCGGATCGAGCGGAATCGCCATCGCGCAGCGGCTGGGCATTGCGACCTCCATTATCGAAAGGGCGCGGTCTTTGCTGACGCCGGAATCGCGCGAGGCCGCCGACTTGATCGCGTATCTGCATCGCAGCCGCGATGAACTCGACCGTATGCAGCAACAAATGGCGGCGGAACGCCACGCGCTCGAAGAGGAACGCAAGAAATTGCGGACCGAGTGGGTCGAACGGCAGCAGAAACGCATCAAGGAACTCGAAGCGCAGTTCGCGGAAATGCAGAAACGCTTCGACGAAAATGTCTCGCGCGTGATCGAAGCCGTGAAAGAACGCGAACTGCGCGCCTCGCTCGAAAAAACCGCCCGGCGCAAGGGTCAGGACATTCGCAGCGAAGCCCGCGAAGAGCTCAACGCCGCGCTCGTCCAAACCATTTCCGATTCACAAGCGGATTTGGGCTCAGCCTCCGCGAGCCAGGAACCGATTCGCGCGGACACGTTGCAGCCCGGGGCCAGAATTCGCGTCCGCGGTTTCAGCAAGCCCGTCATTTTCCGCCGATTGGACGGCTCCTCCGCCGAGATTGAAGCGGGCCCTCTGCGCATGAAGGTGGCTGTCGATGAAATCATAGGAGTCGAAGGGGCTTCGGCTGCGTCTAAGACAGCATCTCCCGCTTCCAGGGGATCCAACGTGACCGTCACTGCACAGCCCGGTGAAGGCGCGGCCTCCGGCGCGATAAACGTGATTGGCATGCGCGTGGAAGAAGCAACCGAGCGTGTGGACAAATACCTCGATGAAGCCGCGCTCGCCAATCAAACGCGCGTGCGAATTATCCACGGGCACGGAACCGGCGCGCTGCGCAAGGGTCTCGCGGAATTTCTGAAAACGCATCCGCTTGTGGAGCGCACTACGTTTGAGACCGAAGAGCGCGGGGGAAAGGCCATCACGGTTGTAGATCTGCGAGTATAAGAGAGTACGAGAATGGATGACGGCGCCCGCCATTTTTCGGCCGTCCTGATTGCATTTCTGTTTGGCGTCGCGGCGCTGGTTCCGACGTGCTCCTTCACTGAAAACCTGCAGTCCACGGCGATCCATGAGGTGCGCACCTCATCGACGACGGTCCAATTCGTCTTCATTCCGGGTCTCTTTTTCGCAGCCGGCGCGCTGCTTTCGGGATTGGCTATCTGGAGGGCAGGACTTCTTCCTTCTGGAATTTCTTGTTCCTGGCTTCGCATTGCCGGCGGCACTCTGTTTGCGATCTTTGTTTATCCGGCAGCGTTCGCCGCTACAGTGCTCGCGGTGATGATCCTGTTTTTTACAGCGAGCCCCGATTCCAGTCTTGCAGCGGCGCATCCCACGCTCAAGTTTCTGTTCGGGTTCGTCGTTTTCGGCGGAATCGTGTGGTTTGTTGTTGTGGTAACTGCGGTGTTCCTGGCCCTGGCCTTCGCTTTTGCAACTCGCTTCTGGCCGCGCCGTGTTTTTCTTTCTGCTGTCACGCTGGCGGCGTTGGCTGTCGTCGGCGATATTCTGGCTGCGATCATTCAAGAGAAACTCAAATTCCCGGCAATACCTAGCATGCGCTATGTTGAGAACGAGCCACTCGCCTTGTTGTTGGGGTTCGCATGGGGGCTTCCTCTGATCGTGTTCATTGGTGAACCGCTGCTTGCTGCCGTCATCGGCCACTGGCTGTATCTGGCGGCGATGGAGTACGCCGATTCCTCCGCGTAGTAGAATGGCCTCCGTAGAGAGATGGCGGAAGCGGGATCATTCGCGGAGCGGGTGAAGCAGCAGGCGGACATTGTTCGCGTGGTGGGCGAATATGTGCGCCTGAAAAAGACCGGGAAGGATTTCAGCGGGCTTTGTCCGTTTCATCAAGAAAAAACTCCTTCATTTACGGTGTCGCCGCTTAAGCAGATTTTTTATTGCTTTGGATGCGGCAAGGGCGGCGACGTTTTTAATTTTGTGATGGACATGGAGAAGTCCGCGTTTCCGGAGGCGGTGCGGACCGTTGCGGAGAAATGCGGGATCGCGATTCCGCGGCCCAGGGAACGGTCGCCGGAGGAGCGGCAGGAGAATCAGCAGCGGTCGGCGCTTGTGGAAATGCATCGCGAGGCGCAGACATTCTTTACGAAACAGATTTCCGGGACGCTTGAAGGCAAGGCGGCGCGGGCTTACCTCGAGGATCGCGGGCTCGATAACAAAGCGATTGATCGGTTCGGAATCGGGTATGCGCCGAGTGACGGGGACGCCCTGCTGCGCGTGTTGAAGCAGAAATATCCGGAGAAATTGCTGGTGGAATCCGGATTGATTTCGCGCGGCGAACAGGGCGGAAGAATGTTCGACCGGTTCCGGCGGCGTATCACCTTTCCCATTGCGAACGACTCGGGAAAGATCGTGGCGTTTGGCGCACGCGCGCTTGGCGATGATCAGCCGAAATATTTGAATTCGCCCGAGACGCCGATCTACTCGAAAAGCAACGTGCTGTATCACATGGACCGCGCGAAGGAAGCGCTGCGGCGGTCGGATTTTGCCGTGCTGGTCGAGGGCTACATGGATGCGATTGCCGTGGCGCGCGCGGGAATCAGCAACGTCGTGGCAAGCTGCGGGACGAGTCTTGCGGAACCGCAGATCAAGTTGTTAAGCCGCTTTACGAAGCGCGTGATCATCAATTACGACCCGGACAATGCGGGCCAGTTGGCCGCAGAGCGGTCCGTGGCGCTTTTGCTCGAACAGGATTTCGAAGTGCGCGTGCTGGCGTTGCCGCCCGTCGGCGACAAGAAGGCCGATCCGGATTTATTCATCCGCGAGCGGGGCGTCGAGGAATACACAAAGTTGCTAAAGGATTCTCCACCATACGTGGACTACTTGATTGCGCGAGCGCGAAAGATGGATTTGACGACAGGAGAAGGGAAGCGGCGCGCGGTGAATTTTCTCTTGCCCTACGTCCAGAAAATCCCAAATACCATCCTTCGCTCGGAATGGGCGACACGAATCGCGCAGCAGCTTCACCTGGACGAGCCGGTGTTGCGCGCCGCGCTAAGCAAAGCGGCGACGCAGCGCCACAGCGAATTAAAGATTCAGCCCGAACTGGTGGGCCGCTCGGCGAAGCCGGTGGAGCGGCGCTTGATTCGCATGCTCGCGGAGGCGCAGGGATTTCGCCGCGAGCTGGCGCAACGGCTTCAGGCGGCGCAGCTTTATCACGGGCTCGAGACCGAGAAAGTTTTCGCCGCTTTAATTGTTGCGTGCCTAGCCGATGAGCCGATGCAAGCTGCCGAAGTTGCTACGAAACTCGAAGAACGAGACCGGCGGATACTCTTCGAGATTCTCTTCGAGGAAGCGAGCGAGCCGACGTGGGAAGAGGCGGTTAGTTGCGTCGAGGCATTGCAGCACCGGCAAGCGGAGCGTGAGCTGGCTGAGGTGCAACGCAGCATCGAAGCGAACCCCCCTGTGACGGAAATGCGCGGACTGCTGGAGAAGAAGCAGGATCTGATGCGTCGCCTTGCGGCGGCCAGGTAGCCGACCGACTTGGCTCCTTTAGAAAATAATTGGTTAGCAGTAACTGTCCGTATACTCCCCTCCCCCTTCCCCTTTTCCGTAAACGCGGATTCTAAAGCAGTTAGCTTCTTCTGTAAGCCGTTTAGAATGAGAACTTATAGGCATTTTTTGAAAATATTCATTCTAAAGGGTTTGCAAGTAAACATAACTCAGCCACGGAATTTGCGAAATCGACGCGTTTCAGCAGCGCGATCAGAGTTTATCGGACTTTCTCCGGCGCAGAAAAGGCTTGGGACTATATCGAGGTCCTAAAAGCAAAAACACCAGCGAGACGCTGGCGCTACGGAGAACGGGCAAGCTTTTACCCAAAACGTATTATAGCATGCAATATCATTATGTCAAGAGAAGTTGAGTAAAGTAAGCGCTTTGTTCAATGAACGGTTCATTTGGCGGCGAGTTTTTGCTTCGCCAATTCGGCGCGGAAGTCTTGTTCCTTTTGAGCGATAAACCTTTTGTAACCATCGGGATCAACGAACGGGTTTGCGCCGTCCTCTTTCCTAAGAGGGTACTTTTCCTCGAGGCCGAAGTAGCTGCCATGGGCGCCGAGGAAAATGTCGCATGGCAATGACTTCAGAACGCGCCACATGCGTTCGTAGTCATCGGCGATCTGCGGATAGGCAGGGTTGCTGACAAGTTTGTAGCCAGGATTGACATTGGGGCTGCCGACGATCACCACGTTGTTTGTTTTGCCGCCATCGGTAACCTTCATCGTCCACGTGGTGCAGCCTTTGGTGTGGCCGGGAGTGAGGTGAGCGACCAGCACCGTGCCGCCGAGCTTCACTTCGTCGCCATCGTGAAGTATGCGGCCGACCTTGGCGGGCGGGTAAAGCGAACTGGGTGTGTTGCTGTACTGGAAATCGGTTTTGCCGCCGGATTCGACCACGGAAACGTCCGCATCCATTACCATGTACTTTGCTCCGGTCATCTGCATGATCATGGCGCTGCCAGCATCGTGATCCCAGTGCGCGTGGCTAATTAGAAGAATCTTTGTGTCCTTGAAATGAAAACCGAGTTTTTCGATACTCGCGGAGATCATTGGCACATTGGCTTCGAGATCGCTGTTAATCAAGATGTTGCCTTCTGGGGTGGTGATCAGATAGCTCGCAAGCCCTTTGCTCCCTATGTAGTACAGATTGCCCGCGATGCGAAACGGTGGGAAAGGTTCCGTCCAGTCAGGATTGGATTGGGCGGACATGCCGCCCGCGAGTTCGAGAACGAAAACCAGTAAGCAAGAGAGGCTTGAGATTTTTACCCGCATGGGCGGAGTATAGGCTAAGGAATGGGGTAAGGCGAGTCTCCCAACGGGGCATGGATAGCCAACCGTTTTTCCACGATCCGGTTGAGGAAGTGCCGGCCGTCACTGCGCGGGAACTCCGCAATTCTCAGATAAACCTCAGGATGGCGGCGCAACCCGGCGGTGAGTTAACCAGGCCACGAGGAGTAGTAGGACTGCGGGAAGCCAAATCCAGAGTAGTTCGCTTTGCACGACTTCCAGGCCGCGGTGACTGAAAAAGCGGGTGACGCCGATGGGGGAGACGCGAATGGGACGCCAAGGAAGAAAGTAACGGGTGGTGTTGAAGGGTGAGAAGAAGGCGACGCCGAGGCCGCCATCGGTCATGGCGTCGAGGAGGCCGTGGCTGGCTGTTGCCAGAAAGAAATAGATCCATAGGACGAATCGACCCAGGCGAGGAACGCCTTGGCGAAACGCAATGAGCAAGACCAAGCTTGCTAGAAGTGCAGCGAAGAAAAGGGAATGCGTAAAGCCGCGATGGCCCCAGAAGTCGCCATAGTGGATGCCGAAGTGGAAGCCGATGACGTCCAGGTCGGGAATGACGGAGCAGAGCGCTCCGGCTACCCAGACGCGCTTAGAGGTACCGGGCCGGTAGAAGCATGCGCCGATGCCGAGGGCGGCCACTGCGTGTGAGAAGACGGACGCCATTTTGAGCGAGTCGTTTTTGCCTGCGGAACATCATACACATTGAGGTCACTTTTCGGCGGAGCTCGCCCGCTGCCAAAACCAGCGGTAAAAAAGCTGAGTCTAGTCTTTGGTTGTAAATTTGGAATGGCTGGAGTGTCCGGCTTCTAAATAAACGGTCTGGGACAGACTTCTTCCACAGATTTCCACTGATTAAATTGTTGACGGGGGCGGACTTAAGCGTGTAACGTAATAGGGTTTCGCGAGTAACGGATTCGCACCTAACTGCATCTATATAGATGTACTTAGAGGCGCGGGAACGTACTCTGAGAGCGCACAACGGGCGAAGTACAGGGCGAACGGCAAGCTGGCGGCGCGGCGTACCACAAAGGAATTCACAAAAAGACGAGTGATCTGGTGGGGGATTCCCCACAGTTCGTTTCGGTGACCGCAGAGGAGTTGGCTGCGCAAGCGCGGCATACTGCCTGCGCCTTTGCGGGGAAAAAGCTTTGGCGGCTTTGATCGGTCGCACCTGTGGCTTTAATGGCTGGAGGAATTCGTGGCAGCAGTGGGTCTTGAAGAAAAATATGATGCGGTAAAGCAGCTCATTGCCGTGGGCAAAGAGCGCGGGTATCTGCTTTACGACGAGGTGAATGATTCGCTTCCGGCGGAAGTGCATTCTTCGGAAGAAATCGACGACCTTCTCACTACATTTGAACGGAACGGGATCGAGATTTATGAGGACCAGGCGTCGGCGAAGGCGGCGCGGGCGGTGGAAGTGTCCTCGGAGGCCGGCGACCGTGATGCGGTCGTCAAGGACGACGCGCATTCGGATGAAGGCGGCAGCGATCTGGATTTGACGCCGGGATCGTTGGAAAAAACGAACGATCCGGTGCGCATGTATTTGCGCGAGATGGGGACGGTGCCGCTGTTGACGCGCGAAGGCGAAGTGACCATCGCGAAGCGCATCGAGCGCGGCCAGCTCGTGGTGATGAAGTCGATTACGCGGTCGCCGATTGTGATCAAGGAATTGATTGCGGTGGGCGAGGATTTGCGGAAGGGCGCGCGGTCGATTAAAGAGATCGTGCAGTTTGACGACGAAGAGCTGACCGAAGAGAAGATTGCGAACAAGACGAAGCAGACGCTGAAGTACATCGACAAGATCGCGAAGCTGTACGATTTGGCGCTGAAACAAGCGGAGAAGCTCGATAGTACGCCGAAGGCGAAGAAAAGGCCGTACATGAAGGCGAAGTGGGCGCTTTCGCGGACGCGCGTGGAGATTTCGGTAGAGATTCGCGGGATCGATTTCAATCCGTTTGAGAAGAAGCGGTTGATCGACAAGATGCGCGGGACGGTCGAGCGCCTGCAGTCGCTGGAGCGCGAAGCGGGGCGGCTGGAGCGGCGCGTAGACGCCGCGAAGGGCGACGTAGCGGCGGAAGCGCGCAAGGAATTGCGCACGCGGCGGACGGAGCTGAAGGATATCGAAGAGGCGAGCGAGGTCGGGCTCACCGAACTAAAGCGCACGCTGACGTTTATTCATCGCGGCGAAGCCGAGGCCGAACAGGCGAAGAAAGAATTGATCGAGGCCAACCTTCGGTTGGTGGTTTCTATTGCGAAGAAATATACGAACCGCGGGTTGCAGTTCCTCGACTTGATTCAGGAAGGCAACATCGGCTTGATGAAGGCCGTGGATAAGTTCGAGTGGCGGCGCGGGTATAAATTTTCGACGTATGCGACATGGTGGATCCGCCAGGCGATTACGCGCGCGATTGCGGACCAGGCGCGCACGATTCGTATTCCGGTGCACATGATCGAGACGATCAACAAACTGGTGCGCACGAGCCGCCAGCTGGTGCAGGAACTTGGGCGCGAGCCGACTTCGGAAGAGATCGCCAAGCGGATGGACATTCCGGTGTCCAAGGTGCGCAAGATTCTGAAAATTGCGCAAGAGCCGATTTCGCTCGAAACGCCGATCGGCGAAGAAGAAGATTCGCATCTCGGGGATTTCATCGAAGACAAGGCCGTGGTTTCGCCGTCCGACGCGGTGATCAATTTGAATTTGAAGGAGCAGACGTCTTCGGTGTTGAAGACGCTTACGCCGCGCGAGGAAAAAGTTATCAAGATGCGGTTTGGGTTGGATGACGGCAGCGAGCATACGCTCGAAGAAGTCGGGCAGTCGTTCGCTGTTACGCGCGAACGCATCCGGCAGATTGAAGCGAAAGCATTGCGCAAGCTGCGCCATCCGTCGCGTTCGCGGAAGTTGCGGGCGTTTTTGGAAGGGCCGTCGCGGGATTATTTGTAGAAAGATCGGAAATTTGAAATTAGAAAAACGGAACGCCCCGAGAGATCGGGGCGTTTTTGCTTTACATTCGAAGTCCGCGGCTCATTCCGTTGGCGCTTCTGATTCAGGTGTTTCAGCGTTTACTAGAAGCTCCGGGTTGGAAAAGACATAGAACTTGACGTCACACTGTCCATAGGGCCATCCACGATTCGCTTGTAAACCCATGACCGCGGAAAAGCCTGCTCTCCGGACTCGTAGACGAGGGGAGTCGTGCCTGGTCCCATCCGCTCTGAATCGCGCTGCCATTTTGCCGGATGCACCCTTTTGACGGCCTCGCCGATGTAGGCTCCCCACCGCAACGACAGTAAGGACAATTCTTTTTCGCCTAGAGGGTGCTTCAGATGACTCTCGTGTATCTCTCCCGGCATCTCGTCAAGAAATTCGATCGATTCGGGCGAAAAATCGAGGTGAGTTCTTTGTTTGGGGATTGCTTGCTTAACGGCTTCTTCGGCAATGACCTGCATGCAATAGTCAAAGTCCTTTACCATTCTTGTTTTATGCCGATACGTTTGGAAGAGCCAGATACCGGCCGCTATTAGCAATGTGTTCTCAATAGCTTCCAGCACATTCATAATCGAGGTGTTGATTGGCCCCTTCGCGCAGGGCGTCGAGGTGAAAAGAGATAGCTTCGTGTATGTTTTGTTCGACTTGCGGCCGGGTGGCGCCGGTGGAAACGCATCCAGGAAGATCGGTGAGTAGGCTGAGAACCCCGTTTGCGTCGGTTCGATGACGATTAGATATTCCTGCATCACTTCAAACCCTGTTGTTTCAGGACGCTATTCAAAGGCCCAAGTGCCAAATCTCTCTTGGCTCCCTAACGATACCTATTTCAGCAGGGTATTTGTACTGGCGATGACTTCCTCGTGTTCTCGCGAGTAACTTGTTCCAGCATGCGGATGACGTCTCGAACCTTCACTGGCCAAAACTATGCTCTCTGTCAATTTTCGTCAACTCCGGACGTTTTGCGGCGGGACGCGGGCGAAGCGCGTGGCTAGACGCGTGATCCATACGGCTACGAAGGCGGCAAAGGCGAGGACGGCGTACAGCATTTGGTCGGGATCGGGGCGGTGG
>DATFZQ010000229.1:0-10238 GCA_035314345.1 Candidatus Acidiferrum sp.
GGGCTGGTCCTTCTCATCGATGACCGTGACAGCCACCGAAAACGCCTTTACATCATTCGGGCCCGAGGCGAACACAGCCCCACTGAATACAACGAGCGCCGCAGCCAACAGCAGCCACCGCCTAGCGAATATACGGACCGGACACACGTCGTATAACTCGCAAATAAACCCATATCCACGCTCCAACTGTTGATCGCAGGCGGATGAACACTCCGAACTGCATACAAAACCCGCAATGGAGGCGAGAAAACAGCCCGACTTTGCGAGATCAGGTTCGGTCTGCCGTCGAGCTGTTTCATCGGGAGTCACGCGGGTGATAGTGCATAAGGCTTGCCAGAGTTCAGAGCTTGTAAGTCTTTGTCTTGCAATGTTCGGCGTGTGGCCTGATGGTTAGAGTGTTGCCCGTAGTTGGGCAGTGACGGCACACAGGCAGAATGGTCCGTCAACACCGAGAGGAACAACAACGGCCGTGCGAACGGCAAACGGTTCTCGGGTTCAAGAATGATTCAGGCCTGATAGAAGACGGAAAAGAGTGTGAGGACGAAATGAAGTGTGCAAGGCCCGGAGCAGCCGATTCGTGCGGAACCATGGGTAAGTGAGTGGCTCAAGCCGTAATCACCGGCTACGGTAACGGATAAGCCATCGGCTTGCTGTTTGAGCGGTTGATCGTCTTCTTACGATTTTTACTCGGACAATTGCTCTCCCAGTCAGAACGCCAAGCTTTTCGACAATGTCCTCGGCATTTGAACTTATAGTTCTTGTCCTGGTCTCTCTTGAGATCGATGGTCTTGGTCGCTTCTCGGCGCCAGATCAGCTGCTTTTCGCCGGGGTCATACAGATCCACCACCAGCATCCCCACAGGGATAGTAGAAGTTTGGCCTTGGACTAGACCTTCGCCCCAATCTCCCCACCCGCGCGGGCAGTCCGTGCCCCAGCCCGACAAGTTCACGCTCTTTTCCTCCTAATGGCAACGTGGTAGCCGACGTTAAGGTCCCGCATCCTTTTCGACCCTGGTGAGACCTTTCTGTGCGAGCTGTTCGTCTACTGCCCGTTGGATGGCCTGCTCTATCAACTGATCCGCAACGACGCCGCCCTGAATGTCGGCCCATTGGTAGGTTTTCTAGGCCGCAAAGTTGGCCCTGCGGTCGTAGTTGTAGTGAACATCCTGCGCGTAGGCGCGGGCGATCATTAACGAAACAACTAACGAGGCTTCGCCTCAGACCGACGAGCCATGCTACCCTTCAACCGAACAAGTCGCCAGCCCGGCGTCTCCGATGCACGCAAACGCCAGCTACCTGCGGCACCATGAACCCGCGTACTCCGCGGCATTCCGCCTCCCGTAACCCGGGAGCGGGCCCCACAAGGCAACCGCCGCCCTTGGCAACGCAGCGTCGTAGCCGCCACCCGGCTTTCGGCGGACGCGCGCACTCGCGCACGCCAAGGGGAATTTTTGCGCTTTCTAAAAAACTTGACTCATTTACAACAACTTTTCAACTCCAAGACTTCTAGTAAGCGCAGTTCCTCGATTTTCGCCTCTTGAATCGAGTTCACAGGTCCTCGGCCACAACGCCACTTATCCCGCATGCAATCAGGTGCTTACGGCAACTTCAGGTACTTCTCCCCGGACCACAGTGATTCTCACTCGCTAAACCGACTTAAGCGCATTTGAATCGGATTTCCATCAGCTTCGTTGAAGCGAGCAAACCGACCGTTAGGGTAGCGGAACATAGTCGCAGACAAGCACAGTCAAATCATCGTCCTGCTTCGCTGACCACTGGCGGACTGAAGACAGGATCGAGTCCGCTGCCGCAGAGGGTGAAAGTCCAGTGGTTCTTCTTAACGATTCGAATAGACCATCCTTTCCGAAGAAATCTCCGGCAGCGTTGGAAGCCTCCAGAATCCCGTCCGTATACAGCAGGATTCGATCACCCGGTTCCAGCTTGTGGATGGCGGTTGAATAGGCCGCAAAATCGAATGCCGCGAGTATCAAGCCGTTCTCTTCTATTTCTATGATTCCGCCGTTCCGCGACAGCAGCATGGGCGGGTGCCCCGCCGCAGAGTAGTGCAGTTGCCGCGATTCCGCGTTCAGGTGGACGTATGCCGCCGTGACGAACTGGTTCTGTGTGTTTCCAAACAGCGCCGAGTTCATGCCCGACAAGAAGCGTGAAGGCTTGTCCGCAAACGCCCGCTGCGAAGCTGCCGCGAGTTTGACCATTGACGCGATCAGGGCCGCGGGAACACCATGCCCGGACACGTCCGCGATCAACAACCCGGCTTGGTAGTCGTCCGCGACGATGTAATCGTAGAAGTCGCCCGCTATTGACGTCATCGGCACATAGCGGGCTGCGACCCGGAAGTGGGTCGAGTTGGGAAACTCTGCAGGCAAAATGGATAGCTGTATACGGCGGGCTACCTCCAGTTCCTTCTGAATTTCGTTTAGCTGTTGATCCCGCCGCAAAGTCCTACGTGCAGCCACGTAGCCCAGAGTGACGAGGAACGCGGCAAACCCGAATGGCTCCACTCTGGGCGAGGATATGAGCAGCAGTCCCGCCAAGTTTGTCCAGACTACAAAGGCGACAAAAATCAGCAGACCCCAGCGGATTACCGCAAAATCGGCAGCGGCAGGACTGTGGCGCTTGGCAGAGCTACTGCTCATGAATCGAATGAGAAAGAAACTCGATGCCGCGATCACGCCGATGCTGTTAATCAGGTGATAGAAGCCGGAGTCGCCGAAAAGGAAGGTAGCTGCAGCGAGTGCACCGCCGAGGCCAACCATTGCGTACCCAACAACCCGCTCAAACCGGCTCGGCAGCCCCAGAGAGGTAAAGAATAGGAATGCGGGGATCAGGACGATGAAGTCAATCCCTGAACGCAGGCGGGAGTAGAAGGTCGAGTTCTGCACCGTCATTCCCAGCAGGCTGGATTGAATCCAAAGGCGAAGCCCGTAAAAGGCGGCAAATAGGGCGAAGTAGATCAGTAGCGCGTCATACTTGCGACGGATGGCGGCGAATGCAGCGGATAAGAGACCCACGGCAATGAAAGCCGCTCCCAAGAAGAGGTATGGAGCGTCACGATGAAATGCGCTCAGCACATCACCAGCACTCATCTCAGAAGTGGTTACGCACATGCAACGGATAATAAGTAAGACTGTAGCCGATTCGTGAGTCTCATGGCTATTCCCTTTCCGTGAAAAGCGCGTTGCCAATTTCGGCAGGCGTTTCTGGGTTCATCGGCTTTGGGCTGTAGAGGTATCCGTTATCAGGGTTCTGCTTACAATCGGCACCTCATGCGACTCGCCCATGATGTCGTTCCACGTGATTGTGTCATCGCCTACCCGAACCAGGACTTCACGGCCAACTGCATACTGGATAGTTCCCGATGGTGATGGAGACTTGGTCACGACAACATAGAGTGTTCGTTTTACTTTCACTGACACCTCGTAAAGCGCGGTATCGGGATTCGAGTTTCCCGCAGACGGATGCGGGTTAACCGCGATGATGGTCGCCGGCTGGTATGTCAGTGACGTGGATGAAGGTTGAGCTAGCAATAGGGATGGCAGGAGGATTATCAAGGTTCCCAGTAAAAGCTTCGGCATTGTGTTGCTCCTGTATGTAATTGCTTTCGGCGAGTCGGATTGGCCAAGCGTCAGAAGGCCAGACAATCAAGATCCAGCCGACCGACGGGAACGGCCTTTCTCATAGCGAGACCTCCACATCGCCAGACGAACGCAGCGCCTCAGGCCTCCCACAACAGGTAGCGGGCGGGAGGCCGCCTTTGCTCGCGCTGAATCGCCATCTTTTCGAGCGAATAATCGAACTCTGCGCCGCACTCACAGCACACGCGATATGTCCGTCTGCCGATCGTGAAGACGCGGCTAAGACTGCTGTGGTGACAGCCAAATAAAAACTTGAGCAATCTTGTGACGTTCATGCTTCACATCTCCTGGACGGGCGCATGGCGCCGTCCACTGCGGGAGGGTGCAGGTCTAATGCCAAACCTGATGAAGGCTAAATCCTTGATTAACAATCGCGTCAGGAACTCAGAAGGCGCAGTTGCCCGCCCTTATACGGTCGCTGGCGGCAGGGCTTCGTCACGGCTGGCTGTTCCGGCATGCAATGCGAGAATCGTTGAGTTAAGGACGCGAATACGATGTAAGCGCGTCGGCGACACCAACGAGGATGAAAATGCCCATCAGAACAAGGATGCCCAAGAGGTGTGTCGCGTCATCGTGTCAGGTTTCCGCAAGGGGCGCAGTCAAGAACCGAGAGTTGTAGCAAATGTGCAGCGGATTCGACCTTCTGAACCCGCTGCTGGACTTTGGTGCTGCACACCCGCTTCGCAATTTCTGCGCTGCAAAGCACTCACTTCGCTATCGTGGAGCTGACGGCTCCACATCCATGTATGCAGGCACAATTTCGGTCATGATGTTTCTTGCAAATAGCTAGTCACCAGGGCCGCGAGAGCATGTGTCACTCCGCACTCACTGAAATTCTCGATATCGATGCCTTCACCTGCGATTAGCACCACCACCGACCGGGCGCCAACGCGATACCTTCCACCCAGAGCCCGGGACCGCTGTGTTCCATTCGCAAATTTCATGCGGGGGATCCAGTGCAGTATCAATCCAGCGCCGCCACTGTTCGATGCACCTAACCTCACCTATGCCGCAGTGTATCCGGTGGCGATGATCACAAAGATCATTCTGGCGCAGTTGTTGATATAAGACTTGCCGCGCACGCCTAGGGCTGAATACCGGCTGCACTCCCTCACCGGCCAGACTATGCCGTCGGGGGCCAACAGAGCGGCCCCCATAGCTCGCCCCAGCCACCCAAATCCAACGTGCCCCGTTTGTGATGACCTAAGATTCTCTCTTGCTCCCCGCTGACACCTTGTCCGTGATGTGGCGGCAGTGCCGGTATTCGGGCAGTCTGGACGGCGCCACAGGCCGGTGCAAGGTCTGCAAGCCCGGACGAAATCAGCAACTTAGCCAAGCTCATTCTTTGGCACTGGTGTTGCGTTTGCCATAGTCGGGTGCCTGAGGGGCAAGAAGCGATGAAACTGGCGACCATCTTGGAGGCAATCAGGGGAAACCACCGCCGTGCGACAGCAGACGACATTCGCAACGTTTTCGGCGATTATCACAACGTGCTACGCTGGTTAGCCGACTTCCTGATCGGAGATGAGAAGCTCGCAGACGCCTGGATAGTCGATGCCTGCACGATTTCCCAAACTCATACTCCGATCTTTCACGAATGGCTCGTATACTGGGCCGCCCGAGCTACCCTCCGATGTGCGTTCCAGAGGCAGCACGGGGCTATCGCGGAGCTTGCCCCCGAGTACGAGAAAGGCGAACCAGTCCACCTAAAGCACCCTCCGCTTTCAGCTGAGTACTTTCGACTGCTGATCGAAAACTCCGAGGACATTTATGCTCGCCTCGACCTACTTTGCCGGTTCGCGCTCGTCATGCGCGGCATTGCAAAATACTCCTGCGCTGAACTTGCCACGCAGTTCGGGATCAGCCGCAGCACGGTCGAGCGAGCGTATTGCGTTGCGTTCGACACGCTCGACCTCGCCTCGTACGAGGTGCATCGTGCAGCAGCGGGGAATAAACAGCACATGCTGGCCCTCGTTACACGCGTATTGATGCACCACCGCCCCCCCGAGCTGAAAGGCAAGCTGCAGAAATTGTCGCCCGAAGCGGTGAAGGCGTCAAAGCTGGCGGATGAGCCAATTACCGCCAAGCTGACCGCAGCGCCGGGAAACAACGCTCCCATCGGTGGCCTCAAGGTCGTGGCTGCGAGCGGATGGTTCGCGGCGCGACCTTCCGGAACGGAAAAGATCTACAAGATTTACTCGGAGAGCCTTGAGGGGCAGGCGCACCTGAATGCCATCTTGAACGAAGCTCAGGAGATAGTGAACAGTGCCTAAAATCCTAGGGCACTGTTCCCACGGAGGGCGGAGGTCGGAAATGAGTGAGACTAATCGGCTTGCGCCATTATTTCCGCCAGAATACCGGGCGGCGGGTTTGCTGCTGCATGTAACCTCGTTGCCATCGCCTTACGGTATCGGTGATCTCGGCTCGGCAGCGTTTTCGTGGATCGATCACCTTCACGATGCCGGCCAAAGCTGTTGGCAGTCGCTACCGCTCGGGCCGACTGGCTATGGCAACTCGCCGTATCAATCTGTCTCATCCTTTGCTGGCAACAACCTGCTGATCAGCCCAGCCAACCTCATCGCAGATGGGCTGGTGCGAGCCGGTGACTGTGAGGGCCAGTTCTCGCCGAATGTAGTTGACTATGACTCCGTCATCCCATTCAAACATCGGCTGTTCGAGACAGCGTGGAAGAACTTCAAGTCCGGAGAGCGCAAGGACCTGCTCCCGGAATACGAGCAGTTCTGCAATGAGCAGGCACATTGGCTGGAAGACTATGCTCTTTTTCGTGCCCTGAAAGATGAATACAACGGTGCTTGGTACCTCGATTGGCCGGTGGAGTTGGTTCAGCGCGTGCCCGCTGCCCTGACGGAAGCTCGCGGGAAGCTGGCCAACGACATTGATCGGTTTCGATTCGAGCAATTCCTGCTCTTCCGTCAGGGCGCTGCGCTCAAGGAGTATGCCTTAGCGAAGAGGGTGCGCCTGATTGGCGATCTGCCATTTTTCGTGTCACCAGATTCAAGCGATGTGTGGGCCAATCCGGAGCTGTTTCTGCTCGATGAACACGGTAAACCGCGCTTCGTCGCCGGCGTGCCTCCCGATTATTTCAGTGCGCAGGGGCAGCTGTGGGGCAACCCCGTCTACAACTGGGATACTCTTCGTTCGACGGGTTATCGTTGGTGTATAGACCGCCTGCGGGCACTATTGGCTCACGTGGACGTAATTCGCTTGGACCATTTTCGTGGTTTTGCTGCTGCGTGGCATGTGCCCGCTGGGTCTCCGACAGCACAGTCTGGCCAATGGGTGCCCGGTCCTGGCGCCGATTTCTTCAAAGCGGTGCGAAAGGAATTGGGCGCACTACCATTCATCGCCGAAGACTTGGGGCTGATTACACCCGACGTCTATAGCCTTCGAGACGAATTCCAAGTTCCAGGAACCAGGGTTCTTCAATTTGCCTTCGACGGGCATGCAGATAACCCATACCTCCCGAACAATTACGTTCCCAATACGGTGGTTTATACCGGCACTCACGACAACCCAACGACCCGCGAATGGTATGAAGAGCTGCCGGACGACCAGCGGCAAAACTTGTGGAATTATCTGAAATCCACACCGAGCAGCAGCGATGAAGCCCCGGCTGCATTGATGCGCTTGGCGTGGAGCTCTGTGGCAGCGCTAGCAATTGCGCCGTTTCAGGACCTCCTCCGCCTAGGTGGAGAGGCACGAATGAATCTGCCAGGTCGTGCGGAAGGCAACTGGCGCTGGCGCTGCACCGAGGAAATGATGTCCCTGATGGCTTTTCAATGGCTGCAGGAGATGACCGAGGCATCAAAGAGAGTGGAGCCAAGAGAAGTTGCGCTGGCAAGGGGATGAAGATTGGGTTGTCAACCGTCCGCCCCGTCATTCGGCCGACTTTCGGTAACACTCTTCCGGGCAATCCTCTCAGATTGACTCTTCGCTCATTGCCTTCCTGGACTTTGATGTCGGTTATGCCGCTCTAAGTATAACCAAGGGCTGCGCCCTTGAAATCCCTGGGGAGAAGGAGTGCGGAGCTGACAAGTTCGATCGGTTGATTCCATGGGTCGCTAAGACGGATGATTTGGTTGTGCGACCAAGCATCAGACGAGGCGACCCATGGAAACCTTCGCGAAGCTTTTTGAACGCTTCCTGGTATTTGTATATCACTGCTTCGACCGCATCGTCATCCAAGGGTACTTACCGCTGCTGACCCGGCCCGAACACATCGTGCATTTCTTTCGCGACGTGCATGGACAGTATCCGATCACCCCGCAAGTATTGGCAAAGCGCACCACCGAATACCGAGGATGGGTGCAAGCCTATGCGCGCAACCACAAGATCCCCATCATGCAGGCGGAGAAAGGTGTGAGCAAAGAAGACCGTGTTCGGCCGCATCTGCAACGTATGGAGCGCCGGAATCAACACGGGGTCTACTTCATCTTCACGAGTATGGAAATGGGCAGCACCTTCCGCTCCCAGATGCCCAAGTACCCGACCGAGGACCCCGACTACAGGATCATCCGGCGATGCCCGTCCCGCTACCTGCACTATTACTTCTACATCCGCGATCCCGTCGTCGGCCCCCTGGCGATGTGCGTGGGTACGTACCTGCCGTTTCAGACCACCTATTACCTGAACGGACACCATTTCATCGAGATCGAACTCCGCCGCCGGGGAGTAGCGTTTCGCAAAGACGACAACGCATTTCTGGCGACCTCAGATCCCCAAGCACTGCAGGCGGCTGCCGACCGATTGAACTCTGCCATCCTGGAGAAGCAGCTGAATTCTTGGAGTTGGCTTCTGTGCCCCAAGTTTTCCGAGAAAGACCGCAAAACCGTCAACCTGAGACGCGCCTACTCGATCAATCAGGTCGAATACTGCCGAAACTTCATCTTCAAGCGCAACTTCCCGATTCACCGTATTTTCGAGCGCTCCTGCGAAATGGGCCTGTTCCGGCTCACCGCCGAGAAAGTGGCTCACATCTTCGGAGTACGCATCACCAAGCGGCTGCGCGGCAAACTACACAGCGTTCTCGAAAAGCTGGAGCATGGCCATCATGTACTGCGCATCTACGGCAAGAACCTCGTCGGCCGCATGTATGAAAAGTTCAGCACCTTCCTCCGGGTCGAGGTCTGCGTAAACCGGATGAAGGATCTCGGGCTCAACAAAGGCCTGCACAACCTAGACCAGCTGCGGCAGAAGCTTATCGGCGTTACCGATCGCCTCGCCGGCTTCGAGGCCCAGTCGCTGAATGTTCACGTCGACTTTCCGCTATTTCAAAAGATCGCTCTGCCTGTCACCTCCGGCAAGACCAAAATCGCCGGCATCAAGATTCATGACACGCGAATGCTGCGGCTGATGGAGGTACTCCTGCATGCCGGCACGCAGCTCAGCGGATGGCGGTCCGCCGACATCCATCGCGCCATCCTCACCAGCTTCGGCCTGTCCCCCGAAAGCTACACCCCCACTCAACTCCGCTACGACCTTCGCAAGATGAAAGCACATGGCCTGCTGGAACGCCACGGAGGCCGCTATCGCTATCGCCTCACCGATAAGGGGACCAAAGCCGCGCTCATGTTCACCCTGTTCCATCAGCGCATCTGTGGGCCCCTGGCCAACTCCCTGTTCTCTCACCGCCCCGACCCAACCCTCAAGCCTCCCAGCAAAATCGAAATCGCCTACCACAAAGCCGATCAGGCAATCCAAAACATGCTTGACTTGCTCGCCGCTTGACGTCACCTCAATAATCTGAGAGATGAATTCTCAGACCGCCTCATGCTAGAAACTAACGAAGGTACTCGTCCAAGACACGAATGGCGGCTGAGTTTTCTCTGCCGCCATTGCTCATCCACCTTCATCTGCTGCCGCATCACCGGCGCGGTATGCCGCTGGTACCCTGTCGCGAACCGGCAGCCAGGCGGCGAGTGCAGCGCCGAGATACATGGCCCCTACGATCCAGAAGCCGTACTTCAGCCCGTCACGATGAGCAGCTTCACCAGCGACCAGCGAAGTAGCGATCTGCAAAGCGCTCGCGCCGAACGAGAACATATTCTGCACACGACCCATCATGTATCGGGGCACAATCTCCATCATCTCGCTGGAGATTGCGATGCCACCAACGCCACGGCTGGATCCCATGATGAAGTAGATGGGCACGGCCACGGCCAGCCATCGTGATACGGGCAACAGGAATAGCGACAACGCAATCACCGACATGGTGATCGTCACCGAGCGGTGCGCTCCGCGCTGGCGGATGAACGTCGCTGCGTAAAAGACGCTGACGAAGGCACCAATCGCCCATCCTGCATTCAGCCACCCGTAGCTGACCGCGCCCCCATGAAGAATGCGTTCGCTCAATGGTGCGGTCAGCACACCCTGCGTCATCATGGCTGCGACAAACAGCGCCCACGCAATGCCGATGAGTAATACCCGCCGATTCCGCCAGACGAAACGATGGCCTTCTGTGAGTTCGTGCAGGAAGCGCGCGATTGCACTGCTCGAGGCTGCGGTCTCTTCTGACGCCTCGGACTGCGGTCGGGACACGATCACTCGTCCCTTGCGTACATAG
>DATFZQ010000230.1:0-3180 GCA_035314345.1 Candidatus Acidiferrum sp.
ATTGATCTTCACAGCCGGGTTCACCGTGGAACGTACCAGGCGCAACCTTCAAGGCGAGTCTATATACCGAAGGCCGACGGGCGGCAACGTCCGTTGGGCATCGCGGCACTGGAGGACAAGATTGTCCAGCAGGCCGTGGTGACGATCCTCAACCAGATTTATGAGGTCGACTTCAAGGGCTTCTCCTATGGGTTTCGTCCGGGCCGCAGCCCGCATCAGGCGCTGGACGCGCTTGCCGTGGGGCTGGAACGGAAGAAGGTGAACTGGGTGCTCGACGCGGACATCCGCGGCTTTTTGGATCCATCTACACAATGCCCCCTTGGTCATGAAATAACCCAGGTTGATCGTCCACTACTTTGATTCGTAAGCCCTTACGACGTCCGCGCGTGACTAATAAAGCGTCGAGCTCGCCACGCTTTACACGTTGCAACACGGTTTGACGAGAGACACCAAGTTTCATGGTTGTTTCCAGCATGGGCAGATAACCTGGGGGCGCTTGCTCTACAAAGCGTGCACGCAACTCATCGGTGATTCGAATCTGCCACGGCGCTCCCGGCGTTACCTGTTCCCCAGCGATGAATCCATCATTCAGCCAGCGATGAACAGTGGAAGTGTTGATGCCCAAGATCTGCGCTGCCTGGCGAATCGGCACAACTGGCCCGATGGGTGGCTCTGCCGGCGGTTCGTAGCGCGGAATGTTGCGATAGCGACGCAGGCTACCAACCTGATTTGCTGTGAAGCGTTCACCGTTCGCCGTTTTGCGTCCCTGACGATTGAAAATGCCTGCGATCACATCGTCGGGGTAGTGAACGGCAAGGCGACGTAGCAAAGAGATCGTATCTTCGCCGGTGTGGAGGCCGCGAGGCATCATGCGCGGCAAGGAGAGATCTAATTCCATGAGAGTGCCGCCTCGCCAGCGCAGGGTAAGATGAGCGCACCGTTGGGGGCGATTGACGGTAACCATCACCTCTTCCAGAAGAGTGCGCAGCAGCTCTTTGCGATCACGATCCGCAGTGGTAGGTGCCGTCCAGACTTTATGAAGATCGGAACCGAGAGAAAGAATCTTCTTTTTCTCTTCCTCGCTCAGCGTGCGCGGGCGGTGTCGTTCCCGACGTTGGAGTTCAGCTTCTGCAGCGGAGAGATCGCGCAAGCGCTTTTCCCACTCGGTTTCGAGTCCGCGTGCCACGAGTCTGTTTTCGGGCTCAACGGCACGATATTGACGCTCGGCTCGTTCGGCTTCGTAGCGAGCACGTTCCACGGCCAGGCGCCACTGACCGAGCGCGGCATCGTGGCCCGCTTCGAGTTGCTGTATGGCGTACTGGGTTGCTTCGAGAGCTGCGGGCGTTAGAGCCTTGAGAAAAGCATCGGCAACGGCTTGATCGATTTGAACGCCACCTACGTTCAGGCAGTACACTCCGCGTCCGCCAACCATATCCTTGCCCGCGCAATGATAGCCGGGCGACGCGGTTCTACCCGTGTAGTGAGTGTGGAGCCGACGGCCACACTTTCCACAGGTAGCGAGGCCCTGCAGCAATGCCGCGCCTTCTCTCACGGCACCGCCGGCTTGGTGTGGCTGAGGATGCTCGTTGGCATCAATGCGCGCTTGGTTTTCATGGAAGGTAGCCCAGTCAATGAAACCGGGATGATGTTCGGGAAGAAGCACGGGCCACTCCGCCATGGGTAGAAGGCGGGTCCGCTTCCGGAGCCTGCCTTGGTTATCGACGTAGCGTTCACGATGAGACTTCCCGTACGCGTAAGCGCCAGCATACACCGGATTGGTGAGTACTTGATGGATGGTGTGATAGCTGGGGGCGACCCAACGGATCGGGCTCTGCATATGGGATCGCAGCGGGAACGGAAGACCTTCGGAGCGGAACCACAGCCAGACCTTGCGGACCGATCCCAGTTCGGTAAATTTGGAGAAGACCGTGTAAATGGTGTTCACGACGGATTCGTCGGGATGGAAACGGACTTCGCCGTCCTCTTCTCCCCACACGAAGCCCACGGGCAAGCCTCGACGCAGTTCCCCGCGGGCCGCTTTATTGCGAATTCCACCCTCGAGCCGTGCGCGAAGAATGTGCAGTTCCGCTTCCGCCATGATGCCCTTTAATCCGAGCACCAGGCGATCATTAAAGAGCGCGGGATGGTAGATGCCGTCGCTATCTCCGATCAGGGTGTCGGTGATGCTGCAGAGATCGAACAGGCGATACCAGTCGGCATTGTTGCGCGCCACCCGGGAGACTTCCAGGCCGAACACAATGCCGGCGTGGCCGAGCGCTACTTCCGCAGTCATGCGTGCGAATCCGGAACGCTCGGCGAATCCGGAGCCGGACAAGCCCAGGTCCTCGTCGATGACGATCACTTGTTCCTTGGCCCAACCGAGTTCCTGCGCCTTCTCGAGCAAAGCATACTGGCGTGCGGTGGACTCGCGGTTGTACTCGACTTGGGCAGGTGAGGACTGGCGGATGTAGACGAAGGCGGTGCGCTGGGTATGGTTGGGCTTCACCTTGACCAGATCATTCATGATTTTCCTCCTGGGTGTGGTTGTCTGCGGCTGCGCGGGCAATTAGCCTTGTGAGGATTTCGATCGCCAGAGCCTTGGGTTGGTGCTCCAGCGTTTCCCACATGTAGATTTCCTCGAGCAGAAGGTCGAAGAGATTCAGATTTGGCTGCAAGGACGCTCTCCTTTTTTGCGGTGGAGTTGGCCTCGCCTTCCGGATGAGCGAGGCGGCCGAGGAGAGCATCCACGATGGCGCGTACGTGAAACAAGTCTTCCCAAGAGCCAAGCGTGGCAGTCTGATTCGAAGTGACAGCACCGTGAGGCTGCACGGTGGGCGCAACATCCGTCCAGTCGGCAGGGATGAGCGATTTACTGCCGTCGGGCAAGATCAGAAGGAGATACAATCGGCCGTGCCGATGGATGGCGCCAAGAACAGCGAGTGATTGACCTTCGAACGGATGACAGGCACGGACAATCGTGACTCTCTCGGGAAGGTCCTGATGATGGGTAGTATGTCGTAGAGTCCTTCACCCGCATTAATCATCAGTGGCTACGCAAGATGGTAGCCCATCGCATTGCAGATCCGGTGATCCTGGGCCTGATCGGAAAATGGCTCAACGCCGGAGCGATGCAAATGGGATTGTCATCTACGCAGAGGAAGGGACTCCGCAGGGCGGTCC